>NZ_JBVHLK010000067.1:0-1096 GCF_055559015.1 Streptomyces sp. NPDC024698 | reverse complement strand
GTGGCGGTGCCAGCCGGGGTAGCGGCGGACCTGGTAGTCGTCCAGGCCGCACTCCTGCTTCGCCGTCTGGAAGCATTCCTCGACCGCCCACCTGCTGCCCGCGACACGGATGAGCTCGTCCAGGGTGGTGTCGGCGGGGCAGTAGGCGATGTAGTAGGAGATCGCCTCGGGCCGGCTGACGCTGCGGCGGGCGATGACCCAGTGCCGGCGGTCGGGCCGGTGCCAAGGTCGCACCTCGACACGGGCCCAGTCGTAGATCCTCTTTCCGTGGGCGCCGTCGCCGCAGGAGCGTCGCTTCCACTTCTGCCGCGGCAGGCCAGGAAACAGGTCGTGGACGGGGTGGTCGATGGACCAGCGGGTGACGACGGTGTCGTGCCGTGTGGTGGCCATGACGTGGAAGACGTCGGCCTGCTCGAGTTCGAACCGCCAGCCCTTGCTGAAGCCGTAAGCCGCGTCCGCGGTCACCCAGGCGAACGGGACCTCGTCGGCGATGGCTTTGCGGACCATCGCTTTGGCCATCGCCACTTTCGTCTCGAAGGCGACGCTGTCGTCGATGCCGGCATGACGGCATCGCTCCCGGTCGTCCGTCCAGGACGTGGGCAGATACAGCCGCCGATCGATCAGCGTGCGGCCGCGGGCACTGGCATAAGCGAGGAAGACCCCGATCTGGGAGTTCTCGGTGCGTCCCGCGGTCCCGGAGTACTGCCGCTGGACCCCGGCCGAACGGACGCCCTTCTTCAAGAAGCCGGTGTCATCGACGATCAGCACGGCATCCTGGTCCCCGAGGTGTTCCACGACGTACTCACGCACATCGTCCAGGACCTCGTCGGCGTCCCACTCGATCCGGTTCAGTAACCGATGGATACGGTCCGGAGCCGCGTGGCCTGCCTGTTCGGCGAGTGTCCAGCCGTTCTTCCGCTCCAGCGGAGCGATCAGCCCCCGCATATACGCAAGAGCCGTCTCCCGCGGCTCCGTCCTGCTGAACCGGTGCACGAACCGCTCCTGCAACCGGCCCAACTCATCAGCCCACAACCTGACATCAGCAAGGTCCCCACCCATAACCACACCAACGACCCCGCTGGCCAACAGTCACGGC
>NZ_JBVHLK010000066.1:0-1179 GCF_055559015.1 Streptomyces sp. NPDC024698 | reverse complement strand
GTATGGACGCACATGAAGTGGGCCGTGCCCGGGTGAAGTTGGGGTTATTCGTGGCCGATGTGTTCGCGTCGGTGCCGCGCAAGGACCAGCGGGCGAAGGGTGACTGCTATCTGCGGGGGCTGATGCTCGACGGTCGTCGCAAGTCCGTCCAGGCCATGGCGGAGCGGCTGCCGGACGGCAACGAGCAGAACCTGCAGCAGTTCGTGAACCAGTCGACCTGGGACCCGGTGCCGGTGCGGCGCAGGATCGCCGAGCGGATGGTTCCGCAGATCGTCCCGGACGCATGGGCGGTCGACGATGTGTCGTTCCCCAAGGACGGCCGGATGTCGGTGGCGGTCGCTCCTCAGTACTGCGGGGCCTTGGGCAAGCAGGCCAACTGCCAGGTCGCGGTGAGCGTCCACGCGGTCTCCGACACGGCCTCCTGCCCGCTGCAATGGCGCCTTTTCGTGCCCGAGGAATGGGCCCACGACGCCGAACGGCGCACGAAGACCGGCATGCCACCGCAGGTCGGACACCGGGAGAAGTGGCGGCTGGCCCTGGACACCCTCGACGAGCTGGCCGGGTGGGGCATGGTGCCGCCCGTGGTCGTGGCCGACGCAGGCTACGGCCAGAACGCCGACTTCCGGGCCGGCCTGGACAGCCGAGGCATCAGCTACGTCGTCGCCGTCCGCTCGGACGTGACCGCCCACCCGCACGACGCACGGCCCACCGTCCCGCAGTGGTCGGGCCACGGCCGCAAACCCCAGCCCCGCTACCGGGACAAGCCCTCCTCGCTGTCCGCGCTGGCGGCCGCCCGGGGGCGGCGGGCCTTCACCGAGGTCACCTGGCGCCAGGGCTCCCGCGGACCGATGCGCTCACACTTTCTGGCGCTGCGGGTGCGGCCCGCCGGCGTCAGGGTCCGCCGCCTGGCCCAGGCCGCCGCCCTCGCGGGCAAGGACGACTGGGACGGTGTCCTGCCCGAGGTCACCCTGCTGGTCCAGTGGCCCGCCGGAGCCGAGGCGCCCACCGACTACTGGCTGACCAGCCTGCCCGCCGACACCCCGATTGCCGAACTGGTCCGTCTGGCCAAGATCCGCTGGCGCATCGAGCACGACTACCGCGAACTCAAACACGGCCTCGGCCTGGACCACTTCGAAGGACGCTCCTGGACGGGCTGGCACCACCACGTCACCCTGGTCA
>NZ_JBVHLK010000065.1:0-1403 GCF_055559015.1 Streptomyces sp. NPDC024698 | reverse complement strand
CGTCGAGTGTGTCTGAAAGATCGTGTAAGTCCGTGATGTGACAGCCTGGCCCGGGGCTCGGCCTCGGGCTCTTGGGCCGGGCGGATCGGACGAGTCATGGCAGACAAGACGGAACCGGTTGCCTCTGCGGCCGGGAACGAGATGGTGAATGAGGTCGCCGAGCGGTTGCTCGACAAAGCTGATGCTTCCGGGGTGGCTCTGCTCGGTGAGGGCGGGCTGCTGACGGAGATCACCAAGGCCGTGCTGGAGCGGGCCCTGGACGCCGAGATGAGTGAACACCTTGGTTACGAGCGAGGAGACCGGGCGGGTCACGGGTCGGGGAACTCCCGCAACGGGACCTCGCCCAAGACGGTTCTGACCGACGCAGGAGCGGTCACTTTGGCGGTGCCACGGGATCGCAACGGTGAGTTCGAACCGCGTCTGGTTCCGAAGAACGCGCGTCGGCTCGCCGGGTTCAACGACCGGATCCTCTCGCTCTACGCGCGCGGGATGAGCGTGCGCGACATCCGCTCCCACCTGGCCCAGATCTACGGGGTCGAGGTCAGCCCCGACCTGATCAGCAAGGTCACCGACGCCGTCGTCGACGAGCTCGTGACCTGGCAGAACAGGCCCCTGGACGCGGTCTGGCCGATCATCTACATCGATGCGCTGTGGGTGAAGATCCGCTCGGGTTCGGTGACCTCCAAGCCGGTCTACCTGGCCGTCGGGGTCGACATGGACGGCCGAAAGGACGTCCTGGGCCTGTGGGTCGGCGCCGAGGGCGAGGGCGCCACCACCTGGATGGCGGTCCTGTCCGAGCTGCGCAACCGCGGCGTCGAGGACGTCTGCATCGTGGTCTGCGACGGGCTCAAGGGCCTGCCCGACGCGGTCACGGCGACCTGGTCCAAGGCCACCGTCCAGACGTGTGTGATCCATCTGACCAGGGCCTCGCTCCGGCTGTCGTCGTCGAGGGACCACCCCAAACTGGTGCCGGCGCTGAAGGCGATCTACACGGCCCCGACCGAGGCAGCCGCGGAGCAGGCCCTCGACCTGTTCGCGGCGTCCGACCTCGGTGAACGCTATCCGGCGATCGTGCGGACCTGGCGGTCGGCCTGGCCGGAGTTCACGCCCTACCTGGCGTTCCCGCCGGCCATAAGGACGGTGGTCTACTCCACGAACATGGTCGAGTCGATCAACTCCCGGCTCCGCAAGGCCACCCGCAACCGCGGCCATTTCCCCTCGGAGCAGGCCGCGTTGAAGGTTCTCTACCTCGCAGTCCGCGAGCAGATCAACCCCAAAGCGCGCGACGCGAACCACGTCGCCGCACACTGGAAAGAGGCACTGAACCAGTTCTCACTCTTCTTCGAGAACCGGCTCAGCATCCAATGACACCAACCGACTTACACAAGATCCCTGACACGCCC
>NZ_JBVHLK010000064.1:0-1491 GCF_055559015.1 Streptomyces sp. NPDC024698 | reverse complement strand
GCTAGTGCCGTGACCGGTATGGTTCGCCGGGCCGGAGGGGAGGAACGCGATGTTCGTTGAGATCGTCTTTGCCGGTCTGCCCATCGACCGAGATGAGGTCGAGGAAGCGTTGGATGCCGCGTTTGGTCCCGACGGGGAGATCACGGGCGCGGGCAGCGGGATGGAACGTTGTCATCTCGACCTGGAGATCGAGGGAAGCCTCGATCGCGGGGTGGCACTGGAACGGGTTCGTTCCGTGCTGGCCGGGCTCGGCGTGCAGGAGTACGCGACGTTGAACGTCAGCGACTGATCACGCGGCGAGCGATCGTCCGCCCCAACGGATGCCCTTCTCGCTGCGGATGCGAGCACGCTCCTTCCGCTGGGCGGCGAGGACGTCGGGGTGACGGGCGTTCTGGTTGCGCCATCGCAGGTAGGCGTGCAGAGCCCGGGTCTGTGCGGTGTGGTTGCGGTGGTTGGAGTTGGCGACGGTGAACTGTCGAAGCGGTCCGAAGTGGGCCTCGATCGGGTTGGCCCAAGAGGCGTAGGTCGGGGTGAAGCACAGCTCGACCCGGTTTTTCTTCGCCCAGCGCCGGATCGTGTCGCCCTTGTGGGCGGAGAGGTTGTCCAGGATGACGTAGATCGGGGCACCATCCGGGCGGGCGGCCCGGATCGACCTGAGTGCGGCCAGAGTGTTGTCGGCGCCCTTCTTGCGGCAGTTGACGCCCCACAGGGTGTCGTCGCCGACGGAGTAGCAGCCGTGGAAGTACCGGACACCGTGGGTGCGGTGGTAGGTCGCGGGGTGCCGCTCGGGGTGACCGGCCCGGGCCCAGCACGATCCGGCGCTGGGGCGGATGCCGAGCGGGCCGAACTCGTCGAACGCGAACACGCGGTCAGGGAAGCGGTCCAGGACGTGCTCAATGCGATCGAGCTTGGCGTCGCGCTCAGGGTCCGGTGACTCCTTCCACGTCTTGGTCCGTTGGAAGGTGATGCCGCGGCGGGCGAGCAGGCACCGTAATGCCTCACGGCCGATGCGGATGACGCGGCCGTGGACGCGGCGCAGGTAGGTGGCGAGTTTGCGGATGGACCAGCGGGTGAAGGGCTGGCCGAGCTTGGTCGGGCGGGTGGTGGCCGTCGCAGCGACGAAGTCCTCGTCGTCAGGACTGAGCAGGCGGGGACGGCCTCCCGCCCACCGAGGGTCCAAGCAGGCCAGGCCGATCTCGTTGAACCGGTGGATCACATCCCGGACGGTGTCCTCGTCGGCCTGCACCAGCTTCGCGATCACCGGCACCCGGTTCCCGCCGGCCGAGGCCAGCAGCATCATCGCCCGCCGATAGCGCACCGTACTGGTACTGCCCCGGCGCACGATCTGCTGCAGCTTCTGCCCCTCCTGGTCGGACAACCTGCGCACACGAACAGGATCAGCCACCACACCCCCAGCGGTCAGACGGACGTCACCACACATCCAACCGCCATGACCACCAACGCGGCGAACCTATGTGGTCAGAGCACTAG
>NZ_JBVHLK010000063.1:0-1571 GCF_055559015.1 Streptomyces sp. NPDC024698 | reverse complement strand
TACTCCAGCAGCGTTTTGCTATTCCTGCTGGTCAGGGGCCTGATTTTGAGTGTAGTGGGGTGATGTTCCATCGGGTGCGGGTTCGGTGGATGGGTGTTGTGCCTGGGTCCGGCGCTGGTAGTGACAGTGGCGGGCGACGGCTTGGTGGCGGCGTCGCCATGTGGACCACTTCAGCGCGTGAACACCACGCTGTCGTTGGGGTGTTGGGCGGGGATGGCAAGTTGCCAGGAGCTTCCGGATTTCTGCCACGGTGAGGGGCGCGAGGGTGCAGTGATCGTTTCTTCGGTGCCCCTTTCGATTTCCGCGGCAGCCATCGCGGCGAGGAAGGCGTGGGCCAGCATCGCGAGGGTGATGTGCCGGTACCAGCCTGGATACCGGCGGACCTCGTACTCGTCCAGGCCGCACTCGTTCTTCGCGGCCTGGAAACACTCCTCGATCGCCCAGCGGGACCCGGCGATGCGGACCAGTTCGGCGACGGTCGTGCCGGTCGGCGCGTAGGCAAGGTAGTAGGCGATCTCGTCGGGCCTTTTGATGCTGCGGCGGGCCATCACCCACCGGCGGTGGGTGGGCGTCTCGCCGTCGAAGAAGTCGATGACCGGTAGTTGGGCCGAGGCCCAGTCATAGACGCGCGGGCCCTTGGCGCCGTCACCTGCCGACAGGCGCTGCCACGCATCATCGGGTGCTTCGCCGACCAGTTGGTCGATGCGCCAGATCCCGGCCAGGGACTTGACCTGCTGCGATTTCGGCACGGCCAGCACGTGGCCGACGCCCGCTTCCTCCAGCATCCGGCGAAATCCCCATTCCTGTCCGTAGGCGGAATCGGCGGTCACCCAGGCGATCGGCAGATCGGAGGCGAGCGCACGCAGCACCAGACGCCGGGCGAGTTCACCCTTGGTCGCGAACGTGCGGTCTTCGGGGATTTTGGCCGCGCGACAGCGGTCCGGGTCGTTGGTCCAGGACTTGGGCAGATACAGCTCCCGGTCCACCAGCGCGCGGCCCATGGACGAGGCATAGGCGGCAAAGACGCCGATCTGGCAGTTCTCCGTGCGGCCGGCAGTGCCGGAGTACTGACGTTGCACCCCGGCCGAGGTGGTGCCCTTCTTCAGGAACCCGGTGTCGTCGATGATCAGCACACCGTCGGGCCGGCCGAGTCTCTCCGCGACGTATCCCTGCAGGTCGTCGCGGATCTCCTCGGGATCCCACCGGGTCCCGGCGAGGAGCCGCTGCAGTCCGTCCGGCGTTGCGTGACCTGCGAATTCCGCGAGTTGCCAGCCGTTCTTGCGACCGACCGGGCCCAGAAGACCGCGCAGGTAGTCACGCATCCGCCGACGCGGCTCGATGCGTGAGAATCTGCCGCCGACTCGGAGGAAGAGATCCTCAAGTTCCGCCGCCCACAGCCCAGTTCCAAGATCCTCAATCATGCTCGGACCCTGCCCACCACGGACGGCAGACTTGCACAAACCCACCCTTCGGATGACCCATCCACCGAACCCGCACCCGATGGAACATCACCCCACTACACTCAAAATCCGGCCCCTGACCAGCAGGAATAGCAAAACGCTGCTGGAGTA
>NZ_JBVHLK010000062.1:0-1610 GCF_055559015.1 Streptomyces sp. NPDC024698 | reverse complement strand
CAACACCAAGCCCGCATCAGCCACTACAAACGACGCGGACACACCCCACCAGAAACTACCCAACCATCAGAACAAACACCGTTGCAGTACTAGGCTTTGAGGTGTTACCTCATCTTCATCAGGTCGATCACAGGCTCCCAGACGGCTGGAGGTATCCCAGCCCTACGACGGTCTACCGACCGCTGGGGGGCGCTCTCGTCCGGTCGTGTTCGCTGCTGTTGGTGTCAGACGTTGGTGTCAGGTGTCCGCGCTGTCCTGGACAGATCGGGTCCCTCCTGGCGATAGACGGTGGAGTGCCGAGCTTGAAAGCCGAGACGCTCGTACAGCCGGTTCGCAGCCCCGCGATCTGGGCGTGAAGTGAGATCTACCGTCCGGGCACCGGCCTTCTCGGCAATCCGCAGAGCTTCCTGGATGAGAAGGCCAGCGACGCCTTGGCCTTGTGCGGCACTGTCAATAACGACGTCTTCAACGCGGCCCCGCAGCCCCGAGGGCAGAGGCAGCAACACCAGAGTCAAGGTGCCAACGATGCTCTCGGCCATCCGGGCCATAAGCACAGTGTTGGTGTCGCACGTCACCAGCCGACTGACCGCCTCGTGGTCGAGCGGCTTGGCTGTCGATGACAACTGCGGCAGCAGTCGAGCGAAGGCGTCGACCAGTTCCTGACTTGCTTCCGGGGCGATCTCTACACGGACGTCCATGATCGGAGCCTATGGACTCCCTGGTGCGGTTGGTTACGAGGCCCGGTGGAGTCTCAGTAGGCGGCGTCTACCCGCCCTGAGGGCGCTCATTAGCCGAAGAAGTGAAGGGCCGCATCTTTGACCTGCGGCCGTGTTAACGATCAATGCTGCGACCTGCGACTTAACTGTCGGTGGTTGTCAGCGTGGTCGTCGTTGAGCACCCTCGGACGGCCCCGCGACGGCCCCGCGCAGCACTCATCGGCTCTTGCTCTCACTCGGGTCCGCCTTCCTCTCGTAAGCCGCCAGCTCCTCGGCGGTTCCCGCAAAGGCCGGGCCGCAGCCTGGGGGTAGTCGCTCGATGACCGTGGCTACGGCGGCCTGCGCGCTGTCCGTTTCGGCGATCCGCGGGCTGCTGCGATGCGGTCCCTCGACGTAGTACCGGCCGTCCGTCAGAGTGCCGATGTAGGGGATGTCCCAGGTGGGACGGAACCCCGTGCACCTGCTGAAGTGCAGTTCCCACATACCCGCCCACGGGCAGAGCTGACGAAGCTGCGGCTCGGCGTAGGCCACCTGCACCAACCTGGTGAACGGCCCCAGGAGCGGCGAACCCCCCGGCCGGGTGTGCTCCCCGGCGGTTGCCAGGATCTTGCGCCAGGCGGCTTCAACGATGTCGGTCACACTGCGATTGTGCACAGGTGAAAAGGGTCGGGGGCCGTTGCATCGAGTGGTGCCCACTCCGCACCGTGATTCCCTGAGGTCCTCGCACGATCGAGCATGGGCACCTTCTGATCCGTAGCTCTAGCCAGCTCGGTCAACGACGGTCATTCCGGTACCGCGCTGCTGTACGGCTTGCTTCGCTGCTGTGTTCCGGGCGTGAGCTTCACGTCGTAGCCGCCGCTCGTAGTCAGCGATCTGACGGATCACGGGGACGCT
>NZ_JBVHLK010000061.1:0-1774 GCF_055559015.1 Streptomyces sp. NPDC024698 | reverse complement strand
CCTGCAACCGGCCCAACTCATCAGCCCACAACCTGACATCAGCAAGGTCCCCACCCATAACCACACCAACGACCCCGCTGGCCAACAGTCACGGCATAGACCGTTGCAGTACTAGGCGCCGTACGGCGCCGCCCTCCCCGTCGGCCGGCGCTCCTCACAGTTGACTCGGTCATTGAGACTCCGCCGACCTTCGTGGGGCACCTCCTCAACCAGACACGCAAGGCGCCGCGGCTGAAGGTTCCGGTGCGATGCCGAATGCCCGTCTGGCGGCAGTAGCCATGGCCCCCCACCGCTCGTCGCCTGGCCCGTCCCATTTCCCTGATCTCATCGGCTGAAGCGACACCCCGACGGTGTGCGGACGTGATCTCTAGTTCGCTGGCGAGGCTCCACCGTGCCTCCGAGGATGCCTTGATCACGTTTTCGGGGCCTTCTACGCTGATGATCGCCTGGATCTTGATCACCTCAGAGAGCGCAGCTCGCGCCGCCGAAACGCGTTCGGTGTAAACCTCATCGGTGATGTCAGGTTCCTTGGTCTCGCGAATTAGTGATGCGCACTGGATCGCAGTAGAGATCAGTTGTGCGTACTCATCACGCCGAGCAATCCGATCCTCTGCGGCTCGACGATCAATGCGTTCCTGGGCTGCAAGTTCGCGCTGGGTTGCGAGTTGCTTGCGTACGCCCCAGAGAGCGATTGATGACGCGAAGCCCGACGCGGCGAAGGCAGAAGCAGCGGTGATCGCGGCAGTTGCGAGTGTCTGACTCATTGCCAAATTCCACCAACCGGTGACGTCTGACGTGTGCAGTTTGGGCACAGCGGCGGCTGTACAGCACGGAAGTACAGCAACTGCGGCGACCGCAGGTGACCGTCCCGAGCCACCACCACCCCCGCGATCAGGCCAGGAGGCCTCAGCGACCGTCGCGCCCATAGTTCGCATCTAGGGGGTCCGGGGCGTGCCACTTCCGTACCAGAACGGGCAGGGACTCACGGGGAATCAAGGTTCGCCAGGGCGCGTACCGCCCCACGCTGCCCAAGGCGGGGATTCCCAGGTCACGCGAGTGATCGCCCAACCTCGCTCCTAAAGCGGGCTTCCCGGAACCCTTGTCCGCAGTCTGGCCTACAGGTCCACCCGCTCGCGCCGCGCCTCCGGCCCCCAAGCGGCCAGCGATAACGACACAGCCACATCATGTCCATGATCGTTCGCCACGCTTCATGATTCTCCTGAGTGATCAACGAGCCCTGGGGAGACCATGCACGCCCGACGAGCCGCCTATGCGGCGCTGTTAGTCCTCGCCGTCGCAACCACAGGATGCAGCAGCGGCAAAGACCGCGGCCCAGTACAGCCCCCCGCTTTCCCGGGCCCGACACCGAATGCGAGTGCGGCAGCAGCAAGCAGGGCCTGCATCGACGCCTGGGCTGACCTCCTCCTCGCCCATCCGTGGCACTGGAATCCCGGCTACGACGTAACACCCCAGGAGTGCGCCGACCAGACTGGAGACTCGGCGATATATCTGTACGACCAAGGATCGAGAAAGGCTGAGGAGGAGCGCGCCCGGCGGGCTGCCGCCTCACCGAGGGACGACGGTGCCTCCCTGACAGCCTCCGCGACAGACCAGCCCTGACCCCATCTCCCGCCAGCCAAGGGATGACGAAGCACGACAAGAGTGATTCATCCCTCCAACTAGTAGGACTCCGTTACGTCTTCCGCTTGTCCCTGTTTGAGGGCATGTTGGGAGTATGGACGCACATGAAGTGGGCCGTGCCCGGGTGAAGTTG
>NZ_JBVHLK010000060.1:0-1882 GCF_055559015.1 Streptomyces sp. NPDC024698 | reverse complement strand
CTGGACCGGCACATGCACCACCTGCCACCAGCCCCTCCCTGCCAGAACACGTTCGACACCAAGAGCGAGACAGACCTAACGGAGTCCTACTAGCTAGGGCCTGTTGTGAAAGTCCTGGTCGCGTCAGGTTTGGCGTCCATGGGGGGCGTCGTTGTCAGTGGTGCTGTGCATGATCGGCGCGTCAGCTTTTCGCGGAGGTAGGGATGTGCCATGCCGATCACAAACCAGCAGATAGCGGGACACGCATTCCTGCGGCAGATGTACGACGACTCGTACTTCCCTGATCACGTGGTCGACCATGGGAAGGCGATCCTCCTGCGGCTGTGCGAGCGCATCGAGGCCGAGCGGCCGTCGGACCTGGAGAGCTTGTATGCACTCACCCAGGCTGCGACGGAGGAGTTCAACCTGCTGGAGAGGGAGTTCGTGGCGGCCGGGAGCGAGATCGAGACTGTGGCGCGGGAGTGGATCTGTGACGAGTTCTGCTTCGTCGCGTCGGCATACGGGTTCACGGAAGCGGATGCAGAGGAGCTGACCTCCGGCCGGGACTGGTGAACCAGGACGGGAGGGCTACCTCCGTTCAAACTCGTTGATGGCCGCGACGAGCACGGTCGCCTCGTAGCGGACGGCGAGCTTGTCGTACCGGGTGGCGACGGCGCGATGTCTCTTGAGGCGGTTGATCCCGCACTCGACCGCATGGCGTTCGCGGTAGTCGGCCGGGTCGAAGTACGGCGGCCGGCCACCGCGGGAACCGAGCTTCCGGCGGTTGCGCGCTTGATCGGCCTTGTCCGGGATGGTGCAGCGGATCCCGCGTCGGCGCAGGTAGGCGCGGTTTCTGCGGGAGGCGTATGCCTTGTCGGCCCGCACGCGGTCGGGGCGGACGCGTGGCCGGCCCGGACCGATGCGGGGCACGCGGACCTTCTCCAACACAGGTTCAAACTGCGGCGAGTCCCCGCGCTGTCCTGCCGTCACCACGATCGACATGGGCTTCTGACCTTGCTCGACGGCCAGGTGGAGCTTAGTGGTGAACCCGCCGCGCGACCGTCCCAGCCCATGATCATGGGGCTCGGTGAAGATGCCGCCCGGTGGTTCCTTCTGCAGGTCACCCCGTCTCCGGGCCCCGGCCGCGTGATGATGGGCGCGGCAGACCGTGGAGTCGACGCTCAGGTCCCAGACAATCGCGCCCTTCGCGTCGGCCAGGGACTGGAGCCGGGTGAGGATCCGCTGCCAGGCTCCGTTCCGCTGCCAGCGGCGGAACAGGTCGTAGACCCGGTTCCACGGCCCGTACTCGACGGGGATGTCGCGCCACGCAACTCCGGTCCGGACCCGGAACCGTATGCCGTCGATCAGCTGCCGCCGAGGCCAGACGGGTGGCCGCCCCGCCCTGGCACCCTTCGGCAACAACGGTTCCAGCACCGCCCACTGCTCGTCCGTGAGATCTCCCCGACCCATGAACCGTGATCATTCATAGCCCAAGATCCACTTTCGACACACGGCCTAGTACTGCAACGGTGTTTGTTCTGATGGTTGGGTAGTTTCTGGTGGGGTGTGTCCGCGTCGTTTGTAGTGGCTGATGCGGGCTTGGTGTTGGCGTCGTCGGCGCCATGTCGACCAGTGCAGGATGTGCTCGATCGGGGTTGGTCGACGGTTGGTGAGGCGGGTGATCAGTCGTCGGATCTCGGCGAGGCTCAGGCGGATGAGCTGGGAGGATCCGTTTCTGCTTTCCCGATGTCCAGCTGGCGGGCCCGCAGGACGGTCAGGCAGGCGTGTGCGGCCATGGCGAGGGTCACGTGGCGGTGCCAGCCGGGGTAGCGGCGGACCTGGTAGTCGTCCAGGCCGCACTCCTGCTTCGCCGTCTGGAAGCATTCCTCGACCGCCCACCTGC
>NZ_JBVHLK010000059.1:0-2039 GCF_055559015.1 Streptomyces sp. NPDC024698 | reverse complement strand
GATTTGGTGATCTTGCCGACCTCGGAGGTGGGGGAGTACTGGCCCTTGGTCAGGCCGTAGATCCGGTTGTTGAACAGCAGGATCTTCAGGTTGACGTTGCGGCGCAGGGCGTGGATGAGGTGGTTGCCGCCGATGGACAGGGCGTCGCCGTCGCCGGTGACCACCCACACCGACAGGTCGCGGCGGGAGGAGGCCAGTCCGGTCGCGATGGCGGGGGCACGTCCGTGGATGGAGTGCATGCCGTAGGTGTTCATGTAGTACGGGAAACGGGAGGAGCAGCCGATGCCCGAGACGAAGACGATGTTCTCCTTGGCCAGGCCGAGTTCGGGCATGAAGCCCTGGACGGCGGCGAGGACGGCGTAGTCGCCGCAGCCCGGGCACCAGCGCACTTCCTGATCGGACTTGAAGTCCTTCATGGACTGCCTGGCCTCGGCCTTGGGCACCAGGGACAGTGCCTCGAACGTGCCCGGGCCCTCTGTCGATGTGTCAGCCATCGATGGCCTCCTTGAGCGCGGTGGCGAGTTGCTCGGCTTTGAAGGGCATGCCGTTGACCTGGTTGTAGGAGTGGGCGTCCACCAGGTATTTGGCCCGGACCAGGGTGGCGAGCTGGCCGAGGTTCATCTCGGGGATCACCACCTTGTCGTAGCGGTCGAGCACCGCTCCCAGATTCCGCGGAAAGGGGTTGAGGTGACGCAGATGGGCCTGCGCGATCCGTTCCCCGGCGGTACGCAGCCGCCGGACCGCGGCGGTGATCGGCCCGTAGGTCGAACCCCAGCCCAGCACCAGGGTGTCGGCCGCCGAGTCGGTGCCGTCGTTGGGGTCGTCGACCTCCAGGTCGGGGACGTCGATGCCGTCGATCTTGGCCTGGCGGGTGCGGACCATGAAGTCGTGGTTGGCGGGGTCGTAGGAGATGTTCCCGCTGCCGTCCTGCTTCTCGATCCCGCCGATCCGGTGTTCCAGACCGGGTGTTCCCGGGATCGCCCAGGGCCGGGCCAGGGTCTGCGGGTCACGCCTGTAGGGCCAGAACACCTCGGTGCCGTCGTCCAGGGTGTGGTTGGGCCCCTGGGCGAACTGCACCCGCAGATCCGGGAGTTCATCGACCTCCGGGATACGCCAGGGCTCCGAGCCGTTGGCCAGGTAGCCGTCCGAGAGCAGCAGTACCGGGGTGCGGTAGGTCAGCGCGATCCGGGCCGCCTCCATCGCCGCCTCGAAGCAGTCGGCCGGGGTGCGCGGCGCGACGATCGGCACCGGGGCCTCGCCGTTGCGCCCGTACATCGCCTGGAGCAGATCGGCCTGCTCGGTCTTGGTCGGCAGACCCGTCGAGGGCCCGCCGCGCTGGATGTCGATGACCAGCAACGGCAGTTCGAGGGAGACCGCCAGCCCGATCGTCTCCGACTTCAGCGCCACCCCCGGACCCGAGGTCGTCGTCACCGCCAGCGAACCGCCGAACGCAGCCCCCAGCGCCGCGCCGATCCCCGCGATCTCGTCCTCGGCCTGGAAGGTGCGCACCCCGAAGTTCTTGTGCCGGCTCAGCTCGTGCAGGATGTCCGAGGCCGGCGTGATGGGATACGAGCCCAGATACAGCGGCAGATCCGCCTGCCGGGACGCGGCGACCAGACCGTAGGACAGGGCCAGGTTCCCCGAGATGTTGCGGTAGGTGCCGGTCGGGAACGTCTTCGAGGCCGGCGCGACCTCGTAGGAGACCGCGAAGTCCTCCGTCGTCTCACCGAAGTTCCAGCCCGCCCGGAACGCCGCCAGGTTCGCCGCCGCGATGTCCGGCTTCTTGGCGAACTTCGTCCGCAGGAACCTCTCCGTGCCCTCCGTCGGCCGGTGATACATCCACGACAACAGACCCAGCGCGAACATGTTCTTCGACCGCTCGGCCTCTTTACGGGACAGCTCGAAGTCCTTCAGCGCCTCGACCGTCATCGTCGTCAGCGGGACGGGATGGACGTTGTAGCCGTCCAGCGAGCCGTCCTCCAGCGGGCTGGTGGCGTAGCCGACCTTCTGCATCGCCCGTTTGGTGAACTCGTCCGTGT
>NZ_JBVHLK010000058.1:0-2041 GCF_055559015.1 Streptomyces sp. NPDC024698 | reverse complement strand
CCCAGCACCCCCACCCCGCACAGCCACCCCCCACACCACACCCCGCACCCCGCACCACCCCCCACACCAGGCCCACCAGGCCACACACACCAACCGACACACCACCCCTAAAACACCCTTGAAGCCACACCACCCCCACCCCGACGCCAGGGAAACCAGCTCCGGCCCGACAACACGACAACCCGACGGCAAGACCAGCAGAACCACAGGACCGCAGGACCGCAGGACGACGGGACCGCAGGACGACGGGACAGCCACCGCAAGACACACCACAGACAAGAGACACAAGGACGACGTTCTGAAGGACGCTCCGTATGACGCGGTGGCAGCCAGCGACTCACCCGAGCCGTCACCACGCCCACAGGAGACGAAGAAGGACCGGGAAGACACAATCCCCTTCAATCTGGACACGTCATCCGACAAGTTCGACCGACACAGCCGATGCCTGCCGGTGCTGGCAGGCCGTCGGCCAGCACATCGCCCGCGACGGCAGCTGACAGCCGGACCGCCAGTGAGCGGCGCCGTCCCGGCCGCCGGGGCCACCTCCTCGCCCGCCTGGCGCAGGGCGGGGCGGGCGCGGCTGTACAGGGCGCGGGCGGCAGGGTGTCGCAACTGCCCTGCCTGACAATGCAAGGTCCCCTGCTCAGTAGCCTCACCCGCATGACGACGATTGACGCCCTGGTCGCCCTGGTGCCCCCGCCGACAAACCCCATCGACGCGAGCGGTGACTGGACGCAGGTCGAGAACGCCCTCGGCCTTGAACTTCCCTCCGATTTCAGGTCTCTCATCGGTTCCTACGGCTTGGGGCAGTTCGTCGACTTCATCACTCCCCTCACACCGTTCGGCAGTCGCAACCTCCTGCTCCAGTCCGCACGACAACTCCTCGAGAGCGAAAGACCGTTCAGGGAAGCGAACCCGGACAAGTGCCCCTACCCCTACTTTCCGGAGACCGGTGGCCTACTGGAATGGGCTGGAACTGACAACGGCGACCGACTCTGCTGGGTAACCGGCGGCCACCCGGACACCTGGACCGTCGTGGCATGGAACCCGCGCGGGTGGTACTACGACGTGGCCGCTCGTACTTCGGCGGCCGGTCACTCGCCAGTGCCCGCTTCACCGTGTTCTTCGAGATGCCCAAATGCCGAGCGATCGCCCGGATCGGCATCTGCTCGGCCCGGTGCAGCCTGCGGATCTCTGCCCAGTCCTCCACGCGGATCACCCTTCCCTCCTGACCTTCCGATCAAGATCAGGTTCAGGCGAAGACCACCGAGAGGGTCACTTTTGATCCGCCGTCAGAGGGTCAGAATTCAGGCGTCGCCGAGAGATTGGGACGAGGCTCGCGCCAACACCTGCAGACATCCATACATGAATGCGCGTCCAGTCAAAGGGCGCGTCGCGGCCGGAAGAGGTCGTCTTCTAGCGCTTTCTCACTGGCTGTGCCCGCGACGCAGTTCAGTAAGAGGCACTCGCTTCCCCCGCGAGCTCGGTCAGCGATAGCGCAGTTCCTCAGCCCAGTTCCAGAGCTGGTCTTCCAGCACCAGGTTGTCGCCGCGGGCCACGGTCTGGAGCATCTGCGCGCACACGGCCGCTTCCGCGGCAAGGCCGGCCGGGCTGCCCAGGACGGGGAAGGCGGCGCGGACGCGGGCGGCGGTGTCCGGCTGGAGCAGCGTGTAGGCGTAGAGCGTGGCGCTGGAGGATCGGGTTATCGGACAGGACCGGCTCATCGACGCGCGCCGACAGCTCCGCCCGGTAGGCGGTGGTGTCACCGAAGGATGCCTGCGCGTCGCTGGCGCCATCCCACAGCTTCCCCGATGCCTTGTCCGCCGGCTCGGACACCAGCCGCAGCCAGACGGGTGCCCCTGCGGCAGTGCGCGCCGGGGCACCCAAGGTGCGCCCGGCCCACCCCCAGAACTCCCCGCCCGGCACGGTCTGAACGGCCAGGGCCTTAGTACTGCAACGGTCTATGCCGTGACTGTTGGCCAGCGGGGTCGTTGGTGTGGTTATGGGTGGGGACCTTGCTGATGTCAGGTTGTGGGCTGAT
>NZ_JBVHLK010000057.1:0-2045 GCF_055559015.1 Streptomyces sp. NPDC024698 | reverse complement strand
ACCATCAACTACGGCAAGGCAGAGGCCCAGGCCTGGGATCGGGTCCACCCACGGCTGACTCACCGTTCGGCCTGGCTGGAGCACGACGGTGAACTCCCCGTCGTTGAGGGCACCCTGGTCCGCCTCAAGGTCGAGCACCTCTCCAAGGACCGTCAGGCTCCGCCGGTGTGGTTGTGGTCCTCGAAGACCGGCGCCGTCCCGCAGGACGTGGACCTCTGGTGGCAGGTGTTCCTCAGACGATTCGATCTGGAGCACACCTTCAGGTTCGGAAAGCAGACACTGGGCTGGACCACCCCGAAGATCCGTACGCCCCAAGCCGCAGACCGCTGGACCTGGCTCCTGGTCGTCGCCCACACCCAGCTCCGCCTCGTCCGGCCTCTCGCCGTCGAACTCCGCCGGCCCTGGGAAAAACCGGCCAAGCCCGAACACCTCACCCCAGCCCGGGTCCGCCGGGGGTTCAGGAACATCCGCACACACCTGCACTGCCCCGCCCATGTTCCTCAACCAACCGGAACCGGACCCGGACGCCCTCCCGGCTCGAAGAACCGGCGGCCCGCAACCCGCTACGACGTCGGCAAGACCGCCAAACGCCCCGAGACTCTCAAGGCCATCGGCAAACCGGGAAGATCTTGGTAGATAAAGAACAAGCTCAGGCGATCCGCACCCAGGTCGCAGGCCAATCGGTAGGCGGTGGCCCATGTCCGTTCGTGCTGCGGTTGTCGAGGTCTGCCAGGCCATTGGACAGTGGAAGGCAGTCGTGCGGCAGACATCCGCAACGACCGCGAGGTCGCTATGGGCCCGTCGCCGCGGAGAGGAACCGAGCGGCATGGCATCCACACTGAGCGTGAACGTGTTCACAGCCCCGGAGAAGGCGCTGGCAGCCGACCGGTCCCGGCCCTTCGGCCCGCCGCCGGCCTGGGACCCGATGACCTCCACCCTGGTCTTCGGAGAGCACGACGCCGTCCTGGTCGACACCCTCACCACGGCCGCCGAGGCCGAGGCCCTGGCGGCCTGGGTACAGCTGCACCACCGCAACCTGACCACGATCTACATCACCCACGGTCACCTGGACCACTTCGCCGGCCTCAGCCTGCTGCTGCACCACTTCCCCGACGCCCGCGCCATCGCCACCGCGAAGACGGTCGAATACGCGCGTAAGCAGACCGAGCGGCTGCCGTTCTACCGCGACCTGTGGCCCGGCCGCCTCCCGGCCACCATCACGCTGCCCGAACCCTGGACCGAGGAGACTTTCACACTGGAGGGCCACGAGCTGCGGATCATCGAGCAGGGGCAGACCGACGCCGTCGACTCCACCTCCCTGCACGTGCCCGACCTGGACCTCGTCGTCAGCGGAGACGTCGTCTACAACCAGTGCCACCTGTTCGTCGCCGCCACGACGCCCGACAGCCGCGCGAACTGGATCGCCGCGCTGGACCGCCTCGCCGCCCTCGACCCGAAAACCGTGGTCGCCGGCCACAAGAAGCCGGGCGCCCCCGACACGCCCGACATCATCCCGCAGACCAGGCAGTACCTCACCGACTTCGGCCGCCTCCAGCAGGAGACCAGCAGCGACCAAGAGCTCTATGACGCCATGACCGACCGGTATCCCGACTGGGTCAGCCACCAGGCGTGGCTGATGTTCGGCTTCTAGCAGGCCAAGAGCTTTTGGCAGGCCAAGAGTCAGCCGTCAGCGGGGAAGTCCGCGACGGCCCTGCCGAGGTCGCGTTCGAGCTCACCAGGACTCTGCAAGCCCCGCCCGGCGAGGTGGTCCAGGCGCTCACGGCTTTCGGGTCGGGCGATCAGGCTCTGGAATGTCACGGCGTCGGAGCGGACCTGGGCGGCCGATGCCAGCGTGAGGGCGTGGCCAACTCCCCGTACCGTCGGCTCACGCCGCAGCGCTCCACACGGCAGCGGAACAGTGCCGGCGGGGGGGGGCCCCCCCCGGGGGGGGGAGGCCCCGGCGGGCGTTGGGGGGGGGGCTGGGTGGGGGGGGCGGAGGGACGTGAACCCGTGACGAGGGGGGGGGGGGGGGAGAGGGCGGACGA
>NZ_JBVHLK010000056.1:0-4306 GCF_055559015.1 Streptomyces sp. NPDC024698 | reverse complement strand
GAGTCCGCGCGGGCGGTGCGGGGCCCAACCCATTTGTTCTGCCCGTGGCCGGGCCGGGGGGGGGGGGGGGGGGTGGCGGGGGGGGGGGGGGGGGGGCCCCCCCCCCCCCCCCCCCCCGCCCCGCGGCGCTCCCGTGACGCACAGAAATCCTTTAGGGGACGCTTACGGGAGCGCGTGGGAGACTCACCTCCGCCATGGACATATCCGGGACCCAGCTCAGAGCCGCACGCGCGGCGGTGTTCACGGCTGTCGTCGTGACGCTCTCCGCCGCGTCGCACGTGCTGCTGTCCCAGATGCCGCTGCCGCTGACCACCGTGGCCGCGATCAGCGCCGCCGTCTTCGCCCTCTCCTTCGCGCTCGCGGGCCGCGAGCGCGGCTTCGGCCGCATCGCCGCCCTGCTCGTCCCGCTGGAACTGGCCGCCGACACCGTGTTCACGACCGGCCAGCACGTCTGTTACGGCAGGGTCGGCGGCCCGGTCGCGGGCCCGCTGCGCTCGGTCGGCCTTGACGTGCTGTGCGGCGGCGGCAGCGTGGGCACCCCGCTGTCCGGGGTGACCGGCGAGGGCCCCGGCCGCGCCGCCGCCCTGCTCGCGCACGCCGACCCGGCCGCCGCCTGGCTGCTGCTCGGCGCGCACGTCACCGTCGGCCTGCTCGCCGCCGCCTGGCTGCGCCGGGGCGAGCGCGCCCTGGACCAGTTGCTGCGCGCGGTGGCCGCCTCGACCTTCAGGCCGCTGCTGCTCGCGGTCGCCGCGGTGTGCGCGCCGCTCGATCCGGCCCGTCCGCTGCCGCGCACCGCGCCCCGGCAGGCCGCCGCCCGCACCCGTCTGTTCGTGCACTCCCTGGGACGCCGGGGACCGCCCCGCCCGGCCGTCTTCGTCTGAGCGCGCCCGCTTCCGGGCCGCCGTGCGCGACCGAACGGACGGACGTTCCCCCGGATCGCGCTGAGCACCAGCAGTCCCCCTTACGTATTCCGCGTACCACGTGTGCGCGTCCCCGATGGAGAACACCACTATGAGCAAGCGGAACAGCCAGGCCTCGAAGACGGCGGCGCGCGAGAAGCTGCGCCTGGAGCGCGAGCGCCAGGCCAAGCGCGACAAGATCAAGCGCCAGGGAATCGTGGCCGGCTCCCTCGTCGCGGTCCTCGCGATAGCGGGCGGGATCGGCTACGCGGTCGTACAGAACAACAAGCCCAGCCACTGGGACGGCCTGAAGGACGCCAAGAACGTCGTGGCGCCCGCCAACACCACGGGCACCAAGGGCACCACGGTCGTCATCGGCAAGGACTCCGCCAAGAAGACCCTCAAGGTCTACGAGGACCCGCGCTGCCCCGTCTGCGCCCAGTTCGAGCAGACCGTCGGCACGACCGTCAAGAAGGACCTCGACGACGGCAAGTTCAAGATCCAGTACATCGGCGCCACCTTCATCGACGGCAAGGACAACGGCCAGGGCTCCAAGAACGCCCTGAGCGCTCTGGGCGCGGCGCTCAACGTCAGCCCGGAGGCGTTCCTCGAGTACAAGACCGCGCTGTACTCGGTGAAGTGGCACCCGGACGAGCAGACGGACAAGTTCAAGGACGACTCGTACCTGATCAAGGTCGCGGACACCGTCCCGGCACTGAAGGGCAACACCAAGTTCCAGGACGAGGTCAAGAAGGGCACCTACGACGCCTGGGCGGTGGCCATGTCCAAGACCTTCGACGACAACAAGGACGGCGTGACCGGCACTCCGGGCTTCGTCATGAACGGCAAGCAGCTCACCGCCGACAGCCAGGGCACCCCGCTCCTGACGGTCGAGGACTTCAACAAGGTGGTGGGAGAGGCCCTCAAGGCCTGACCGATCACCACCAGGCCTCCCCCGGACCGTCCGGCGCGGCAGGCTGGGTGAGGTGGGCGGCGCGTGTGATCTGTGTGGCCTGAGCGGCGAAAAGTGAAAGAGCGGGCGAACTTTTCCAGTTCGCCCGCTCTTGGCTTGTACTGCTCGGTAACCTCATCGCCCGTGACCAGTCGACTCAGATCAACCAACTCCGGGGACGCCCTCAACTCCCGCGCCCCGCGCCGCCGTACGGTCGTCAAGGCCGCGGCCGCCACCGCTGTGCTCGCCGCCCCGCTCGCGGCCGCCCTGCCCGCCCGCGCCGCCGAGGCACCCGCCTTCCTGCACGGTGTCGCCTCCGGCGACCCGCTGCCCGACGGCGTCCTGCTGTGGACCCGGGTGACACCCGATTCCCAGGCGATACCGGGCTCAGGACTCGGCGCCGACACCGAGGTGAGCTGGATCGTCGCCAAGGACAAGGCGTTCACCACGATCGTCTCCAAGGGTTCCACCGTCGCGACGGCCGCCTCCGACCACACCGTCAAGGCCGACATCCGCGGCCTGACCCCGGCCACCGACTACTGGTTCCGCTTCTCCGCGGGCGGCACCGACTCACCGGCGGCGCGTACCCGCACCGCGCCGGCGGCCGACGCGGCGGTGCCCGGCCTGCGCTTCGGCGTGGTCTCCTGCGCCAACTGGGAGGCCGGCTACTTCTCGGCGTACCGCCATCTCGCGGCCCGGGGCGACCTGGACGCCTGGCTGCACCTCGGCGACTACATCTACGAGTACAAGTCCGGCGAGTACGGGACCCGCGGCAAGGTCGTACGGCCGCACTCACCCGCCAACGAGATCCTCACCCTCGCCGACTACCGCACCCGGCACGGCCGTCACAAGACGGACCCCGACCTCCAGGCCCTGCACCACAAGGCGCCGGTCGTCGCGATCTGGGACGACCACGAGTTCGCCGACAACTCCTGGTCGGGCGGCGCTGTCAACCACACCGAGGGTGCCGAGGGCGCCTGGTCGGACCGTCAGGCGGCCGCGAAGCAGGCCTACTTCGAGTGGATGCCGGTCCGTCCGGCCATCGCCGGCACCACCTACCGCAAGCTGCGCTTCGGCAGGCTCGCCGACCTCTCGCTGCTCGACCTGCGTTCCTTCCGGTCCCAGCAGGCCTCCACCGCCAGCGGTTCGGTGGACGACCCGGACCGTACGATCACCGGGCGCGCCCAGCTCGACTGGCTGAAGTCCGGGCTCAAGTCCTCGGACACCACCTGGCGGCTGGTCGGCAACTCGGTGATGATCTCGCCGTTCTCGGTGGGCTCCCTCTCCGCCGACCTGCTCAAGCCGCTCGCCAAGCTGCTCGGCCTCCCGCAGGAGGGCATCGCCGTCAACACCGACCAGTGGGACGGCTACACCGACGACCGCCGCGAACTCCTCGGCCACCTGCGCTCCAACGCCATCGGCAACACCGTCTTCCTGACCGGTGACATCCACATGGCCTGGGCCAACGACGTGCCGGTGGACGCCGGTACGTACCCGCTGTCCCCGTCCGCCGCCGCGGAGTTCGTGGTCACCTCGATGACCTCCGACAACCTCGACGACATCCTCAAGGTCCCCGAGGGCGTCGTCTCGGCCGTCGCCGCCCCGGTCATCCGCGCGGCCAACCGCCATGTGCACTGGGTCGACACCGACCGGCACGGCTACGGCGTCCTGGACGTCACCGCCGACCGCGCGCAGATGGACTACTACGTCCTCTCCGACCGCACCAACCCGAACGCCACCTCGTCCTGGGCCCGTTCGTACCGCACGCGCAGCGGCACCCAGACCGTGGAGCGGACATACGACCCCGTATAGGGGCTGATGATCGCGAGTGATCAAGTCCCGTTATTATTAGGGATATTGACGGCTTGAAAGGTAAATAGGCCGTCACTATCGATCACGATTGGAGTCACATGGCCACCCCCCAAAGTGTCCTGACGAAGTCCGCGGTGCTCGGCGCCGCGCTGGTCCTCGCCGGACTCACCACCACGTCCGCCGAGGCCCAGGAAGTCGCAGCGGCGGCGCCCGCCTACGTCAACCTGGCCCCGATGGAGACTGCTCCCGTCTACGCCCAGCCCACGTCCTCGTCGACCCGGTTCCACTCGGCGGCGGCGGGCATAACCCTGCGCATCCAGTGCTCGACCACCAAGACCCCTTCGGGGGAGCGGTGGTTCCGGATCTACAACTCCAAGCCGACGAGCTGGGTGTGGTCCGGGCACTTCATGTCGCTGGCGCACCCGCCCAAGGAGTGCTTCCCGGGCTAGGGCCGGTCGTTTGGATCAGGTCGCAGGGCATCGACGAGACTGCTCTGCGCCGGTGAGCGGGGTCTGGTGCGTGCAACTGCAAGGCGGAGGAGGGAGCCAACGCGGTGGGGGCACCTCCCGGCCGGAGGCTGGGGGACGTTGGCGACCGACGACAACGCCGCTGGGGGTGCCCCCTGCTCGAAGAGCTTGGGGGA
>NZ_JBVHLK010000055.1:3855-5274 GCF_055559015.1 Streptomyces sp. NPDC024698 | reverse complement strand
ACACAGTGGACGCGAGCAACTGAGGACAAGCCCTCGGCCTATTAGTACCAGTCACCTCCACCCGTTACCGGGCTTCCAGATCTGGCCTATCAACCCAGTCGTCTACTGGGAGCCTTAACCCCTCAAAGGGGGTGGGAATACTCATCTCGAAGCAGGCTTCCCGCTTAGATGCTTTCAGCGGTTATCCCTCCCGAACGTAGCCAACCAGCCATGCCCTTGGCAGGACAACTGGCACACCAGAGGTTCGTCCGTCCCGGTCCTCTCGTACTAGGGACAGCCCTTCTCAATATTCCTACGCGCACAGCGGATAGGGACCGAACTGTCTCACGACGTTCTAAACCCAGCTCGCGTACCGCTTTAATGGGCGAACAGCCCAACCCTTGGGACCGACTCCAGCCCCAGGATGCGACGAGCCGACATCGAGGTGCCAAACCATCCCGTCGATATGGACTCTTGGGGAAGATCAGCCTGTTATCCCCGGGGTACCTTTTATCCGTTGAGCGACGGCGCTTCCACAAGCCACCGCCGGATCACTAGTCCCGACTTTCGTCCCTGCTCGACCCGTCGGTCTCACAGTCAAGCTCCCTTGTGCACTTACACTCAACACCTGATTGCCAACCAGGCTGAGGGAACCTTTGGGCGCCTCCGTTACTCTTTAGGAGGCAACCGCCCCAGTTAAACTACCCATCAGACACTGTCCCTGATCCGGATCACGGACCCAGGTTAGACATCCAGCACGACCAGACTGGTATTTCAACGACGACTCCACCTGAACTGGCGTCCAAGCTTCACAGTCTCCCAGCTATCCTACACAAGCCGAACCGAACACCAATATCAAACTGTAGTAAAGGTCCCGGGGTCTTTCCGTCCTGCTGCGCGAAACGAGCATCTTTACTCGTAGTGCAATTTCACCGGGCCTATGGTTGAGACAGTCGAGAAGTCGTTACGCCATTCGTGCAGGTCGGAACTTACCCGACAAGGAATTTCGCTACCTTAGGATGGTTATAGTTACCACCGCCGTTTACTGGCGCTTAAGTTCTCAGCTTCGCCACCCCGAAGAGTGACTAACCGGTCCCCTTAACGTTCCAGCACCGGGCAGGCGTCAGTCCGTATACATCGCCTTACGGCTTCGCACGGACCTGTGTTTTTAGTAAACAGTCGCTTCTCGCTGGTCTCTGCGGCCACCCCCAGCTCATGAAGTAAATTCAATCACCGGTGATGGCCCCCCTTCTCCCGAAGTTACGGGGGCATTTTGCCGAGTTCCTTAACCATAGTTCACCCGAACGCCTCGGTATTCTCTACCTGACCACCTGAGTCGGTTTAGGGTACGGGCCGCCATGAAACTCGCTAGAGGCTTTTCTCGACAGCATAGGATCATCCACTTCACCACAATCGGCTCGGCATCAGGTCTCAGCCTTA
>NZ_JBVHLK010000055.1:1889-3759 GCF_055559015.1 Streptomyces sp. NPDC024698 | reverse complement strand
TGATGTGTGACGGATTTGCCTATCACACGGCCTACACCCTTACCCCGGGACAACCACCGCCCGGGATGGACTACCTTCCTGCGTCACCCCATCACTCACCTACTACCACCTTGGGCCGGCGGCTCCACCACTCCCCTCAACTCCGAAGAGATCAGGGCGGCTTCACGGCCTTAGCATTAATGGGCTCGATGTTTGACGCTTCACAGCGGGTACCGGAATATCAACCGGTTATCCATCGACTACGCCTGTCGGCCTCGCCTTAGGTCCCGACTTACCCTGGGCAGATCAGCTTGACCCAGGAACCCTTAGTCAATCGGCGCACACGTTTCTCACGTGTGTATCGCTACTCATGCCTGCATTCTCACTCGTGAACCGTCCACCACTGCCTTCCGGCGCGGCTTCACCCGGCACACGACGCTCCCCTACCCATCACAGCGGGCGTTGGCCCTATTGCTGCAATGACACGACTTCGGCGGTACGCTTGAGCCCCGCTACATTGTCGGCGCGGAATCACTAGACCAGTGAGCTATTACGCACTCTTTCAAGGGTGGCTGCTTCTAAGCCAACCTCCTGGTTGTCTGTGCGACTCCACATCCTTTCCCACTTAGCGTACGCTTAGGGGCCTTAGTCGATGCTCTGGGCTGTTTCCCTCTCGACCATGGAGCTTATCCCCCACAGTCTCACTGCCGCGCTCTCACTTACCGGCATTCGGAGTTTGGCTAAGGTCAGTAACCCGGTAGGGCCCATCGCCTATCCAGTGCTCTACCTCCGGCAAGAAACACACGACGCTGCACCTAAATGCATTTCGGGGAGAACCAGCTATCACGGAGTTTGATTGGCCTTTCACCCCTAACCACAGGTCATCCCCCAGGTTTTCAACCCTGGTGGGTTCGGTCCTCCACGACCTCTTACAGCCGCTTCAACCTGCCCATGGCTAGATCACTCCGCTTCGGGTCTTGAGCGCGCTACTGAATCGCCCTATTCGGACTCGCTTTCGCTACGGCTTCCCCACACGGGTTAACCTCGCAACGCACCGCAAACTCGCAGGCTCATTCTTCAAAAGGCACGCAGTCACGACGCACCGAGTAAACTCGATGCGCGACGCTCCCACGGCTTGTAGGCACACGGTTTCAGGTACTATTTCACTCCGCTCCCGCGGTACTTTTCACCATTCCCTCACGGTACTATCCGCTATCGGTCACCAGGGAATATTTAGGCTTAGCGGGTGGTCCCGCCAGATTCACACGGGATTTCTCGGGCCCCGTGCTACTTGGGTGTCTCTCAAACGAGCCGTTGATGTTTCGACTACGGGGGTCTTACCCTCTACGCCGGACCTTTCGCATGTCCTTCGCCTACATCAACGGTTTCTGACTCGCCTCACAGCCGGCAGACTGTGAAAGAGAGATCCCACAACCCCCCAAGCGCAACCCCTGCCGGGTCTCACACGCTTGAGGTTTGGCCTCATCCGGTTTCGCTCGCCACTACTCCCGGAATCACGGTTGTTTTCTCTTCCTGCGGGTACTGAGATGTTTCACTTCCCCGCGTTCCCTCCACATACCCTATGTGTTCAGGTATGGGTGACAGCCCATGACGACTGCCGGGTTTCCCCATTCGGAAACCCCCGGATCAAAGCCTGGTTGACGGCTCCCCGGGGACTATCGTGGCCTCCCACGTCCTTCATCGGTTCCTGGTGCCAAGGCATCCACCGTGCGCCCTTAAAAACTTGGCCACAGATGCTCGCGTCCACTGTGCAGTTCTCAAACAACGACCAACCACCCATCACCCCGAACCAGTAGTTCGAGTGCACTGGGGCCGGCACTGAAGGCGACCATACGGCCGTACCTTCAGACACCCAACAGCGTGCCCGACC
>NZ_JBVHLK010000054.1:0-5555 GCF_055559015.1 Streptomyces sp. NPDC024698 | reverse complement strand
GGGATGGACGTTGTAGCCGTCCAGCGAGCCGTCCTCCAGCGGGCTGGTGGCGTAGCCGACCTTCTGCATCGCCCGTTTGGTGAACTCGTCCGTGTCGACGATGATCTCGGCGCCGCGCGGCACGTCGGCGATGTTCGCCTTCAGGGCCGCCGGATTCATCGCCACCAGCACATCGGGCGCGTCACCCGGCGTGAGGATGTCGTGGTCGGCGAAGTGCAGCTGGAACGAGGAGACACCGTGGAGGGTGCCTGCGGGCGCGCGGATCTCGGCGGGAAAGTCGGGCAGGGTCGACAGGTCGTTGCCGAACAGGGCCGTCCCCGCGGTGAAGCGGTCACCGGTGAGCTGCATACCGTCACCGGAGTCCCCCGCGAACCGGATGACGACCCGAGCCGGTCGGCGGACGTCTTTCGCGCCCGACACATGATCGTCCACAGCGGGCACTGATGACATGTTCACGTTCCCTCAATTCGGAATGGCGTCAAGATCGGCCCAGCGGGTGTGTCGGCCAGAAGGTGGCCGATTCATCCCTGCTTATTCACAAACTGTCTCGATAGTGTGTTCTTTCGGACAGGATCAGGTGCTGCACCGCCGAGGTGGAGTGACTTGATGCACGTATACGTCGTACGCAGGCTCGTGTACGATGTATCGCGAGAGTCTGGAGTGGCTGTGTACGGGGGCTGGTGAAAATGGCCGAGCGGCAAAGCGGCAGGCCGGGCGCGAGTGCGCCGACGGATTGAACGATCACGATGAGACGGTCACCGCGTGACGGGCCGTCGGTCGAGTGATTATTCCTCGATTTCCTATTGTTGCGACGGCGTTTCTAATTTTCTTTATTCATCGACTGTCAATCATTGATCTTTGACGGATCGACTAAGTGGTCTGTACCCTCAAGGGGACCTTCTATTGATTGGCGCGACGCTCGCTTGAACGGATGAATATAGGGGGATTCACGGATGGGGCACCATTCCATAAGGTTTGCGCAACCAAGCCATTCGGAGCAGGCCGCCGCGCGAAGTACGCAGGTCAGGCCAGAGGCAAGGCGAGCTCGCAAGGCATTACGCGTGCTCTCCGTCGACAGCGAGCCGCAGGTCGCGAAAGCACTCATCCGCAACCTGTACCGGCACGGATTCCAGGCGGAGAGCGTGCCCACCGGAGCACAGGCGTTACAGCGTTTCCAGAGCGCGGATCTGTTGCTCGTCGACCTCGATCTGCCCGACCTGGACGGGGTCGAACTCTGTCGCAGCATCCGGTCCGTCTGCGATGTGCCGATCATCGTCGTCACGGCACGTGACTCGGAACTGGACCGCGTGCTCAGTCTGCGCGCGGGTTCGGACGACTATGTGACCAAGCCCTACAGTCTCGCCGAACTGATAGCCCGCATCGAAGCCGTCATGCGCAGGGCCTCCTGGCGGCCGGTCTCCGTGGAGGAGGCCATCACGGTCGGCCCGCTCGGTATCGACCCGCGCGCCCGGGAGATCAGCCTCGACGGCCGGCCCGTGGACGTGACCCGCAAGGAATTCGATCTGCTGTATCTGCTCGCCTCGCAGCCGGGCAGAGTGGTCACCCGCCGGCAGATCATGGCGCAGGTCTGGCGGGACTCCAGGTCGGAGCCGGGGCGCACCATCGACACGCATGTCAGCAGTCTGCGGAGCAAACTCGGATCGAGCGGCTGGATCGTCACCGCCCGCGGTGTCGGCTTCCGCCTGGGGCAGGCCTGATCCTTCCCCGAAGGCCGCCCCGGCGACGGTCTCCCCACGGCGTCACCGAGGGCGTTCGCGCCGTGTTCCGCGGTGTACGCGGCTCGGGAGACACCCGGATCAAGGTCTCCTCACGCTGCCCCGCGCCAGCCCGGCCGAGGGTCGGCGGCCCAGGACGTGGCCGTCCTGCGCCTGGCCGAGAACGGGGTCCAGTGAGCCCCGGTCGCCGAGCCCTCGCCCGTTTCCGGCCGCGCGTGCTCCGCCCTCGCCGCGCGCGCGGCCAGAACGGTGGAGAGCGCCACCGCGATCGCGGCGACCTCCTCGGCCGTCGGTGAGCCGCTGACGATCCGCCAGGCGTGCTCGGTCACCAGCCGCGAGACACCGGCGGTGCCGTCCTCCTGTGCTGCCATGGTTCCTCCCCGAGAGATGCCGTCGGCCCTCCGGAACCGTCTCGGGTTCCGGAGGGCCGACGGGCGGGCCCCGTACGTCAGGCGCGGGACCGGCGGATCGCCTCCAGCGCGGCCACCGCGACGAAGCCGACGAACAGATGCATCGTGATCAGCGTGGCGGCGGTGCCGCCGTCGGTGTCCAGCGTCAGCGGGCCGATGGCGGTGAGCACCGCCACCGCGCCGCCCGCGAACTGCCCCACCCGGAGGAAGACCGGCTTCCAGCGGGCCAGCAACACGGTGGCCGTGATGCCGATCACCGGCGCCGCGATCGACATGAAGATCACGCCGCCGGCGTTGATCTCGTCGGACTTGCCGTTGAGCTCCAGGACGAGCGAGGCGCCGGCCGCGTCACCGATGAACAGGACGACGAGATTGACGGCCGCGGCGAGAGCGGCGGCCCCCACCACCGCCTGCCACGTGGACAGCGCTCGTCGTCCCCGGGCGGCGGGGTCGGCGGCGGGGATACTGCTGGTCATGGAGCCCTCCGGGCTGTCGTGCCGTGCCGGGAGGACGGGGAGCCGCCCGGTCCCGGCACGGCGGTCGTGGAGACGGTGTGTTCCGCTTCCGGCGCGAGGACCGGACGCCCGGACGGTTCGTCAGGCGGGGTCCAGGGACAGGGCGTGCCGGAAGACGTTCTTGGGGTCGTAGGTGTTCTTGACCCGCTGGAGCCTCGGGTAGTTGTCCTTCCAGAACAGCGAGTACCAGGGCACCCCGGTGGTGTTCTGCGCCGGATCGCGCATGTCGATGTCGGGGTAGTTGATGTAGCCGCCGTCCTGCCGGTCGTTGGGCACCGGGAAGCCGCCGGTCTCGGCGTGGACGTTCTTGCGCAGCGTGCGGATCCAGTTGACCTCGGCCTCGTCCTGCGCGGGGTCGGACCAGTTGTCGGAGTACCAGAGCTTGATGACGGAGTCGCGTTGCGGGATCGCCGTCGCGGACGAGGGCACCGTGTTGATCCGGCAGCCGTAGGCCGCCAGATACACCAGGCCGACGCCGTAGTGGCCGGGATCGGTCAACGACCGGTAGACCTGGCTGATCTGAGGTGCCGTCAGCGGCTTGCGCAGATGACCGCCCATGGACTTCTGCCGCGAGTAGGCGCCGTAGCTGGCAGTCGGCTCCAGGGCGATCTCCAGCCATGTTCCTTCCTTGACGTCGATCGTCGGCTGCACCCCGACACCCGCGTTCACCGCGTTGATGTAGTCGTCGTGGAGCTGGGCGGTGTTCGGCAGCGTGGCGTCCATACGGATCTCCAGCTGGATCGAGCCCGCGATCGAGGAGTGCAGCTGGAACGAGCTGTGCATCACCGCGTACGGGGATCCCGGAGCGCTGTTCGCCGCGTGCCAGGCGCCGTGGTTCAGCACCAGCCGGGTGAAGGCCGCCTCGGTCAGCTGCGCCCAGGGCCAGGTCACGTACGTCTCCCGCATCCGCGCGGGCGGCTTGGGCAGGAGCGAGGACGCGCCGCCCGAGGCACCCGGGGTGCGGAACCAGAACCGCGTCACGATGCCGAACCCGCCGCCGCCACCGCCGGTGTGCGCCCACCACAGGTCGCGGTGGGGGTCGTTGGCCTCGCGGGTGGCGATGATCGTACGGGCCCTGCCGCCCCTGTCGGCGACGACGACCTCGACGGCGTACAGGTGGTCCACGACCAGGCCGAACCGGCGGGACAGCGGGCCGTACCCGCCGCCGGAGACATGACCGCCGACGCCGACCTCCGGGCACACACCGCCCGGGACCGTGACGCCCCAGCCCTCGTAGAGTGCCTTGTAGACCTCGCCGAGACGGGCGCCGGCCTGGACGGCGAAGGCGTTCATCGTCGGGTCGAAGGTGACGCCCTTCATCTCGGACAGGTCGACGAGCACCCGGAACTGGGGGTCGTCGACCAGCTTCTCGAAGCAGTGCCCGCCGCTGCGTACCGTGATGCGCTGGTTGCCGGCGATGGCCTGGTTGACGGCCTTCTCCACCTGGGAGGCGCAGTGGACGAGCCAGATCTCGTCCGGCGAGGCCACGAAGCGGGTGTTGTAGCCGCGGCCCGCGAGTGCGGCGTACCGGGCGTCACCCGGCCTGACGATCACCTCCGGATCGACGCGGGCGGCGACCCGGGCGGCGGCCTCGGCCGCGGTCGAGTTCAATGCGGTGAACCCCGCAGTGGCACCGGCCACCGCGATCGCGGAGCCCAGGAAAGTGCGTCGCGAAAACATGTTGAGCCCTATCTGTGCTGGGATGCCGACAAATCACCGCACTGGCGGATGCGGGCCGGGGGTTGACTTCAGCCAACCAGCCCCCGGGGGACGTCACCATGTGCTTGACATGGATCTGTCGTGGCTCGATGCGAAAGCTGATGTTCGGGACGCTCCGGGTCAGTCCCCGGAGGCGGATCGCGCCGCCTCGCGCAGTGCCGAGAGCAGCACGGCCTCCGGTTGGGATCCGGACAACTGCCGTACGCCGTCGATGAGGAACACCGGCACACCGGTGATGCCGAGCCCGCGCACGCGGTCGAGTTCGGTGCGCAGCGACTCGGTCGCGGCGGCGGCCTCCGCGGCCGTTTCCGGTGCCGATCCCGCTGTCTCGGAGCCGGGGCCGGAGTCGTCCGTCCTGACGCCGGTCTCGGCGGCGAGCCGGGCGAGGGTCCCGGGGTCGCCGATGTGCAGTCCGTCGGTGAAGTGCGCGCGGAAGAGCCGCTCCACCATCTCCTCGGCCCTTCCCTGCCGGGCGGCCCGGGCGATGAGCCGGTGCGCCTCGAACGTGCCGGTCGCCACGGCGCGTTCGTAGTGCAGCTCCAGCCCCTCCGCGGCCACCTGTCCGGCGAACTGGAGTGTCTGCCGTACCGCCTGCGGGCCGAACACCCGCTCCAGTACGGGGAGCAGGGGCGCTCCTTCGGTGCCCGCGCCCGGCGCGAGTTCGAAGGGGAGGAACTCCACCTGGATCCGGTGGCCTTCGGCCCGCAGCCGGTCCGCCGCACGGGTGAAGCGGGTGTAGCCGAGGTAGGAGTGAACACAGATCACGTCGAGCGCGATCCGGACGCGTACCGTCGCACTCCTCGTCGTTCGCTGCTCCATGTCGTGGTGCCTCCGTCGATCCGATGCGGTCACGTGCCGTGTCACTGTGGCTGGTTGCCGTGTTTGCGGGCGGGCAGGTCCGCGTGCTTGGAACGGAGCATGGCGAGGGACCTCACGAGGGTCACGCGGGTCTCGGCGGGGTCGATGACGTCGTCCACGAGACCGCGCTCGGCGGCGTAGTACGGGTGCATCAGCTCGGCCTTGTACTCCTTGACCATGCCCGCCCGCGTCGCCTCAGGGTCCTCGGCATCGGCGATCTGGCGGCGGAAGATGACGTTGGCGGCACCCTCGGCGCCCATCACGGCGATCTCGTTCGTCGGCCAGGCGTAGGTGAGGTCGGCCCCGATGGACTGGCT
>NZ_JBVHLK010000053.1:0-5578 GCF_055559015.1 Streptomyces sp. NPDC024698 | reverse complement strand
ACCCATCCACCGAACCCGCACCCGATGGAACATCACCCCACTACACTCAAAATCAGGCCCCTGACCAGCAGGAATAGCAAAACGCTGCTGGAGTACTAAGAGCAGCGTCCACACGGAGTCGGTCATGGCGTTCAGCCCTGCACCGAGGCGGGGACGTTGGCCATGACGGCATCGGCCCGGTAGGCGATCCCGTGCCGAGCACGACCGCCGAACTCGCTCTCCCACGGTCGCGCGACTAGGCCGGAGAGGATCACCGGCGTACCCATGACCAGGCCCTCGCCGATGCCCTTGGCGGGCACGGTCACCTTGACCATGTCCGAGCCGCCCTGGGCGATGAACACCACCTCCAGGACCATCAACCGGTCGTTGGTCACCGGGTCCACAGCGATCTCGCCCGTCTGCCGGTCCTTGATCTTCACCTCGGGCAGCTTGGTGACGAGCAGCGTCGCGGCTGAAGTGTCCACGGGGATGACACGCATTCTGTTGACCTCACTGAGTCTGTGGCGCCGCTTCCGGCGCCATCCCGATTGGATACCCCCCTAGACAGCACAGGGAGTGGCCACCCCCAACTGTCTAGGGGGGTTGACGACAACAGTAAGCCGACGACCCGTCAACTGTCTAGGGGGGTACGCAAGACGCTGCGGCGAGTCGCAGCAACTAGGGCAGCAGCCAGTGCAGCACCGTGGCGTCGTCACGCGCCTTGCCCCGCGGCCAGCGGCGGCCGGCAGGGTCCTCGGCCTCCGCGTCTCGCACCCGACGGATCACCTCACCAGGACCGGACGCCGCGACCAGCGCGAACAGCTCATCCCAGGTGGCCAGTTCGAACCGGTCGACGAGGCGAGTGGCCCCGTCGCTCATCAGCACCACGGACGCCAGCGAATCCAGCGGGACAGAACCAGTGAGCGCATGTCGGGCCGCCTCCGGATCCGGCCCCGCAATCCAGAAGCCTTCGGGCCGGTTACGCAGCCCAGTGAGGGCGCTCCGATACTCGGCCAGCGCGGCAGCGTGTTCGGGTGAGCCGGTGGGCAACGCATCGACAGGAACGCGCAGTTGCTTGCCCACCTCGTCCAACCGCCGGTCCGTGACGACGTCGACCGCGCCGTCCCGGCCGACCACGAGGAGCGCCGAGTCTCCCAGGACGACGTATTCCAGAGCGCCCGCCCGTGCCCTTACGGCAACGACAGTGCTGGTTGGGCTGGCCGGGTGGCGCAGGTCGCAGTCACCCTCATGCAGGGACCGGACGGTGCGAATCGCATGGCTCAGACACTCGGCCGGCCAGAGGCCCGGCTGAGCGACGAGCGTGCCGAGCAGGACCCCGCCCAGTGTCGAGGAGAACCAGGCGACACCATGGATGCAGCCGGTCTGCCCCCCGGCCACCCCCGCGCCGTCGAGGAGCACCGCGGCCTCGGGAGAGGCAGCGGCGAAGTCCTCGTTCGGAGCGTCGGGCGTCGCAGGGAGCGAGACCAGCGCGATCGTCACGCCGCCGGCTCCTCGTCGTGGCGGTAGAGCGGGCAGAGCAGTTCGACGCTGCGGGGTTCGCCGGTCTCGGGGTCGTACTCGACGCCCACGAGAGTGGAGAAGCGCTGCTCGCCCACCTGACCCCACAGACTGTTCAGGTCGGAGGAGAGCAACTGGACGACGCCGAGGGATCCTTGTGTGTGGATTCCGGCGATGGCCAACAGCGAGCCCGCCCCGTCCGGCCGGCGCAGCCTGCCGAGGTATCCGACGTCGTACGAGCGGGCCGGATCACTGTCCTGCCCCGACCGGTACACCGTGCCTGTACGCCCGTCGAGAACGGTCCACGGCCCGTCGTCCGCCTGGTGCCAGCTCAACACCGGGTCCTGACCATAGGTGTCCCACATCTGCTGGGACATCCGGGGGCCGCAGACCACGACCAGGCCGTCACGGTTGAGGTCGATCTCACCGCTCACCGAGACGTGCTCGGAGAGGACATCGAGCCCGTACGACCGCGCCAGATCCTCCAGCCGCTTACCCGAGCTGACGTCGTCGACGGCGACCACCGTGCGCCCACGTTCATCATCGCGGCGGAGAGGCGTGGCCACCGTGACGGCGCCCCGCCCGAGGAAGGCCCCTTCAGGGGCAGGTCCCGTGTGCCGAATCTGGTGGATACGCCCGCGGCTCAGGCCGGCCTTTGCCGCGATCTGCGCGTACGACAGCCCCTGGGCGTGCAGGTCCTGCACTACGCGCCGACGCAGCCGGGCGAGTTCCGTAACTTCCTGCTGCGCATCGGCCAACCTGGTCGTGACCTCACGCAGCAGCAAGTACGGATCATCGATGGCCGTAATCCGTTGCAACTCGTCCGACATACCCACACCTCCTAGATGCACCCAGGAGTCTAGGGCCCTAGACGATTCGGGCGGGAGACGCTGGCCCGTACGAAAATCAACTACATAGAAGCCGGACCGATAGCCAGGGACCCCACGAGGACTCACCCCCCGCCGCCCACGGAGCACGCAACGCAGCCGACCAGAACCACGGGGATCACGCGCTGGCTCGAGCGAGGTCGGCCCAGACGGACCGGCCATGCATCCGCTCTTTCACTCCCCAGTCCTTGGCGCAGGTCGCCATCAGCAACAGCCCGCGCCCGCTTTCCTCCTCCCAGTCATTGGCGGCGAGGAGTTGGGGCCTGTCATGGCCCCCCTCGTCGATCACCTCGATGCGCACTCGGTCGTCGTCGAGCACGACGATCACCAGGAACCAGCCCCCCTTACGGCCGCTCCGGGAGTGCCGGACGGCATTGGACGCCAGCTCGCTGACGATGAGGACGGCGTTCTCCACCATGCGGGGGCCCTCGGCCTCCATCAGGGCGGCGACGAAGTATCGGGCTTCAGCGACCTGTTGCGGCAGGCCAGGGAACGGACGGCACCACTTCGCAAGCAAGAGGAACACTCCTCGTCTAGAGGGCTAGACAGCACGCAGGTAGAGTATTCCTAGGTGCACCAAGCTTCTAGGCATTCAGAGGAATTATTCCTCTATGGAGTGACGTCCTCGGGCAGGGCTCGCAGATCACCCATGATCCGCATCAGCAGTTCGCGCGCCTCACCACCGAAGGCGGCCGCACCCTCGAACTGGGCGAACGTCTCCTCACACGAGGCCAACACGTCAGGATCCTTCTCCGCCCGCTCGTCCCGGAAGGTCTCCACGACCACCGTGTCCCGGTCGCACAAGGTGAAGCCGTGCCGCGGCATGACCGGCACCGGTCGGTCCCACGGGAGCACCCCGAGCCGCACGGTGGTCAAGCTCTCCACCGCGAGCAGCCGATCGAGCTGGGCAAGCATGAGCGCAGGACTGCCGGGCCATGTCCGGAGCACGCCCTCAGTCACCACGAAGACGGACTCTCGTCCGGGCTCGTACAAGACACTCTGCCGCTCCACCCGAGCCGCGACAGCCTTGCCTACCTGGGCAGCATCCGCACCGGGCGTACTTCCAAAGATGTGCCGGGCGTACTCCGCGCTCTGAAGCATGGCCGGCAGGACAACGCACTGGAAGGACCGAACGAGCCGAGCCTCGCGCACCGCCAGGTCGACAACGGCATCCGCGGCACTCAAGCCCGACAGGATCTCGTCTGTGCTCGCGGAAGGAGCCGACTCGACTTCGGCGAGAGTCGCCCGCAACTCCGCAACAGCAGCAGCATCGAGGCCCAGAGCTCCGGACAGGCGGTCGAGAACGTCACGGCTGGGCACCATCCGCCCGTTCTCCACCTTGGACACTGTCGGCTGACCCACTCCAGCGCGCTGCGCCAACACGGCACCCGTCAGGCCGGCATCCACGCGCAAAGCCCGAAGGCGCGCCCCCAGCACCCGCATTCGCTCCTGCCGCGCACTCCCCATACCCAGCGTTCTACACCAACGCCTGGCGAGCACCCAGCTCAACGATCACAGCGGCCCGCAAGGACGACGTGATTCAAACTTTCTCTACTGGTTCAAGCCCCGGCTGCGCTCCGCTCCGCCGGGCGCGCTCCCGGCTCCGCTGCGGGCGCCGCTCCTGCCTTCGGCCCGCTCCGCCCGCGCTGCGCCGACGCGCGCCCACATGTGGATAGGGCCGAGGCCATGAGCTGATCACTGCACATCGCAGCAGCGGCCAACGCATGCCTCCGGCGGGGGCGCTCAGGCTCCGAGATGGCGGGGGCGCCGTTCGCGAGTGCCGGCCGAGTGTGGCGTGCGCGGGGTGCTCCCATCCCGTCTGCCATCGACCCAGGCAAAGCCGAGCAGTCGCGGCCCAGGGCGTCAAGGTCGTTCGTCCGGTAGGGCGCTCCACCTTGACGCCCTGAACCACGCCCGCTCCACGGTGTGTGGGTCGACGGCAGACGGGATGGGAGCTGGGGTAGGTGGTGGGTAGGGGCAGTCGTGACGGCTATGGTCAGTGTTTTGCCAGGTCAAGCCATATCCGCATACTCGATCTTGCGATACGGTGCGGATTCGCGTAGCGACCTCCAGGGTGGGGCAGTGAAGTATCTGATGAACCGTGTCTCTCGTTGCGTGACGCTGACCATCCTGAGTCCGGCCTGCCTCTGCCTTGTCAGCTGTGACCCGGATCCGACCGATCCCGAGAACGTCTCCCCGGTCACCCTGGTGAACAACACACCTAGCGCCGTGCGTGTCTTCTGGTGTGCTGGCGACGGAGACAACGAGTGCTCGGAGCAAGACAGCCTCGGACCAATCGCAGCGGGCGGCACGCGCCACGTACGGATTTCGTCCTACGAGGTACTACTGCGGATCACGTCCACATCAGGCCCGGAGCAATTCGTCTGCGGCGACGACACATCAGGCAGTCGGATAGCTCTGAGCCCGTCGTACCCCTCGGTGAAGTCCGCATACGACCACTGCCCCGACGGATCGTCTCCAAGCACGACGGGCTGATCGTTACACGCGGGCTTGCTGGGCTGGCGATCGGTCCAAATCCTCGATGCCGCCAGAGAACGTGCCCCTCTCGTGCCCGTTCAGTCGGGCAACAGCGGGGGACAGCGGTCGCTGGCAGACAACGCCGCAAGAACGGCCCCTGACCGAATTACCTGGGTCAGGGGCCGTTCACCTGCGGTGGGTGTGGGATTTGAACCCACGGTGACTCGCGCCACGACGGTTTTCAAGACCGTGTACAGGACACGGCTTGCCGACGCAGCCCCCACGCCCTGAACCGAACACTCACGAACCTGCCGACGCCGATGGACAACGCGGTCGACAGAATTGACAGCACGCCGTCGAAGGTCACATCGCCGCCTCTGTTTGCCAACGACACCAGGAACGCGATCGCCACGAGGGTCGCGCCGGTCACGGCAAGCAAGAGCGCCACCTCGGACCACCACATCGCCCGTGTCGGTTGAGTCGTCATGGCGCAGTTGTATCTCACGCCTTCTCTGCCGTACAGCAGCGAGGTACAGCAACCATCTTGACCGGAGTCAACCACTAGCAGTCCTGCATGACCGTCTGACCACCCGAGCAAGCCTCAGTGACCGTCGCGCCCATAGTTCGCATCGAGGGGCACCCTGCGCCCACTGCGCGCTGGCTCCAGCAGGCGCAGTGGGGAACACGGGGAACGGCAAGCCTGGTCTGCGCCCTGC
>NZ_JBVHLK010000052.1:0-7808 GCF_055559015.1 Streptomyces sp. NPDC024698 | reverse complement strand
CTCCACGGCTACAACTACCATCGCTGCCACACCGCCCTCGGAGGCCAGCCACCCATCAGCCGTGTGAACAACGCTGCGGGTCAATACACCTAGGCCGGTCGCAGCCACACCGTCGCGAGGGGCGGCAGGGTCAGCTGGACGCTGGCCGCGCGGCCGTGCCATCCGGTGGGCTCCGTCTTGACGGGGTCGAGTCCCGTGATGCCGCTGCCGCCGTAGCGCGGGTCGTCGGTGTTGAGGACCTCGCGCCAGGCGGGGATGTCCTCGGGGACGCCGAGGCGGTAGCCGTGGCGGACGGCGGGGGAGAAGTGCGAGACGGCGAGGAGCGGAGTGCCGTCGGCCGCGTGGCGCAGGAACGCGAACACGTTGTCGTCGGCGGAGTCACCGGTGATCCAGGCGAAGCCGGAGGGGTCGGTGTCGCGCTCCCACAGCGCCGGTTCGCCGCGGTACACGGTGTTGAGATCGCGCACGAGGTCCCGGACCCCGCGGTGGTCGGCCTCGGCGCCGTAGGCCGGGTCGAGGAGCCACCAGTCCGGGCCGTGGGCCTCGGACCATTCGGCGCCCTGGGCGAACTCCTGTCCCATGAAGAGGAGTTGCTTGCCGGGGTGGGCCCACATGAAGGCGAGGTAGGCGCGGAGGTTCGCGCGCTGCTGCCACCAGTCACCGGGCATCTTGGAGACGAGCGAGCGTTTGCCGTGCACGACCTCGTCGTGGGAGATCGGCAGGACGTAGTTCTCGCTGTAGGCGTACACCATCGAGAAGGTCATCTCGTCGTGGTGGTACTTGCGGTGCACCGGCTCGTGGGACACGTAGTCCAGCGAGTCGTGCATCCACCCCATGTTCCACTTCAGCCCGAACCCCAGACCGCCGAAGCCCCCGGGGCCGGTGTGATGGGTGGCCCGGGTGACGCCGTCCCAGGCCGTGGACTCCTCGGCCACGGTGACGACCCCGGGATTGCGGCGGTAGACGGTGGCGTTCATCTCCTGGAGGAAGGCGACGGCGTCCAGGTTCTCGCGGCCGCCGTGTTCGTTGGGGGTCCACTCGCCCGGTTCGCGGGAGTAGTCGAGGTAGAGCATGGAGGCGACGGCGTCGACGCGCAGGCCGTCGATGTGGAACTCCTCGCACCAGTAGGTGGCGTTGGCGACGAGGAAGTTGCGGACCTCGCGACGTCCGTAGTCGAACTCCAGGGTGCCCCAGTCGGGATGGGCGGCACGCCGGGGGTCCGCGTGCTCGTACAGAGGCCGGCCGTCGAACTCGGCGAGGGCCCACTCGTCGCGCGGGAAGTGCGCGGGGACCCAGTCCATGAGGACGCCCACCCCGGCGCGGTGCAGGGCGTCGACGAGGTGCTTGAAATCGTCGGGGGTGCCCAGACGGGCCGTGGGCGCGTAGAAGCCGGTGACCTGGTAGCCCCAGGAACCGCCGAAGGGGTGCTCGGCGACGGGCATCAGCTCGACATGGGTGAACCCGAGGTCGGAGACGTAGGCGGGGAGTTGATCAGCCAGCTGACGATAGGTCAGTCCCGGCCGCCAGGAGGCCAGATGCACCTCGTACACCGAGAACGGCGCCTCGTGGGGCGGACGTTCCGCCCTCCGAGCCATCCACTCCGCGTCCCGCCACGTGTGGTGGGAGGCGTGGACGACCGACGACGTGGCGGGCGGAGTCTCGGTGCGGCGGGCCATCGGGTCCGCGCGCAGAGTGCGGGAGCCGTCGGGGCGCGCTATGTCGAACTTGTACAGCTCGCCCTCGCCGACCGCCGGAACGAACAGCTCCCACACTCCCGAGGAGCCGAGCGAGCGCATCGGATGCCCCGTGCCGTCCCAGAAGTTGAAGCCCCCGGCCACCCGGACACCGCGCGCGTTCGGGGCCCACACCGTGAAACGGGTGCCGGCGACGCCCTGGTGCTCCATCGGCTCGGCGCCGAGCACCCGCCACAGCTCCTCGTGCCGGCCCTCGCCGATCAGATGCAGGTCGAGCTCACCGAGCGCGGGCAGGAACCGGTACGCGTCCTCGGTCTCCAGCACCTTCCCCTCGTAGCCGACGAGCAGCCGGTAGGTGTCCGGGACCGCGCGCAGCGGCAGCAGCCCCGAGAAGAAGCCGTCCCCGTCGTCGCGCAGTTCGGCGCGCAGGTCCCGCGTGACGACGGTGACGCCGAGCGCGTACGGACGGAAGACCCGGAAGGCGACACCGTCGGCCACCGGATGGGCGCCCAGCACTCCGTGCGGATCGTGATGCGTCCCGTCGAGCAGCCGCTGCCGGTCCGCCGGACCGAGACCGGCGGCCTCGCCCGGCGGCGGTGGCACGGGCCCGTTCCCGGCCTTCGGGCGGTCGGCGGGCGTCCTGTCTGTCACGGACGGCTTCTTCGCGCTGCTCTTGTGCGGGGTGTCGTCGGACCGGGGGCGGGGCGTCACGGGCGGGGCCTCCTCGGGCGGGTGAACGGGAGCGGGACACAGGGGGATCAGGGCGACGCGGCCAGCCGTCGTACCGCCGCCAGCGGAACCGGAAGCCAGTCCGGGCGGTGCCGGGCCTCGTACACGACCTCGTACACCGCCTTGTCCGTCTCGAAGGCGCGCAGTAATACGGGATCGGTGCGCGGGTCGAGGCCGCTGACCTCGGCGTAGCCGGTGCAGTAGGCGGCCCGGCAGGTGTCGGCCCAGCCGGACGCCGGCGCCGCCCCCGTGGCGCCGGGTACCCGGGTCACGGCGTGGGCCGCGTAGTCGAAGGAGCGGAGCATGCCCGCGACGTCGCGGGCCGGGGGCTGGGGCATACGGCGCTCGGCCAGCGGTTTCGACGGTTCGCCCTCGAAGTCGATGAGCGACCACTCCCCGTCTGGGGAGCGCAGACACTGGCCGAGGTGCAGATCGCCGTGCACGCGCTGGGCCGTCCACGTGTACCCCTCGGCGGACAGATCGGCCAGCGCCTCGAACGCGGTCCGCAGTCCGGGCGCGTGGGGCCGGAGCAGGGGCACCGCCTGCGCGGCGGCGTCCAGCCGCCGGGCCATGGCCTCGACCAGGGGCCGCACCTGGGCGTGGCCCAGGGACCCCACGGGCAGCGCGCGGGCGAGCGCCGTGTGCACCTCGGCGGTGGCCCGCCCCAGCGCCCGCGCCTCGGCGGCGAAGTCCTCGCCCTTGGCGAGCTCGCGCAGCGCCAGCTCCCAGCCGTCCGCCGCGCCCTGCACGAACGGCTGGAGCACGCCCAGGACGTACGACTGTCCGGACAGCTCCGCCCGGAGCCAGGCGGTGGGTGCCGGGACCCGGGCGCAGCCCTCGCGGGCCAGCGCCAGCGGCAGTTCGAGGTCGGGGTTGATCCCGGGCACGATCCGCCGCAGTAACTTGAGGATGAACGTGTCCCCGTAGACCACCGACGAGTTGGACTGCTCGGCGGTCATCAGCCGCGGCACGAGACCGGGCCGTATCTCCTGACCGGTTTCCCGCTCGAAACGCAGCCCGCCGATGCGGGCCCGGGAGCGCAGGGCTTCCAGGAGCACATCGGCGGGCTGGGGGTCGTAGAGGGCCTCGTACACCGTGCGGCCGGCGAGCGGGCCCTTGGCCAGGTGCCCGATCAGGGCCGGGGCCAGCCGGGGCGGCAGTGCCTCGCGTACGCCGATCAGCAGTTGATAGCAGTCACCAGGGACGGCCGGGGTGCCCGGTACGGGCGGTTGGTGGGCGCGTGCCAGCAGGTGGTAGAGGCCCAGCGGGCCGTTCGGCGGCAGCAGTTCGGTGGCGGCGACCAGGGAGAGCCCGGTGACCGGTCGTCCCTTGCCGGCGAACCAGCGCTGCCGTGGCAGCCAGTCGCGCAGCAGTGGGTCCAGGGACGCCAGAAGGCCGGGACCTGGGGGTGCGGTGCGTGTGACGGCTTCCGACATGGGTCGCGTCCTTTCCCCGGGGTCGGGGTGTTACTGATGCGTGCCCCGGGCGCAGCCGTGGAAACCGCCCCGCCCGGGGGCCTTTTCGGTCGAGTGGGTCCGGGAGATTTCCTGCGGACACGGCACAAGGGTGTCCAAGTCCGGTGTGTGACACCAGACCTGGACACCCGTGCGCCGTTCACTCGCACCGGCAGCGGCCGAAGACCCCGCCGTGGCCGGCCGGCCGTGCGTGGCGCGCGGGACCGGGCCGAGGGCCCGGGTCAGAGAGCCGTGTAGGAGAAGACGAAGTGGATCTGCTTCGCGAGGTCCTTGGAGATGGTGTCGCCCGACTTCGCTGGGGTGAGCCAGAGTTCGTACCGCGCGGTGTCACCGGCCTTCAGCACGGCCGCCGCGCCGATCGGCTTGATCTCCGCCGTGACCTTGCCCTTGAGGTCGGCCGGCAGGGTGACGGTGGCCGTGACCTTCAGATCGGCCTGACCGGTGTTCTTCGCGGTGAAGCCTCCGACCATCAGGGCGGCGGCCCCGGTGAACTTGATCTCCTTGTTCTTGTAGGGGAAGTCCGGGGCGGTGTTCGTGAACCAGTCGCCGGAGTTCAGCGCGCCGGTCGTCAGGCCCGCGGTCTTCGGCGGGGCGGTGGTGGTCGGCGGCGGCGAAGCGGGAGCGGTGGATCCGGTGGCCGAGGGGCTCGGGTCGCCCGTTCCCGGGTCGTCGGACTTCCCCGGAGCCGGCTCCGTGGGCTCGGCGGTCGCCGTTGCCGTTGCCGTTGCGGTCGGAGTCGGAGGGAGGTCCGCCCTGACCGTGAAGGAGCCCGTCGCGGTATCGGTGAACGTGGCACCGCTGCTCACGCCGATGAGGCCGAAGCCACCCGCGGCGAGCGTGAACGCCGCCACGATCTTTCTCCGGTCGGAGATGGCCATGGGGGTAACGCCCTTCTGATAGAGCCGGGATCGTCTCGTGTTCCGGGCGGCGCGACCGCGGGGCGGCCGCACCGGGATGCCCGGGTGCGAGCGGTGGTGGAGAACGCCTGGGCCCACCCGACCCGACCCGGATGTCACCAGGTCGGGTCGGGTGGGCCGGCGGCGGACCGTTCGGATTCCTGCCGTGACCGGCGAGGACCGGGCGACCGGAGAGGATCAGGCGGTACCGGTCAGGCTGAAGACGACGTTCGCCGTCTTGCCGGAGACGTCGTTGCCGAGGTCCGTGGCCGTGAGGACGACCTTGTACTGGACGTAGCCCTGCGCGGGAACGTGCGGAAGGCCGTCGCCCGCGCTGCCGCCGACACGCTCCAGCGTGGCCGTCAGGCCCGTGATGCCGGTGGGCGTCACCGTGGCCTCGAAGGGCAGGTCGATGTCGCCGTCGTTGTGGACGGTGATGATCGGGGTCCGGTAGGTCATCGTCGACTTGTCGAAGAAGACCTGCTGGGGGAGCGTGGCCTTGTGGCCGTCGGTCCCGGGTGTGATGGTCCAGCCGTTGTAGTCCTCGATCCGCAGCGTGGCGGTGCCCGTCTTGACGGACGAGGTGGCGGTCACGGTGTCGGTGAACACGGCGCTGCTGCCGATGCTGACGAGGCCGATGCTGCCGGCGACGATCGCCGCGACGGCGATCGCCTTCTGCTTGTTGGAAACGGCCATGATGGTGGACCCTTTCTCTGTCATGGGGTGAGCGGGCTCATGCCCGTGATGTGCTCGCAACGCCCGAACCCGTCACAGGTGCTTCTGTGACGGGCCGGGGAGGAACGCGTGAGCCGCGTTCTTCAGGTGCGGGCCGAGTGGCCGGCCGAGTGCGAATCGGCCGGCCACTCGGATGCCTGGCGGGAGGGACCCGGATCAGGCGGTGCCGGTGAAGCTGAGCTGGACAGAGGCGGTCTTGCCGGAGTCGAGGTTCTGGAGCTCGTACTTGTTGCTGACGACGACCTTGACGTAGAAGTCCTGGTTCGCGCCCACCTTGACGGAGTCGCCCAGGTAGTTGCCGTCGCCGTCGACCAGGTAGGCCTTGGCGTCGAGCCTGTTGCCGAAGTCGGCGCCCTCAGGGGTGCCGTCGGTCAGGATGACCGGCGCGAGGTTCTGGTTCGCGACGGTCGCGGCGATGGTGCCGGTGTTGCGGACCGCGAGGACCTTGGTCTCGACCGCGTGGCCCTGGGCGGAGTTGTCCAGGACGGGCAGCGTGTAGTGGGCCGCGGTGCCGTTGACGGTCTCCCAGCCGTTCCACTGCTGCACCGTGAGGTCGACCGTGCCGGCCGTCACGTGGGTCTTGGCCGTGACGGTGTCGTTGAACGAGGCACCGGAGCCGACGCCGATCAGGGCGAGGCTGCCGACGGCGATCGCGGCGGCCGCGAACGTCTTCTTCTTGTTGGAGATGGCCACTGATGGGCCTTTCTGTTGGATGGGTGAGGATCGGGCTTGCGCCCAGGGCATGACACAGCTCCTCCCGGCGGCCCACTGGCTGAGTGCCGCCCGGTGACTGTCACGGGAAGGAGTCCCGTGGCCCTTATGGGGTGGTGGTCTGTGGGGTGGGCTTCTTCTTCGGGCGCCACAGCAGGACGACGACGCCGCCCGCGATCAGCACGGCGGCCGCGCCGAGCAGCACCCTGAAGCCGGTTTCGGTGTGGATCGAGGTGACGACGTAGCCGACGTACGGCACGTCGTGCCGGACGATCCAGGCGGTGTCGCCGTCGGGGCGTACGTGCCAGGGGTCCTTGGTCCGGTTGGCATCGCCCTTGGTTTCGAGGACCGGGCCCTCCGCGGACGGTGTGATCGTCACGATCCGGTGGACGACCTGGCGGTCCGGCTCGTCCGGGCGGTGGAAGATGACGATGTCACCGACCTTCAGCGACGTGACCGGCTCCCGCTGGGCGATGACGACGCTTCCGGTCGGGAGCTTCGGCTCCATGCTGCCGCTGAGGACCGAACTGCCCTCCCAGCCACCGGACTTGACCGAATACGCCGCCACCGCGAAGCCGACGGCGAGCAGGACGACCACGAGGCTCAGCAGGGCCGAGAGGACCTGGTGGGCCCAGTGCCGGCGCCTGGACGGCGTCGGGGCTGCCGGTGTCCCGGCGGGTTCCGCCGCCGCACCGCGTACTGCCAGCTTCAAGGGTTCTCTCCTGCGGACGAGTTCGGGTCTGCGGGCCGTACGGAACGCGCGGTCGCCGAGCCGACGGGGAGGCACGGGGGAAGGTCGCTCAGGGCGTGCGAATCCCCCGCGCCGGTCAGGGGGAGGAGCCGCGGGGTTCGCGGAGTCTCCGCGTCCGGGTGCGGGTCTGAAGTGAGGGCGGCGACAGGACGGACCCTCACCCGGGAGACAGAGCGGGTCCCCGGGGCGTCCCGTCGCCGCGGTCTTCACAGGATGCGCACAGTGTCGGGTCGGCGGCCGGTCGACCGTGAGGTCGTCCTTCGGTACGGGGTTCCGGTCCGTCGAGGAGGAAGGTCGCTATAAAGCGGTGCCTGACCTGGACAATCTCATCCACTCCCGCGCTGTGCGCATGCCATGAACTCCCCCCCAGGGAGTGGCCTCCGTCGAGGTGGCCAAGATCAGATTAGGGGTGTGTGCTCAGGGTGGGAAGAGTGTGGAAGAAGTGTGGAGGTTGGTTTACTGAAACGTGATGTTCGACCGGTTTAAAGGTGGTGAGACGGCCGCTGTTGCGGCTTCCGGGAGGTGTGCCCGGGTCTGGCGGGTGCCGGGCCGAACGCCAGGATTTAGGTGGGCATGCCACTGGTGACGGGACGCCAAAGGCCGTGTCCGGAACCCTGGTTGGGCTCCTGACACGGCCGGGGTGCGGGCGGAGGGCTCGCTAGACGGCTTCCTTCCGGAGCCGGAACCAGTAGAAGCCGTGGCCCGCGAGGGTCAGCAGGTAGGGGAGTTCTCCGATGGCCGGGAAGCGGACGCCGCCGATGAGTTCGACCGGGTGGCGGCCGTTGAACTCGCGCAGGTCGAGTTCGGTGGGCTGGGC
>NZ_JBVHLK010000051.1:0-9138 GCF_055559015.1 Streptomyces sp. NPDC024698 | reverse complement strand
ACCATCAACTACGGCAAGGCAGAGGCCCAGGCCTGGGATCGGGTCCACCCACGGCTGACTCACCGTTCGGCCTGGCTGGAGCACGACGGTGAACTTCCCGTCGTTGAGGGCACCCTGGTCCGCCTCAAGGTCGAGCACCTCTCCAAGGACCGCCAGGCTCCGCCGGTGTGGTTGTGGTCCTCGAAGACCGGCGCCGTCCCGCAGGACGTGGACTTGTGGTGGCAGGTGTTCCTCAGACGATTCGATCTGGAGCACACCTTCAGGTTCGGAAAGCAGACACTGGGCTGGACCACCCCGAAGATCCGTACTCCCCAGGCCGCGGACCGCTGGACCTGGCTCCTGGTCGTCGCCTACACCCAGCTCCGCCTCGCCCGGCCCCTCGCCATCGAACTTCGCCGGCCCTGGGAAAAACCGGCCAAGCCCGAAGACCTCACCCCAGCCCGGGTCCGCCGGGGGTTCAGGAACATCCGCGCACGCCTGCACTGCCCCGCCCAGGTTCCTCAACCAACCGGAACCGGACCCGGACGCCCTCCCGGCTCGAAGAACCGGCGGCCCGCCACCCGCTACGACGTCGGCAAGACCGCCAAACGTCCCGAGACCCTCAAGGCCATCGGCAAACCTGGAAGATCTTGGTAGATAAAGAACAAGTTCAGGTCGTGTTTGAGATCTGTCGTGTCCCCGCGCAGGGGGCGACGAGTCTTAGAGGTCTTTTTCTCCCATTGTTTCATCCCGGAATCTGGTGTTTGGTCTGCGGTGTCGGGTCGCGCCAGGAGATGGGGTTCTCGCCGGTGAGGCGTCGGGCCATGAGGTCGGTCATGGCGATGTGGATCATGGCTTCGGAGCGGGCGGGCAGGGTCTCGTAGTCGCGGGCCAGGCGGCGGTGGAACATGAGCCAGCCGTAGGTCCGCTCGACCGCCCACCGCTTGGGGGTCGGGGTGAATCCCCTGGTCCCGGGCCTGCGTTGAGTGATTTCCATGTCGATGCCGAGGGTGGCGGCGTGCTCGACGAGGTGCTGGCGGTAGCCGCCGTCGACCCACACTTTGCGGACGCGGGGATGTTCGGCGGCGACCCGGTCCAGGAGCTGGGTGCCGGCGATGGAGTCCTGCACGCTTGCCGCGGTCACCAGCACGGCGAGGAGAAGTCCGATGGTGTCGGTGACGATGCTCCGCTTCCGCCCGACGATCTTCTTCCCGGCATCGATGCCCTGGCCGGAGGCGAGCACGCTGGTGGAGGTCTTCACGCTCTGCGCGTCGATCACGCAGGCCGACGGCTCGGCCTCCCGTCCTTCCTTCTGTCGTAAGAGTTGACTGAGCGGGCCGTTGAGCTGGGCGAACACGCCTTCCTGGTGCCACCTGGCGAAGTATCCATAGACGGTGTTCCAGTGCGGGAAGTCATGCGGGAGGTAGCGCCGTACGAGGTCGGCATAGCCGATCTTGATCCGTCCCAGCTCGTCGAGCCCTCCGAGTCCGCCGGCGAACCGAAGCCGATGCAGTGTCAGATTGTCGTCGTCGGGCCTGGATGCCGGCTCGAGGAGACAAGCGCGTCGTCTGCTCGATCGTGTTTCTCCCTGTCCAGGCGCTGTTCAAGCTCTTCTGCACCGCGGCGCGTGAGGCCCGCGCGGACCTCGTCCAGGTCGGCGGGGAGTCGTACGCGATCTGCAAGACGCGCGTGTCCATCGCCTTGCGCCTGCTGTGGCCCAAGCGGGAGGAACAGCGCTCGCCGTTCTGGTGGCCTCACTGGCGCATGAGCATGGTCGCCGCATCCTCCGTCCGCCGCTGGAGGTGGCCTTCAGAGCCGTCCAGGAGGGCCACACGCCGGTCGGTGATGGGCATGATGTGTGGCGGCAGGATTCTGCTGTCTGGAGGGGGCCGCTGTGATGGTTGAGACCGGAGTCGATTTCAGGGTTGTCGATCGGGAGGAGTGGTCGTATGTGCCGGCGGTCGGCGTGGGTCCGCTCCGGTTCGGTATGACCGTCGACGAAGTGGTCGAGGTGGCTCAGGTTCTCGGCCGGTCGAAGGTCAGCGATTGCCTGCGGGGTCACGCGGTCTTCTCGCCGACGTGGAAGATCGAGATCTGTCGTGGGGTGGCCCGTTCTCTGCCTGCCGTCACGGCCTACGTGAGCGGGGCTGTGGGGTTGTTCTGCATCGCAGTCGATGCCGTCCACGGTCCCCAGGTCGGCCACGACGGAATCTCGCTGGTCGGAAGGGACCTGTCGGAACTGGAGAGCGATGCGATCGCGCATGCCGAGGCAGTGGGCGGGCACTTTCGCTACTCGCCCGAGGGCTATGCGGGACCGGATGATCCCGGGGTGGTCATGCGCGGGCAACTCGTGGGGCAGGTCCTGCGATCGCGCCCGTTGTTCATGGTGACGCGCGACGGCGCGAACACCGAAGGGGACTCGATGCCTTTCGAGGAGTATCGCCACGGTCAGCCGACGACCTGACGTGGTGTGACTCGTGACGAGGGGTGAAGGAGGTCGACGGCCCATCGTCGGCTGGGGCCAAGTGGGACCGTAAGCCGGGGGCCGCGTCAAACTGGAACTCAATCCCCCGGAACGATGACTTCCCGCCTGCCCAGGGCCTGTCCCGCGCGGTTGATCGTCCCGTTTGGGTTTCGCGGTGCTGCCGGATGGTGGTTCGGTGCCGGTGCTGCTGGGTTCGGTTCTGGCGGGGCTTGTGTCGCGGTGGGTGTGTTCCGCCAGATGTTCCGGTGTTGTCCTGTTGCTGCCCTGCCCTGCCCTGCCCTGCCCTGCCCTGCCCTGCCCTGCCTTGGCGCGGGGTTCGGGGTCGGGGGTGTGTTCGTTGTCCGGCGTCGTGAGGTGGTGTCGGGTGTCGGGGGCGGGCCTGGTATCCGGTGGCGGCGGTGGTGATGGCCTGGCGGTAGGTGTCGATGACGTCATGGCATCTGGGCCGGCGGCCTCGGTTCGTTCCTGCGTACGGTCGCGCCGCCTGGCTGCGCCCCCTGCTTGTCGGGTGTGGAGGGGGTTGTGGGGTGGGTCGGTGACATCCCTCACGTGCCTGGTCCCTATCAACGTGGCGCGGTAGTACGTGGTGTGTGGCTGATATAGGTGGATCTGGTGTGTGGAAGCGGGCATACACGGCATCCCGGTCTGGGTCGCCGTCCCGGGGTGCCGGCTTCGAGCCGCCGGACCGCCCCTGCCGTCCTTCTGACGGGGTGTGAGGCGCTGTCGGCGTCTGGTGCGGCGGTCCGGCACAGTTCCGGGCCGGATTCAAGGGTGTCTTCGCCTACTAGGTGAGGTAGTGGAAGGCCTCCGTTGCCGTGTCCTCCTGCGGCTTTTAACAATGACGGCCCCGCAAGGTGTCCCGGCGGGTCGGGCGCAGTCTCTGTGGGAGACCGGGCTTGCCGGAGGCGCGAGGAGAGTCGACCGAATGAGGTCTGTATGTGGAATCGCCGGAAGCACCGCAGGAAGTCGCGCCGCCGTTCGATAGCCGTTGCCGTCCTGGTGGTGGGTGCGGTGGCGGTGCCGTCGGCCGCCATGGCGTGCATGGGTGACGGGGGAGCCGCGGCTGTCACCGCCCCGTCCGGCGGTTCCTGGGGGGATGGGAGGAAGGCGGTCTGGGACGGGCACCGGACTGAGGGGAGGACGTCCTGGGGTGTGCACCGGGGGAGGGGTGCGCGGACCGTGAAGCCCACGGCGACGGCTTCGCCCTCGACGAGGGCCTCTGCCGGGACTGCGGCGCCCGCTGCGGAGAAGCCGAAGGCGCCCGCCTCGAAGGCGACCGCCCCGCCCGCGCCGACGAGGACGGCCGCCGCGCGGAAGCCGGCTGCCGCGTCCCCTTCGACGAGGGCCGCCGCACCGAAGCCGTCCACCGCCACTTCCTTGGCCGCGGGTACGGCGTCCCCCGCGTCGGCCTCCGTGGCCCGGGTGGTCGCCTTGGTCAACAGTGAGCGTGCCAAGGCGGGTTGCTCCCCGGTCGTCCTGAACGCGAAGCTCTCGCAGGCCGCCCAGGCCCACAGTGCGGACATGGCGAGCCACAGCACCATGTCGCACACGGGTTCTGACGGGTCCGATCCGGGGCAGCGGATCACGCGCGCGGGCTACCTCTGGAGCTCCTACGGCGAGAACGTCGCGTACGGGTACGCCACGCCCGAGCAGGTGATGGCGGGCTGGATGGCCAGCGCCGGCCACAGGCACAACATCCTGGACTGCGGTTTCAAGGAGATCGGTGTGGGGGCGGCGCAGCCCGGCAACTACTGGACGCAGGACTTCGGCACGGCCCGCTGAAGCTCACGGGGCTCACGCCGGTCGCGGCCCGCCGGCCATCACGCCGGTGCTGATCCTGGTCGACGAGGCAGGGCCGGCCGGTCAGGCGCTGCTCTCGTCGTTTGTCACTGCCGGGGATCCCGGACTCCTGCCGTATCACCGGCAGATCGCCGCGGCCTTCGCACCGGAACCTCCGGACGGCGATGGTGACTTGGGCGACGTACGGGAGGCTGACGTGCGGCAGGCTCATGATGCCTGGCGCTTGCCGTGCCGGCCGGTGCCGTCCCGCGGCACCGGCCGGCACGGCAAGCGCCTGATGTGGGCGGCGCCGTGAAACGGCGCGGCAGTCGTAGCTCCTTCTGTATCGACACATGCACCCGCCTCGGCCGCACCGCCCCGATCGGGTCGAGGGACCAGGCCTGCATCCGGCCCTCCCGCTGCCGTCCCGCTATGGCGCACGCCTCTTCGGTGCCCAGCAGGCCTGCGTCACTGGCCAGGAGCGCAGGAGATCGCGGCCGCGGCGCTCAGGGAGGTGTACTTCCAGGACGGCGGCCGCCGCGCCGGCAGCCTTGAGGAAGTGCGCTTTACGGACATCGGGTGCTTGGAGTTCGACCTGTAGAGCGACCTGTGGAGGCCGTTCCCCGAACTGCCCGCGAGCCCGGACCCATTGGTCCGGGCTCGCTCGCGTATCCGCGAGGGGCCGGGTGCTCACGCATGTCACGTCGTGTCCGATGCGGCGCGCGCAGCCGGCACCACGGCGTCCGGCAGCGCGGCGGCGAGTGCCTGGTGGGCGAAGTCTCCTACGAGTGTCACGGTCTCGGGCACCGTGACGAGATGGGAGCCGGGTGTGTCAGCGGCGTACGGCCGGTCGGCGAGGCGTTGGGGACGGTGGGGTCGGGCGGCTGGGCGCGGGTGCGGGTCGGCGGCTCTTCGGCGGTGGGCGCCGGCGGATGGATCCGTGCTCGGGCTGCCGGGTCGGCCGGGGGTGCTGTTCCTGGACGAGCCGGCGGCTGGGCTCGGTGCCCCGGGGGAGGGGGAACGGTCCGATGGCCGGTAGCTGGCTTGACTTGTTACTTGACTATGCAAGGTACCTTTCCTGGCCTGGTTTCATGCGTACGACACACGATGCCCAGTTGCTCAAGGGGGTGCTGTCGCCGCTGCTGCTGTGGCTGCTCGCCGAACGCGAGTCCTACGGCTACGAGTTGGTGCAGCGGCTGCGTGCCGTTGGACTGTCGGGCATCTCCGACGGCACGGTCTGTCCGGCGCTGTCACGGCTGGAGCGGGAGGGGCGCATCAGCTCCCGGCTGGTCGCGTCGCGCTCCGGTCCTGCCTGCAAGTACTACCGCCCCACCGACAGCGGCTATGCCGCCCTGGCCGAGGCGACCGCGGACTGGCTGGCGCTGGCCGCCACGGTCAACGGAGTGCTGTCGCGCCCGGTCCCGCCCACACCCGCCCCGCCGGCCGAGGAGACATGAGATGGCCCGTACCCTGACGACGATCGACCGGCTGCGCATCGAGTCCGCGGTGTGGCGCCTCGACAGCCTCCTCCACGATCTGCGCTGGCGCTCCCGCGTGGCCAAGCGCCGCGAGGTCCGTGCCGACCTGCACGCGGCCGCGGCCGACGTCGGGACCACCGACGCGCTGCGCCGGATCGGCGGGTTACGGCGACTCGCCGCCGAGTATCTGTCCGCCGAGTACGGCGACCGGGGCCGGCGTCCCACCTGGACGGCCGGAGGGGTGTGCATGCTCGTTGTCCAGTTCGGCAGCTACGCCCTGATCGAGGCCGGCCGGTCGGCCTTCACCTCAGGTGTTCTCGCCGCCGACCCGCATCCGCAGGGTACGTACCACGGGGCTGGGATCCCGTATCTGAGCGCCGATGCCACCGTCACCTTCACCGGCGGCGGCCACTCCTCGCTGGGCGGCGCCTATACGCCCCTGGTCTATCTGGGCATGCTCACCGCCTTCGTCGCCGGCGCGCGACTGTGGAGGCTCCTGCCCCCGGGGTGTCGTCACCAAGCTGCTATCACGTCCGCCGAGCCCGGGGAGGGTACCCGATGAGGCGTCTCCTGCTCGGACTTGTGCTGTCCACCGCGATGCTCGCCTCGGGGGTGGCAGGCCCCGCCGTCGCGTCACCCGCCGTCGCGTCACCCGCCGTATCGGCGCCCGCGGTCGACGTGCGCGACGCACTCCGGCCGGTCGTCGCAGCCGGCGCCCCGGGCGCCGTCGCTCTCGCCGGAGACGACCACGGCATGCGCAGCGCGGCTGCCGGTATCGCCGACCTCGGCACCGGCCGGCGTATGCGGGCCGGTGACCACGTCCGCATCGGCAGCGTCACCAAGACGTTCGTGGCGGTCGTCGTGCTGCGACTCGCCGCCGAGAACAGGCTGGACCTCGACACCCCGGTCGGCCGATGGCTGCCCAGGGTGCTGCCCTACGCCGACCGCATCACCGTGTGCCAGCTGCTCAATCACACCGGCGGCGTCCCCGACTACACCGAAATGCTCCTGCGGTACAACGCGACCCAGCCCGGCACACCGCAGCTGCACCACTGGGAGCCGCGAGAGCTGATCAGCTTCGTCGCCGGCGACCCGCAAGTGTTCGACGGCGGCAGCGGATGGCAGTACTCCGACACCGACTACATCCTCGCCGGCATGATCATCGAGAGGGTCACGCACCGGTCGCTGGCCGGCGAGGTGAACCGACGGGTGATCGACCGGCTCCGGCTGCGTGACACCTCATTTCCCACCGACGAGCCAGTTCTGCCCCGTCCCGCCGCCCGCGGCTACGTGGACTCGGGCACGGCCGCGGCACCGGTCGACGTCACCGAGTACAACCCCACCGCGCTCTGGGCCGCCGGCGCCATGGTGTCGACAGCGAGCGATGTGGCCCGGTTCTACCGGGACCTGCTCGGCGGCCGACTGCTGCCCGCACCCCAGCTGGCGCAGATGCTGACCTTCGTCGACGCCGACGTCGACGCCGACGCCGACGTCGACGTCGACGTCGACGTCGACGGCCTCGGCTACGGCCTGGGCATCGCCCGCATCCCGACCCCGTGCGGCCCGGCCCTCGGCCACGACGGGGCTGTTCCCGGCTTCGCCACGAACGCGTTCGCCAGCCCCGACGGGCATCGGCAGGTCGTCGTCACATCGAACCTTTTCCCGGGCCGACAGGACCAGGTCCAGGAAGCGCTGGTGTCGACGCTCTTCTGCGACCATGAACGGTAGGCAGGACCAGCGTGAGAAGGCGGTGAGCTCGCGAAGAGCTCTTCCACCCAGGGCAGCCACGGCCGGTGCATGATCTCGATCCGGCGGCTCGGCTGCCGGATCGGCGGGGCTGCGTCGATGGACCCGCACTGTCACCGACGCGGGCTACGCCCGTCACCCGCCCCTGACCTCAGCGCGCGGGAACCGGCAAGGGCGGCCTGACCTGCACAATCCATCTCGCCGGCGAAGGGCGGATGCCGGCCGCCGGCACTGCTGATCACGCCCGGCCGGTGGGGCGGCAGCCCACAGTTGATCCCGGTACTCGAACGGATTCGTCAGGCGGGCCGGTAGCGGGCACCCGCGCACTCGCTCCGACCGCCTCGGTGGCGATAGGGCGTACAGCTCCCGTCGAAACCGGCGCTACCTGCGCAGACGCCAGGTCAAGTACGCCATCCCGGAACCGAAGGACCAGAGGGCCGGCCCCTGGTGTTCGGGCGGAGCTCCCGCAGCATCGGGAGGATCGCGTCCGTATCAGTGAACGTCAGCTCCTCGACGAAGTAGTGCTCGCGGTGCTCCTGGCCGCGCGGCTGTCGGGCGGTGTCCGTCTCCGTGAAGGCACCTGTCGTGCCCGGTCGGGGTGCTGTGCGTGCGCTGCGTCAACTGAGCGTCCGTCAACTTGAAGTTGCAGGTCGAAGAGTTGGTGTGCCGCTCTGTCGGGCACTCGCGCTGGTTGTGGACGGCAGTCCGCGGAGTAGATCGTTCGCCGGAGTGGCTTTGTTCACCTGAGAATTGACGGATCTGCCTCTCCGGGTGGTCGCAGCCTCACCGAGCCGAGGTGGCCGGCGGGCGGCTCAGTTCCTTGATCAGCTGCCGGTAGGTCGCGAAGGCCGGCTTGGGGGTGTAGTCGTCGCGCAGCAGGCCGAAGTGGTGGAGGAGTCCTTCGGCGTTGCTGTCGGTGTCCCGCGGGGGCGAAGAGCGAGTAGCCGTCGGTGTTCAGGTTGGAGGCGGGGGCGGCGACGGTCCGGATGACGGTGTCGACAGTGGCGGCCTGTTCGACCGTCTGCCGGTCGGCGTCGTCGAAGTCGTAGCCGGTGTAACGCGCCAAGAGGGCCGAGGGGGGCTGGACGTTCTCGTTGCAGACCCGGCCTTCTGCCGCGCGTTCCCGGTTGCTCTCTGCCATCCCGCCGGAGTGCCACGTGTGGGACGTTCGCTCCCCGCCGTATGTCCGTCCCCGGAACTGCGGCCAGGGCCCGTTCATGTGTACGCCGACATGGCCTTGAGGGGTGCCGGGGCGGTTGCGTTTTGGTGCGTTCGGTGTGTACCGGATTCGTGCTCCGGGGGCTGTCGGTGTGCCGGCCGCTTGGGCGGGGAGATGCTTGCGGCCGGCTGGTGCTGTGCCGTCTTTGGCCGGCGGTTGCGGTACCTGGCCGCGGTGTTGTGGGGGCGTGGTGTGTCTTGCGGTGGCTGTCCCGTCGTCCTGTGGTTCTGCTGGTCTTGCCGTCGGGTTGTCGTGTTGTCGGGGGAACTGTTTTCCCTGGCGTCGGGGTGGGGTGGTGTGGCTTCAAGGGTGTTTTAGGGGTGGTGCGTCGGGCTGGTGTGTCGGGGTGGTGTGGCGGGTTGGTGTGTGTGGCCTGGTGGGCCTGGTGTGGGGGGTGGTGCGGGGTGCGGGGTGTGGTGTGGGGGGTGGCTGTGCGGGGTGGGGGTGCTGGG
>NZ_JBVHLK010000050.1:0-10013 GCF_055559015.1 Streptomyces sp. NPDC024698 | reverse complement strand
ACTGGGCGAGATGCTGCGGGATCACTGCTCCCTCTACAACGGGGCATTGCAGGAACGCCGTGACGCCTACCGGCACGTGTCGAAGACGAGCGTCAAGTACGGGATCCAGTCTGGGCAGCTCAAGGAGATCCGGGCGTTCGACCCGGAGCGGCAGGGCCGCTGGTCGTTCTCCTCGCAGCAGGCCACCCTGCGCCGTCTCGACAAGGCGATGCAGGCGTTTTTTCGTCGCGTCAAGTCCGGCGAGACGCCCGGTTACCCGCGCTTTCGTGGGGTGAACTGGTTCGACACGGTGGACTTCCCCAAGGACGGGGACGGCTGCCGGTGGGACTCCGCGCCGCACGACCCCGTGACCCGTGTTCGCTTCCAGGGCGTCGGTCATGTCAAGGTCAACCAGCACCGGCCTGTGGTCGGCAGGGTCAAGACCGTGTCCGTCAAGCGCGAGCGCCGCAAGTGGTACGTCGTCCTGGCCGCAGAGCAGCCCCGGCCCGAGCCTCTTCCCCAGAGCGGCAGCGTGGTCGGCATCGACCTCGGCATCGCCTCGTTCCTCACCACCTCTCACGGCGAGCACATCGCCAACCCGCGCCACGCCCGCAAGGCCGCCGCCGAGTTGGAGACCGCACAGCGGGCGCTGTCCCGGTACCCGCGCCGCAAGGCGAAGGACCGCACCAAGAACCATCAGCGGGCCGCGGAGCGCGTCGCCGCTCTGCACGGCAAGGTGCGCCGCCAGCGGCTCGACCACGCGCACAAGACCGCTCTGGACCTCGTACGCCGACACGGTTTCATCGCGCACGAAGACCTCAAGATCCGCAACATGGTCAGGTCGCCCGCGCCGAAGCCCGACCCCGACCAGGCAGGCGCGTTCCTGCCCAACGGTGGCGCCGCCAAGGCCGGACTCAACAGGTCGATCAACGATGCCGGATGGGGGGTTTTCCTGACGATCCTGCACGCCAAGGCTGAAAGCGCCGGACGGGAAGTGATCGCCGTGGACCCCCGTAACACCTCACGCGAGTGCCCCGAATGCGGGCACACCGCCAAGGAGAACCGGCCCACACAGGAAAAGTTCCACTGCGTCGCCTGCGCCCACACCGCGCACGCCGACACAGTGGGAGCCATCAACGTTCTACGGGCCGGGCTGGCCCGTCGCGACGCCCAACCGGCATAGCGAGAAGCCCCCTCGTTCACGAGGGGGAGGAGTCACGACACACCTCCCGTACCCCGGATGGCGTCCCGGGGCATCGGACGACTCGCCTCCCTTCTTCGGCAGGTGATCGACCCCTGGATGCGGCAGTGGACCGGCCGCAGCAACTCACGCCCGCTCCCCGGCCGGCCCACGAGCGTGTGATCCTCAGCTGCGCCCGCCGGCTGTGGCGCCCGGCCGGCACTCGCCGCCTCGGACTGCGCGGTCCGGCCCCGTCGTCCCGGCCCATCCCCGTCAAATCCCGCCTTGTGGAGCCCAGTTCACGCAAGCACGCAGGACCGCGCGGCGGCGTGCCTGCTCCTTCGCGATGAGGCCGGGCTTCGTCGTGAAGAAGAGCGCGTGCGGTCAGCCCCTGCATCCGCGGACGCCATGACACCGGAAAAGTGGTGAAAGCATCCCAAAATTTTTCACCGGTCCGTGATGAGAGGGAAAGCAATGATCGTGAAGAAGCTGCACGATGCGGGCGTCCAGAGTGAACACGCCTACGCCGCGGCCTTCGGCTCCATCGGCCTTTCGCTCGTCTCCTGGCTGGCGTCCAACAAGCAGGAGAACCTGGAGCGGGCCGACCGTTGGGGCATCTTCGTGGGGGAGTGGGCGCCCACCTTCTTCGCCCTCGGGCTGGCACTGGCCAACTACGAGCAGAGCGATTCCGCGGGAGCCGACCACTGATCGACGGGCCGCATCGGCCACGACCCGTCCGGCCTGCATCTGCGCTCAGCGGACGCGCGCCTTTCCGACCTGGAAGACGCTGATGCGAGACATGGTGACCATGGAGACGAGCCCGGTGACGGAACTGCTCGACAGCGGGATCGAGGACGTTTCGGCCGGGCGACGCGCGGGGCCGGGCGGGCCGCCGACATGGCGCGAGCTGGGGTTGCAGTCGATGTCGGCGACGCTGGTCGAATCGCTGAGCCGACGGGGAAGCCGCTTCTTCGAAGCACTGTGCCAGTGGCCTCGATGGCATGCACTGAACGAGCGTGCACTCGTGGTGACGCATCATCCCCTGCTCATGGCCGAGTCTGCCCGTCAGCTCGCCGCCGCCCTGGAGTCGCGGTATCTCAAGGGAGCGGATGACAGCCGACTCCAGCCCGTCTCGGTGAGCCTGGGAGTGGACCCGAGAGCACAACCGGTCGAGCGCGGCGCCGCGTCGGACGTCCTGGTGCACGTCACGGTCAGCGATCTCGTCGTACGAATGGGTACTGTCGCCGCGTACCGTCTGACGGCCGAGTTCTTTCACGCCGGCACGCGCTTCGGCGCCTGCGGCATGACGCTGGCCCGCCCTTCACGCCCTCCACTGGAGGTGGCCTCCACGCCGTATCCGGGCCTGCTGCGTCCCGCCCCGGCCGCCGTGGGAGCGTCGGCCGAACCGGACGTGCTTCTCGCGCGCGGAGCGCAAGGGCGACTCGTGATCGCCCCCTGCGACCCCGGGCACCCGGTGCTCCTCCCGGGCCGCCCCGCCCTGCTGCCGGCGCTCGCCGTCATGGAAGCCGGAAGGCAGGCGACGCTGCTTTACCGAGGGGCCCTGCCGTCCGCTGTGGCCGGCATCGCTGTGCGACTCGACGCGCCGGTGCCAAGCCGCGGGGCGGTCGTAGAGGTGGCGGACGAAGGCGGCGCCTCGCGCTTCCTCGTCAAGGCCGGGGAACAGATTGCCGCCATGGGCACGGTCACCTTGTTGCGACCCTGAACGCGGCAACGGCGATCCGCGCTGTCGCGGGCGTGCCGGACCCCCGCCGATGTTCGGCCCGCGGCGGTCCGGCGGACCTTCGTCGCAGCTGCCCGTCGGCTGCGGCCATCCGGGTGTGCTGAAGCCGTGTCAGGCGACCGACCGAAAGCCGATTGACCATGCTGGGCGGAAACCGACACGCTGCCCAGCGACGAGGAGTACGGCATGCCGATGGACTCGGTGGCCAGATTTCTGGCGGCTCTGAACCCGCAGGACCGGCAGAGGGCCGACGCCGAACCCCGCGATGAGCAGGAGCGCCTCGCTGCGGCCTGGGAAAGCGAGCTGGAGGCAGACGCCGAACTGGACACGCTCGACGAGTTGTCGCCGGCCGCGGCGGAAGCAGAGGCGGCCCGTCGTGTTCTGGACCGCGGAGACGGTTGACCCCTGTGGCACCCGTGCCACCGCGGTCACGGCCGGGTGGCCGATCGCGAACATGGTCAGCTGTGCGGCATGTGGTCCGGTGGGACGGCCGGCGTTGACTCTCCCTACCACCCCTGTGTTGTGGGCGCGCCCTTGAAGGGGCCTTGTACGTCCGAGGTGATCCAGCCGCCGTAGAAGTCTCCGTCCTGGGCCCGCGCTTCTTCGCCGCCGACGAGGCAGCGGTCGACGCGGCTGACGTAGAAGGCGAAACAGCCCTTGAGGGCCGTATAGGCGGGTTCAGGGCTGGAGTAGCTCCAGGCGGCACGACCGCGTACTTCGCGGCCGATGATCAGGTCCCAGTAGCGGGCGGTGCCCTTCCATTCGCACCAGGAGTGCCCGTTGGTCGGGAGCAGCAGATCGGACCTGACGTCTTCCGGTGGGATGTAGAACGTCGGGGGATGGCTGGTCTCGAGTACCCGCAGTGCCCGTCGGGTCTCGGCGATCACGTGGCCACCGCATTCGATCCTGACGAGGCGGTCGTCCCGTAGTACAGCGGGGGGCCGTGGATAGTCCCATACGGACTCGATGGTGCGATCGATGGATTCGGTCATGCCGTCTCCTCGCCCTGAGTGCACACGCCTCGGTCAGCGCGTTCGTCCCTTCTTCTCCCCATCTCGGGGTCCCGGATGAGATGTCCTGTGATGGATCGGGCCATCGTGCCGTGGCGGGGTGGACACCGGGCGGGCGTGTGACGGTCTCCGGGGGGCTTCGAAGACAGTGCCGGCGCGGGTACCGGTCCTGGGGACAGCGATGTGCGCAGGTGCTGAGGGCGCCGACGACCGGTAGAAACGTAAGGGTGAAGGACGAGGGCAGCCCTGCTGAGGATGCGCGGCCGCACCGTGTGGCGAGGCCGGCGATCGACTACCAGGCGCTGTTCGCGGTCACCCCCAGCCCCTGCATGGTGCTGCGCCCGGATCTGGTGCTCGCCGACATCAACGAGGCGGCCTGCCGGGTGACCGGCCGCACCCGGGAAGATCTCCTCGGGAGGTATCTCTTCGATGCCTTCCCTGAGAATCCGGCGGACCCGGACGCCGACGGGGTGCGGAATCTGCACGCCTCCCTGCACCGGGTTCTGCGCTCGAAGGAGCCGGACACGGTGGCGCCGATGAAGTACGACATTCCCGTGGCCGGCCGGCCGGGAGTGTTCGAGGAGCGGTGGTGGTCCGCGATCAACACTCCGGTGCTCGGACCGGATGGGCAGGTGGAGTGGATCCTTCACCGGGGGGAGGACGTGACCTCGTTCATCCGCTCCCACCCCCGCCTGCGCGAAGGCGGCGCGCTCAGTGACGTGGAGGCGATGGAGGTCGAACTGTACGCGCGGGCGCGTGAGCTCAAGCGGCTGAACGAGGAACTGCGCCAAGCCCATGCCCGGGAACGCCAGGTCGCCCTCACCTTGCAGGAGGCCATGCTCCACTCGCCTCATCTGGCCCGGCACCGGGAGACCGCGGTGCGCTACCTGCCCGCCGCCGGGGCGCTGAACGTGTGCGGCGACTGGTATGACGTGGTCGACCTGCCCGAGGACAGATTCGCCGTCGCGGTCGGCGATGTCGTCGGCCACGGACTTGAGGCCGCCGCCGTCATGGGCATGCTCCGCAGCGCGTTGTCCGCCGCCGTCCGGGCCGTGGAGTGGCCCGCGGATGCCCTGGACGTTCTGGGCCTGTATGCACGCGACGTGGAGGGTGCGCTGTCCACCACCGTCGTCCAAGCCGTCGTCGACACCCGTGCCCGCCGCATCCTGTACAGCAGCGCCGGCCACCCGCCCGCCATCCTGGTCCACCCCGACGGCACCTTCGACCTTCTCGACCAGGCCACCGACCCACCGCTGGGAGCCCGCCCCGAACCCGTCCCCCACCCCCAGGCCGCCCTGCCCTACACCCGCGGCGACACTTTCGTGCTCTACACCGACGGCCTCATCGAACGCCGCGGCGAGGACATCGACGACGGCCTGCGACGCCTCACCGACGCGCTCGGCCGTCATGCCCGCCGCGAACCCGAACGCCTCGCCGACGCCCTGCTCGCGAACCTCGGCGTCAGCAGCATCACCCGCGACGACGTCGCCCTGATCGTCATCCGCCTGTGATCCACGCGCCACCGTCGTGGTGCGCCACATCTGCACACCTGCCAGGTCGAGGGCGCCAAGGCAGGCATGCCACGTCCGGGTTTTCGCGAGGTGCACGGCCTGACTCTCACGAACCCGGTAGAACGGCCGATGCCTGGGAAGACGCGAGTTGATCTTCGTTGACATCCCAGAAGAGGAAACATCACCATGGCCGTTCCCGCACGCGCCCGGCGTACCGCACGCAGCTCCCGCCGGTTCGAACTCCGGGCGACGGCCCTCTACTTCGCCCTCCTCGCGGTCATCCTCGCTCTGGTGGGAGCGGCCGCCCGCACCGCGGCCGCGGCCGCGGTGCACCGTCCCGCCTGGGCCGTGGCGCTCACCCTTGTGGGCGTCGGCGCCGTCATGGCCGGCTGCCGCGGGAAGCGCCGCATATCGGCGGCGAGGATCGCGCGGCGCGCGGCCCTGGCCCTGGACGAAGCCACGCAGACGGCGGTCGAAGCACTCGACGCGGCGACACCTGCTCCCGCCGTCGGCCTCGTCCCCGCCGGAGCCGGCGCCTGCGGCGGCGGCTGCCTCGGCACGGATCCCACCGCCCTGCTTCCCGAGACCGTGCCCGAGACGCCCGTGGACACGGTGGAGATCGCCTACGAGGCCCTGGACCCGGACGAGTTCGAACAGGCGGTGGCCGAGCTGTGCCGGCGCGACGGCTGCCTCGACGTGGACGTCGTGGGCGGGGCCGGGGACCTGGGCGCCGACGTCGTGGCCAGGACGCCCGACGGGCGCTCGATCGTCATCCAGTGCAAGCGGTACTGCGACGGCAACCGGGTCGGCTCGCAGGACCTCCAGCGCTTCGGCGGCACCTGCTTCACCGTCCACGGCGCCGACGTCGCCGTCGTGGTCACCACCAGCGACTTCACCGCCCCCGCGCTCGACTACGCGGAGCAGTGCGGCATCGTGTGCGTCGACGGTCCGCAACTGCGCCGCTGGCAGGAGGACGCGGGACCGCGGCCGTGGGAGGCCTGAGGCTGGTCGCGCTGGCGGTTCGATCTCAAGCCTGCTGAGTTCGAAGGAACTGCTGCCTGCGGCGCACGGTGTTCTTCGGGCGGGACGCCTGCACAGTAGCCGCGGAATTTCGCTCAGACGATGTCTCGATTGGCTGTAGCTCGTTGGTCTGGCATGGGGATGGCTAAGTGACTGGTGCCGGATGGGCTGTGGGAGATCTTCCTGGCCGTGGCGCCGGAGCTGCCGGTGCGCGCGCAGGGCGGGGGCCGGCGGCGGTGCGATGACCGTGCGGTGCTCGTGGTGGTCGTCTTCGCTGCCACCTCGGGTTGCACCTGGCGGCAACTCCCGCCGGTCTTCGACGCCTCCTGGCAGACGGTCCATCGACGCTTCACCGATTGGTCCAAGGCCCGGGTGCGGGCCAAGCTGCACCGGCTGGTTCTCGAACGGCTCGGCGCCAACGGTGAGCTGGACTGGTCGCGGTGCGCGATCGACTCGGTCGGCATCCGCGCGGTCGAGTGAGGCCTTTGGCCGGACCGAATCCGACCGATCGCGGCAAGCGCGGGTCGAAAGTCCATGTCATCTGTGATCGCAACGGGCTTCCGATCTCGGTGGGCATCTCCGGGGCCGACCTGCACGGCAGCCAAGCGCTGAGCTGTAGGCGGGCCTGTGAGGTCACAGGTGCGTGAGACGGCAGTGCAGTTGGCTGTATCGCGAGGTACCAAGTGCGGGCATGGCGCGGTGGGTTGGAGATGCTCTGCTCAGGAGTTGGGTGTCCGGTAGGGGTTGCTGAGGCTCATGGGTGTGTGTGCGGTGTCGAGGGCGTCTTGGGGGAATTGCGGTCCGGCGGTGTAGTAGCGGGCGCGGGTGCGGCCCACGGGTTGGAGGATGTGGGCGGTGGTGAGGTCGCGCAGGTCGCGCTGGGCCTGCTGGAGGCTGAGGGCTTCGGCGCCCTGGTAGCGGGTGCGGCGTACGCGTCCGGCCATGGCGACGTCGTGCAGTGCGGTGACGGTGCGTTCGTCAAGGCCGCTGGAGTTGGCGAAGTCGGCGAGAGTGCTCCACACGTGGCCGGAGCGCGCCAGGCGGCCCTGGACGGTCTGGGCTTGTTGGTGGTAAGCGATCAGGCTGAACCGGATCCAACTGGAGACGTCCTGCTCGGGTTGGTAGTGGCTGCCGCGGTCGTTGAGTTCGCGGTAGTACTCCCAAGTGTTGCCCGGCCGGCCCAGCCAGCTTTCGATGGAGGAGAACTCGGGTGCCAGGACGCCTTCCCGGGCGATCATGAGGGTCTGCAAGGAACGCGACAGGCGGCCGTTGCCGTCGGCCCAGGGGTGGATGGAGACGAGGTGCAGGTGGGCCATCGCGGCCCGGACCAGAGGGTGGCTGGCATCGTCGCTGTTGAGCCAGTCGACGAGTTCTTGCATGAGGCCGGGCACCAGCGCGGGGTCGGGGGCGGTGTAGGCGGCGATGCTGGAGTCACGGGCGTCGGTTACGTAGACCGGGCCCCTGCGCCACTGTCCGGCGGGTCGGCGGGGGCTGTGCCGGTGGCCTTGCAGCATCCAGTGCAGGCCGTTGAGCAGTGCCTTGCTGTAGGTGAAGTCCTCGACATCGTGGAGGGTCTGGATGTAGGTCATCATCCGCTGGTAGGCAAGGGTCTCCTCCCGGTTCTCCTCGGAGACCTCAACCTCGTTCTCTCCCTCCATCAGATCCTCGACGTCCACGGTGGCCACTTTGAAACCCTCGATGGAGTTGGAGGCCGCCACGGCATCTGCGGTGAGGAATTTCCGCAGCCCGGACGTCCACTTCGTGGGGGAGTTCTGCACCTGGTGGCGCAGGGCGGCACGCATGCTGTCGATCTCGTCGAGCGCGCGGCAGTCGGCTTCGGTGAGGTCTGGCATGGGGAAGAGCATGAAGCGACGATAGAATGACGCAATGATAGCGTCAAGCGCGTTTGGTGTGAGTCGGGCGGGACCAGCATCCGCGGCAACGGCTCCCGGAGCCGTCACGATGCCGCCAGGCCGTCCGACATCGGGCGCCCAGTTCGGGGCTCCGGCCTGTGAGGGCAGCCAGGTCCGCAGGGAAGACGGAGTCCAGCAGGACGTGTCCTGCACGCCGGGTGGGCACGGACCGCTCTTCGCTCACCCGGCGGTCGCCGGTCCATCGAACTCCAGCCCCGGCTTTCTCTCGGCTCGGCTGACCCGCGAGGGTGGTGAGCTGGTCTTCCTGATCGTGCTGGTCCTAGCCGTTCTGGCCGATCGCGCGTATTCGTGTGGCCGGCGACGTGGTCGCCGTCGACAGCGGCCGCATCGAAGGCATCGGCCGTCTGGCGTTCCCCGGCATGGGGTACATCACCCTGGCCCGGGACACCGGGAATGCCGAGGTCGTGTCGTGCCCAGCTGTGCGCCCGCAGGCGCACGGCGACGCGCCGGCTGGTGGCCTCGTCGGCCGCAGGTTGGGACTCGACCCATCCCGGAAGATCTGGCTACCGGCTTGGCATCGTCGCGGCCACTGAAGCCCGGCTCACGCCCACCTCGGCTTCGTCCGTGCGGCGATCGGCGAGGCGTCAGCGCAGTACGACCTCGCCGGCGTGAACGGCGCGCAGGGCGCGCTCGACGGTCTCCTGGCTCTCACCGACCGGGGCCACGTAGCCGAGGACATCGCGTACGGCGTCCTCCCCGAGCGTACGGGTCATCACCCACGTGGCGAGGTACTGGGAGGCCAGGCAGCCGCCCGCCGTGGCGATGTTCCCCTCGGCGTGGAACGGCGTGTCCAGCACCGTGACGTCGCATGCCTCCACAAAGGGCCGGCTCTTCACGTCCGTGCTCACCGGCATGCCGTTCAGCAATCCGAGCCGAGCGAGGACCAGCGCTCCGGAGCACTGCGCGCCGATCAGCTGTCGCGACGGGTCGAGCGACAGCCGGGAGACCAACCGGTCGTCGGCGACCACCTCGCGCGCCTTCACCCCGCTGCCGATCAGTACGACATCTGCTTCGGTCACGAACTCCATCGGGCGCTGTCCGGTCACCTCGACACCGTTCATCGACGTGACGACCGGCGTCGGTGTCGTGATGAAGGCCTCCAGACCGTCCTTCCGGCACCGGTTGATCAACGCGGAGGCGATGAAGCTGTCGAGCTCGTTGAATCCGTCAAAGGTGACCACGGCTACCTGGTGCATGGCATCTCCTCGAAGCACGGCACGGGACGCACAGCTTCTCAGCTTGTTCTTTATCTGGCGGTGTCGAAATGGGCCTCGAACTAGGCTGCTCACCTGGGCATTTGCCGGACATGGCAACAGCCTTCGCTTGATCCTGTGCTCCGTCACAGAGGTACGGGATCAACCGAAGGCCGTTGTCATGAGTGTGCTGCATCGCCGTGTCCGGCGGGAAGCGTTCGTGGAAGTGTTTGACCGCGCGGGGCGATGAACTGTTCGAACTGACCGACGCGGTGCTGTGTGTCGACGGGCCGGTTCTCTCGCCGGTGGACCTGACGCTGGTGCCTGAGCATCGCCGTGGGCACGGGGCGATGTACGGAGCCCTCAACCGCGGCCGCATCGATGTTGAGCGGCTGCGAACTGCGCTGGCCGGGCTGCGGTTGCCCCGGTTCGAAGCGAGACGTCT
>NZ_JBVHLK010000049.1:0-11341 GCF_055559015.1 Streptomyces sp. NPDC024698 | reverse complement strand
CGGGAGACGTGCATCTGGGAGACGCCGAGGTGTTCGCCGATCTGGGCCTGGGTGAGTTCGTCGACGAACCGCATGTGGATGATGCGGCGTTCGCGGTCGTCGAGCTGGGCGATCATCGGGGCGAGGGCGTGGAAGTCCTCGACCAGTTCGAGGGCGTTGTCGTCCACCCCGATGAAGTCGGCCAGTGCGGTCTCGCCGTCTTCGCTGGACGTGATTGCGGCATCGAGGGAGGTTGATGTGTAGCCGTTGGCGGCCTTTCGGGCCTCGATGACGTCCTTCTCCGGCAGGGACATCAGCTGGGACAGTTCACGGGTGGTGGGCGTGCGCCCGAGTCGGCTGCGGAGTTCTTCGGTGGCTTTGGCGAGCTGGACGCGGGCTTCTTGGAGGCGGCGGGGTACGTGGACGGCCCAGGAGGTGTCGCGGAAGAAGCGCTTGATCTCACCGACGATGTAGGGGACGGCGAAGGAGGTGAACTCGACTTCGCGGGTCAGCTCGAACCGGTCGATGGCCTTGATCAGTCCGATCGTGCCGACCTGGACGATGTCCTCCATCTCCTCCTGGCCGCGGCTGCGGAAGCGTCCGGCGGCGTACTGCACGAGGGTGATGTTCATTTCGATGAGGGTGTTGCGCACGTATTGGTACTCGGGCGTGCCCTCTTCCAGGACGGCGAGCTGGTCGAAGAACAGCCGGGACAACTGCCGGGCGTCCTTGGGAGCGATCTGGGAAGGGTCCGCGATCTCGGGCAGCACCGCGGTGCGTGCCTCTGCTGTCTTCGTCACTGTCATATCAGGCCCCTCCTGCGTGATCCAGCCTTCAGCCACCGGCCCCGTGCGCGCCGGCGACAGACGATGTACCCGGGTCCGAATAATGCATGCCGGCAGATTTTAGAACGGACCCAGCGCACCCGAGCGACCGCCTGGCGGGCGGTCGCTGGCGCACGAGAAGTGGGGCCGACCGGAGCGTCTCCGGGCGGCCCCACTTCTGGGCTGGTGCTCGACATCGGATACCGCGCTGGGTCTGGTAGCAGCTGCCGACCCGCTCGTGGTGTCCGGCGTCGCCGACGTGCTTGTCCTTGTGGAACTCGGGGGAGTCCTTGATCTGCTCTTTGGTGAGGCCGAAAGGGACGGCTCCCTTGTCGGGATTTTCTGCTCCTGCCGCAGCCGAACCGCGGTTTGTGCAGGCACCATCGAAATTCGGTGACGCTCCTTCGGAAAGCCGGGCTCCCCGGCCTCCCGGGCCCCACGCATTCACGCCGAGGCGAAATACGGATGGCCGGAGGTGCCGTGCTGGAGGCCCTGGTTCCTGGCGTCACGGCCACCTCCGGCCATGATTCAGGTACCCCGAATCGGCAGAATCACTACTTTTCATCCTGGCAGTGACGGGAAGGCAGGAAACGGGTGGGGCCCGACGCCGCGGCGTCGGGCCCCACCCGTGATGATGCGCTGTTCAGGACCGTTTACCAGCGGTACCAGCGGCCGCGCTTGCCGCCGCTGGCCGCGGGCCGGATCACGAAGCCGAGGACCCACACCACCAGCACGATGACGGCGATCCACCACAGGGCCTTCAGTGCGAAACCGGCACCGAAGAGGATCAGGGCGAGCAGAAGAACAAGAAGAATAGGAACCATAGTTATCAACCTCCGAGCCCTCGTGTGCCCTGCGGATCGCTCTCCACTCCTGTGGATCCAATTCGACTCTTGGGCGCCCGCAGTTCGGATCTGTGCGGCAGCCTTCCGGTTTAACGGTGGCGTCCGGGGTGACACGGGGGACGAACCTATTTCGAGTGAGACAGGGTGTGAGTGGTTGTGGCTGCGGACGAGAAGGCTCAGGCCAAGGGCGAGCAGGCCGAGGGCAAGGTCAAGAAGGTCGTCGGCGGCGCGGTCGGCAACGAGTCCCTGAAGGCCGAGGGGAAGGTCGAGGAGTCCAAGGGCGACCTGCGCGCGGCCAAGGAGAAGGCCAAGGACGCCATCAAGCCCAAGTAGGCGTATCACTCCTGATCCCGGCAGTCGGTTGGCTGCCGGGATCTGTGCTGTCCGGCCCCGCAGCCGTCCGCGCCGCCCACTCGAGGGCGCCTTCTCGTCGAAAGTGCCTCCCGCCGCACCGGGCTCCACGCGGATCGAGGAAGCGCCGGGCGCTCACGCGCGCGTCCGCTGCGGATGCCGTGGAGCGGACGGTGGCGACGCTGACGCGAGGGATCCGCTCCTCTTGCCGTAGCTGTTCGAGGCCGACTACCTCTCTGTCGGACACGCGAAAATCTATGTTGGTCGGAGTAGACATTGGATGGTGGCGTGGCTATGGTTTCTCTCGTAGCCCAGAGGGACAGCAGGGCCCGGCAGACATGAACTGCCGGGAGCAGTACATGCAGTTGCAGTGCGCAGGACGGTGCGGTGGTGGAGTTTTGGAGCCAGGGTGGTTGCAGGACGGCGACGGGACTGACGACCGGACCGGGCGGCCCGCAGTGATCAGGGGCCGCCGTGAGCAGAACCGCAGTTGATGCAGTGGCAGTACCCGCAAGTGCAGTGCGCAGTACCCAGCAGTGAAGTCAGTGAGCAGCACCTCGGTAAAGGCGCCGGCTGCGGGCGCGCGTACCGGGAGGTTCGGCAGTGGGGTTCCAAGCCAGAGCAGACGCAGGACGGGCGACGGGGCTGGCTGCCGAAGTGCGGCGCTGTCACAGGCCGCCGAGCAGTTCGCACCACCAGCAGGCCGCAGTACAGCAGTACCAGCAGTTGCAGTCCCCGCTTGGTAAGAGTTGATCGACGAGGGAAAGAACGGAGGGGCCGAGCGCCATCAGGATCGCCCGGGCGCAAGTGTCGAGCCCGGGTACCGCAGGACATCGATAGTGAGGTGGTCTCCGGTCAAGCAACCGCGATCCCCGCGCCCCCGACAGCATCCCGGTCGGGCCCGCGGAAACAGAAGGCCGGTGCAGTATCAGGGCCGGTAGATGGTGTAGCAGTTCCTTCGGGGCCCTGGCGCGAAGAGCGCCAGGGCCCCTCCACACGTTCCATGAGAGGTGCGATGACCGCAGACGACTCGTTCGGCCGTCTCGATGACGACGACTACCCCGCCTACACGATGGGCCGGGCCGCCGAGATGCTCGGCACCACCCAGGGCTTTCTCCGCGCCATCGGCGAAGCCCGCCTCATCACCCCGCTGCGCTCCGCGGGCGGACACCGCCGCTACTCCCGCTACCAGCTGCGCATCGCCGCCCGCGCCCGGGAACTCGTGGACCAGGGCACCCCCATCGAGGCCGCCTGCCGCATCGTCATCCTCGAAGACCAGCTGGAAGAAGCACAGCGCATCAACGCCGAATACCGCCGCGCCGCGGACAGCGGACCAACTGCCGGGACCTGAGGCGGCTTCGAGCCGGCACCTGGATGGCAGGGTGGCCCCGACCGGCGCGTACCGGTGGGGCCCACACCGCGTGTGCAGCGGATTCCTGCCGCAGTGGTTCCTCAGTGGTCGGAGTAGCTGAAGTCGCCCATGGTCCAGGCGCCGACGTCGGCGATCGCGACGCGGTACATCCCGCCCGTCTCGGGGATTCCGACCGTGCCCTGCAGGATGCGGGCCACATGGAAGTGCAGATGCGTGGGCGGTCCGTCGTTTTTCGGGGGGGTGTCGAAGACGGCGGAGAACTCGCCCAGGCGGGCGGAGTCCGTCAGCACGTCCGACACTCTCTGTCTCCACACTGCTTCGGGAGCCAGCCGGCCGGTGATGACCGCACCACCGGTGACCACGGTCAGGGACATCTGGTTGCTCTGCCCGGACTCCACCACGGTGGCGATGTCAACGAGCAGCTCGTCAGGCTTGGACATGGGAAAGATTGTATTGAGTGGCCGTCTGGCCTTTTGAGTGGTGGCGACTGCCGGATCGGCGAACCCGACAGCTCTGGCGTGAGGCGGATGGGTCCTGCAACTTCCCCGCGGGCTTCGCGGCTGCCGCCCCTGTGCGGACTGCCCGGAACGCAAGCGTTCCGGGCAGTCTCGTCTGCCGTCCTTGTCCGACAACGGTGCTGGATTCCGGCCCGGTTGTCAGGCAGCCCGGGCGAGCTGGGCCCGTCCGAACAGCAGAGCGTATCCGTCAGGGAGCTGGGCGATGATCCGGGCGATGAGATCGTCTCCGGCCAGGCGGGCGACGACGCCAAGGACCGAACCGGTATCCCAGCGGGTGGTCGCCAGGGGGCCGCCGGTTCGTTCGGCGAGATCCTTCACGAAACCCCAGCCGGTCAGTGGCCTGCCGGCGGGGATCTGTGAGACGAGGTAGCCGGCTGCTTCCTGGGGCAGGCGCGCGGCCAGCTCCACCCGTTCGTCGCCCGTCAACTGGCGGCCCAGGGCCTCAAGCACCCGGCGTACGACGTTTTGCGCCTGTCGGTGAGTGGGGTAAACACCTTCGTATCGCACCTTCTCCACCATCTGGTCGAAGGTGACTGCCGTCGGAACAGAGGGCGCGGGGGGAGAGAGAAGAGTCATGGCGACGACTTTCCTTGCGTGAACCGTTATTCCTGCTGCGGTGAACCGATTGCCCCGTGCGAACAGCGCGAACCGTGCTCCTCGCGGAATCAGTTCTCCGGTGTGGAGCGTGGGAGCCGGCGCCGCCGGGGCCCAGGTCGGAAGACGTGGGCGAACAAGCCCTGGGCTCCGGTCGGCGGACGCGCGGCCGGAGAATCAGCTGTCGAGCTCTCTGCGGTCGCCGGTGCTGTTGACGCTGATCTTGCGGGGCTTGGCCCGCTCGGCGATCGGGATGCTCAGGGTCAGGACGCCGGCCTCGTAGCCGGCGGTGATGCGCTCGGTGTCGAGGGTGTCGGCCAGGACGATCTGGCGGGAGAAGACGCCCAGAGGCCGTTCGGACAGTTCCGTCTGGGCGTTCTCGGACTTCGGCAGGGGGCGTCGCTCCGCCTTCACGGTGAGCATGTTCCGCTCGACGTCGATGTCGAGCGCGTCGGGGTCGATGCCCGGCAGATCGAAGGCGATGACGTACTGGTCGCCGTCACGGTAGGCGTCCATCGGCATCGCGGAGGGACGGGACCACGTTCCCGGACCCATCAGATGCTGGGCCAGGCGGTCGAGTTCACGGAACGGGTCGGTGCGCATCAACACGGAAAACACCTCCAGATGAGTTCAGGCAGTTGCTGCCAATGCGCTTCACCTGACTCCGTTGTAGCATGTCATCCGAACGACGACAAACTCACACGTCATCCAACCGATGACAAACGCGCCGCCCGGGAAGGAGAAGGAATGAGTGACGAGCCGCCCGCGGCACCGGCTTCCTTCGCGGCGACGGCCACCGCGCTCGAGGCCATTGCCCAGGCCATCCGGACGGCACGAACCGCCGACGCTGCCTCCACCGATGCCCCCGAGCCGGCCATGGCCGCACTGCTGCTCCTGCGCGAAGTACGGGAACAACTGGCCCACTGGGAGCCCGCGCTGATCGAGACGGCCCGGGGAGCCGGCGCAAGCTGGTCCGACCTGGCCCACCCCCTCGGCGTCTCCAGCCGCCAGGCCGCCGAGCGCCGCTACCTGCGCGTGCGTCCCGGAGAAGCCGGCACCACCAAGGAGCAGCGCGTGCAGGCCACCCGAGGCCGGCGTGCCGCGGACCGGTCCGTCATGTCCTGGGCCCACGACCACGCCGCCTCGCTGCGCCAGCTTGCCGGGACCATCACTGCCCTGCCGGATCTTCCCGCCACCGCGACGGACGCACTCGCGGCCCTGCACTCCGCACTGGGAGACGGCGACCCGGTTCACCTCCTGGGCCCCCTTTCCGAGACGACCTCTTACTTGCGGCCCGCTCATCCCGACCTCGCGGACCGCGTCACCGACATCGGCCGCCACACCGGCGAGATGCGCGAGAGCGAGCAGCGTCAGCGCTCCAGCGGGCAGTGACAGTCCTCGTGGAACACGAAGGTGCGTGAACGAATCCGTCCCGGCTGACGATCGAGCCGATCCGACCCTGCGGCAAGACGTCGGCCGTCGTCGGCCCCGCACGTAGTCCGGTCTCAATCAGGAGGTCCGCGGGACCACGCTCTGGAAGTACGTCCGCGATGCCGGTGGAACGGTACCGCTCATGATCACCTCCCGGCCTCCAGCAGTTCTCTGGAAAGCGCTGCGCGCCACGGCGTCCGGTCGGTCGCTCAACCGTCCGTCCTGGAGCGAGCGCATGTCACCCGATGCCGCGAACGATGGCCTATGCATCGACCCGAACGAGCGTGACGGGTAACCCAGCTCCCTGCGGGTACCTGCTAGCGGCGGCGCGTCGGCCACGGCTCGCCAGGGGCATCTGCCCCTCGACGCAGCGGGAGAGGGAAATGAGGCTTCGTGACTCGGCCCGGGCCGTGGCGTCCCGGTGCTCCGCAGACATACTCAACGGCCGGTACCGTCTGGACGGCCTCCTTGGCTCGGGGGGCGCCGCGGATGTCCACCGAGGCTTCGACCTGCGGCTGAGGCGGCCTGTGGCAGTCAAGGTCTTCCGGCCCGAAACCGGATTCGACACGGAGGAGACCTCACAGGGCGAAGCCGCGATCCTGGCCCGCCTCAACCACCCGGGACTCGTCACCGCCTTCGACGTCGGACAGCACGACGGACGTGTCTTCCTGGTCATGCAACTCATCGAAGGCACCACGCTGAAGCGCCGCATCACCGCAGGCCCGCTGTCCTTCGAGGAAACCGCCGCACTGGGCTCCGGTCTCGCCCACGCGCTGGCCCACGCCCACGAGGCGAGCATCGTCCATCGAGACGTCAAACCGTCCAACATCCTTCTCGATGCTTCTCACCGGCCCCACCTGACCGACTTCGGCATCTCCCGACTGCTGGACGCCACCACACACACCGCCACCGGGACACTCATCGGCACGGCCGCCTACCTCTCACCCGAGCAAGTCCTCGGACAGCCCGTCGGCCGGCCCGCCGACATCTACGCCCTTGGACTGGTACTCCTCGAATGCCTCACCGGCCGGCTCGAGTACGACGGCGGCCCACTGGAAGCGGCGATCGCACGACTGCACCGGCCACCCGCGCTGCCCCGCCACCTGCCACCACAACTCGCCGACCTCGTACGGGCCATGACAGCCCTGGACGAAAACGACCGCCCGACAGCCCACGACTGCGCCCGGGCACTGGCGGAGCCGACCGAAACAGGGCGACTTGCCGTCAACCCCTTGCCGCACGCCCTGAGTTCCGTGACCAGCCACACGCGATCTCGGACAGGAGACCGCGCGCACGGCACCCCGCCGCCCGGAGGCGGAGAACAGGTGGCTGCGCGCACCAGGGCCGTGCGGAAGCGCCCGTTGGCCGTCGGTGCCGGCGTTGCTCTGGCAGCGGCCCTGGTCACTGCTCTTGCCGTCTCCGGCAACCCCACATCACACGACGATGATCAAAGCAGGACCAGGATCACCGGCGTCCCCGACGCAGGGCGGAAGAAGAAGACCACGGACCCTGCCGGGAAGATCCCTTCCCAAAGTCACGGCACCGGCAGTCCCACTGACGGTGTGCCGGGGCGAAGCGACGGCCACACCTCTGACGGCTCGGACGACGCATCAGGCGTCGATGCGGCCCCCCACTCGTCTGCTGCCTCGGTACACGCAACGCCAAGCAGCGTAGGTCCGCCCGGCGCAGCAGGTCACGGCGGTGCGAAGGCGGAAGCTTCACGCCGTCCGCCCGGCCAGGCAGGGAAGGCGACGAAAAAGGCGAAAGGCAAAAAGGAGTTGAAAGCGGTCGCGGGTCCGTAAGGTGCCGATGCGTCTCAGGGCTCCGTCCACACCGCCGCCGAGCGACCACGCGGCGCGCAGACTTGATCCGAGTTATCGGGTGACCCCTGTCAGTCCCTGAACTGCGTCGATCACGCTGTCCACCACCTCGGTCACCGGCTTGGACGCATCGATGATCGTCGCGCCACGGCCTTCGTAGATCGCTCGCATCCGAGGATTCCACTTCAGGGCCGCCGCGAGCTCTTCGGGATGCTGACCGAAGGTGTTCGTTGTGCGGGTCGCGAGCCGGTGGCGGAGGGTGTTCTCGTCGATCAACAGACACACGATGAGGTCGAAGAGATCGCCGACGTCTGCCTCGTTCTCCGCCGACCCGCACAAGAACGCGATCCGGAAGCGGGACTCCTCGGCGAGGGTCTCAACGCGCTCACGGACGATCGCCCACCCGTATCGATCGAGCCAGCCCTCGGGTACCGGATACGGAGGATCCTCCACAACCCCGCCCTCGGCTCGGCCGATCCAGCGACTGAAGCCGTCCTCGTCGGCGTCGAGCGCAACGTAGCCACGCGCTCGCAACACCCCGCTGACCGTGGACTTGCCGGTGCCTGAATTGCCCGTCACCCACACCAGTGTCACGCCGCCAGCGTAGACATGACCACCCCGGGATGATGCTGCTACCGGACAGGCTCGCGGGGGAGCAACGCCGTGGAAGCGGCGGACGCTTGAGCGCGATGGGGTGAGGATGGGTCAGGAAGAGCGGGTCCCCGCCTCCTCTGCCGCCGCGAGAAGGCGGAGCATCAACGGGTCACGGATCGGAGGCCTGTATCACCCGAGAGAACCAGCGGACGGGGCTCAGCAGCGGCTGTTCTCCCCCACGTCTTGGAGGCAACGGTTCAGCCCGTGCAGCCCGCGACGGGTGTGGCTCTTGACCGTTCCCAACGGCAAGCCGGTGACCTGGGCGATCTGGGTCTGTGTGAGGTCGTTGTAGTAGGCGAGGCTGAGCACGCGCCTCTGCGTCGCAGGGAGCTTCGACAACTCATGACTGATGAGGACGCGGTCCAGCACCGCATCGGGCTCACCGGCACGATCCTGCGTGCGTACGACGGCACCCGCTGCCGCCACCAGGTCGGCCCGGCGTGTCCGGGCGTGCAACGCGTCGGCGATCTTGCGCCGGGTGATTCCGACGATCCACGCTGCCAGGGCGCCACGTTCGGGTGCGAAGCCGGCCCGTCCCCGCCAGGCGGCGAGGAATACCACCTGTGTGACGTCCTCCGCCTCGGCCGCGTCCCCCAGAGAGCGTCGGGCCAGGGTGTACACCAGCCGGCCCCATCGGTGATAGGCCCTGGAAAGGGCCTGCTCGTCGCCTTCGGCGAACGCGGTGGCGAGTTCCTCCTCGCCAAGAGACTCCTGAACGGGAACCGTGAGCGCAGGACCCTTGAGGGGCTGCTCGGTCAGCTGCTGTGAGGTCATGGCGACTGCTCCTCGAACAGGGCGGGCTGCGCCACGTCCCCGAAGGGGGGCGACCACGGTGGGTCGTACCGCCTGCGGTGTCCGGCGCACCGGTTCGCGCGGGGCGATTCCGGCTCTGTCACCATCCGAAATATCGATGCAGCGGGCAACTTGCATCGACTGTGCGTCGTATTGGCGGACCGTTCGCGGGCGGCCCGCATGCCGGTCATCGACGACGGGCGCAGACACTCGCGGGGCCGACCGGGTCGCCGAGCGCGGGCCCCGACGGGGAGCCGCGCGTCTGCTCACGGTCATGCGGGAGCGGGCACCGGCACGGCACGCCCAACGGCCTCAGGCGCAGACGCATCAGAGGCCGGGCAGCGATACCGGTGTTCCGAACCGCACCGGCACACCAGGTGCGTACAACACGCTGACCGGCGCTTCCTCGGGCCGGGACAGGCCTGCGGCCGCGATGAGGGAGTCGTCCCAGTCGAGCAGGGAGCAGCGGCGGAAGGACCACTCGGGGTGGGTGTTGGGGAGGTAGTAGGAGCGCCCGAACGCATGTCCGTGCAGTCCCCAGCGGTTCGTGAGGAACTCCTCGACGGGGTCCGGCGTCATGGGGGTGCTGGTTACCTCCAGCCACACGCGAGCACCGGCGTTCGGTGTTCCGCGGCGGCTGGTCCGGTACAGCAGGCGGTTGTCGAACCAGTGGCTGTGGATGCGGGACCACCGGTACGGGAGCCGGAAGGACGCGTCGGCGGCCAGGACGGGCACCAGGCGGTCGCATTCCAGCGAGCGGAACACCACTCCGCGGCGCCCCAGCGCGTCCCGGCTGTAGAGGCGTACGTTCACCTCGTCGAAGGACCCGAGATACGGGATCGCCGGGGCATTGCCGAAGGCGAGATCGCGCATACGGAAGAAGACCAGGCCGACGTACGTGCGGCCGTTGTGGAGGTCGGGGACGGTTCCGGGCGGCAGAAGCCCGGCCACCGGGAACGGGTCTACAGGCCAGTGCAGGAACACCAGGTCGCGCCAGTTCTGCCGGAAGAGGGTGCGCCGCAATTCCCGCGGCGCGCGAGGGGTCACCGGCTCCACGGGGTGCATGGTCCGGTGATACCGGCGGGGCGATCCACTGTCGGGCACGGTTGCTCCTCGGCCGCCCGCCCTACCGCTCGACGTCGAGCGGGGCGTCACGGCCCGGCTTCACCAGAGGGGCGCCGGCCGAGAGCGCGGCGACGATCGCGTCCACCGCCTCGGCGACGGGCAGCCCCGCCGGCAGCACGGGAGGCGTTCCGAGAACGGCTCGGCCGGCGAATCCCGTCTCCACGTGGGGCAGACGGATCTCCAGCACCGCGACCCCGGACGCCCGCTGCTCGCGCCGGATTCCCCGGAGCCACGCGGCCAGGCCCGCCTTCGACGCGGAGTAGTCGGCCATGCCCGCCGAGGGCGAGTCGGCGACGACGCCCGTGACCGCCGCGATCACGCCGCCGGGCTTGACGACGGGAAGGGCGGCTCGCAAAAACGCCACGGGAGCCAGCGTGTTGACGGTGAACAGGTGCTCGGCCACGGCGTCGTTCACCGACTCGGCCGGTCCGAAGACGGCGACGCCGACGCAGACGACGACCGCGTCCAGCCCGCCGAGTTCCCCGGCGGCCCATGTCACCGTGCGTGCGCACTGCTCGAGGTCGTACGCGTCGAAAGCGCGGGCGGGGGCGTCGCCGCAGGCCCGGGACACGCGGGCGAGGCCTTCGCGGTCGCGTCCCGCAACGGCCACGGCGGCACCCTGCTCGTGCAGCCGCAGTACCAGGGCAGTGCCGAGGACTCCCGTTGCGCCGGGAACCAGGATCCCCGCACGGCTGATGACCATCCCTGATCTTGCGTGGGTATCCCCGGTTTCAGCCGGGGAGGGAAACGCATCCTCGATGCGGAGGCGCGAAGCGCCGGAGTGTTCTTCGTCCTCGTGGTGGCGGTCAGACAGGCCGCTTCTGGCTCTCGATGTACTGACGGATCACAGTCAGTGGCGCTCCGCCGCAGGACCCGGCGAAGTAGGAGCGGGACCAGAAGACGGACCCCATGCCGATCCTGTTGATCCGGCCGGTGTACTGCGCCCGCAGGTACCGGGAGCTGACTCCCTTGAGACTGTTGATCAGCTTCGACAGTGCGATCTTCGGCGGGTAGTGCACGAGCAGGTGTACGTGGT
>NZ_JBVHLK010000048.1:0-11654 GCF_055559015.1 Streptomyces sp. NPDC024698 | reverse complement strand
TGGAGGGCCGGTCAGTCCTGGAGTGGAAATCCCACGCCAGGCACGGCCCGTTGAACGGGGAACCCACCCGAAGGCCCAGCCGGTCACCACCGGCAGCCAGGCGGGAATCCCCGCCCTTTAGGGCGGGGAGGATGTCAACTGCATCGCTCTCTGAAGGGAGACCGCCGGTACGACGGGTCGGGGAGCCTGGACGATACCGGCACCGCGAACTCGGCAGCTACGCAGTTTCGGAACTCTCGTTGCGTCGCTGACAGACCGTCAAGCTGAAGGCGGTACCTGGCCGGCGTCGGACGTGAAGGCGACCGTCAACTGGCAGTCCAAGGCCGACGCGATGCGGTCCAGGAGCGTGAGCGTGGGCAGATCCCGCCCGGATTCTATGCGTGAGATGGCGGCTTGCCCGGTTCCGGCGAGCTCGGCCAGGCGCGCCTGAGACATCCCGCGGCGTCGGCGCCACAACCGCACCATGTCTGCCGTGTCGTTCACTGTCCGTCCTTGCTGTAGCGGGGCAGACCAGCAGTGTCGATCTTCCATTCGGCGATGGTGATGGTGTCCGAGAACGTGTAGTGCTGTCTGTTGTCGTACGTGGGCACGCCACTTCGGTTCACCGGTGCCCAGTGATGAACTGCGCTCCCGTCCCGGGGGTCGACGATCAGGTAGTGCGGGACGCCCATGGATGGGTAGTCACGCAGCTTGCCCTCGTAGTCGTTGCTGGGATTGGACCGGGAAACGATCTCGATCACCAGATGACAGCGGCGGGGGTCGATCGCATCGCTGTCGGCTACGGCTTCCTCTTCGTCGATGACGACGAGATCCGGTACGCGCAGGATGCCGAGTCCGGCATCTTCCATATCGGTTTCGAGCATGAGGACCAGGTCCGTACTCAACTGGGGCTCCAGCTGGGTACGCAGGCGGTGAGCAACCAGCTGATGCTGCTTCTTTGGGCTCATCATCATCAGCAGTTGGCCATGGCTGATCTCCGGCCAGGCCAGTGGCTCTGGCCGGTCGAACGTCTCACGGAACTCACGCAGATGCCGGTAGACGCTCTGTTCCGTCATGCATCCACCGTACATGACGAAATCGTCATGTCGCGTGACGGGGCGACGAGACCTCGCTTGCGGAGCAGTGTGAAGCCGGTCCAGCCGCACATATGGCGCTTGAACGCCTTGATCCGGTCGATGACACTGGAGATGGCAAAGCTTCACGTTCCTCGGAGCGTTGCGTCTCGGTGAGGGGTGGCGCCCATGACCCGAGCACTTTGCGGGGCGCCGCGTACTTCGGTCGCAGGTCAGTGAGGCAACTGGCGCGAGAGCGCAGGGGCTTCCCGAGCCGAGGGCGCAGGCCTGGGCTGCCAGGAAGCTTCAGTCTTCCCCTGCTTCTGCCGGAATCAGATGCGGGGCACGGGCTCCGAGAATGCCCAGGACTTCCCGCAACGCCGGGCCGTGAAGCTCCGGGAAGAAGTCCCGGTCGATCCTGTCCTGGCGGGCCCAGATGCCGGCGAGTGACTCCGCGCAGTGCTGGGCCAGGACGCTTTCGAACCGCTCCCGCCGAAGGATCTTGAAGATCTCCTGTTCGAACCAGGCCCCCGAGTGGTCCTCCAGGTCCATGGCGGCGTCGAGTTGGTCCCCTTCAGGTGCGTCAGGGTCGTTGAGGATGGCGAGCAACTGGACCGCGACGAAACCGTCCGGCTGTGACGTCATCGACGTGACTCCCTCAAGAACTGGTCTCCTGCTCCGCAGCGATGATCGCACCGAAACGGCTCTCCTCGATGCCCTGTCACCGGCGCACTCCGCCTGCCCCTCGCTTCCTCGGTCCGAGCGGGGTCATGGACGGGTTCCAGATCTCCGAGCCGACGTCATCATTTCTGGACGCCGGCGGATTTCCTATCGCTCAACGGGAAGTGCGTCCGGTATCCGAAGTCGCCCACGACAGAACCTCCTTGGCCCGGGTCACTCCCTGCCCGCCGACTCAGCCGACGCGAGTTCGTAGGTCAGGCACTCATGGAACAGCGCCGCGATTGCCTCCGAGTTCGGACGCTGTCGCCGCGGCTCGCGCACCCGGTCCAAGAGCCCGCCAAGACACCAGGTCTTGCCGCCAGTGTTCCGACCACATTGGTTCGCCGGGTTCAGGCAGGTGGACGCGACCCTGCGCTGACGACCGTGCGCCTTCCCCTTGGCCGTCAGCTCACCGCGCACGTCCCGCACCTCCCGCGAATGGACCGGTCCATCGTAGGGGTCGGCTGGGATCCTGCCGGGGGCCTGCCGGGATGGAGAAGAGCCCGGTGACCGGGCCCGCGCCGACGTCCGCCGGATCACGGTGTGACGATGGCGAAGTCCAGGCCGGGCGCCTTGGAGGGCGAGGACGGGAACACCCTCCGCCACGTCCTCGTCCGCGCCGACACCGCGTACGCCGCCGAAGCGGTCGGCATGGCTGTGGGCTTCTGCGAGGCCGACCTGGTCCTGGTCCCTGCTCCGGGGGAACCGGAATGGCGCCGCATCGTCAACGAGGTTGCAGGAAGCCGGAGTTGGCCCCGCACTCAATCCTCGTAATCATCGTCCCCGCAGGTCGGGCACGTATAGAACCCGTCACCGGAGAGTTCTACCGCCCGTGTTCTATTGCATGAATTGCAATGACGGTAAGTGCTGTTCGAGTCGTCGAGAGGAGATTCGCGACGAAGTTTACGTATCAACCGAAGCCATTTGATCATCGGGCGGTGAACCCCATCGCGCTGTAGTGGGCCGGGATCGTGCATCTTCGGCAGTTTGTCCCGGGGATTGGTTCGGGCTGGACCGGTCGCGGCGCGGTCAGTCCGGTGTGGTTGAGAACGGCATGGCGTCGGCCCATTCCCGGAAGGCGCCGGCCGCGTCGACTTCCCGTTGCGGCAGGGCGAACAGCGGGCTCATGTCGGTGTCGGGAGGGATGTCGAGGGCGACGAAGTGCTCCCCGTGCCATTCGCTGAGCAGCCCGGATTCCTTGATCGAGTCCTTGATGAGGCTGATGCTGCGGCCGAGGCGTCCGGCGTCCGCGCTCGGCCTGAGCAGTGTGCGCAGGACGCGGTGTCCGCTCCTCCGGACAACTTCGACCACGCGGGCTGCCGGTGACAGGCGGACCCGGTCTCCGAGGGCGAGGCCGTAGGCCATGAAGGGGATGCAGGCCACCGCGTAGGTCCCGTCCTCTTCGGGCCGAAACCACAACTGCTCGATCTGCCCGGCGAGATCGAAGGGGGCCGGATCGGCCTGGGCGACGTAGTTGCTCTCGGCCCGCCCGACCGGGTCCTCGTGCACGACGTACTTCATCTCCGCCCCCTCTGCCTGCTCGTCTCGACCAAGATCATCCCATGGCTCCAGCCGGCGAAGCTGATCGGGCGCTTCCCCGCCTGCCGCCCTTTTGCTCCGCCCTGGCTTTGGAACGGGCCGGGCGGCAGGACTCGGTGCCGGTCTCGAGCGGTCCACCATCAGCCGATGCACATAGCCAGCCATCGGCGGCTGTGATCCCCGGGCGTCCTCGTCTTCCCACCACAGCTCCCAGGCCCCGGCCACGCGGCCGTTGGCCTCGGCGAGCCAGACCTCACCACTCGCCATGGACTGCGGAAGTGGTCCTCGTCCAGCTGGCCGGGCTGCCACTGGCCGGTGATGCCCTGGGCGAGCGTCCAGCGGGCAGCGTCGTCGCGCAGACGAACCAGAGCGGCGTGTCTATCAGCCGTGACCAATCGGAACGGAATGGCCAACTGTCGCGAACCGGGCAGTCGGTCTGGGCAGGCCCGGAAGTACTTAAGAGGGAGAGGATGTCAACATCAGAAGAGCAGGCAGGGCGCCCGGTCGGATCCGCTACTACGGAATCCGGCCGAAGCTGCCCCGTCTGCGCTGACAGAATCAGTCGGCAATGATGATCTCGTTGTGGTTGACCCAGCTGTCCCCACCAACGCCAGACACCGAGACGGGCGCCGTGTTCTTGTCCGCCTCGGCGTCAAGGACGACAGGAACGACGATCTCGTTGTGGTTCATGCTGCCGGTCTTGACAGCACAGATGATCCCGGACTCGGCAACGCTCTTCATGGCTTCTCCTACTTGGTGTCCAGCGGATCCCCACCAGTGCGCGGTGATCCGGATGCCCGAAACGTATGCGAGCGCCAACACCTCTGAATGAGTAGTCGGTACTCGGCCGCGGACGGAGAGCGTCAGATGCCGCGAAATGGCTTTGCTGGTCGGGCAGTCGTCGCAGCGGAACACCAGCCCGTCGCCGGGACGCCCCCATGTTGAGCAGCAGATACTCATTCGAGGAAGTCGCCCGCCATCGAGACTTCACGAGGACAGCCCGCCCGCCCCAGAAGGAAGTTGATGTCTCAGAACGACGTGGTGCGCCGCGGCATGGGCTCGCAGCACAACCAGGCTTCTCGTCGCGGCCCTGCCCTCTGACTGACTGCCTGCGCTCGGACGGGTGCTACTGGGCTCCGCCTGGCCGGCCGCTGCACAAGCGTCTTCCTTTGTCGCAGGTGGCTCAGGACAGGACGGCGGTCGCTGTTCGTACTAGGCTCCTCGAATAGGGGCAGGGAACGGTCACACACGGTAAGTGAATTTCGCTAGAAGTGCCTTCGCGAGAGGATACGTCCAGCCCTTCACTGGCCTGGTCCTCATTCATGCAGGTGAGGTAGCAGCATGAGCGCAATCAAGTCGATTCTGTTTCTCGGATTCCCCAATTTCGGAGAGCAGGACCTGCTTGCGCCATGGGAACTCCTGCGCTCTTTGGCCTGGACACTCGGCCGGCAGGGAGAGGAACTGGAGGTGACCCTGGGCAGCTTCGAAGGGGGCACCATCACCACCCACATGGGCGCCCAGGTCGCCAGCGAGACCACGGTCTCACCGACCGACCGCTACGACCTGCTCTACATTCCCGGCGGCATCGGAGCGGGGGCAGCGAGCCAGAACAAGGAAGTTGTGGACTACGTTCGGGCCCACCACGACGACGGCCGCTGGGTGGTGGGGAATTGTGCCGGGCTGAGCGTGCTGCACCGAGCAGGCATTCTGGCCGGGAGCGAGGTGACCGCTCCGGCGACCGTCTCACGTCGGCTCGCGCAGCACGGCGAGAACGTCGCCAGCCCGCGGCGTGCCTGGAAGATCGATGCGGATCGCAAGATCATGACCGTGGGGGGTGCCGGGACGGTGCACCCCAGCACCATCGCCCTGGTGTGGCACCTCTTCGGGGAGAACCAGGCGCGAGACCTTGCCACCACGTGGGACACCCTGCCTCTCCACGGTGAGAGTCTCTTCGCCCTCGACGGTCCCGTCCTGAACGACGACGAAGCGGCCAAGGCCAAGCTCCAGGACACCTGGGAGGACATGTTCCTTCCCGAGTAGGTGCCGGCCGACAGCTGCCGCCTCAGGGATCCCTGCCGGCACTGCGCCGCGGCGTGCGGGCGAACGCATGACGGCCACCTTGCCGCCCGGCTCGCGTCGCATGACGCGACGGTGTCCCGAAGCACCGGATTTACAGAATCGCTTGTTCCATTGCGGCCGCTGCACGGTCGGTCGGCCATGAACACCGTCACCTGCGGCTTCAACCTTCCAGAGGTATTCTCAGCAACATGGACACGCAGTGGCCTCTGATTGGTCGTGCCACGGAACAGCGGAAGATAGAGGACATTCTCAAGAATGGCACGCTGAGAGGCGCCATCATTTTGGGACCGGCCGGCGCAGGAAAGACTCGGCTGGCACTGGACTCACACGAGCGCGCCTCGAGTCACGGGTTCCACTCGCTCTTCGTCTCAGCGACACACGCATCCAGGGAGATCCCCCTGGGAGCTTTTGCGCCATGGATGTCACCCGACGGGAGCGGCCTCGCTGAAACACACTCCGTTCTGGCGAAAGCGGCGGCATCCCTGAAGCGCGTCGCAGGCAGTCGCCGTCTGCTTCTCTGTATTGACGACGTCCAGTTCCTGGACAGTGCATCCATTCTCCTCCTGCGGCAGATGATCACGCATCACCGCGCGTCAACGGTAGCGACATGCCGGGATGATGCGGCATATGCCCACGACGTCATGGCGCTGTGGAAAGACGGTCTGCTCGCACGGATCGACCTGCCCGTACTCGGTGAGGACGACTCCGCGAAAATCGCGGCAGCCGTCGCCGGAGACCCCGTCGACTCGATGACAGCTTCCGAAATCTATCGGCTGAGTGACGGCCTGCCTCTGACCGTGCGGGAGCTGATCATTTCCAGCAAAGAAAAAGGGCAGCTCACCTTCAAGAATGGAACCTGGTCGCTCTCAGGTGAGATCACCGCCGCAAGCCGGCTCGTCGATCTCATCAAGGAACGAATCCAGGAATCCTCGCTCCCACAGATCGATTTGCTTCAGATCGTGGCCCTGGGGGAGCCTGTCCTCCTGAGGCACCTCCTGAACGTTTTCGATGTTTCAGAACTTGAAGAACTCGAGAGCCGATCCATTCTTGCCGTGCGTGAGGAAGGAGGTGAGGAGGAGGTCCGCTTCGTCCATCCGCTCTACAGTGAAATTCTACGGAATTCCCTTCCCCCTCTCCAGCGCCGCCGCCATGTCCGAGAACTGATGAAGCTGTACCGTCTGGATTCTCAATACCGGGCCGACGTGGCGTTGAAGCTTGCGCTCTGGAGCGTCGAACTGGGAGAGGACCCGGATCCTGCCGTGCTGCTCAATGCTGCGTTGATTTCTTTCGCTGCGCTGGATCTGAAGAAAGCGCAACAACTCTCCGAAGCCTCATGGAAGGCTGCTCCGACCGCAGAAAATTCCACACTCCTTGGGACGGTGCTGTGGATGCGGGGGCGCTACCGCGAAGCCGAGGACGTCCTTGCTGTCGCATGGTCCGCAGTCCGTGACCCTCGGGAAAGGGCCATCGTGGGACTGGCGCGGGCTACGACGCTCGAAGGTCTCGAAAAATTTCACGAGGCGGAGGCGCTCCTGGGGCAGACCCTCGCAGTCCAGAACGAGGCGCAAGAGGCCGGGCGAGACCTGCCGGACCTCGACTACGGCGGGCTTCTTCAGGTCAGAAGAGCCAAGCTCTTGCTGCATCTGAGCCGGAAAGCAGAAGCAGTAGAGATACTCGACTCATATCAGGATTCACCGGACCCTTATATTCGCTGGGAAGCGGGTATCACCCTGGGTCTGCTCCTGGCCCATGATGGGCGACCGGGCGACGCCTCTCGTGTCGTAGAATCTCTCGACCCCCCGGAATTCCATCGCTACAGCCGTGTCCTTCTGAGCCATCACCCGATCATGAAGGACCTCGTCAAGACAATCGCTCTGATGCAGTCCGGCCGGATAGGAGAGGCGATCGAGTTGCTCTCGAACGGCCAGATCGAGAACGTCTATCGCGAATCTCCCAGCGCGCGAGCCATGCTGGAGGGAGCCCGGGGGGAAGCGGAACTTCTGCGCGGTGACGCGCGCGAAGCAGCCAGCCGATTGACACGTGTTCTTGCGAGCGAAGTCGAACAAGGGTGGCCTCTCGGCCGGACCTACCTGCAGTGCTGCCTGCTCCAGGCAGGAGCTCTGACGGGCGACAAGAAGACCATGACGACGGCACGGTCCGGTATCGGTTCAGGTGATGAATCTCTGGCCTACGCGGTCGGAGCGCAAGTCGTCGCAGAAGCATGGGCCGCAGCCGCGGACGGTGAGATCGATGCGGCACAACAGCTTCTCGTGCAATTCCTTGAAGGACCGGACGACGCGAGAGAGACCATCAGGCTGGAGGCGGCGCACTCGCTGGCACGCCTCGGCGATGCCAAAAGAGCGGCGCTCTACATCCACCACATTTCGCCTCCGCAGGGGCCGTTGCTCTCGGCTCGCATCCAGAGCATCGAAGCTCTCGCACGCAAGGACGCGGCAGAGCTGGAACTGGTGGGTAGGAAATTCGAGACATGCGGAGCCTATCTGCTTTCCGCGGAATCCCACGCCGACGCGTCACGGATCTATACGCGACACGGCAACAAACGTGCTGCCGCCAGGGCGATGAGAAGCAGTTCCAGAATGCTCGAGCACTGCCCCGGAGTTCGCACACCGGCGTCGGTGACCGTGGGCGAGGCGATCCAGCTGACGGACCGAGAACGGCAGATAGCACTGTTCGCCGCGCAAAACATGAGCAGCGCAGAGATCGCGGAACGGCTTGTGCTGTCCGTCCGCACGGTCGACAATCACTTGCAGAAGATATTCTCCAAGCTGGGAATCAAAAGCCGCCGGGACATCAGAAAATCCCTGCGCCTCGACCCGGACACGTAGAGATCTCCACGGAGCGGTGTGTGCCGGACAGGTCAGGGAACCGTCGAGGTGTGCTTCCGTTCTGACGGGCACGGGTTCACCGGGTGTGGGCGGGTGTCCAGCGAAGGGTCATGTCGGGCAGGTTCTCCATGTTGCGATCGCCGTCGCTGGTGTCGAGGACGGTGAATCCGTGGCGTTCGTAGAACGCGCGGGCGTCGGTGTTCTGCTGAAAGACGTGCAGTGACACACCGTCCGGGCTGTGCCGCCTGACCTCGTCGAGGAGCAGCGTGCCGATTCCCTGCCGGCGGACGTCGGGGCGCAGATAGAGGTGTTCGAGCATGTCGCCGTCAAGAGCGGCATAGCCGATGATCTCCGCATCACGCACCGCGACCCAGGTGCGACATTGCCTGAACACGATGTCCCGGACCCATCGGGTCACCTGCTCGTACTGGCGCTTCTGCGGCGGCAGATAGGGCATGGACGCCGACCGAGAGGCCATGTGGATACGCGCGATCACGGCTGCGTCCGCCTCCGCCGCGCATCGGATCTGAGTCTCGCCGTCGTCACTCACACCGGAAACCTACAGGCGGTCAGGTACTGCACCCAACGGTTGACCCGGTGAACGTTGCCGGGAACATAAGCACCGGCTGCTCATGAACGCGGGGTTCGAGTCGACCAGCATCGGCCATGGAGGAACTGTCCGACCGGACCCCATCCGCGTCGGGCAGAGAGCTGCTCGGCGATACCGGCCGCAGCATCAGGCCGACCCTGTTCCTCCCGCGCCGATCGAGCCCTCTGGAGCTCTCGTGGCCACGTATCTGTACCGACTTGCCCGTCTCGCCTTCCGGCGGCGACGCATCACCGCTCTGGTGTGGCTGGCTCTTCTGGTGATGGCGGGGGTGGGTGCGGCAACCGCGTCGTCTGCCACCTCCGCAACGTTCTCCCTGCCAGGAACCGAGTCCCAGCGGGCCTTCGACCTGATCGAGAAGCGGTTCCCGAACAGCAGCGCTGACGGAGCTACAGCCCGGGTCGTCCTCAGGGCCGCCGACGGGCACCAACTGACCGCCGCCGTCCAGAAGGACGCCGTACGCGAGGTGGTCGCTGACCTCAGGTCAGGTTCTGAGCAGGTCGCGGCTGTGGCGGATCCCTATCAGGCGAGGGCGGTTTCCAAGGACGGGTCCACCGCATACGTCTCCGTCACGTACAAGGTCACGCCGCCCGAGGTCAGCGACGCCACCCGCGGTGCGTTGGAGGAGGCCGGACAGAGGGCCGAACACGCTGGTCTGAAAGCCGAGATCGGCGGTGATGCCCTGACCGTGACACCGGCACCGGGTGCCGGAGAGATCGTCGGTGTGGTCATCGCCGCCGTTGTCCTCGTGATCACCCTGGGGTCGCTGGTCGCCGCCGGCCTTCCTCTGCTGACCGCGATAGTCGGGGTGGGCATCGGGATCTCCGTCATCACGGCCCTGTCCAGCGCACTGGATCTCGGATCCACCACGTCGACACTGGCCATGATGATCGGACTTGCCGTAGGGATCGACTACGCCCTGTTCATCGTCTCCCGCTACCGCTCCGAAGTGGCGGAAGGAAGACAGCGCGAGGAAGCGGTGGGCCGAGCCGTCGGCACGGCCGGGTCCGCCGTCGTCTTCGCCGGCCTGACCGTGATCATCGCGCTGGCCGGTCTGTCCGTGGTGGGCGTTCCGATGCTGACCAAGATGGGCCTGGCCGCCGCCGGCGCTGTGGTCATCGCGGTCCTGATCGCCCTGACCCTGGTCCCAGCGCTGCTCGGTTTCGCCGGAAGCAGGGCCACGGACCGCAGGAGGAAGACGGCGCGGCCGGCCCGGAGCAGGGCCAACCTCGGCAGCCGGTGGGCAGGGTTCGTCCTGCGCCGCCCGCTGACGATTCTCCTGACGGGTGTACTGGGGCTGGCGGCTGTCGCTGTCCCGGCAGCCTCCCTGCAACTGGGCCTGCCCGACGACGGCGCGCAGCCTTCCGGCACCACTCAGCGCAAGGCCTACGACCTGCTGTCGGACCACTTCGGCCCCGGCTTCAACGGCCCCCTGCTGGTGGTCGTCGACGGGGACGAGGCCGCTGCCGGACAAGCGGCCCGGACCATCACGAGCATCGGTGGCGTCACGGCCGTCAGCCCGCCCAGGACCAATGCCGTCGGCGACACATCCGTGATCACCGTGATCCCGCAGGGCCGCCCCTCATCAGCCTCCACCGAGAACCTGGTTCACGAGATCCGGAACCGCTCCGAACGTGACGTCCTGGTCACGGGCACCACGGCACTGAACATCGACTTCTCGCAGCAGATGAACAAGGCGCTGATGCCCTACCTGTCCCTGGTCGTGGGACTGGCCTTCGTCCTGCTCATGGTGGTCTTCCGCTCGATCCTTGTCCCTCTGAAGGCCGCGCTGGGATTCCTGCTCTCCGTAGTGGCCGCACTGGGCGCCGTCGTCGCCGTCTTCCAGTGGGGCTGGCTGGGTTCCCTGTTCGGTGTCGAGCAGACCGGTCCGATCATGTCCATGATGCCGATCTTCATGATCGGCGTGGTTTTCGGACTGGCCATGGACTACGAGGTCTTCCTCGTCTCCCGCATGCGCGAGGCCTACGTGCACGGCGAACGGCCTCACAACGCCGTGGTCACCGGATTCCGGCACAGCGCACGCGTGGTCACCGCGGCCGCTGTCATCATGATCGCGGTCTTTGCCGGCTTCATCGGCTCCAGCGAGCAGATGATCAAGATGATCGGCTTCGGACTGGCCGTCGCGGTCTTCTTCGACGCGTTCGTCGTCCGTATGGCCATCGTTCCCGCCGTCCTTGCTCTGCTCGGTCGCCGGGCGTGGTGGCTGCCCCGCTGGCTGGACAGAGTGCTGCCCGACTTCGACGTCGAAGGAGAAGGGCTCTCCGGTACTGCCCCGAAGGCGCCGGCCGCGGACGCGGACCACGAGCTGGTCAAAGTCTGACTTCTCAGCCGTCCGGTAGGCGGGAGGCTTGGTCGGCAGGCCAACCAGCCAAGTCGCTTGGAGCGAGCGGCAGCCCGGATGCGCGGCGCGACGTGGGGACGTCGGTGCCGCAGTGCTGCACCCGTCGGACGGACGTCCGGTGGGTGCAGCACCCTTCTGCGTCCTGGAGTCGGCTACGGGCCATGAGACGGGTACGCCTGCCGAGGCGGTCGAGGGAGCCGGCTGGGTGTACGGCAGAGGCGGGACCGGCGTTCGGTCCAGGCTCCTCTGGGCGACCGGCGCGGTGTCGGCCGTCAGGCACCAGCGGCGCGGCTGCGGGGGTGAGTTGACGAAGCGGCCCGCCGGCCGTCTCTCGCGGTCGGGGGAGCTGCTCCGAAACTTTTCCTTCCAACTGGAATAGTCATGGTCCATGTGTATGTTGTGGAGGGTGACTCACCCGACCAGCCCACACAAGGAGCACACCGTGAGCA
>NZ_JBVHLK010000047.1:0-15508 GCF_055559015.1 Streptomyces sp. NPDC024698 | reverse complement strand
TTCGGTCTTGCGTTTCCGACTCTATCAGACCGTTTCCGTATCCGATTTCCTCGGCGCTTTCCAGGTTTCCGCTTTCGCGTTTCCCTTTCCGGCGACTCCGACTTTATCAGATTCTCTGAGTCGGAATTCCCGCCCCGTTCGGGGACCGGCTCCGAGGCACGAGTGCTTCGGGGTTCCCGTTCAGGCGGAGACGTAAACGTACTGGAGCGGGGAGCCCCGATGCAAATCGAGGCGCCCCGCTCCAGGTCACGGCCTGACGAGAGGTCAGACCTCGACGACGACCGGGAGGATCATCGGGCGCCGGCGGTAGGTGTCGGACACCCACTTGCCCAGCGTGCGGCGGATGAGCTGCTGCAACTGATGGGGCTCCACCACGCCGTCCTGAGCGGAGCGCTCCAGGACTTCGGTGATCTTCGGGATGACATCGGCGAAGACGGAGTCGTCGATGCCGGATCCGCGTGCCTGGACGTGCGGGCCGCCGGTGAGCTTGCCGGTGCTGGCGTCCATCACCACGAAGACGGAGATGATGCCCTCGTCGCCGAGGATCTTGCGGTCCTTGAGCGTGGGCTCACCGACGTCACCGACGGAGAGACCGTCGACGTAGACATAGCCGGCCTGGACCTTGCCGGAGATCTTCGCCTTGCCCTCGATCAGGTCGACGACGACACCGTCCTCGGCGATCACGATCCGGTCGTGCGGGACACCTGTCAGGGCGCCCAGCTCGGCGTTGGCGCGCAGGTGGCGCCATTCGCCGTGGACCGGCATCAGGTTCCGCGGCTTGCAGATGTTGTAGAAGTACAGCAGCTCGCCCGCGGAGGCGTGACCGGAGACGTGCACCTTGGCGTTGCCCTTGTGGATGACGTTGGCGCCCCAGCGGGTCAGGCCGTTGATCACGCGGTAGACCGCGTTCTCGTTGCCCGGGATCAGCGAGGAGGCCAGGATCACCGTGTCACCCTGGACGATCCGGATCTGGTGGTCGCGGTTCGCCATTCGGGAGAGGGCCGCCATCGGCTCGCCCTGGGATCCCGTACAGACGAGGACGACCTCGTGGTCCGGCAGGTCGTCGAGCGTCTTGACGTCGACCACCAGACCCGGCGGGACCTTCAGATAGCCGAGGTCGCGCGCGATGCCCATGTTGCGGACCATCGAGCGGCCGACGAAGGCGACCCTGCGGCCGTACTCGTGAGCCGTGTCGAGGATCTGCTGGATCCGGTGCACATGGCTGGCGAAGCTCGCCACGATGATCCGCTTGCTGGCGCCGGCGAAGACCTGGCGCAGCACGTTCTGGATGTCGCGCTCGGGCGGGACGAATCCCGGGACCTCGGCGTTCGTGGAGTCCGAGAGGAGAAGGTCGATGCCTTCCTCGCTCAGCCGGGCGAACGCGTGCAGGTCGGTGAGGCGGCCGTCCAGCGGGAGCTGGTCCATCTTGAAGTCGCCGGTGTGGACGACCATGCCCGCGGGGGTGCGGATGGCGACCGCGAGGGCGTCCGGGATGGAGTGGTTGACCGCGACGAACTCGCAGTCGAAGGGGCCGACGCGCTCACGGTGGCCCTCGGCCACTTCGAGCGTGTAGGGCCGGATGCGGTGCTCCTGGAGCTTGGCCTCGATGAGCGCGAGGGTCAGCTTGGAGCCGATCAGGGGGATGTCCGGCTTCTCGCGGAGCAGGAAGGGGACACCGCCGATGTGGTCCTCGTGCCCGTGCGTGAGCACGATGCCCTCGATGTCGTCGAGGCGGTCCCTGATGGACGTGAAGTCCGGCAGGATCAGGTCGATTCCGGGCTGCTCCTCCTCGGGGAAGAGCACACCGCAGTCGACGATCAGCAGGCGGCCTCCGTACTCGAAGACCGTCATGTTCCGGCCGATCTCGCCGAGGCCGCCGAGCGGGGTGACCCGCAGGCCGCCCTTCGGGAGCACAGGCGGTTTGCCGAGTTCAGGATGCGGATGACTCAAAAGACTCTCCTCACCACGCACGCCACGTACCTCGCAAGGCACGTGGCGTGTGTGACGTTCGTGCAGTAGCTGTTGTGTGGGGTGCAGGCCCGTGGCCTGCGGATCTTGCGTATTCAGTTGTGAAGTCTGTGGTTAGAGCTCTACCCCGCCGGCGCCAAGATCGATCTTGAGCTGGCTGGTCTCCTCGGGCGACAGTTCGACCATCGGGGCGCGGAGCGGACCGGCGGGCAAGCCCTGGAGGGCGAGCGCGGCCTTGGTCGTCATGACGCCCTGGGTGCGGAACATGCCGGTGAAGACGGGAAGCAGCTTCTGGTGGATCTCGGTGGCCTTCTGGACGTCCCCCGAGAGATACGCGTCGAGCATCGCGCGCAGTTCCGGGGTGACGACGTGACCGACCACGGAGACGAAGCCCACCGCGCCGACGGAGAGCAGCGGCAGGTTCAGCATGTCGTCGCCCGAGTACCAGGCGAGGCCGGAGCGGGCGATGGCCCAGCTGGCTCGGCCGAGGTCCCCCTTGGCGTCCTTGTTGGCGACGATACGCGGGTGTTCGGCGAGCCGCACCAGGGTTTCGGTGTTGATCGGTACGCCGCTGCGGCCGGGGATGTCGTAGAGCATGACCGGCAGTTCGGTCGCGTCGGCGATGGCCGAGAAGTGTCGGTACAGGCCCTCTTGCGGGGGCTTGTTGTAGTACGGCGTGACGGTGAGCAGGCCGTGCGCGCCGGCGTTCTCGGCGTCGCGGGCGAGCTCGATGCTGTGGCGGGTGTCGTTCGTGCCGACACCGGCGACGACGTGGGCGCGGTCGCCCACCGCCTCCAGCACCGCGCGCACGAGCTCCGATTTCTCCGCGTTGCTGGTGGTCGGGGACTCACCGGTGGTGCCGTTGATGATCAGGCCGTCGTTGCCTGCGTCCACCAGGTGGGTCGCGAGCCGCTGAGCGCCGTCGAGGTCGAGTCCGCCGTCCGCCGTGAAGGGCGTGACCATGGCGGTGAGGACCCGCCCGAAGGGGGTCTGCGGAGTGGAGGTCGGAGCCATGGGTAATACGCTACTCGCTGCTCACCATGTGGTCTGCCCTCGGGGGGCACGACAAAGCATGACAAAAGTGGAACCCGGCACTGCCTGCTCGGGGGTTCAAGCAGTGCCGGGTCCGTTTGATCAGGCTAGATGAACTTCTCGAAATGCCGCAATACGGACACTTCGCTCGGCTGACCCGTACATCTGTGCCGGACCGGTGCGCGGTGGCGTGTTACGGCGCCACGCGCCCGTTGGCGTTGTAGGCCGCGTGTGTGAGAGGCATGAGCCCGGCCCACGCCGCCTCCATCTTCTCGGCGACCATCTCGATCTCCCGCTGCGGGAACGACGGCACCCTGGCGAGCTCGTGCTGGGTGCGCAGTCCGAGGAAGTGCATCAGGGAACGGGCGTTGCAGGTGGCGTACATCGAGGAGAACAGACCGACCGGAAGAGTGGCCCGGGCGACCTCGCGGGCGACTCCGGCCGCCAGCATCTCCTGGTAGGCGGCGTAGGACTGCCGGTAGGACTCCTCCATGGCCGCGGTGACGGTCCGGTGCTGCTCCGCGGTGCCCTGGACGAACACGTACTTGCCGGGGCGCCCCTGCTGGACCAGCTTGCGGTCCTCGCCGGGAACGTAGAAGACGGGCTCCAGCTCCCTGTAGCGGCCCGACTCCTCGTTGTACGACCAGCCCACGCGGTGCCGCATGAACTCGCGGAAGACGAAGATCGGGGCGCTGACGAAGAAGGTCATCGAGTTGTGCTCGAAGGGGCTGCCGTGGCGGTCCCGCATCAGGTAGTTGATCAGGCCCTTGGAGCGCTCCGGGTCCTTCTGAAGCTCCTCCAGCGACTGCTCGCCTGCGGTGGAGACACGGGCGGCGAACAGCACGTCGGCGTCGGAGGCCGTGTGCTTGATCAGCTCGACGGTGACATCGCTGCGGAAGAGGAGCTTGAGGTCGTCGGCCGGGTTGTCGGTCACGGTGCGGAGGGTCCTTCCCATCACTGGCTCGGGCGGCGACCACTCTACGGCGCGGCGTCCGCCCCCCGTCCTCAACCGGGCGTTCGGTGCGGGCCCCGACATTCATCGGCGAACTTCAGCGAATTCGGTGATTCCGGGCACCTCGCGTAACGTTCGGCCGTCTGTATGAGTGAGAGCGATACGTTCGAGCGGTTCGCGCCGCTTGTCAGCGGATCACCCTCGGTCGCCCGGAACACCCGGGTCGTCCGGATCACCGGGTCGCCTGCCCGGCAAGCCCCCAGAGGAGAAGCACCGCCCATGTCACTCCCCCAGCTACCGCCGGGAGGTGCCCCCAGCGCGCCCGTCCCGTTCGCCTTCACCGCCGAAGCCGACCCGTTCCGCAGCAATGTCGCTCCCCCGCCCCGCGAGCGGTCCTCCGCCGGGCAGATAGCCGGCCGGTGGCTCTTCGGCCTCACGCTGATCGCCGGTCTCGCCGGCTCCCTGGTCTTCGGAATGCCCGCCCTGTCACAGGATCGGTCACCTGCGCAGACGCAGCACTCCGTGGCGTCGGACGGCCGCTGACCCTTCCGGACCCCCAAGGGTGGTGGGCCGGCAACCGGCTCGATAACCTCACCGGGCACAGCCCGATGCGTGGATCGAGTGAGGATCAGACGTGCCCCTGCCCTTTTTGACGGCGGACCGCGCCTTTGACGAGACGGCGGAGGATGTCGCGCTGCCCTTCGACGACCGCGACCGCTGGCGGCGCCCCTACCGGCCCGGCCCGTGGCGGGTGGGCGCGGCCGCGCTCATCCTGCTGCTCGCCTCGTACGTGCTCGTCGCCGCCGTGATCATCGCCGTCACCGGGACGCTGCCCGGAGCCGCCGCCTGCATGGCCGCCGCGACGGCCGTCATCCTGTGCGCGCTGCGTCTGCTGCGCATGGGGGTGTGGGTCAGCGCCCGGGGCGTGCGCCAGGTCGGCTTCTTCGTCACCCGGACGACACCGTGGAAGCGGGTCGAGGCGGTGCGCACGGCGCAGCAGCCGGTGCGCTGGCTGGGGCTGCCGCGCACGGTGCAGGGCCAGGCCCTGACCCTGGTGACCGCGGACCGTGCGCCCGGGGACGTGGCGCCCCTGATGACCACGCACAACGCCGACTTCCTGGCGCGTGCCGAGGCCTTCGACCGGGCGGCGGACGTCGTCGAGGTGTGGGCCGACGAGTACCGCAGGGCCTGAGGCGGGGACATCACGACGAAGGGGCCGGTCCGCGGGTGTGCGGGCCGGCCCCTTCGTCGTACGGCCTGATCAGGCTTCCAGGGTCCTGCCCTCGTGGAGGGCGATGGCCCGTTGCATGGCCTTGCGGGCGCGCGGGGTGTCACGGGCGTCGTGGTAGGCGACGGCGAGACGGAACCAGTTGCGCCAATCGTCCGGGGCGTCCTCGGTCTCGGCCTTGCGGCGGGCGAAGACCTCGTCGGCCGAGTCGCGGTCGATGCGGCCGCCCTCGGTGCGCCGCAGTTCGTCGACGGGCAGTCCGCCCTCGGCGTCGAGCACGACGGCGAGCCTGTTGGCCTTCCGGACGAACTGGGTGTTCTGCCAGAGGAACCAGACGCCGATGACCGGCAGGATGAGCACCGCGACCCCGAAGGTGACGGTGATCAGGGTGCCGTTCTGGATGAGCAGCACCCCCCGGCTGCCGACCAGGACGAAATAGACGACCAGGACGGCGGCCGTGATGGCATAGGTGATCTTCGCGCGCATGTCTGCCGGCTAACTGTCGTACGTACCCGGCTCAGCCGAGGTCGAGGAAGTGTTCCAGGCCGAAGGTGAGGCCCGGGGTGGTCACCACGCGGCGGGCGCCGAGCAGGATGCCCGGCATGAAGCTGCTGTGGTGGAGGGAGTCGTGGCGGATGGTCAGGGTCTCGCCCTCGCCGCCGAGGAGGACCTCCTGGTGGGCCAGGAGGCCGCGCAGCCGGATCGCGTGCACCGGCACGCCGTCGACGTCGGCGCCGCGGGCGCCGTCCAGGGCGGTCACCGTGGCGTCGGGCTGCGGGGCGCTGCCCGCGCGCTCCCGGGCCGCGGCGATGAGCTGAGCGGTGCGCGTGGCGGTGCCGCTGGGGGCGTCCACCTTGTTCGGGTGGTGCAGTTCGACGACCTCGACGGACTCGAAGTACGGCGCCGCGACCTCGGCGAACTTCATCGTCAGGACGGCCCCGATGGAGAAGTTGGGCGCGATGAGCACGCCCGTCTCCGGGGAGGCGGCGAGCGAGGTGCCGAGCTGCGCGAGCCGTTCCTCGGTCCAGCCGGTGGTGCCGACCACGGCGTGGATGCCGTGCCGGACGCAGAAGTCGAGGTTGCCCATCACCGAGGCCGGGGTGGTCAGCTCGACCACGACCTGGGTGCCGGCCTCGACCAGCGTCTCCAGCTTGTCGCCGCGGCCCAGCGCGGCCACCAGCTCCATGTCCTCGGCGGCCTCGACGGCTCGTACCGCCTCGGCTCCGATCCGGCCCTTGGCACCGAGGACCGCCACGCGCAGCTTGCTCATTGCTTCGTTCCTTACCGAGACGGGATTTAGGCGACCGCGTCGTGCAGCCGGGACGCCTGCTTGTCCTTGACCGGGCCGATGACCGCCAGCGAGGGCCGCTGTCCGAGGACGTCCCGGGCGACGGAGCGGACCTCGTCCGGGGTGACCGACGCTATCCGGGCGAGCATGTCGTCGACCGACATCTGCTCGCCCCAGCACAGCTCACTCTTGCCGATACGGTTCATCAGCGCGCCGGTGTCCTCCAGGCCGAGGACCGTGGAGCCCTGGAGCTGGCCGATGGCGCGGCCGATCTCGTCGTCCGACAGACCGTGCTCGGCGATCTGGTCGAGCTCGTCGCGGCACAGCTTGAGGACGTCGGGGACCTGGCTCGGGCGGCAGCCCGCGTAGACGCCGAAGAGGCCGCAGTCGGCGAAGCCGGAGGTGTACGAGTACACGCTGTAGGCCAGGCCGCGCTTCTCGCGGACCTCCTGGAACAGGCGCGAGGACATCCCGCCGCCGAGGGCGGTGTTCAGGACGCCGAGGGCCCAGCGGCGGTCGTCGGTGCGGGCCAGGCCGGGCATGCCGAGGACGACGTGGGCCTGCTCGGTCTTGCGGCCGAGGAGTTCGACGCGGCCCGCGGTGCGGATGGAGCGCAGGCCGTCGCGCGGGGCGATGGGGGCCGCCGTCGCGTTCTTGAAGGCGCCGGCCTTCTCGAAGGCGGCGCGGACCTGGCGTACGACCTTGTTGTGGTCGACGTTGCCCGCGCAGGCGACGACGAGGTGCGTCGGGTCGTAGTGCTTCTTGTAGAAGCGGCGGATGCGGTCCGCGGTCAGGGCGTTGACGGTGTCGACGGTGCCGAGGACCGGGCGGCCGAGGGGGGTGTCGCCGAGCATGGTGTGCGCGAACAGGTCGTGCACGCAGTCGCCCGGGTCGTCCTCGGTCATCGCGATCTCTTCGAGGATGGCGCCGCGTTCGACGTTGACGTCGTCCTCGAGGATGAGCGAGCCCGTGAGCATGTCGCAGACCACGTCGATGGCCAGCGGCAGGTCGGTGTCGAGCACGCGTGCGTAGTAGCACGTGTACTCCTTGGCCGTGAACGCGTTCATCTCGCCGCCGACCGCGTCGATCGCCGAGGAGATGTCCAGCGCGGACCTGCGGCTGGTGCCCTTGAAGAGCAGGTGCTCCAGGTAGTGCGTGGCGCCGTTCAGGGACGGCGTCTCGTCGCGGGAGCCCACGTGCGCCCAGATGCCGAACGTGGCGGAGCGCACGGAGGGGAGCGTCTCGGTGACGATGCGCAGCCCGCCGGGCAGGGTGGTCTTGCGGACCGTGCCGATGCCGTTCGCACCCTTGATGAGGGTTTGGGTACGGGCGACGGCCCGCGCCTCCGAAGAGGTGCGGGCCGTCGTCGTGGAGCTACTCGACGTCACTGGTCGGTGTCGTCCTTCTTGTCGTCGTCGCCTTCGCCCTCGATCACGGGGATCAGGGAGAGCTTGCCGCGGGAGTCGATCTCGGCGATCTCGACCTGGACCTTGGAGCCCACGCCGACGACGTCCTCGACGTTCTCCACGCGCTTGCCGCCGGCGAGCTTGCGGATCTGCGAGATGTGCAGCAGACCGTCCTTGCCCGGGAGCAGCGACACGAACGCGCCGAAGGTCGTCGTCTTCACGACGGTTCCCAGGTAGCGCTCGCCGACCTCCGGCATGGTCGGGTTGGCGATCGAGTTGATCGTGGCGCGCGCGGCCTCGGCCTGCGAACCCTGCTGGGCACCGATGTAGATGGTGCCGTCGTCCTCGATCGTGATGTCGGCGCCGGTGTCCTCCTGGATCTGGTTGATCATCTTGCCCTTGGGGCCGATGACCTCACCGATCTTGTCCACGGGGATCTTGACCGTGATGATCCGCGGGGCGTTCGGGGACATCTCGTCCGGCGTGTCGATCGCTTCCATCATCACGTCGAGGATGTGGAGGCGGGCGTCGCGGGCCTGCTTGAGGGCCGCGGCCAGGACGGAGGCGGGGATGCCGTCCAGCTTGGTGTCGAGCTGGAGGGCGGTCACGAACTCCTTGGTGCCGGCGACCTTGAAGTCCATGTCGCCGAAGGCGTCCTCCGCACCGAGGATGTCGGTGAGGGCGACGTAGTGCGTCTGGCCGTCGATCTCCTGGGAGATGAGACCCATGGCAATGCCCGCGACGGCGGCCTTGAGCGGCACACCGGCGTTGAGCAGCGACATCGTGGAGGCGCAGACCGAGCCCATGGACGTCGAGCCGTTGGAGCCGAGGGCCTCGGACACCTGACGGATCGCGTAGGGGAACTCCTCGCGGGTCGGCAGGACCGGCACGATCGCGCGCTCGGCGAGCGCGCCGTGGCCGATCTCGCGGCGCTTCGGGGAGCCGACGCGGCCCGTCTCACCGACGGAGTACGGCGGGAAGTTGTAGTTGTGCATGTAGCGCTTGCGGGTCACCGGGGAGAGGGTGTCCAGCTGCTGCTCCATGCGGAGCATGTTGAGGGTGGTGACGCCCAGGATCTGGGTCTCGCCACGCTCGAACAGCGCCGAGCCGTGCACGCGCGGGATGGCCTCGACCTCGGCGGCCAGCGTACGGATGTCCGTGACGCCACGGCCGTCGATGCGGACCTTGTCCTTGATGACCCGCTCGCGGACGAGCTTCTTGGTCAGCGCGCGGTACGCGGCGGAGATCTCCTTCTCGCGACCCTCGAACTGCGGGAGCAGCTTCTCGGCTGCGATCTCCTTGACGCGGTCCAGCTCGGCCTCGCGGTCCTGCTTGCCGGCGATGGTGAGCGCCTGGGCGAGCTCGCTCCTGACCGCGGCGGTGAGGGCCTCGAAGACGTCGTCCTGGTAGTCCAGGAAGATCGGGAACTCGGCGGTCGGCTTGGCGGCCTTCGCGGCGAGGTCCGACTGCGCCTTGCACAGGACCTTGATGAAGGGCTTCGCGGCGTCGAGGCCGGCGGCCACGACCTCCTCGGTCGGCGCCTCGGCGCCACCCTGGACGAGCGTGATCGTCTTGTCGGTGGCCTCGGCCTCGACCATCATGATCGCGACGTCGCCGTCCTCCAGGACGCGACCGGCGACGACCATGTCGAAGACGGCGTCCTCGAGCTCGGTGTGCGTCGGGAACGCGACCCACTGGCCGTTGATCAGCGCGACGCGGACGCCGCCGACCGGGCCGGAGAAGGGAAGACCCGCGAGCTGCGTGGACGCGGAGGCGGCGTTGATCGCCACGACGTCGTACAGGTGGTCGGGGTTGAGCGCCATGATCGTGGCGACGACCTGGATCTCGTTGCGAAGGCCCTTCTTGAAGGACGGACGCAGCGGGCGGTCGATCAGACGACAGGTGAGGATCGCGTCCTCGGAGGGACGGCCCTCACGGCGGAAGAAGCTGCCGGGGATCTTGCCCGCGGCGTACATCCGCTCCTCGACGTCCACCGTCAGGGGGAAGAAGTCGAGCTGGTCCTTGGGCTTCTTGGAAGCGGTGGTGGCCGACAGCACCATGGTGTCGTCGTCCAGGTACGCGACGGCGGAGCCGGCGGCCTGCTTGGCCAGGCGGCCCGTCTCGAAGCGGATGGTGCGGGTGCCGAAGGAACCGTTGTCGATAACGGCCTCGGCGTAGTGGGTCTCGTTCTCCACTAGCGTTTTCTCCTCGTCTTCGTCCCGGCCTGCCCGTGTGGCAGGGGGACGGTGGCGGAGAGGCGCTCCTTCTCGTGCAGGCCGGTCTTCGATCGAAGCACCCGGGGCTCTGACGCCCGGGGGCCACTACCGAGGACCGGCGGCGATGAGGCGCGCTTCTCCTCGTTCGTTGTCGCGAGATGCCCTACCCGGCGGGTACGGCGTCGTCACGCTGTGTTCGTCCGTGCTGTTTCCTGCGTATTGCGTTGTGCTACCACACTACAAAGCGTCGGTGACACTCCGCACGTAGAGAGCGCCCTCGGCAGCACGTACAGCAAAAGGAGCGGCCCCCAGGATGTGGGAACCGCTCCCTTCACGGCGTCTTACTTGGCGCCGCCGGCCGCACCACGACGGATGCCCAGGCGGTCGACCAGCGCACGGAAGCGCTGGATGTCCTTCTTGGCCAGGTACTGAAGCAGGCGGCGACGCTGGCCGACCAGGATCAGAAGACCACGGCGGGAGTGGTGGTCGTGCTTGTGGGTCTTGAGGTGCTCGGTCAGGTCCGAGATGCGGCGCGAGAGCATGGCGACCTGGACCTCGGGGGAGCCGGTGTCGCCCTCCTTCTGACCGAACTCGCTGATGAGCTGCTTCTTCGTAGCGGCGTCGAGCGGCACGCTTACTCCTTGTAGTCTCGTGTCTGCCACCGAGTGCCCCTGGTCGAATTCTCAGGGGAGCTTCCGTGACTCGGAAGGCGGGGATCCGCTGGGCGCGGCCTCCAGAGCAGCGCTCCGGGGGTGCGTACACAAACGGCCGTTTCACAGGGTACCAGCCTGGCCGGATACGTCCGCCCGGGTCACCGAACCTCCCATGACGGCACGGACCGGGCCACTAGGGTGACGGAACAGCTCATCCGTACGTGGGGAAGGGGCCGGCGGAACATGGCCGAGGAAGCGGACAAGGACGTCAAGGCGCGCAAGGAGCGGGAGAAGGACGAGCTCTACGCCCTGGACATCTCGGACGTCGTCTGGCAGAGCGCGCCGGGCACCGAGGAGCACGAGGAGCGGGTGGAGATCGCCTACCTGCCCGAGGGCGCGGTCGCCATGCGCTCGTCGCTCGACCCCGGGACGGTGCTGCGGTACACGGAGGCGGAGTGGCGGGCCTTCGTGCTCGGCGCCCGCGACGGCGAGTTCGACCTGGAGCCCGTTCCCCACGCGGGTGGTCCCGCGGAGTAGCGCGCCACCGGGAACCCGGGCCGGCACGGAGATCCCTTCCGTGCCGGCCCTTTCGTATGCCCGCTTCGCCGTCCCTCCCCGGCCGCTCCTCGCCGTCGGATGCGGCCGTACGACAAGTAGCCTTCCCGATGCCGTTGTTTGTCCGCTTTCGGGGTCAATAGTGAGCGTGCGGACGCCACTTCTGGGCAGGGTGTGCCGTAACGGGCCCCAGCAGTGGAGTGGACAGGCCTGCCCCACGAACAGTCATGGTGATTAGGCTGGGACAGGGCGCGACGTCTGAACCCGTGGACGGGGGGCGCGCGTTATCCGGGGAGCCGGTCAATTCGGGCGGTCTCGTACGGACTTCGGGCGGCCTCGGTCGTCCGTGAACGTCAGCGGACGACAAGCAGACGGTCGAACCGGCACGGCTTGAGGGTGCTCGACCACACCAGGAGGAATTGTGAACAGCGATCGGGGCGGGATCCGCGGGGGCTGGGCCACGCCCGGCGATGACCAGTCCGACGCCGAGTCCGCCGTCGAGACGACGGGCGAGTTCACCATCGACTACGCGCCGCCCGCCTGGTACACGCAGAATGCCTCGGGCAGCTCCGGGGATTCCGGGGCCGCGGGCGCCGGGCGGGCGCCGGGCGACTCGGGGGACGCGGAGGCGCCGACGGGCTCGGAGAAGTCCGACGGGCCGAGCGGCTCTGACGGCCCGAGCGGTTCCGAGGGCTCGAAGGAGTCCGAGGAGGGGCGGGAGCCGCAGGGTTCGCAGGAGGTGGCCCTGGGCGGTCCGGTCATCTCCGACACCGTTCCCGGCGCGCAGGACTCCGGGAACGGAGACCTCGAGAGCGGCGCGACCATGCGGTTCTCCGCCGTCGCGCTGAAGCGTGAGCTCGCGGAGCGTGCGGCCTCCGACGACGTCAGGACCGAGGCCGAGGACACTCCCGAGACCGGCTCCGGCGGCGAGGCCGAGGACGCGCCCGTCACCGCCGAGGGTGACGATCAGGGCGACGGCGGCGAGGTGCCGAGCGAACAGGTGGCGGAGGGGCCGAGCGGACCCGAGTGCGAGACTCCGAGCACACCCGAGGTCGTGCCCGAGGCCGTGGTGCCGAGCGTGCACGAGGCCGTGGTGCCGAGCGTGCCCGAGGCCGTGGTGCCGAGCGTGCCCGAGGCCGTGGTGCCGAGCGTGCCCGAGGCCGTGGTGCCGAGCGTGCACGGGGCGGAGGCGACGAACGTGCCCGAGGCCGTGGCCGCTGTGCACCCGGAGGGTACGGGGTGGTCCGGGCAGCCGGTGTACACCGAGCCCGTCGCCGCACCGGCTCTCGCACCCGCACCCGCCATCGATCCCGTGCTCGCCTACCAGTCGCTGGAGGCGGCCTCCCAGTCCCAGCGCGCCGGAGGGGCCGACGTACCGGCGGCGGAGCAGAGCGCCCCGGCCGGTGCGGTGGCCGCTTCCCCGGACACCGAGTCCGGCCCGGAACAGGGCGCCGCCCCGGCCCGGCTCGGTGGCGAGGCCCAGGCTCCGGCCACCGACGCCGTGGACGACGAGGCCGTCGCCGACGCCCATGACGCCGACGGCTACCGGCTCCAGGGCGCTCACCCTCAGGACGCGGCGCCCCAGGCTTCTCCGCCCGAGGACCCGGAGCCCCAGGACGGCGAGCCCCGGAACGCGGTGTCCTTGGACGGCGAGCCCCAGGACGCGGTGCCCGTCGTCCGTCCGGAGGAGCCCGTGGGGGTGCGGGAGATGCCCCCCGCCTGGGCTCCGCCGCCGCTGCCCCAGGGTGGGCTGCCTCCGTTGCCGCCCGCCTACCAGCCCGCGGCCCCCGCGTCGGCTCCTCACTGGCCGGCCAGCACGGAGCCCGCTCCGGACGCGCGGAGCAGGGTGCCGGACCATGTGCCGCTGCCTCAGCAGCCGCCCGTGGCACCGGCGCCGGGTGCGCCCTTCCAGCCCCTGGCCGCGCAGGCTCCCGCGCCCGGTCAGCCCTTCCAGCCGCCCACGCCGGTACCCGCGCCCGGTCAGCCATTCCAGGCTCCGGCGCCGCAGCCCGCGCCGTCGGCGTGGTCCTCCTCCGCTGCTCCCGGTCCTGTTGCCGCACCTCACGAGCCCACGCCCACGCCTGCGCCCGCACAGTCGACCGGATTCGAAAACGCCGTACCGGCTCCCCCGCAGGCCCAGACCGCGGTACCGCAGGCCCCCGCCCCCGAGGTGCCCGCGCCGGCCGTGCCGCAGCAGGCAAGCTACGGCTTCCCCCAGCCCGGCGCACCCGCACCGACGCCCGCACCCGCACCCGTGCAAGCGGCCCCGCCCACCCAGGCCCCCGGCTACGGCTTCCCGCAGAGCGCCCCGGCCACTGCCCAGCAGGTCCCCGGGCAGCCCGCCCCCGCCCCGGGGTACGGATTCCCGCAGCCCGGCACCGCACCGGCCCCTGCCCCTGCCCCCGCCCCGGACCAACAAGCCCCCGTCCAGCCCGCCCCGGGCTACGGCTTCCCGCAGCCCGGCACCTCGCCCCAGGACCGGCAGGCGGCCCCGCCCGTCGCCCCGCCGGCTCCCGGTTACGGCTTCCCGCAGCCGCACCCGCAGGTTCCGGCGCAGGCCGCGCCTGCCCAGCCGCAGAGCCCGCAGCCGCAGCCCCCGCACCAGCCCGGCCCGCCGCCCGTGCAGCAGCAGCCCGTCGCCCCCGTGGACCCGCGGACCGGTACCGCCTGGCCGCAGCCCGTGCGGCACGATCAGCGGCAGCCGACCAATCCCGGCGCGGCCCCGCTCGGGTACACCGCGGCGGTGGAGCTGTCGTCCGACCGGCTGCTCAACAACAAGCGGCAGAAGGTCAAGAGCGGTCGCCCGGCCGCCGCGTCCTCGCGCTTCAAGCTGGGCGGGAAGAAGGAGGAGGCCGAGCGGCAGCGCAAACTGGAGCTGATCCGGACGCCGGTGCTCTCCTGCTACCGGATCGCCGTCATCAGCCTCAAGGGCGGGGTCGGCAAGACGACCACGACCACCGCGCTCGGCTCCACGCTCGCCACCGAGCGCCAGGACAAGATCCTCGCCATCGACGCCAACCCGGACGCCGGTACGCTCGGCCGCCGGGTGCGCCGCGAGACCGGGGCCACCATCCGGGACCTCGTCCAGGCGATCCCGTTCATCAACTCGTACATGGACATCCGGCGGTTCACCTCCCAGGCGCCCTCCGGGCTGGAGATCATCGCCAACGACGTCGACCCGGCCGTGTCGACGGCCTTCAACGACGAGGACTACCGGCGCGCGATCGACGTCCTGGGCAAGCAGTACCCGATCATCCTGACCGACTCCGGCACGGGCCTGCTGTACAGCGCCATGCGCGGGGTGCTCGACCTCGCCGACCAGCTCATCATCATCTCGACACCGTCCGTGGACGGGGCGAGCAGCGCCAGTACGACGCTGGACTGGCTGTCGGCGCACGGGTACGCGGACCTCGTCGCCCGGTCGATCACCGTCATCTCCGGGGTGCGCGACACCGGCAAGATGATCAAGGTGGACGACATCGTCAGCCACTTCGAGACGCGCTGCCGCGGGGTCGTGGTCGTGCCGTTCGACGAGCACCTGTCCGCGGGTGCCGAGGTCGACCTCGACATGATGCGGCCCAAGGTGCGCGAGGCGTACTTCAACCTGTCCGCGATGGTCGCCGAGGACTTCGCGCGGCACCAGCAGTCGCACGGGCTGTGGACCAACGACGGCAACCCGCCACCGGTGGCCGCGCCGCCGATGCCGGGTCAGTACGTTCCCGGACAGCAGGGTCCCGGCCAGTACGCCCCCGGGCAGCCGGCGCAGGGACAGGCCCCGCAGCCTCCGCAGCCGCAGCCCGAGCAGCTGTACGGCCAGCCGGGACAGACCTACCCGCAGCAGCCCGGCCAGCCCCATCCGCAGGCGCCGGGATACCCCCAACCGCCGCAGCCGGGGCAGCAGTTCCAGGCCGGTCAGCCCTATCCGCCGCACCAGGGGCAGAACCCGACGCCACCGGCGCCCCCGCAGCAGTAGAGCGGGCCGGCTCCGCCGGGAGGCCGACCACCGCGAAGACCCGCATCGTCCACGGACGGTGCGGGTCTTCGCGTAAGGGAGAGGGCCGAAGGAACGGCCGGGAAGGGCTAGGGCCTGTCGTTTGGATCAGGTCGCAGGGCAGCGACGGGGCTGTTCTGCGCCGGTGAGCGGGGTCTGGTGCGTGCAGCTGCAAGGCGGAGGAGGGAGTCGACGCGGTGGGGGCACCTCCCGGCCGGA
>NZ_JBVHLK010000046.1:0-17112 GCF_055559015.1 Streptomyces sp. NPDC024698 | reverse complement strand
CCCGCGGAGCGGGTACCACATCGCTGCGCGATGTGCAAGCGAACCCCCGCGCTGCGCGCGGGGGTTGCGCTCCCGCTCCGCGGGAGCGCTGGCGGTTCGCTGCGCTCACCGCTCAACCCGATTGCTGCGCAATCGGGTTGGCATCCCCTGCGCTGCGCTTCGGGGATGAGGCTGCTGTGCAGCCTGACCCGGACTGCGTCCGGGCTGTGCGGTCCTCCGCTGCGCTCTGGACCGCGGGCCTCACGCTGCGCGTGAGGCGGTGAGCCGCGCTCCGCGCGGCTCGAGCTGGCGGCAAGAGGTGATCTGGGGTGATTGGCCGTCAGCTTCTGGGGCCCCGATGGTGGGGGTGTTCCGCTCCTTCACTGTGAGGGCTTCCCGGCGGGCGTCCACGGTTTCGGGGAGGGTGCCGGGGCCTGCACGGCGCTGCGGAGCATCTCTTTCAGCGTTTTCGGTGGGGCTTGCTTCTCCTCCTGTGAGTGCATCAGCCGGGCTACTGTCACCCGTATATGGCACTCACGGCTCCTCTGCTTGAGGAGCACCACCCAGGCCCCGTCCGGAGTGAGGAAGGCATGCCGGGCCGGCTCGTCTCCGGGCTTGGCGTGCCGGGCGAGGACTCCCGGCAGGTAGTGCAGGGCTGCATCCTTGGCTACGGCAGTGGCTTGCTCCTGGTCGCCATTGATGTGATGAGTGCCTACCAGCATCCATCGGTGCAGTTTCAGTTCCACGTCGTCGGCGTGTTCGGTCTCTCTGGTGTCCTCTTCAATGAGGACGTACCACTCATCGGTCATGATCGAATCATAGCTTTCTTCCGGGGGGCTCCGGAGGCTTCTCGATTTGATGCAGCATGTAGAGTTGGCAGAAATAAGGGATCCCTGCGGGCGTCAGGACCGCGCTGCGGAAGGAGGAGGATAGGCGTGTTGATCTACAAGTATCTTCCCCATGAACTCGTGCGGCTGGGGGTGGTCTCGAAAGCCGCTGGCCTCGATCCCAGCGCGGTGGCCTCGCAGGTCCGTCTGGCTCAGGAGCGTCTCGGGAGCGCGCGGCTGGCCCCTTGCGAGCCTCACAATCTGAGTGAGCTGCTCATCGCGGAGCTGCGATGTCATCAGTGGGAGCGCATCGCGAGTCTGATGAACAGGGAGGGGATGGCCGTGTATGCGCTCGCTCGCGATGCGCGTGGCGGCCGTTACGAGCAGCGGCGGCTGCAGCGGTTGGCGAACGATGTGGCGGAGGCCGAGCAGTCGGGGGCCGGCGCTGTGGAGATCACATGGCACCGGGTCTACCGGATCGATGCCCGGCCCGCTGCCGGCTCGGCTGCGCACGTACCGGTCCTCACTCTCCATCTGATGGAGGCATCGCCTGACGGCGCGGCCGAGAAAGCCTGGGCGGTCCACGGACGAGACGGTGGCCTCTACCAGCGTGGCGGATACCGGATCACCTCAGTCGAACAAGCCCTTCCCGAACCCGGAGAACTCTTTTGATCCAGCTCCGAGAACATCAGGTGGCTCAGAAGTCGAGTTTCCGCAAATGGGTCGGATTTCCTGCAAGATCACCTGTGCCCCCTGGAGGCGCGCGGGGCACGATCGTGTCCGCGACCGGATCGGGCAAGACGATCACTGCTGCCGCGTGCGCGCTGGAGTGCTTTCGCAGCGGACGGATCCTCGTGACCGTGCCGACCCTGGACCTGCTCGTGCAGACCGTCCAGGCCTGGCGGCTGGTCGGTCACCGGGCCGCGATGGTCGCTGTGTGCTCGCTGGAGAACGACGCGGTCCTCAACTCGCTGGGCGTGCGCACCACCACCAACCCGATCCAGCTCGCCCTGTGGGCCGGGGCCGGGCCGGTCGTCGTGTTCGCCACGTACGCCTCCCTGGTAGACCGCGAGGACATCGACGCACCTGCGGGCCAGAAAGTTCGTGGGCCGCTGGAGGCTGCTCTGGCAGGCGGGGAGCGGCTGTACGGCCAGCACATGGACGGCTTCGACCTCGCGATCGTGGACGAGGCGCACGGCACCGCCGGTGATCTCGGCCGGCCATGGGCAGCCATCCACGACAACACCCGCATCCCCGCCGACTTCCGCCTCTACCTCACCGCCACCCCCCGCATCCTGGCTTCCCCGCGGCCGCAGAAGGGCACGGCCGGGCGGGAGTTGGAGATCGCTTCGATGGCCTTGGACTCCGAGACCTACGGGCCGTGGCTCGCGGAGCTCGGACTTTCGGAGGCGATCGAGCGCGAGATCCTCGCCGGATTCGAGATCGACGTCCTCGAGATCCGCGACCCCTCCCCCCTCCTCGGGGAATCGGAGGAGGCGCAGCGCGGCCGGCGCTTGGCTCTGCTGCAGACCGCAATTTTGGAGCACGCCGCGGCGTACAACCTCCGTACGGTCATGACCTTCCACCAGAAGGTCGAGGAAGCCGCCGCGTTCGCGGACAAGCTGCCCGAGACCGCTGCCGAACTGTACGCCAACGACGACGACCTGGCCGCCGCCGACAAGCTCCCCGCGTCCTCCATCGACGCGGCCTTCTACGAACTCGAGGCCGGCCGCCACGTCCCGCCGGACCGGGTGTGGTCGGCATGGCTGTGCGGCGACCACCTCGTCAGCGAGCGGCGTGAGGTCCTGCGGCAGTTCGCAGGCGGCATCAACGCGGCCGGGCGCCGGGTGCACCGCGCCTTCCTCGCCTCGGTTCGGGTCCTCGGGGAGGGCGTGGACATCACCGGCGAGCGGGGAGTCGAGGCCGTGTGCTTCGCCGACACCCGCGGCTCCCAGGTGGAGATCGTGCAGAACATCGGCCGGGCGCTCCGGCTCAACAAGGACGGCTCCACCAAGGTCGCCAGGATCATCGTGCCGGTGTTCCTCGAGCCCGGCGAAGACCCGACCGACATGGTCGCCTCCGCCAGCTTCAAGCCGCTCGTGGCCGTGCTCCAGGGGCTGCGCTCGCACGATGAGCGCCTGGTCGAGCAGTTGGCATCCCGCGCCCTCACCAGGGGCAAGCGCAGAGTCCACGTGCAGCGTGACGAGGACGGGCGAATCATCGGGGCCGGCGGCGAGGGCGAGGACCAGGAGCAGGACGACACCGACGCCGCTGCCGAGTCGGCGCTGCTCCACTTCTCTGCTCCCCGGGACGCGGCGACCATCGCGGCGTTCCTGCGTACCCGGGTCTACCGACCCGAATCCCTGGTGTGGCTGGAGGGCTACCAGTCCCTGCTGCGCTGGCGGGCGGAGAACGAGATCACTGGCGTCTACGCCGTCCCCTACGACGTCGAGGTCGAGGTCGGCGTCACCAAGGACTTCCCCCTCGGGCGGTGGGTGCACCAACAGCGCAAAGCCCTGCGCACCGGGGAGCTGGAGGACCGGCGCAAGGCCCTCCTGGACACGCCCGAGGCCGGGATGCTCTGGGAACCGGGCGAGGAAGCCTGGGAGAACAAGCTCGCCGCACTCCGCTCCTACCGGCGGACCACCGGACACCTCGCACCCCGACAAGACACGGTCTGGGGCGAAGGCGAGGGCGACGACGAGCAGCTGGCTATCGGACAGTTCCTCGCCAACCTCCGCCGCAAAGGCGGCCTGAGCAAGGACACGGAACGGGCAGCGAAGCGCGCGCAGCAGCTGACCGCGGTCGACCCGGACTGGAACTGCCCCTGGCCGCTCGACTGGCAACGCCATCACCGCATCCTCGTCGACCTCGTCGACGCCGACGGCCACCTGCCCGACATCGCACCCGGCGTCCTCTTCGAAGGCGACGACCTCGGCAAATGGCTCCAGCGGCAGAAGCAGCCGGCCACCTGGAAGCAGCTCCTGCCCGAGCAGCAGGAACGGCTGGCCCAGCTGGGCGTCACGCCCGCTGAGACGCCGTCTCCCGCCCCGGCCGCCGAGGGTGCGACGAAGGGCCCAGGCAAGGCGCGGCGGGCGTTCCAGCGGGGCCTGACAGCCCTCGCCCAGTGGGTCGAACGGGAAGGGACCCATCGACCGGTACCGCGCGGCCACAGCGAGCAGATCACGGTCGACGGCGAAACTGAACCGGTGACCGTCAAGCTAGGCGTATGGGTCTCCAACACCAAGGCACGGCGGGACAAGCTCAGCGCCGAACAGCTGGCTGCGCTGCGGAAGCTCGGCATGGAATGGGCATGACGCCGTCGTACGGCCACTGAGCCGCATACCCGCGCGAGACCCTGGGGCCGCGATGTACTGGGCTGTCGAGCCGTACCCGTTCCGATTCTGGGGGAAGCGCGTGCAGCTTCTTCGCCGGGACGAAGCTACGGACTGAGCAACTGGCCGAAGAACCCGCTCAGCATGAGCTTCGCAGCCTGCGAGTCCACGAATTCGGCGCCGCCGAACCGGTACACCTCGTACCCCTGAAGACGGATCCGCCGATCTTCCCGGACCATGTCGGCGTAGAGGCCGGGGGCAAGTTTCCCATCGCGCGAGTAGTGCTCCTTCCCATCCAGTTCGAGAACGTATCGGCGACCGCCAGAAGCAAGCATCAGGAAGTCCATCCGCTGCCGCGTCAGCACCTTGCCTTCCACCCGCTGGTCCCGCTGATGTTGCGCCAAGGGGTCATAGTGGAGATACACCTGCGGCAACAGAGCAGGGAAGTCTCCGAAACCTCGCTGCATCGCGTAGTCCCAGTAGGAGTCCAGCAGCAACTGCTCCGGGAAGTTGAGTGACCTCCTCAGCCGCTTCAGGAGCGCCTGCAGCCTGAGCGGCTCAGACAGCCCGTACATGCCGTCCTGGAGGCGCCACCACTTGCTGAGTTCGCTCCAGGTAAGGCCTGCGGCACCCACTGGGCGGTCATAAAGCAGGCAGTGTTCCTTGTTCCTCGTGATCTCGATGACCCCACCCGCGACGTCCCTCCAAATGATCTCTGGCTTCTGCGCAGAGGCAAAAATGAGGTTGCGCAGCTCGCCCCGCAGCCCCCGCAGCCCTCCGGTAAAGGTGGTCTGCTCGCGTCGATCCAGCGCTGCGCGCCCTGGGGCAAAGACCCTGGTCAGATCAGTACTGAGGTCGCTCTTGTGCTCCATCCGGAATGAGTAGTAGCCCTGCTTGTCATGGAAGGGGACCTCGAACTCGATACCGAGGCGGCGCAGAATGGCCTTGAGACACCGTATGACTGCCCCTGTCTCCGAGTTGTCCATCAGCCCCTCGTGCTGAGGATCCTGGGGCAGGTCGTCGATCAGTAGATCGATGAGAGCGTGCGCAGCCTCTTCGTCACCGCCTGCAGACGGGGCGCTCCGAAGCTCGTTGATGGCCGCGCGATTCAGCCTCGTGTACGAGTAGTTCTCACCTTGGACGGTTTCGAAGAAGAGTTCCTGCGACACCCTTTCCCCCTCACCCTTCGTCGTCCGGCAGAGCCCGAACGCCAAAATGATGATCTCGCATGCCTCTGACATCGAGCAGGATGCTTCCACGATCTCTGCGCTGCAGTGGCAGGCACAGACGGGAGTACCTCCCGTCCGGCGGGAGTTTCCCGCCTCACCCCTTGGTGGGACTCAGCGCCCGGAGGACAGCATCGGAAGTGCCAGCGACTTGCTTCCCGGCCCGGCCGCCGGGCCGACAGCAGGTGCGGCGCGGCGGTCCCAGCCGCGCGCAACCGGCTGAGCGTGCCCCGATCCCCCACTGCGGCCGCGCCACGCGTCCCACCCGGCTCCTTCCGTACGGCCGGTTGCTCGCCGGTGCACCGTAGAGCCAGCCGCCCGCGCCCGGGCCGGGACCGGATAGCCCAGCCTGACAACCAGTTGCCACAGCCTCGGAGCGCTATACGCCAACTCAGCTTGTGCGTCATCGAGTTGGGCCTCAAATCACCTGATCTGGCGAATCCAGCTGCTTCCGTTCGCCGCGGCACCGGTCCGGGTGACAGATTCCGTGGTGCACGTCGGTGGCCTACCACTGGCGTCCGCCTCATGCCGCCGTCGGCGGAGCAGGAGCAAGCTGCGAGACGCCCAGACACCGTCCAGGTGCTGTTGGGGCTGATCGTCCTTCGGGCGTCGGCAGGTGGACCGTACGGGGCAGGGACCGCCGACACCTCCGGTGTCGGCCCGTTTCCCTGTCGGCACGAGGCTTCGGCGCTCGGGCGCGTGACACGCTCCCGAGAGACGGGAGCGTGTGTGTTCGCCCGGTACGCCCGGGTGGAAGGACGACACCATGGTCCCGAAACGGCCGGATGACATCTACCCGCGCATCGGTACCCCTGCCTATGGCGAGCGTCTCGCGGACGCCGTTGACAACACCTGCGCGGACGAGAAAGTAGTACCGCCTCCCCGGTCGGCGATCATCGAGGGTCTGGCCGCCGCTCTCCCGGACACCGAGATCAGGAACCTGATCACCACCAAGGGCGGCAGGAAGGTCCTCAAGCCCGGCGCCTACCGGCCCGTGCAGGCTGGCGCCGAAAAGGTGCTCCTGTTGATGTGCGACATCCACGGTGCCGCAGTAGCCCCGTGGGACCTCAACGACCGCACCGTCAGTTCTTGGTCCCCGCCCGGACCGGAGGCCAGGCAGCGCGTCAAGGACCTCGTCGCCGCCGAGATGACGCTGCAGGACGCCGAGAAAACCGCGAAGTCCGCCGAGAAGGAGCGCGAGGCTTGCCGCCGTGCGCCCGGGGACGACGCGCACGCCGCCGCGGCGCTGTTGGCGGCCACACAGAAGCACAAGGACGCCGTCCTTCTCGTGAGGGAGCTCGACGGCGAGCGACGGGCCCTGCTTACTGCCCTCGGCGACCGGCGACCGCGGCCGGTGGTCCGTGCCGCGGAGGAGGACGGGGAGGCGAAGGCGGCGCTGGTCCTCGCTGAGCAGCCCTACGAGGTGGCCGTCCACATGCAGCGGTACGCCGCCGAGCGGCTGGAGCGTGCCGGGAGCACCCGCGGGTACGACCTGGCCGAGTCTCTCGTGGACGCGGGTCAGCTCTCCAAGGGCATGAACGTCCTTCAACAGTGGCAGATCATCCAGTCCGACGGCACGGTGTCGAAGCTGTGGCGGCTGGCCGCCGTGACCGGCAACAACCGTGCGCTGGCCCGTCTGAACGTCTTCGGCGTGCGTGCGGAGCACCTGGTGGCGGGGATGCCCCAGTCCCTAGTACCCCTGCCGAAGGACAAGGCCGACCCCGGGCTGCTGCTGCTGAACCTGCGAGAGGTTCTGAACCGGCTCTCCGCCCGGCTCAACGAGGCCGGTGCTAAGCCGGAGACGATGCCGGCCGACCCGTCGATCCGGGCCGCGAGGATCGCGACGGTGTCGGCGGAGGTCGTGATCGGCTGCACCAAGCCAGAGGCACTGGAACACGTCCTGCGGACGCTGAACGTCAACGATCACCTACGTGGCATCCAGCCCTACGACGAGGACGCGCGCCTGATCGCTTTGTTCGCGACGCTCGTCGACTCCTACGCCAGGAAATCCGCGCTCACCGCCGCGCTCACCGAAGCGTTCCCCAACGCCCGCGGTGCGGACCTTGTTGATCTGGCTGGCGTGCGCGACGCGCTGACCGCCAACGGGCCGCTCGACCCGCTCGAGCCGCTCGTGCCCGCCGGTGACGACGTCTGCCCCGTGGTGCTGCGCGACATCGCGGTGCGGGCCATCACCGCGCTGGTGTTTCCCGGCATTCCTCCCGAGGACCCGCAGAGGACGGGCGCGCGTACCGTCCGCGATACGGGACGGTTCTGGCCGATCGTGAGGGGCACGTTGCAGCAGCCTGCGTGGAGTCAGACCCGGGCCAAGACCACGGACGCACGGACGCGGCTGTGGTCCGCCGCCGTGGCTCAGCTGTTCCTGCACCGAGGCAACATCCTCTCCGCGCTCGGTCTTTTCAGCACTTCGCAGACCACGGACGGCGCCGGGCAGGAACCGAGGTCGCTCAAGGAGCTGTTCCTCGGGGCAGACGCCGGTGACGTGAACGCCTGGGCCGCCCTGGTCGACAGGATGGTGCCGGCGCTGATCCACGCTCCGCAGCCGTTCATCACGCCCGGCCAGGGCAGTGAGGCAGGCGACGGACGCAAAGGCGTGCGCCGCAGCCCCAAGAGCGCCGTCGCCGCTCTCACGCTGGCGTACACGGAGGACAGCTATCCGGGCATCAGCCGGGCCCTTCTCCTCGCGTTCGCTAGGGCCGTGCTGGAGCACCCGGACGCCACGCAGCCGCCCGAGGCGGAGGACGGCACGCCCCTGATCTGCTACGGCGAGCAGCACTGGGGCGAGGGGGAGCGGACGGCGATCACGGCGGGGATGGTGATCGCTCCAGACACCGAGGGCCGGCCCACGCAGTACGTCGCCGACAAGGCGTGGTTCGACGAGACGTTCCCCGTGGACCTCATCCGCCCGGCCCAGCCCGGAGGAAGCACCGGCACCCTCGCGGCCGCCGGGAACAACGCGAGTCCCGACGCCAGCACCACGTCGCACGGAGAAGCACCGGCCGATCCCCGCGATCAGCTGGCCACCCTGCGGCGGGAACTGCCCGCACGTGTCGAGCTCGTCGAAGCGGGCTACCAGCGAGCAGTGGATTCCGCCCACACACTGATGACGGACTTCGAGGACGCACGCCGCCTGCGAGCCCAGCTCGCCGCAGAGTCGCTGCCGGCCGAAGTGCGGATCGAGTGGATGGAGAAGCTGACGAAAGCTCGGGCCGCGGCCCATGCCAGCGTGACGACGCTCGCACAGGTGGAAGCGCTTATCCTGCAGATCTGACGGCGCAATAGAAAACGGGTGCGTTTGCGTGCGGGGCACCTCCCTCGCAAGCACTCTGGTCCGGCCCTCGGCTACATCGCGTCGCCGAGGGCCGGAGTCGTTGCCGGTTGAGATACTGCCTCCTCAATGAGGCGGGGAGGCCTAGTGATCATCTTTGATACGAATGCCGTGAACCTTCTGCCGCCCGAAGGACCGCGTGCGGACATCATCCGGAAGCTGCGTCAGTCGGGGCACCACAGGGTCGCTGTGCCGTGGATGGTCCTGGAGGAAATGGCCGCCCACCAAGCACAGCTCTATCCCGTGAAGCACCAGGCAGTCGTGAACACGCTGTCCAAGCTACGCGACTTCCTTCCCTGGGATCTGGAAAGCTCACTGGAGCCGTTGGATCTGGAACGGTTTCTGGAGCGCTGGCGAGGGGTCTATGGCGAGATCTTCGAGGTGATCGAGACCAGTAACGACGCCATCCGCAGGGGGTTCCAGCGGGAGGCAATGGCCCTTCCGCCGGCGAAGCGAGCTGACGACCACTCCGTGGGGGGCCGCGATGCGGCGATCTGGTTCTCCATCCTGGAATTCCTCAGGCAGAACCCGGACGAGCACGTCCACTTCGTCACCAACAACACCAGCGACTTCGGCGACGGAACCACCTACCCGTTCCCGATGAGCGAAGACGTCCGCGGTCTTGAGAGCCAGCTCACCTACCTCAAGGACTTCAACGACGTGGTCTCCCAGTTCACCAAGGAAGTGTCCGGGAAGGAGGCAGAAGCCGCTGCAACCGAGTTGCTGAGGTCATTGTCGGTTCGAGCGGGAGTAGCCCAGGCGGCGAGGAACCTCAGCACGCTCTCCGGGTTCGCTGGGCTGAGCGACGACGGTGCGCCCGAGAAATGGTACGCGTGGTGCGAAGATCCCGAGGTTGAACTGCTCAGCGTCACCGAAGTCACGGGCCATGAGATCGAAAGCGACGTCTGGTACACGGCCAAAGCCCGATGGCTGCTGTACGGCCTCGCGGTCGACGAGACAGAGACTCTGGCCGGGAACATCGCCTCCCTCTGGGAAATCAAGGTTCTGTTCTCCACACGCGACGACGAAACCCCAACCCTGCTCGCATCAGACGAACCGGCATCGCCCGACGACGGCGACGAATCATGCATGGAGATCCTCAGGAGCCTCAAGCGGCGCGTTGCCGACGTCGCCGCAGCCGCCAAACGGAGCCTCCTTACAACTCCGACTCCAGTCGAGCGCGCAGTCGCCGACCAGATTGCGCCCTCTCTGGCAAAGCTTGACCTGGCCACCACTCGCCTCGCCCAGCAAGCCGCCGCCCAACAGGCAGCACTCATCAATGGCCCCGTGCAGCGTCTTGCCCGCCAGATGGCTGCCGAGCAGGCAAAACTGATCAACAGTCCCGCCCATCAGCTCGCCCGGAAGATGGCTGCCGACCAGGCAAAGCTATTCAACGGACCTGCGCAGCAGCTCGCCCGGCAGATGGAAGCCAACCGTGCCGCTCTGCAGGCCGCGATCAATAGTCCCGCACTACGTCACGTCCAGCAGATCGCGGCCTCGCTGCCCAAACTCGACATCGCCACCTCACTCCCCAAGATCGATATGCCCGGCGTCGCGTACCGACCAAGCGTTCGTGAGCAAGTGGTAGAGGAAGGCGATGAGCAGGCACAGGTCTTGGATGTCCAAGAGGCTCCCGAGCCCGAGGCAGAGGAAGCGCAAGAAGACGGTGACAGCACAAGCGAGTGATCGGGCGGTCACCGCACCGGACCCGGCTGGGCGGGCTCCCGCCCCGGCTCGGGGGTAACACGGAACGGGAGCCCCACGTCCATCTTCCTCACTGCTCGGCCGTACGCGTTCATCGGCCAGCTTCTGGCCCGTGGCGTAGGACCGGCTGCTGCAGATGATGCACCGGCTGGTCGTCCTTGCGCAGCGGGTGTGGCTTCTCGGCATCATCGTGGTGCACATAGGAGTTCATCGTGGCGTGGGCTCCGACCGCCGCGGTGGAGGCATCTTGGAGGGGGCTCAGGCCTTCATCCAGCAGCCCGCCGACACCATCCGCGCCAAGCCGCTGAGCAGCACGGACGCGAGTTATCCCGGGGCCGGAAAGTGATTGGCGGTTCCTTCGCCTGCTGCTCGAATCGATCACAAGGGGTGCAGTACGGCGTGGTGGTGGAGGAGCTCGCGGTGGAAGTCATAGCAGAGCCGCTCCTGTCTGCCATGACCAGTCTCTCTGTTCACCGCACAGGAGCTACAACCAAAGAAGATCCAGGGAAATCACTGCGAGCTGGGCAAACCTGACCTGTTGCAGAACCGCTCCCCTGCGTTTCTCAATGCGGCCTGTTTCTGCAGTTCAGCCCCAATTGTCAGACCATCCCCGTACCGTTGTGAGTCCTACTCGCGACGGCTGCGGGGAGTGCCAATGGACGACGACCTTCAGATCGACAGCGACGAAGACCTCTTCCGCAACCCCGTCTACTACGAACCGGCTGGCCGCAACCTCGACCTGGACCGCCCCGACCTCGGCGTCCCGCAAGGCCAAGACCTCCTGAACGTGCTCCTGCGCATGCGCGGACGCGTCCCCGTCGAAAAGCGCGGGCTCATCTGCCCCGACTGCCGAGACCTCCGCGGCCGACGCATCCCCATGTACCTCATCCGGCGTGACGGCGTATGGCTTGCCTCCCACTACCGGAAACCCGGGGAGAAGCCCATCAGCCACGAGTCCGACGAACACCTCGCCCGCAAGGAACGCGTCGCGAAGGACTCCGAAGATCACGGCTTCCACGCCGACATCGAGTCGCAAACCCCCGACGGACACGCTCGCCTCGATGTACGCATCAACGGCGCCAACGGCATCGTCCTGGGCTACGAACCCCAATTGAGTGCTCAGACAGCCCGCGGAATGCGTGCACGGGAAGGGTTCCGGCGCCGCGGCGGTATCCAGTCGGTCTGGGACTTCGCCGACCCCGACCATGCAGGCATCGGCACCGTCCCTTACGTCCGCACGCCCAACCTGCCGGCCTCCGTCATCCGCGTGCAGAAGAACCCCATCGCGGTCCAGGACGGCAACTTCGTCTTGGAGGAGGGCCAGTGCAGCCAAAACGGCGCACTCACCCGGTGCCCGGAGAAGCCCTACGATCCGGAGAACCCCACCGACACCGGGTACTGCGGGGGCTGGCACCGCGTCCTCATGCCCACCCATCAGTCGAGCACCTTCACTGGGGCAGGCGGCCTGACCCTCACCCGGTTCATCGTGGAAGCCGCGGCCGGTGAACGGATCCCGTTCCAACGAGGCGGCCACCACGGCTGGCTCCCCGCACAACAGTGGCAGCAGTACCTTGACGCGAACGGGCCAGCCCTGGACGACAAGGAGCGCCAATCAGCCGTACGGCAGGGGAACCGGCACGACAGATGCACCGAGGACCGTCCGGCTTCGGAGCTGCGAGCTGAGCCGAAGCAAAGACGTGGCAGCCGCGCCATCGTCCTTGAGTCCCGCCCCCGAGAAGCCGAGATCGCAAGGGTTCCGGTGGACGCGTCGGGCCAAGCGATCCCGCTCTGCCGCTTCGGCTGTGGTCAGCCCGCAAGCCTTCCAGGACCCGAAGGGCTGCCCGAGCACTTCTCGTGCCGCAGGAAGCATGAGGCGTGAGTGAATCTCTGGCAGGCGGTGGACCGGCGTCGGGTGATGGCCGCTGGGGCTGCCAGCTAGCGTCAGACTCCACTGTCGGTGGTGCGGTGCGGCAGTCAGTGAGTGGCGGTGTCCGAGGCTGCGGCCTCGGTGAAGGTGCTGTGCTCGGTACTACGGCTGATCAGGTCGAGTTCCATGTCGCCGGCGGTGAAACGATCGGTGTAGTAGCGCCCGGCGATGGAGCGGGGTGTCCGGCCGGCTAGGCTAATCCGGCAAGCGCCGGTGTGCACTGGGCTGCGGTGCTGGTGAGCCACCTGTGGAATGTTCTCGTAGAGGAACCGCAGCTCGGTTATGCCTGAGCCGTCGCGCTTTTCGATGGTCGCGTTGGTGGACCGCGAGGCGCTTTCCCCGGTCCGTAGTGTGGCGTGGAGAGTCCAGTAGGACTGCTCGACGGTCAGGTAGGCACGAATGGGGCCGCGGTTTCCGCCCGTAGGGATGTGACTCTCCGGGCTCGGGCGCAGTGTCACCCGCCAGGTGCCGTCCAGGCGTGGGTGTCCGTTGAGGCGGTGTATACCGCGCCATCGCCACGCCCACTTGTCGAAAACCAGGACCAGGTAGCCGAGCAGGGTGGGGACGTATGCGAAGGCGTACTTCAGCTCCTGCTCGGGGTGCACCCCGAGGATGTAGAGGAGCGCTCCGTACAGGGTGGAGGCGACGGCGGCGCCCCAGCGGATGGACTGGACGGGTGAGCTCATCGCGGGACTCCGTAGCCCAGGTAGTCCCAGGCCGCGGTGACCAATTGTCGGGCGTCGCTCTGGGTCCACTTCTGGCCTGGGCCGAAGAGCTTCTTGATGCCGTTCGGTTCGACCATGGCGTCCGGGTCGGCGGTCAAGGACCAGAAGTTGAACTGTCCCCTGAGGTGGTCAAGGGCCGCGCGGAAGGCAAGGTCAAGGGAGAACGAGTTCTTCAGGGCCGTGTCGGGGACGTTGTAGATCAGGCACTCCATGAAGTACGACGGAAGACACTTGATCTTGCCCATTGCTGCCAGGTCGTTCTCCACCGACTTCAGGGCGCGGACCGCGAACTTGTAGCGATTGCCGGTCCGGTTATTCTTCGCCCGGCCGTTGTCCAGCTGCTGCTGAGACCAGTTGACAATGTGCTTGCCGTCTTTGGTGAACACGACTGTGCCGCGCCTAGAGTCGCCGAAGGCGGGTCTGTGGAGGTAGGTGAAGCACGGCACCACATCGGTGTCCGGGCGGCTGCCCGGAACGCTCGGAACGTAGAAAGCCACGTTGTGACTGGCGTCGACGGCGTTCGAGGCGCGCCTGAGCGCGATCCCCAGCTCGCTTCGAAACTTCTCCGGGGTCCAGGGGCCCGTGTAGTTGGCGTTCTGCAGGGCCAAATCCCAGTACGTCATCCCCGCAGGGGGACCCTGGAATATGCGTTGGGTGAACTCGACCTTGATATCCATGTCGCTCTCGCTGCTGACGTTGGTGTTGTTCGCCCAGGAGCCCTTCGGCTCGACGATCAACCCGAGGGCAGCAAAGGGAGGATGCTGTTTGACCGCGCTGGTCACCATGCGCCGAGCACGGGCGAGCCTCGCCTCTTCAGCCGTGCTCGGGGGGCTCTTCCACCGATCCAGTTTGTTGATTCGCTGCTGTGGCGTCAGTCGCATCTCATACCCCTCCGCGGCCGGAGCCGGACCCGCACCCCGCGGCGTAGTCTCCATGCTCGAGCGCAGGCTACGCCGCACCACCGACAATCGCCCCGCTGCCTTCTCCACGACAGTGGGTGCGCCTGTGGGCCAGATCAACTGGTGCAGCCCACAGGTCTTCTACAGCTCGAACTCCAGGTGCTCCACGTCCGTGAACCGGACCTCCTCCAGGCTTCCGGCGCGGCGGCCGCCGTCCTGGAAGTACACCTCTTTGAGTGCTTCGGCGGCGATCTCCTTCAGCTCGCGGTCGCCGGCGCCGGCCTCTTGGGCGTCGAAGAGGCGGGCCGCGTACTGCGGGGGCAGGGCGACGGTCAGGTGGCGGATGCGGTCCTGGTCCGTCGATCCGATGGGGGCGGTGTAGCCGAGGCGGGCGCGGGTGTCGATGACGATGCCGCCGGTGCTCGCCGCCCTCTTGCGGGCCTTGGCCCGGATCTGTGGCTGCCAGCGGGCCTTCACCTCGCGTTCCAGGCGTGCGGCGAGGTCCGGGCGGGGCTTTTTGATCTGGTCCTTCACGTACCGCTCCACGGTGCGCTGGGAAATCCGCAGCATCCGAGCGACCGCCTTCGTGCCGCCCAGCTGCTTGACCAGGTAGCGCATCTGCGCGGGCGCCGTCTTGGGTGCCGGGCGGGTGAACGCCTTGTGCACCGCGGCGTCCAGGCCGTCCCCGAACATGCTCATCGCCTGCCCACTCCCCTACTCGCCGTTGTCCACGTCGGTGACGGTGCCATCCTTGATGTACCGGGCGAGGTTGAGCTCCGGTGCATTAAACCGCTCGCGGACCTCCTCGCCCCACAGCACGGACTGGGTGCCCTCGTGCTTGACCAGCCCGGGGTTGATGCCGAGCTTGAAACCGCCCGGCAGCGGCTTGCCGTCCCGGTAGGGCAGGAAGTCCAGCGGGCTCGGTCCGTTCGCGGCGTAAACAACGCAGTCGGACAGGACCGCCACCGGGTACTGGCCGGTGAACGCCGCATGCTTGACGATCTTGCGGTGCAGGTTGATCCGGGTGCGGGAGATGACCGCCGCACGAATGTCCGGCCGCCAGGTGGGACGCGACAGCGCGCGCCACGGCTCGCCCGGCCGCCAGCCCTCACCCCGCGGGCGCTCACGCAGCTTGCCCAGCCCGCCCTTCACCGTCGCCTTGATGGCCGCGGCGACGATCGCCATCTCCGGGTCCCGGCCCTGGTAGCCGTCCATCGCGGTGAGGAAGTCGGCCGGGGTGAGGTCGGCGTGGACGCCGAGGTCGGCCATCGTGGCGAGGTAGGCATCGCGCAACCGGTTGTACCAGCCGTCCAGGTAACGGCCGTTGTCGTACCGCACGTAGGCCTCGACCGGCGTGACGTCGTAGCCGAGCTCGACCGCGTAGGCGACAGTCGGGGTCGCGTACCAGGCCGGGCCCTCGGGCCGCTCGCCCTTCGGCGTGAACGGGCTCGGCAGCAGACTCGCGTCCAGGTCTGCCCACGTGTCCTTGCCGAGCTTCACCCGGGACAGGTCAACGTGCGAGAGGTCCACCAGCCACGATCCGGGCAGCTTCGCATCGAACACCGGCGCCGTGACGTGCGCGGGCGCGCCGAGGCCTACGGTCAGGCCGTTGGCGCCGGCGCCGAAGGCCATGTTGACGTCGATACCGACCAGATGCCGCTGCATGCATTCGGCATCGGTCATCGGCCGCGCCCAGTCGTACGCCTCCTCGAACAGCTTCTCCGCCGGGCCCCGGACGTGGAAGCGCGGCAGGTCCTTGAGGAGGGGGTGGCCGTCGGGGGCCTCGCACGGCGTCGGGTCGACCGGCTCCCTGCCCAGGCTGCCGGGGTTGTGCTCGGAGTGGCGTCTGCCGTCGGCGTCCGGCTCGGAGGCCCTGGTCGGCGGGTGCAGCGCGGTCATCAGCTCCAGGCCGGTCACAGCCGTCGATCCGCGCGGCGTCATCACCCGGGATGCGAACACGCCCAGGACGCGGGCGAGTTCGGCCGACGCGAGCTGCCCCACCTCGCCCCAGTGCCGGGTGCCCAGCGCGTGCCAGGACGGAATGCACAGTTGCACGCACTGGCGATCCGAGCCCTGCGCGGGACGGTAGATCCGCGCCCACGGCCCGAACCCGCGCTTCGTCAGCTTCCACTCCGCCCGCACCAACTGCCTGACGACCTTGTGGCTCTCCGGGATCCGTCCGGCCAGCCGCTCCTCATCCGTGAGGGCGACGGGCAGACCGTAGCGCTCCAGCGCGGCCTCAGTGAGTACGAGCAGCGGATCGCCGTCCTTCCCGGGGCCGGACAGCCTCGGCTGACCGAGCTTCGCCTCCTTCAGCGTCCACTCCACCAGGGACGGCAGGGACTTGGCGGGCACCTCCAAGATCAGGCCGCCGGCGCAGTACGCCAGCACCTGCCCGTCCTCGACATCGACGACCGCCAGCGGCCCGTTCACGAACCGCGGGTCGCCACCCTCAGCCGGTGTCACGGCCGGGGCCGCCTTCCGGGTGCCCGGACGATGCGGCGTCGACGACGGCCCGGTAGCACGCGGCGGACGCGGCGCAACCTCGGAAGCCGGGGCGACGGGGGCAACAGGGGGCTGAGGGCGCTCGGTTACGGTCCCGGCCACAGCCTCGGGCGCCGGACCGATGGGCACAGGATGGGCTTGCGCCGAAGCGGGCGCAGGAGTGACAGGGCTGGGCGCCGGGGCGGCCGGCTCTTCCGGGGCGGGGTAGAGCTCAGCAAGCTGCCGCAGCAGCCGTGCGTACGCCTCACGCTCCGGACCGCGCGGCTCGGTCGGCTTAGTCAGGGACTCCCAGCCCGACACCGTCGCCCGGCGCACATGCAGTGCGGCAGAGACTTCCTCCAGCGTCAGGCCGTGCGCGGTACGCAGCCGCTTACGCTCCGCCGCAGGCGGCAACGGCGAGCGCGACGCGACCAGCGCGTCCACCGCATCGAACAACTCAGACATGCCACACCTCCAGACACCACCCTATCCTCATGACCGTACAGGGTGCGTACATTCACCGTACGAGTTGCGTACGACGTGCGTCCGGAGGGGAGCCGTAAAGCTAGTAGGACTCCGTTAGGTCTGTCTCGCTCTTGGTGTCGAACGTGTTCTGGCAGGGAGGGGCTGGTGGCAGGTGGTGCATGTGCCGGTCCAGCA
>NZ_JBVHLK010000045.1:0-18792 GCF_055559015.1 Streptomyces sp. NPDC024698 | reverse complement strand
CTCGCGGCCAGCGCATCGTTGTAGACCACCCGGGCACAGCCGAACGCACGGGCCAGCGCGATGCGCTGGCCCGGCGTCGGCTCGAGCCGGAAGGAATACCGCAGATACACGCGACCAACCTAACGACCGCCACTGACAACGCCGGTCCGCCCAGGGGCGAACCGGCTTCTTCTGCCCTGCTCCACAGGAGCTTCGATTCCTCCCCGACCTGAAGGCCGGGGTATCCACGAAGGAGACCTGATGACCCGCGTGGGCCCTCGCCGTTTTCGGCCCATCACGCAAACAGGTGAGAGATTGGTCCCGGCAGCGAGGTAATGATGGTTCTTGGACCTTGCGCATCTCGATCGACGTCGAAGACCACCTCAGTTGATCACCCGAGGACGGCGTCGGACCGGAACAACGGATCCGCGCCGAAGGCGCCCGAGCGATTCAGGCTCGGGAAGAACGCGAGGTCATCACCGTGGTCAGTCACTGCACCGCATTTTTCCGGCTACCGGTTACTCCGGAAGGAAAGAGTCATGGCGGACAAACCCAGCATCGTTTTCGTGCACGGCCTGTGGGCTGACGGCTCGTGCTTCAACAAGCTCATCCCCACGCTCCAGGCCGAGGGCCACACCGTCTGGGCATCGCAGCACGGCCTGGACTCGCTCGAGGGCGACGTCGCGTGCGTCACCCGAGGCATCAACCATGTACCCGGCCCCGTCGTGCTGGTGGGCCACTCGTACGGCGGCACCCTCATCACCAAGGCGGGCACGCACGACCGCGTCGGAGCTCTGGTGTACCTCTGCGCCCTCGCCCCGGACGAGACCGAGACCTCGCAGCAGCAGCAGGACAAGTTCGACAAGACGCCGGTGTTCGAGCACATCGAGGTCGCCGACAACCGCGTGTACCTCAAGGAGTCGGGCATCGGCCACTTCTGCGGCGACCTGCCCGAGGCCGAGCAGAAGCTCGTGCTGGCGACGGGGGCCGTGCCGATCGCCGACATCTTCAGCCAGCAGGTGCCCGGCACCGCCTGGCGCACGAAGCCCAGTTGGTTCGTCATCGGCAACCAGGACGAGACCGTGAACCCTGAACTCCAGCGGGCCGCCGTCGAACGCATGGGCGCGCACGGTCGCCCCGTCGACAGCAGCCACGTACCCATGCTGTCGCAGCCCGAGTTCGTTCTCGATGTCATCCGCGAGGCCGCGAAGTCGCTCTGAGGAAACACCGCATCGCCCCCACCCTCCGCTCACGGCCGCGCTCTCGCGGCCCCGGGCGGAGGGTGGGACCATCACGGCCGCCGGCGTTGATCGCACCGGTCTGCGGGTGTTTGCGGTCACCTGTGTGGGGGCGTGTCACCGGTATCTCGTAGGCTTCCGGCCATGAACGCGGGGGATTCCGGCAGACGGGTCATCGAGGGGCGCTTCGAGCTGGAGACGCGGCTCGGTGGCGGTGGCATGGGCACGGTGTGGCGTGCACGCGATCTGGTCCTCGACCGGGCCGTGGCGCTCAAGGAGGTACGGCCGCCCGATCCGGGTCTTGCCGAGTACGACCCGCAGGGCGCGGCGATGCTCCGGGCCCGAGTGCTGCGCGAGGCACGGGCGCTGGCGCGCGTCGATCACCCCAATGTGGTGACCATCCATCACGTGGTGGACGGCGGGGAGTACGTCTACCCGTGGCTCGTCATGGAACTGGTGACCGGCGGGTCGCTTCAGGACCGGCTCGACAAGGGGCCGTTGGCGCCCGTCGACGCCGCCCGGCTGGGCCGCGAGGTGCTGGCCGCGCTGCGCGCCGCGCACGACGTCGGCATCCAGCACCGGGACGTGAAGCCCGCCAACGTGCTGATGAGGCCCGACGGGCGTCCTGTCCTCACCGACTTCGGTATCGCGACCATCAGGGACTCGACCGCCCTGACCGCGACCGGGTCGATCATCGGCACGCCCGACTACATGGCGCCCGAGCGCGTCTCCGGGGGCGAGGGCGGCCCGGGTTCCGACCTGTGGTCGCTGGCGATGATGCTGTACGTGGCCGTCGAGGGGCATCACCCGCTGCGCAGGGGAACCACCCTCGCCACCCTGGCGGCCATGCTGAGCGAGCAGCTTCCGCCACCTGTCCGGGCCGGAGTCCTGACCGGGTTCCTGAACGCGGTGCTCGTCAAGAACCCGGCCGACCGGGTGGACGTGAGGACCGCGGACCGGTTGCTCGCGGAGGCGATCGAGGGCGGCAACACGGGTGCTGCCGCCGGGGCGGAGGGGGCCACGTCGTACCGGCTGGCCCCTCCGCCGGGTGCAACACCCCTGCCTTCCGCGCCGGTTGGGTCCGGACCGTCTGCCGGCTTCGGGCCGGCCGCCGGGTTCGGGCCGTCCACCGGGTTCGGGCCGACGGGCTTCGGGCCGCCGACTCCGTACCCGGCGGGCCCCACACGGCAGACGCCGGCGGGGCCGGGCAGCCGGGCGAAGAGCCGGATCGCGATCGCCTCGTCCGTCGTCGGGACCGTGATGGCGGGTGTCCTGGTGTGGACCCTGCTGCCGGACGGAGGCGACAAGGACGGTGGAAAGGCCGCCGGTTCAGGCGGTGCGACCTCCTCGGCCAGGACGAAGGACCCCACGCGCACGGCGTCCCGCCCGGCCCCGACGCCGACGCCGACGCCTCAAGCCGACGCGAAGACGGATCTGCTCACCCCCGCCGGCATCCGGACCGCGGTGAAGGAGATCAAGGCCGCGACCGGCACGAACCGCGCATGCGACCTCACCGTCTATCCGACGTATGTCCTGGCGAACGTCATGGTCAAGGGCAGTGACACCAAGTACGACAGCTACACCTACCGCCCGGGCCAGGGCGTCGAGAAGGGCATCATCAGCAGCGCGATCATCGGCGGCGAACGCCCCTTCAGTCTCGACGGCTTCGACTGGGACGTCCTTCCCGCCCTGCTGAAGCGGGCGAGGAAGGACCTGAACGTCCAGCGGCCGACCATGCGTTACGTCCTGGTCCGCCCTGCCGACGACACGTTCGACACCCCGCTGGGACTGGCCGTCTATCTCGCCGACGACCACGTCACCGGCTATCTGGACGCCGACCTGAAGGGCAAGGTGACCCGGGTGATGCCGGCTCAGGACTGAGCGGTCCGTCGGTATCGCCCGCGGTCGCGAACCGGATCCACGGCCTGCTCGCCTCGGGACGAGGCCGCGGCGGCCATGCGCGCCGGGCGCACGTAGGGTTGCGCTTTACACAGCGCGCGCCCCCCTCGCACTCCCCCGCACGCCAACGGTGCGAAAAAGGCTGGCAGTTCGGGAGCGCAGACACATGCTGTGACGTTAGAGGGGCAGGTGGCCCTTCCGTACAGGGTTGTCGTGGATCCTCCTTCTCGCAGCGTGACAATCGCCCGTGTCAGCCAGGAGCAATTGGCTCTATGCAGAAAGCTCGGAGCATAATGAGCTAGGCAAAGAGCTAGGAACTTTCTGTGCATGGCCGACGAAGTCGCGGGTACGTGCGCAGAGAAGGAGCGGCCATGACACACCCGATCGATCCAAGTCTGAACCGGCGCAAACTACGCCTTTCGCTGCGCCGGGCACGTGAGAACGCGGCTCTGAGCCAACGGGAGGCGGCCGAGCGCGTCGAGTGGTCCCAGTCGAAGCTGATCCGGGTGGAGACCGGCACGGTCGGCGTGTCGGTCAGCGACCTGCGGGCCCTGCTGGCGCTGTACGAGGTGACCGATCCCGAACGAGTGCAGGATCTCGAGCAGGCGGCAAGGGGCAGCAAGGGGCCGAGCTGGTGGTCCGGCTACCACGAGGTGATCACCCCTCAGTTCGCCCAGTACCTGGGATACGAAGGTGCGGCAACCTCCCTGCACACCTATCACCCCATCGTGGTGCCCGGGCACTTGCAGACCCGCGGTTACGCCGAAGCCCTCCTCGCCCCCCGCGACCTGGACGAGGACGTCTTCCGGAGGGTCGTGGACCTTCGCATGGAGCGTCAGCAGCGGATGTTCGACGACTCGGGCCGGCCGGCCTGCGTGTTCGTGCTCGACGAGGCAGCGGTACGACGTCAGATCGGAGGCAGGGACGTACTCGGCGAACAGCTGGACCACTTGCTCGCCCTCGGAAGCCGTCAGGAGATTTCCGTGAGGGTGCTGCCGTTCGAAGCGGGGGCGCACTACAGCACGCTGGGCAGTTTCGTCCTGCTGGGCTTCCCCGACGACGACGATCTTCTCTATCTGGAGCACGCCGCCGGCAGCATGACCGGCGGTGAGGACCTGCGCCTGCTGGCCCGTTACCAGGAGTGCCTCCAAGTGATCACGGATCTGGCGCTCAGCGAGTCGGAGTCGGCCGACCTGATCAGCCGCGTCCAGCAGGACCTCGGCGTCCGCTGAGCCGGGCCCCGTCAACGGTGACAGAAGCCAGGTGGAAGGGCCGGACATGGTCTCCAGGTCGATATGGCAGCGCCTGCTGGAGTGGGTGCGCACGAACACACTCGGCGGCGCGGAGCAGACCGGCGACCCGACGGATCAGGCCCTCATGGCACAGGCCATCCAGGACCCCGCCCAGGCACAGAATCTGATCGCGATAGAAAGGGCCCGTGCGGAGAACACACTGCAACTGGAAACGGCCCGCGGTCAGATGCGACTGCGGATGGCGGCTCGGCTCGGATTCATAGGCCTGGTCGCCCTGTTGATCATCGTGGCGGCCATCGCGTTCGTCACGGACAAGGCCGCCGGTCTCAAACTGTCACTGCCGACAGCCGGCACGGGATCCCTGACCCTGGGCGGCACCATGCTCCTCAGCGCGCTGGCCTGGTGGGGCAAGCGCGCCCACACACACCGCCGCTCGGCACGGACTAACGAGGGGAACCCGCCTGAGAACCATACGGAAGGCGATCAGAATCCGGTGGGGGCGCCGTAGGGGACACCCCCGCGCGCCACAGGCCGGCACCCACCGCCACGATGACGGCCACGGACACCCATAGGACCCGTTTGAGGACGACACTGTCGACCAGTGTCGATGCCGCTGCGGCGGCCACCGTGGCGACAACGCCGACGACGAACGTGAAAGTGATCGCTCCGCCTACCACTGCGGATCGGCTTCGGGCTTTACCTCCCGGACGGTGAGCAGCCGACGCTCCGGCGTCCATAAGCTCCCCTCCCCCTTGCCGCTGGCTGGTCAAGAACGTCACGGGCCCTGTAACTCCCCTGCCCTCACAGCGCCCAGGAATTCAGACCAGGCGCCATTGGTGAACGTCAAAGTAGGCCAGGCAGGTGCTTTCGAGTCACGGGTACGCACGCAGTCACGTTCCATCGCGACCTCCACGCACTCGCTCTCGTTACCGCACTTACTGCTCCTGCGCCACAAGGGTTTCCCCCCATGCACCACCTCAGATCCTCCCGATCCCCCGATCCGCCCTGATGGTGCGCAGTAACTCTAGTGGACGGTTGTGCACTACCGCAGAGCAACGCCGGATTGCCCCCGTCGGCCGCAACGAAGGGCGCCCGAAAGACTACCCACAGCAACCAGGGCCAAGGTTACGGTTACCTGAACGGAAACGCCATACGGGAACAGGCCGACCCGACACCGCCCCTTCACGGTCGCCGCCCCCACGTACAACACCCTTCCTCCGCAAGGCAGTTGACCCCCCGAAGCCATACGCTCCACGGGCTGCCCGGCCACGCGCCACAGCCTCGGCAGGGCTCCCACGCCCGCGCAGCGTTCATCCGGAAGCAGGACCACGAACCCCGTACAGGCCTCCCCGCTCCGCGGAAACCAGCCGTCCCTCAAGTGTCCCTGAAGCCCATGCGGCCATGCCGACGACCTCACATGACACGGACCCCGCCCCGGAATCAACGGCCGCCTGGCCCGACTCGATCATCGTCGGTGGCCGACCCCGCACCTGCCGGCATCGACGACCGGCCCGACGGCAGTTCGGATCTCGGCGGCTCCTGTGGCCCCCGGGCCGTCCGGGTGCCGGCAGAGCTGTGTCATCGGCTCTGCCGGCACTCGGGCTGGCTAGTGGTGGCCGCCGCGGCGGCCCGCCAGCCGGTGAACCGCCGTGACCAGCGTGTCCACCTCCTCGTGCGTGTTGTAGAAGGCGAACGAGGGCCGGACGGTGGCCTCCAGGCCGTAGCGGCGCAGGATCGGCTGCGCGCAGTGGTGTCCCGAACGGACCGCGATGCCCTCTTCGTTGAGCGCCGTGCCCACCTCGGCGGGCTCGTAGCCGTCCAGTACGAACGACACGATGCTCGCCTTGTGCGCGGCCGTGCCGACCAGCCGGAGTCCTGGCACCCCGCGCAGGCCTTCGGTGGCGTGCTCGACCAGGGTGTGTTCGTAGGCGCCGATCCGGGGCAGGCCGATGCGCTCGACGTAGTCGATGGCCGCGGCCAGGCCCACCGCGTCGGCGATGTTGCCGGTGCCGGCCTCGAAGCGGCCCGGCGGCGGCTGGTAGCTGGACCGCTCGAAGGTGACGTCGGTGATCATGTTGCCGCCGCCCTCCCACGGAGGCATGTCCTCGAGCACCTCCCGTTTGCCGTACAGCACCCCGATCCCGGTCGGTCCGAACAGCTTGTGCCCGGAGAAGACCAGGAAGTCCGCGTCCAGCGCCCTGACATCGATCGGCAGGTGCGGGACCGACTGCGCCGCGTCGACCAGGACACGCGCCCCGGCCCGGTGCCCGAGCTCGATGATCTTCTCGACCGGTACGACGGTGCCGAGCGCGTTGGACATCTGGGTGACCGCGACCAGTTTGGTGCGCTCGGACAGCAGCGCGGTGTACTCGTCGAGCAGCAGCTGCCCGGCGTCGTCGACCGGGATCACCTTGATCACCGCACCGGTCTGCTCCGCCAGCATCTGCCAGGGCACGATGTTGGCGTGGTGCTCCAGGCAGGAGATGACGATCTCGTCACCCGCACGGATGTTGCGGGGTCCCCATGCCTTGGCCACCAGGTTGATCGCCTCGGTGGTGCCCCGGACGAACACGATCTCCTCGGCGGAGCCCGCCCCGACGAACCGGGCGACGGTGTTCCTCGCGCCCTCGTAGGCGTCCGTCGCCCGGGCCGCGAGCTCATGCGCCGCGCGGTGGATGTTGGAGTTCTCCCGCGAGTAGAACTCGACCAGCCGGTCGATCACCGCGCGCGGCTTCTGCGTGGTCGCGGCGTTGTCCAGCCAGATCAGCGGACGGCCGTTGACCCGTTCGGACAGGATCGGGAAGTCCCGGCGGACCGCCTGCACGTCGAAGGCCGGGTGCGGGTCGGGCGGCAGCCCCATGGGGGCGGCGGGTGCGCCGGGTTCCTCGACGAAGTAGTACGGCGAGGTCGTGGCCGTCGGTGACACGAGGTCGGGCAGGGGCGGCAGCCCCAGGTGCCCGAAGCCGGGGAGCTCCGGCGCCTTCGCGGGGTATCCGGGCGCCTCGTCGAGGAAGTAGAACTGCCCGGTACCCGGGAGCCGGGCCGGTCCGGACACCGGCGGGAACAGCGATGCGGCGGGCGGCGGCCCCGGGGTCACCGGCGCGGCCGACGGCTCCGGTACGGGCCCGGCGAGTGCGGGTGCGCTCGCCGCGAACGTGGCCGGGGCGCTGGTCGGCGGCGGCCCGGCGGGCGGGCTCGTCCCCACGGCCGGCGCCGAGGAAGGCAGGTCCGCCTGCGGGCCCATCCCGGCCGTCGGCGCCGGAGAAGGCGGGTCCGCGGCCGGCAGTCCTGCCGGCGTCGGCCACTGCGACGGCCCCTCCACCCGCTGCTCCGACGGGCCGTCGAGGACCGGAGCCTGCGTGTCCGCCGGCTGGCCGGGGAGAGCGCGGAAGAACTCCCCGGCCAGCCGGTTCAGCGTCTCCTCGTCGGGCAGCCACGCCGGGGCGGCTTCGTTACCGGTAGCTGGGGGCGTAGTCATGGAACTTGTCCACCTCGACGTCGTCGAGCACGGCGAGCGCGTCCTCGGTGAGCACCGCGACCGAGCAGTACAGGGAGACCAGGTAGGAGGCGATGGCGCTGCGGTCGATCTGCATGAACCGCACCGACAGCCCCATCCCCTGCTCCCCGGAGAGCCCCGGCTGGAACAGTCCGACCACGCCCTGGCGCGACTCGCCGGTGCGCAGCAGCAGGAACTTCGTCCTGCCGTTCTCCAGCGGGACCTTGTCCGACGGGATGATCGGCAGACCGCGCCAGGTCAGGAACTGCGAGCCGAACATGCTCACCGTGGCCGGCGGAACACCGCGCCGGGTGCATTCCCGGCCGAACGCGGCGATCCCTTCCGGGTGGGTGAGGAAGAAGGCCGGCTGCTTCCACACCTTCGTGATGAGGGCGTCCAGGTCGTCCGGCGTCGGCGGCCCCGCCAGGGTGGAGATCCGCTGCGCGGGCGCCACGCTGGTCAGCATCCCGTAGTCGGGGCTGTTGATCAGCTCGCCCTCCTGATGCTCCTTCACCGCCTCGATGGTCAGCCGCAGTTGCTGTGCGGTCTGGTCGTGCGGGCTGGAGTACAGGTCGGCGATCCGGGTGTGGAGGTCCAGAACCGTCTGGACGGCCTTGAGCCGGTACTCACGGGGTTCCTGCTCGTAGTCGACGAAGGTGTCCGGCAGCGGCGACTCGTCGTAGTTGTCGCACTCGATGCGCACCGACTCCGGGTGAACGACCCTGTTCACCCGGTAGATGCCCGCCTCGACCGGCACCCAGGACATCAGGTGCACCAGCCAGCGAGGCGTGATGGAGGACATCTGCGGAATGGTCTTCGTGGCGTTGGCCAGGGTCCGCGCCGCGCGGTCGCCCACCGACATCGATCGCGACGGTGGATTCACAGCCGTGGTCATACAACGTCTCCTTGCCGCGCCCGAGGGGCAGGCACGCGTCATGGGGGGGGCGAGATCGTCGACGGCGATGCAAGCGGTCGAACCCTCTCGCACGCTCTCGCACGAACTTTCTCACTCACCCTCCCAGCGGCCCCGGTAGTGGTCCAATGCGTGTTTTCGAGGCTGTCATCGAAGCTGGCTATGATTCCCGAATGATCGACTTGAGTCGGCTGCGGATGCTGGTGGCTGTCGCCCGTGAAGGTTCGATCACGGCAGCCGCCGAGGCGCTGCACTACTCCCAGCCGACGGTGAGTCATCAACTCGTCAAACTCGAGGCCGAGGCCGGCGTACCGCTGTTACAGCGGATGGGGCGCGGAATCCGGCTCACCGAGGCCGGCCGGCTCCTGGTGGACCGCGCCGAGTCGATCCTGGCTCAGGTCGAATCGGTGCACGCCGAACTGGACGAACTGGCCGGGCTGCGCACCGGCCGGGCCCGCCTGGCCGCCTTTCCCTCGGCGCTGGCCACCCTGGTGCCGCTTGCGGCCGCGCGCGTCTCCGACCAGTACCCCGGTATCGAACTCACCCTCACCGAAGCCGAACCGCCGGACGCGCTCAGCGCCCTGCGCAACAACGACGTCGACGTGGCGCTGATCTTCGAACACGGCGACCCGCCCCAGCGCGACCGCCGCGACATCACCATGACGCCACTTCTCGACGAGCCCCTGTACGTGGTCACACCCGCCGACCGCTCCTGGGACGGACCTCCGTCGGAGCTCGCCACCTACGCCGAGACCCGCTGGATAGCCGGGTGCGAACGCTGCCGCGAGCATCTCGTCGCCGCCTGCGGGCGAGCCGGGTTCTCACCGATCGTCGAGTTCGAGACCGACGACTACGTCGCCGTACAGGCGCTCGTCGCGGCCGGGCTGGGCGTGAGCCTGCTGCCCGGGCTCACCCTCCTCGCCAACCGGCACCCCGGGGTCAGGCTCGAACGGATCTCCGGCATGCGCCGGCAGGTCGTGGCCGCGGTGTACGGCAAGCCGCCCGCGTCCCAGCCCGCCCAAGTGCTCCTCGACGCCCTCAACGCGACCGTCTCCGAACCGCGATGGCCGTCCTGACCTGGCCCAGGCGCCGGCCGGGCAGGTTCGCCGCGGCGGCGTCCGCGATCCGGCCCGCTGAGCGAGCAGGGCCTCGACGGCGCTACCGGGCAGGTGAGCGCTGGTTCCGGGACGAGGTGCCGGAGGTACGGGAGCCGGAGGCGCCCGGCTTCGAGGGGGCCCAGGTCGGCTTGGCCGTCGCCTCGGCCAAGCCGGGCTCGGCCAGGGTGAGTCCCCAGGAGTCGTCGTCCCCTGTGCGGGCCTCGATCTCCTTGATCTGGCCGCTCTTGGCGAAGTAGAGGACCACCACCTGCCGCACGGAACCCTCGTCGTAGAAGTCCGCTGCCACCTCTCCCCTGGCGGCGCCGCCGAAGGCCTTGACCCAGTTGCGGGCCGTGGCGTCGGCGTGTGTGTCGTCGACGGCGAGCGCGGCCAGTCCGTCGACGTCGCCGTCGGCGAGCCGCCACACGGCCTTCTGCACCGTCTCGAGGCTTCCCGTGGAGGGGTAGCCGACGACCCGCAGCGGCCGGTGACTGCTGTAGTCCGTCTGGTACGTCAGGGATTTGTCGTTTGACGCGCAGCCTGTCAGCAGTCCGCCCGTGACGACGGCGGCCAGGGTGATACGGGTGAGTCGTGTCGTGCGTGTCATGGTCAGGACCTCGCCTTCGGGCGGAGGATGACGACCCGCTCGATGTAGTGGGGCGTGCCGCGGTGGCGCGGGATGTCGGCCGCGAGGGCCTTGGTCAGGCGGCCAGGCGGCCAGGCGGCGATCAAGGAAACGCCAAGCTAGCGCCTGGCTGGTGTGCACACATCGCCTAGAGGGCGCTTTATCCCCTTGCGATCACGTTTGGTACGCGGTGGGCTTTGTCACGAAGAACTGAGGGAACCTCAAGTCCCCTTTTGCCGTGCGCCCTTGCCTCGTCCTGCCGGGTCGGCCCGGGCGAGCGGCCGGCGGACCGGGGCCGGGCCCCGTCCGACTCAGACACCTCGATCGGCGGGTGCACGACCGGTGGGGCGTAAGCGGGTGCGGACACCGGTCGGTGCGGGTGCGCCAGGGCATGACGGCAGGTCATAGGCCCCTTGTCGGGGCTGCGTTGTCAGTGGAGGGCGATACGTTCGGTGTCTTGGAACCGTTGTTGCCCGACAGGAGTGGACGATGACCGAGAGCAGTGCGCTGCCCGTGCTCAGGGTGGTGCTCACCGACGTCAACGAGCGTGTGGTGCAGGCGTGGCGCGCCGCGTTCGCCGACACGCCCGGCATCGAGATCCGCAAGGGCTCGATCCTCGACGAGGACGTCGACGCCTGGGTCACCCCCACCAACTCCCTGGGCCGGATGGACGGCGGGGTCGACGCCGTCATCAAGCGGTACCTGGGGTCGGGCATCCAGGTGCGTGTCCAGCGGGCGATCCGGGACGGGTTCGCCGGGCCCATGCCGGTGGGCAGCGCGGTCTGCGTCCCGTCCGGCGCGACCGTTCCCCGGTATCTGATATCGACGCCGACGATGGTGCGCTCCTCGCAGAACGTGAGTGCCACGCTGAACGTGGCGCTGGCGTGCGCGGCCGCTTTCCAGGCCGTTCACCGGCAGAACCGGAAGAAGCCCGGGAGCATCCGGTCCGTGGCACTGGTCGGGCTGGGGGCACAGACCGGCCAGGTGCCGGCGCGGGTGTGCGCCAATCTGATGTGGACCGGCTACACGCTCTTCCACGACCACTGGTTCGAGGACGACGACGAGCTGCGCTCCACGATCGTCTCCCAGCTGCGCGGAATCGAGAACGCGCCCGACGACCAGCGGGTGCGCATCGTGCCACCGGCGGCCGCCACGCCGGCGCCCGTGGCCCCCGCGCCCTCCCCTCCTTCCTCTCCTTCTGCCACGACGGGTGAAAGCGCCTCCGCCATGACCGGATCGACGACCGGCGTCCCGGCTCCGGGCCAGCCGCCGCAGCCCCAGCCCGGTGCGAGCGACCCCCTCGCCCTCGCCGAGCTCTTCGACGGCGGCGGGGAGTCCTGGCTCCCGCTGCTCAAGCCGGTCATCGAGGCGCAGCCGGATGCCGCGCGGTTCATCGGGAAGGGCCGCAGCCATGAGGTGGTCCCGGTCCGCGAGTTGACGTTCCAGGCGCTCAAGCCGAACCCGCCGCACAAGTGGAAGGTTGTGGTCTTCGGGCAGAACCCGTATCCGCGGCCGGAGAGCGCCACCGGCATCGCCATGTTCGACAACACCTTCAGTAACTGGAAGGACAGCCAGTTCGGCCGGGTCGTCAGCATTCGGTGCCTCATCAAGGCGGCGGCGATGTGGAAGTACGGCATCGTCAAGAAGACCCCGATCGCCGATGTGCGGGCGCTGTTGAAGGAGCGGGACACGGTCGAGCCGCCGGAGTGGTTCCAGGCGATGCTGACGCAGGGCGTGCTCCTGCTGAACGCGTCACTGACCGCGAGCGGGGACGGGGCGATGGGGGCCGACCAGCACACGGCGTTCTGGCGGCCGGTCGCCGAACGGATCGTCGAGGAGATCCTCAAGGCCAAGCAGGACGCGGCCGAGGAGGACCGCGGGGTCGTGTTCGCGTGGTGGGGGGCGCATGCCCGCAGCCTGAAGCGGATTGTCCTGCGGCTCCAGCAGAAGTACCCGGACGTCGAGGTGCGGCATCTGGACCACGCCAACCCGGCGGCACAGGGCGACATCTTCTGCGAGGGCGACCACTTCGCCCAGGTCAACGACGCTCTGGCCTCGGTGGGCGCCGACGGCATCGACTGGCTGCCGAGCAAGGGGTGGAACGAGACGGCGGTCGGCGCGGGCGGTGCGGACGGGGGTGCCGCGGCGCGCATGGGCGCTTTCATCGAATCGACCATGAACCTGCACCAGCTGTATCTGGAACGCCTGACCGGCGTCAAGGACGAGGGCCTGGTCCTGCCCGCGATCACCGGTGTCTTCGACACCGCGCTGATGGACTTCCACGACGCCCTCGCCCCGGTCTCCGCGGCGCTGTCCGGGCTCGCCGGGCACATCCAGCGCTCCCGCGACTTCGGCAAGCAGCGTGCGGACCGGGTGACCGACGACGGTCCGTCCGCCGACGCGATCGCAGCGCTTCACCTCTACACCTGTGAGTCGGCCTTCTACCGTGAGATCAACAGCGTTCTGCGCTCCCCCGACCGCACCAGGGTCGCGCCCTACCTGCCGTATCTACGGCTGCTGTTCTCGGCGGTCTCGAAGCTGCCGGCCTACACGCAACCACTGTGGCGCGGGGTGTCGCTGGACCTTCGGGCGCAGTACCCGGTGGGCCGGACGGTGACCTGGTGGGGTGTCTCCTCCTGTACTTCCGAGCTGAAGGTGGCCAGGGCGTTCCTGGGCAGCCGCGGCAAGCGGACGCTCTTCGAGGTGACGCCGGCCCGTGCGGTCGGGATCAAGCGCTTCTCCGCCTTCACCGGCGAGGAGGAGTACATCCTCACGCCAGGTACGCAGCTCAAGGTGACGGAGGTCAAGAGCGAGGCCCGCGGGCTGTGCACGGTCCGGCTGAGCGAGGTCGCGGACGCCGCTCCCGTGGTGTGCTGAACGGCCCCGCCGTTCACGAGGGCCACGGTCGTGGTTGCCGGACACTCACGCCCGGCAACCAGGTGGCGGCGGCTCATGGCGGCAAGGGCTGTCGGTCTTCTCCTTCCGGCCGGGCCAGTCCGGATCGTCCTCGGCACCAGGAAGATCCCGATGCCCCTCGTTCCACGGATTCGTCCAGCCGCAGGCCCCGCACGAGTACCGCCCGTTCACCCCGGCGATCTCGGTCCCGCACCTGCGGCAGCCCGTCGTCGTGATTTCCTGCGTGTCCAGGAACGCCGCGGCCGCCGCGGCGGTTGCGGCCGAGTCAGGCGGGGGCTGCGGGGTGCGTTGCGGGCGTCTCACGGACCAGACACTACTCGCGGTCCCGGAGCGGCACAGGACATCGGGCCGCACCGAGCAGGAGAGCCCGTCACCCGCTCTGACCTGCCCGCACTCAGTCCTGTGCAACGCCCTTCAGCGGGCGCGGGCGACGATCCTCGGGACGATGAGGTTGTGGAAGGGCTGGATGGCCCTGAAGTACAGGCGTCCGGCCCGCCGGTGGTAGCGCACGACCGTGGTGCAGACGCCTTCCAGGCCTGCGGCCCCCTCCCGTACGGCGAAGGAGGTGCGGAAGTCCAGGTGCTTGTCGTCGTCACCGGTGAGTACCTCGTCATCGGAGACGGTCAGGACCCGGAAGGGGCCCAGCCGCGCTCCGGGTTCGACCCGGATCTCATCGGGGGCGACTCTCTTCTGGACATGCAGCCCGAACGGCGACACCAGCTTGTCCCGCACGGTCATCAGCCCGTGCACCCACCCCGGTGTTCCTGCCAGTACCCTCCGGGCGAATTCCGTGGCATTGGTTCCCGGAGCCAGGTCCACCGCGACCGCGTCCACGTGGTCGCAGCCGCCCAGGCTCGCCAGCGCCGCATCCACGACGGGTACGACACTCCTGCGCACGCGCATTCCTGCCCTGCGCCCCATGGTTCCTCCCGTCCCCTCGTACGCCTACACCTGACCCAGTCCGCCCACCAGGAGGAACACCACCGCCACCTGGCCTTCCGCAAGGTCCACCCCACCATCCTCCGCCTCATCGACGACCACCACCAACGCCCTCCGAGCAGGCCGCCGACGCGGGCTGTCGGGGCACCATCGTGGTTCCTGGCCGGCGGGACGGCGCAGGGACAGGGCGGGGGTGCTGCGCAGCACCAGGAAGGTGACACGGGTACGGGTGCGACGGGTGGGCAGGACGGCCGGTTCCGCCTGCCATTCCTGTCGCCATCGGCGGGCGCGGGCGTCACGGGACGATGGTGGCCGTGTCCCACACGATGAGCGTGTCGCCACGGTCCCTGGTCATCAGGTGTTTTCGGTCGGGTGCCATGCGGCAGTCGAGTACGACGTCCGTGTGGGCCTCGAGGGTGTTCAGGAGTTCGCCGGTGCGGGTCGAGCGGATCTGCACGCTTCGGGCGTCGGGCACGGCGAGCCAGTCCTCGGTGGTGGCGAAACGTGTTCGTGTCCGATCCAGCGTGAAACGCTCACGAAGGCCGGGCAGTTCCAGGACTCGGAGGCGGTACAGGTCGCCGATCGCGATCCACGAGCCGTCCGGGGCCAGGCCGAGCCGGTGGATCTCGTGCGGTTGATCGGGCAGTTCCGCGAGCAGTCGCCCGGAACGCGGGTCCCAGAGCAGGATCTGCCCCCTGCGGCCGCAGGCGGCCAGGGTTGCTCCGTCGGCGGCGAGCGCCAGATGCGACATGCCCTGCGACGTGGGCTTCGTGCCTCGGCGTTCGTTGGTGAGGGGGTGGACGAAGCTGCCGGTCGAGGCGTTGTAGGCCACCCACATGCCGTCGGGACCGTATACGGACTCCCCCACGGTGCCGATTTTGAAGGGGAGTATTTCCTCTCCGCTGACGGCGTCCCAGGCCTGGGCCTTCTGGCCCACCGATCTGGTCATGATGAATCTGCCGTCGGGAGCGACGGCGCAGTGCCGGAGCATGTCGGACGGGCCTCGGATCGCCTGTCGCAGGGCCTGGGTTTCCAGGTCGTAGACGTGGACGAGCCGGTCGTTTCCGACCGCCACCAGCCATGTGGCGTCCGGCGCGAGGGCGAAGTCGAAGGTGAATCGGGGCAACCGCAGCACGGCACGGACCGCCGACCGCGGCGGGGCCACGAACTGCCTTGTGGCGGTGGGCTGTTCCGGTTCTCCGTGGTGGTCCGCGTGGGCTCGTGGAGGCGGCATACGGCCCAGGGCCCGCAGCACCTCGGCCTGCTTCACCGGATCCAGCCGGGAGTCATGCTCCGCTCCGTTCATGGCCTCATCGATCACCGAAGCGGTGGCTCTGGACTCCGGGGAGTCGACCAGGGCCAGATCGGCCAGCAGGCTCTGCGCTCCCAACCGTTGGACCTTGGCGATCTGCCACTCTGGAAGCGTGACGAGTCTGGCGGCCTGAGCCGGGTCGCAGTGCTGCATGTGCCACACCAGATGCCGCCACCAGTACCCGGCGCCGGCAGGCAGAGCCGACCAGGGGGCACCGGGTTTCAGCAGGGCGAGGGCGTTGTCCACGAGCCGTCCGTGCCAGTCGGCCGCCTCGTCCTTCGACCAGCGCGACCTCAGACGCTCGTGCAGGGTTTCCGGGACAGTCAGTCGCCACCTGCCGTCGTCGGCCTTGGCGGCGCGCACGAGGCCGGCTCGCTCGAAGTCCTCCAGCAGGACCAGGGTGCGGTGACCGTGGCGACTCGGTCCGGAGTCCATGTCGGCCCAGGCGTCTTTGACCTCGGTCATGTCCAGTTCGACGCCGGGAGGGACAGCCGCCAGACGCCGGGCGTCGAGGGAATCCGCGCCGCTGAGCCCCAGGTCCTCCAGCGCCCGGCCGATGGGGTCATCGCCCCAGTCCTTGTGGCCTGTTGTCCGCTCCCAGTGTTCTCTGAGCCGGCGATCGAGCCGGCGCCGACCCCAGCGTGTTGTCATCGCCTGCGCCCCTCCCACCCGGACACCCAGTGAAACAGTTCGAACGCCTGTATGCGGGCATTCCCTTCAGGCCGGCACGACGATCAGCCACCCGGACCGGTGATGGCCGGCCGCGACAGCGCCTGTCGTGGCGGAGCCTCCCTTCGGCAACGAGGGGTTGAGTGTCAGCTCAGCGGGAGAGTCGTGTCGCGCAGGATGGCCAGGGTCGAGGAATACGCGCGCGTCTTGATGGTCGCCAGAGTGTGGCCGGCCTTGTCGGCCTGGGACCGGGCAAGTTCGATGGCGGCTGTGCGCACCTCGTGCTCGGCGACCGCTCGGCTTGTGATGCCGGCGGCGACGGCGTCGGGTCCGCCGTAGCGATGCGCTGTCAGCATGGCTTGGTGGGCGGTCTGTGGAGTGAGCCGCGCCTGGATGAGTGCGGACATCCCTGGTGCGAAGGGGATGTTGATGTCCGCTTCGGGCAGGCACCAGTACCCCCGGTCCGCGCGCATGATCCGGAAGTCGTGCGCGAGGGAGAACATCGCACCGGCCGCAAAGGTGTGACCTTGCAGCGCGGCAACCGTGATGACCGGCAGGGACAGCATCCGTGCAAAGAGCTCTTGGACGGAGACGACGTAGTCCCGGTGCTCGTCCAGATGCGCAAAGAGCCACTCCAGGTCCAGGCCGTTCGAGTAGAACTTGCCTGTCGCGGCCGTCACCAGCGCGCGGGGCCCTGTGGCCCTCTCGACCTCGTCCAACGCCGTGTTGACGTCGGCGAGCCAGTCGGGGTGGAAACGGTTCTCGCCGTTTCCGAGGTCGAGAACGAAGACGTCGTCCTGGCGGTCGAGGGTGGGCATGGTGCTCCTTCGGTGCTGGTGGATCGGTTATTGCGCCCGGCCGGCGAGTTCGCCGCGGAGTGGCGTCAGCGCTCCGGTCGGGCTGCCGTCGGAGGGCGCGAGCAGCCCATGGGCGGGTGCGGTTCACGACAGGTGGCCGGGTCGGCTGCCTCTTCTTGCGGGTTCGGCCCGACCGCCTGTACACGGCGGTCCACGGGCTCGTCCCCACCGGTGGCCATCACGCGTAGCCAGGAGGCCAAGTCACCCCTCACGGCAGGGCTTTCGGATTCCAAGTCCGCGAACCGGGCGCAAGGCTGCTTCAGGGAAGCCGTGGTGGCGGCGGTGCGTCAGGACAGCGTGTACACCGGCGATCAGACGCCTCGTCAACTCGCCGACGGCCGTCGGCTCTGCCCAGACATGTGACTATCGTTCACCGGCTGGAGCAAGCATTCGTGCGAGGCTGCCGGCCGCTCGGGTGAGCCGAATGTGGCGACCGTAGGGCTGGAGTACTGCATAGCCGAGTTCTTCTTCCAACTCGGCCAGCCGGCTGCACACTTCGAGCGGTGTCATCTTCAGTGCACCGGCAGCCTTCGACAGAGTTCCATGGCGTTCCACAGCGTGCAGTATTTCCAGTTGATCATCGCTGACCACGGCAACCCTCCGGACAGTTCGGCGAGGGCCCGGACGTCGTTACCGGCGGCTACGGACCAGACGGTGACCGACGATTGATGCTCCGACCCGGCCGGTCCTCCGCGCTTCTCGCGCTTTCCGTCGAGATCGTCGTCTTCACAGCGCCAGAGCGCTCTCTCTTCCGAAAGCAGGCTGACATGCGACGTTGTCGTGTTGATGAGTATTCGGTGCTCACGAGCCGGCCGTCCGGGCCGGCCGCTCCGGCTTTCCAGACGGGCTCGGTGAGGCTAAGAGGTTCGCGGCTCCAGGAGAACCGAGGCGGAGAGAGCCGGGCAGCCGGCGACAGGGGATCGGCGGCTGCCGCCCTCGGGCGTGTCTCGGCGAGGCCGTCCATGCGTCGGCCCCGCCTGCTCGGCCGGCCCTTGCACGGTTCTACTCGGCTTTGGAGCGTCCGACCTTGCGCAACAAGTCGGCGAGCTGCTCCTGTTCGCGTGCCGAGAGGCCGTCCAGGTCATCGGTGATGGCCTGGACGTAGGCGGGCATGGTTTCTTCCACCGCCGCGCGTCCGGCATCGGTGAGTTCGATCATGACGACCCGGCGGTCGTAAGGGGCCTTCTCGCGGCGGACCAGGCCTCGCTTCTCCAGGTTGGAGATGACCACCGTGAAGTTGTTCGGGCTCTTCAGGTGCTTCTCGGCCAGGCGCCCGGCGGGCAGCGGGCCCACGTAGTACAGGGTCTCCAGAGCGCCGAACTGACTCGTCGTGAGCCCGGAGGCGAGCAAGGGGCCACTGGTTCGCGCTTCGACGGATGCGGCTGCGCGGATGAGCTTGATGAAGAGGTCCAGCGAGCGCTTCTCGCGGGCGCTCCCGTCGTAGTGCGTCGGCATCGCACGCCCTCTCCGTCACTGTCTGCGGCCGTGGTCGACCCTATCTCGAAAACTTTTCCTTCCAACTGGAATAGTCATGGTCCATGTGTATGTTGTGGAGGGTGACTCACCCGACCAGCCCACACAAGGAGCACACCGTGAGCA
>NZ_JBVHLK010000044.1:0-18849 GCF_055559015.1 Streptomyces sp. NPDC024698 | reverse complement strand
GGCCGCAGAACGGCAAAGGGGGGCGGGGCGGCGCGATACGGCCGGTACGACCCCGTACACCGCCACCCCGCCCCCACCCGCCCCGGCGATACGCCCGAACACACCTATGGAGACACCATGAGCCAGACAGACCAGTCCCTCGCCGGAGGCGTGTGCGACCTCGATTCGGGCGTCTGCGCCCTGCCCGGCGACAGCGCGGCCCTTCCCGCTGCGACCGCTGACCATCCCGCTCCCGAGATGGGCCTCACGCGCATCACCTATGTGACCGACCCCATCTGCTCGGCCTGCTGGATCCTCGAGCCCGCCTGGCGGTCACTCACGGAGCGCTACCGCGACCTCATCGAGGTCCACCACGTCTACGGAGGCCTCCTGCGCGGCTGGCAGGGCTTCCACGACGAGGGCAACGGCATCCGCCGCCCCCAGGACGTCGCCCACCACTGGGACGAGTTCGCGCAGATCTCCGGCCAGCCCATCGACTCCTCCGTCTGGTGGAACGACCCGATCGACTCCTCCTACCCGCCGAGCATCGCCATCGCCGCCGTCCGCCTGATCGCACCCGAAGCCGAAGAGGCCTACCTGCGCCGCATCCGCGAGGAACTCTTCCTCGACGGCCGCAACATCACCGCCCCCGAACTCCTCGAGGCACTCGTCGCGGAACTCGGCCTGGACCCCGCCGCCTACCGCCGACTGATCGAGAACGGCGAGGCTGCATCCGAGTTCGAACGCGACCTCGTCCGCACCCACGAACTCGGTGCCCGCGGCTTCCCCACCCTCATTCTCGAAGGCCCCGACGGCCGCGTCGTCCTGCACGGCTGGATCCAGCCGGACCGCCTGGAAGAAGCCTTCCTCACCGTCTCGGGCGCGCCCCGCCGCCCCGCCGTCTCCTCCATCACCGACGCACTCGACCGGCTCGGCACCGGAACCTCACTCGAATACGCCGCACTCACCGGCCACACCGTCACCGACGTGGAAGGACTCCTCACCCGGGCAGGCGCCACCTCCCGTCCCGTCGGCAAGGGCAAGGCCTGGTCACCCGAGCGGTAGAACCGGCCCTCCGCCATGGGCGATGTCGAGAGCGGTCGATGGTGATCCTCCGTCTCTGGCAGTACGTGCGCCGATGGTCAGCCGATCTGGCGGTCGCGGCCGGCGAGCCAGCCGGCCGCGAGCTGGGGAACCATCAGCAGTGCCATGAAGACCAGCGGGGCCCGCCAGCTGCCGCTGTGCTGGTAGAGCGCTCCGACGAGGATGGGGCCGGGGATCGACAGCAGATATCCGGCGCTCTGAGCGAACGCCGACAGGCGGATGACCGTGGCGCTGTCGCGGCCGCGCATGCCGATCATCGTGAGGGCGAGCGGGAACGAGCAGTTGGCGACGCCGAGGAGCACGGCCCACAGCAAGGGGGCTGCGGCCGGTGCGGCCCACAGCCCGGCGTATCCGATGATCCCGAACACCCCGATGGCGACGGCGACTCCGCTCTGGCTGTTCAGCCGTCCGGCGACGGCCGCGAGGACGAACGACAGCGGAACGCCGAGTACGGAGGTGACGGCGAACAGCAGCCCTGCGGTCTGGGCGGACAGACCGGCGTCGCGGAAGATCTGCGGGAGCCAGCCGATGACGACGTACGCGGCGGTGGCCTGGAGGCCGAAGTAGACGGTGAGGGACCAGGCGGTGCGGTCGTGGGTGAGGCGTGTCCCGGGCCGGGGCGCCGCGTCCGGTGTACCGGTGCCGGTGCGCGACACGGGCGCAACAGGGCGGCGGGCGAGGGCGATCCATGGAGGTACCGCGACAGCGGCGAGGGCGGCCCAGGCGCCCAGGCCGACCCGCCAGTCGCCGAACGCCTCGGCCAGGGGGACAGTGACGGCCGCCGCACTCGACGCGCCCAGGTTGAGGGCCATCGAGTACAGGCCCGTCATCATGCCGACCCGGTCCGCGAACCGCTGCTTGACGACGACGGGCAGCAGGACGTTGGCCACCGCGATCCCGGCGAGCGCGAGGGCGCTCAGAGCGACAAACAGGGCGGCGCCGCCCACCAGCACACGCAGCGCCAGACCGGCCGCGATCACGGCCATGCCGGCGGCGACGATCCCGTCGGTCCCGAACCGGCGCGCCAGCCGGGGTGCGCCGGAGCCGACCAGCGCGAAGCACGCGGCGGGCACCGAGGTCAGCACGCCCGCCGCGGTGGCACTCATTCCCAGGCTCGCACGGACCTCCTCGAGCACGGGACCGAGACTGGTGACCGCGGGCCGGAGGTTGACCGCGGCCATCAGCAGGGCGACGACGGCGACCCGACGCACCCGACGCGCGGACCGGGCCCGGCCCTCCTGCTCTTCCGCGCAGTGCGGGGGCGTGGATTCCTCGTTCGGCATGGGGCGATCCTAAAGATCAACTGGCAGGGGCGGACGGTGTCCAGGGAGCAGCTGATCCGTGTCGACACGGCCGCACAGCGCGCCGGTATCCGGCCCCCGGCGTCGGGGTACCGGCACGTCGAGCGAGGTGAATGCGCCTCGGGACCATCCTCGGAGCTCCCGCCCAAGGGGACGTGAGCAATTGGCGCTCAGGCAAGATCCGGCATGTCGCACAGGCGGTCGGCGACGTCTCGTGAGCACGCATTACTCACTCGCCCAAAGGCCGGAACCTGATATCGATAGATTATGCGCAAAGTGATCCAGAACAGACTCGGCGGCCCGGACGTCCTGGACGTCGTCGACGTGGAGATGCCGGAGCCGGGCCCCACAGAGGTGCTCGTCGAAGTGAAGGCCGCCGGGGTGAACCCTGTCGACTGGAAGATGCGTACCGCCGGGGGGCTGGGCGATCCGCCCTTCTCGGTCGGCTGGGACGTCTCGGGCGTGGTGGCGGCCGTGGGGCCGGGCGTGACCCGTTTCGGCGTGGGGGACCAGGTGTTCGGCATGCCTCGATTCCCCTCGGAAGCGGGGGCGTACGCGGATTACGTGACCGCTCCCTCGAGACACCTCGCGCTCAAGCCGTCCCGCCTGAGCCATGTCCAGGCCGCCGGACTGCCCCTCGCGGGTCTCACCGGCTGGCAGGCTCTTGTCACCGTGGCCCGGATCGCCGCCGGTCGGCGTGTACTCATTCCTGCCGCCGCCGGAGGTGTGGGACACCTGGCCGTCCAGATCGCCAAGTCCCGCGGCGCCTACGTGATCGGCACCGCGAGCGCGGCCAAGCACGACTTCGTCAGGGGACTCGGGGCGGACGAGGTCATCGACTATCGGATGGCGGATGTGGGTTCGCAGGTCGCGGACGTCGATGTCCTCCTCGCCACGGTCGCGGGGCAGATCCAGGAACTGGCGGGCACCTTGGTGCCCGAAGGCCGGATCGTGGCGCTCAACGGCGTCGATGCGGGGGCGGTCCAGTGGGCCGCGGAGAACGGCCTGCGGGCGGACTTCATGCTCGTCGAGCCCGACCGTGCCGATCTGGAGTCCCTGGCCTCCCTCGTCACGGACGGCCTGCTCGACGTCCACATCGACACCGTCCTTCCGCTGGAGCAGGTGGCCGATGCCCACCGCCTGGGCGAGCAGGGGCGAACGACGGGAAAGGTCGTTCTGTCCCTGTAGGCCGATGAAGGGATGATCTTCCGGCGGTGGCCGAGGCTCCCTCGGTGAAGCAGCCGGAGCCCGGATCAGGCTGCTGCCAGATCGGCCCAATGGTCGATGAGGTCCTCGGGGGTGCTGTGACTGCCACCGGTGTCCACCAGCGCGGAGATGATCGTGGCACCCCGACCGTGCTCGTCCTCGGGCCGCGTCGCGGCCCACGTGGTGGGATTGACCTGAGGGCCGCCGTCGCTGACGTGAACCTGGATGCGACGGGCAGCGTTCTCGGCGACCCGCAGGTGCAGGACCACCGGGGGCAACGCGTGGGTCACGGCGTTGGTGACCAGCTCGGAGACCACCACAAGCGTGTCGTAGATCCGGTCCTCGTCCACGCCGTGAGCAGCCAGCACGCGGCGGGCTTCCTTGCGGGCGACGGCCGGAGCGAGGAGCCCGTGCTCCAGCTCCAGGTCGACAACCCACTGAGCGGCCTCGACCGCGTCGTGCCGGCGGCTGCCGACGTTCGGAGTGGAGAACATGAGGATCACTACCTGGCGGAAGGGAGAGACGGAACAGTTGATGACCTGTCTCCCAGCACACCGCGAAGCACCGCTGAATACGTGAGCAGTCTGTGCTCAAAGGCCGACAAAGAGAGGAAAGGGAGGCTTTTCATGGCCGCCAAAGAGAGTTCCGACGGCGCCCACGTCCGCCAGAGCGGTGCGGCCGCCGCGGACGGGCTCGTGGCCAACCGGGCACTGTGGGACAACCTCGCCGAGTTCCACGGAACGAAGCCCGACGACCGGTCGTACGACGTGGAGTCCTTCCTCACCGGTGGGCAGACGCTGCGCGGGATCGAGCGAGAACTCGCGGGCGACGTGGCCGGCAAGGACCTCCTTCACCTCCAGTGCCACTTCGGAATGGACACCCTGAACTGGGCACGTCTGGGCGCACACGTGACGGGCGTGGACTTCTCGCCCAAGGCGATCGCGCGGGCGCGGGAGCTGGCGCGGCGTGCCGGTCTGACCGCGGAGTTCGTCGAAGCGGACTCCCAGCACCTGCCGGATGCCCTGGCGGACAGGTTCGACCTGGTCGTCGCGACCTACGGGGTCCTGTCCTGGATCGCGGACCTGGACGCGTGGATGGCCGGCGCGGCAGCGGCGCTGCGGCCCGGCGGACGGCTCGTCCTCGTGGACCTCCACCCCGTCCTCCAGACAGTGCTCACCTTCGACCCCTTCGTGGCCGACTGGCCCTACGGCGGTGGCGCGCCGCAGCACGACGCGATGACGGGCACGTACGCCCATGCGGATGCCCCGCTCGAGCCGCAGGCCTCGACGCAGTACCCGTACTCGGTCGGCGAGATCGTGACAGCGGCCGCCTCGGCGGGACTGGTCGTGGAACGGCTCGCCGAGCACACCGAAACCGAGACCGACGGGCGGCACATCCTGCCCCAGGGGCCGGACGGCCTGTACCGCTTCCCTTTCAGCGACACCTACCTGCCCGTCCTGTACTCGCTCAGCGCGGCGCTCCCCGCTCCCACGGTCCACTAGGGCGAGATCGGCCGTACCGGGCGAGCAGACGGGACAGGAGATCCGTGTCGACGTTGCCGCCGCTGACGACGGCGACGTGCAGCTTGCCGGGAGGCAGGTCGCCGGGGTGGTGGAGGTAGGCCGCGGCCGTGACGGCGCCCGAGGGCTCCGCGACGACACGGCTCTCGCGTGCCAGGACGGCGACGGTCTCCCTGATCTCGCTCTCCGAGACCGTGACGATGTCGTCGACGTACTCCTGGATGTGCGCGAACGGGATCACCCCCACCGAACTGCTGCGCATGCCGTCCGCGAGGGTGCGGCCCGTGAGCGTCGTGGGCCAGGCCACCCGCTGTCCGGTGCGCAGGCTTTCCCGCGCGTCGGCGGCCGTCTCGGGCTCCACACCGATGACCCGCACCGCGGGCAGCAGACGCTTGAGTGCCGTGGCGACCCCGGAGATCAGTCCTCCGCCGCTCACGGGGACGAGGACGGTGTCCGGCGTCAGGCCCATCTCCGAGGTCTGCTCGAAGATCTCCAGACCGACGGTGCCCTGCCCGGCGATCACACCGAGATCGTCGAACGGCGGCACCACGACGGAGCCGGACTCCTCGGCGAGCGCCCGCACGGTCGTGGCCAGATCGGAGGCCGGAACACGGCGTACGCTCGCACCGTGCCGGCGGATGGCGTCCACCTTCACCGGCGCCGCGGTGTCCGGTACGACCACGGTGACCTGAACGTCCAGGAGCCGGCCCGCGTAGGCCAGGGCCTTGCCGTGGTTGCCGCTCGACTGCGCCACCACTCCCCGCTCGCGCTCCGCTGAGGACAGCGACACCAGCCGGTTGTAGGCGCCGCGGAGTTTGAAGGACCCGGTCACCTGGAGATTCTCGGGCTTCAGCAGGAGCGTGCGGGCCCCGTCACCCGCCGACGGACCGGGCAGCAAAGGAGTGCGCAGGGCGACACCGTCCAGGCGTCGTGCGGCGGCACGGACGTCATCGAGGTCCAGCAGTGTCATGACGGCTTCCTCTCGCGGTGGACTGTGCCTGGCGGCCATCGTCTGCCGCGGGAGACCCGCCGGGATGAGCAATCGCTGCTCGCGTACCGACGGCGCCGGTCATCCCCTGCGACTACCGAGGAACCTCCCGCGCGTGTGCGGGAGCTGCTGCACCGGGGGTGTGAGGCCTGCCCAGCCGGTCGAGGGCGACCTCGGCGGTCGCCAGGTCCTGGACGCCCAGACCGACGAGTTCGCAGAGGGTGATCTCCTTGTCCCCCTCACGTCCGGGTGCGGTGCCCGCGAGGACCTCGCCGAGCTCCGCGTGGTGTCGGCGGTCCCGCTCCGGGAGCCGTGACAAGTCGCCGTGTGTCGCGGTGAGTTCGCGGCTGTCGACGACGATCCGGTCCGCCCGCGTCAGGGCCTCGGGGCTCAGTTCCGCCTTCGTCGGATCGTCGGCGCCCACGGCGTTGATGTGGATGCCGGGCCTCAACCATGCCGCGTGGACCAGGGGTTCGGTGCTGGAGGTCGTCGTCACCAGGACGTCGGCGCCCTCGCACGCGGCCCGCGGACCGTCCACGGCGACGACCCGCAGATCGGGGCGTCGGACATGCAGTGCTCGGGCGAGGGCCTTCACCCGGGACTCGCGCCGGCCCCACACGCGTACGGTGCGCAGCGGGAGTTCGTCGGCGATGGCGAGGGTCTGGAGGTAGGCCTGGGTGCCGCTGCCGACGACACCGAGGACGTGGCAGTCGCGTCGTGCCATGGTCCGGGCGGCGAGAGCACCGGCCGCGGCCGTCCGTACGTCGGAGAGGTGGTGCTCGTCCTCCAGCAGCGCCCGGATGTCTCCCGTCGAGGCGTCGAACACGGCGATGACCCCGCTCCCGGCGGTTCCGCCACGGCGGGCGCGCTCCAGGAACCAGGAGGCGACCTTGACGGTGAAGATCTGGCGTCCCGGCAGCCAGGCCGACTTCACGTGCACGTCGCCCTCACGGCCGGCCGGTGCGAACACCGCGGCGGGGGAGTCGCCGAGCCCGCGGCTGTAGTCGCGCAGTGCGGCGGCGACCGGCTCCAGGACGTCGGGGTAGCCGACCGCGGCGCGGATCTCGTCCGGGCCGAAGTACGCGGGCCCGCCCGTCATCGCGGGAGCCCTTCGAGGCGCCCGTGCGCGACGACGGCGACCTCTCCGCCGACCCGTACCGACGTGATGTGCTCCGTCTCGCCGTGGGCGCTGATCGTCATCTCGCTGGGACGGCCGCAGTACTGCCCCTGACGCAGCGTGCGCGGTTCGCCGTCCTCCAGGCGTCCGTGCCGGCGCAGGTAGGCGGCCACGCATCCGGCGGCACTGCCGGTGGCCACGTCCTCGACGACGCCGTCGTTGTTCCAGTGCCGTCCCTCCAGGCCGTCGGCGTCCAGGAGATAGGCGAACTGCGCGCCGAACGCGGCCAGTCGGCGCCCGATGTCGGAGGTGATCCGGGCCCGTGCCAGCGTTCCGGGACGTACGGGCACGATCAGGTACCGCAGTCCCGTCGAGACGATCTCGGGCCGCAGTTCCGTGTGGAGGTCCGCCTCGTCCAGGGAGAACCAGGAGGCCACGTCGTCCGGCTCGGGCCGGCCGAGGAACTGCGGGGCGCCCTGGTCGAGGACGCTCGCGTACCGGGAGCGGCCGCGGCGTTTCGTGACCACCTCCACCGTCCGGGCCTTCAGCTCCAGCGACCAGGTCCGGTCGGTGTCGCCGCCCGCCAGGGCGTGCAGGACACTTGCCGCCCCGATGACCGGATGACCGGCGAAATCCAGCTCCTCGGCGAGGTCGAAGACCCGGGCGCGCCACGCGTCGTCCCGGCCGTCCTTCCGTTCCAGGAAGATGGATTCGAAGTGCCGCATTTCCTCGGTGATCCGCTGCATCTGGGATCCGCTCAGGCCTTCCGCACCGGGAAATACGGTAAGGCTGTTCCCGCTGAATGGTGTTCCGCTGAAGACGTCGACATGAAAGTAGTGCATACAACGACGCTACCGAGGGGCCGAAAGGAACGGAACCCTCGCCATGAACAGAGGGGGCATAGCATGTCGTTATGGCCCCCGATCTCGAAACCGCACTGCTGCGTGCTTTTGTGAGCTCCGTACGGTCCGGAAGCATCAGCCGTGCCGCCGCGGCCCTGGGCCACAGCCAGCCCGCGCTCAGCAGCCAGCTGCGCAGGCTCGAGCGTGCCGTGGGCCGAAGGCTGTTGGACCGCGGCACGACGGGGGTGTCGCTGACCAAGGCCGGAGAGGTGTTCCTGCCCTACGCCGAGCGCATCCTGTCCCTTTCGGCCCAGGCTGTCGCGGCGGCGGGCCCGGACGTGGCGGGACACTGCGGCCTCGGGCTGATGGAGGACTTCGTCACGCCGTCCCTGGTCGAAGCGCTGGGCGACTTCAGCGTCCTGCATCCGGACGCGACACTGGAACTGATCACCGGCCCCGGTCCGATGATGGAGCAGGCCCTCGCCGACGGACGCATCCAACTGGCGCTGTGCGACCCGTTCCACCTGGCCGAGACGCCCCGCTGGACGGCCCGCTTTCCCCTGACCTGGTCCGCGGCCCCCGAACTCGACAGGGACCAGGACCCGCTGCCGCTGGTCCTGTTCTCCCAGCCGTGCCGCTGGCGGGCACCGGTCCTCGACGCCCTGGAGAGCGCGGGACGCCGGTGGCGGATCGTCTTCGAGAGCACCGCCATGGGCGGGGTGCAGGCCGCTGTACGGGCAGGCCTCGGCGCCACCGCACTGCTCCCCGCGAACGTGGAGCCGGGCACCGCGGTCGAGGGACTTCCCGCGCTGCCCGACGTCGAGGTCGCCCTCGTCCGCTCCGCGGGCCGGGACGGCGACCCGCTCCTCCAAGCGGTGGAGGACCTGCTGCGCGGCCTGACCCGTCCCGTCCTGTCCCGGGTTTAGGCAGTAATTGCTCACGTCCGCCCGGCAGCCTCACGTTTCAATGAATTCCGCCCGGCCGCGAGCAGCGGAAAAGACGCTCCGCGCCGGGCAATTCACGTCGCGTCCGGTAAAAGGCGAGAAAGAGTGGTCCCGTGCAAATGAAGAGGCTGACAGTTCCGCTGCTCACGGCATCGGCAGCACTCGTACTGACGGTCATGCCGACCACGGCGCAGGCGGCCGGGACGGAGGACGGCGCCGCGCTGGTGGCGGCCGAGAACGAGATCATCGACGAACTCGCCCCGCTGGGCTGGCCGGGCCAGGACTCGGAGAACTTCTACCCCGGAGCGGCCGGCCACGCCGACGCCGATGCCGCGTCCGTGGTCTGGGGCACCCGTGGGGACGCGCGCTCCTACCAGGTCGAGGCCAAGTGCGCCCAGTTCCTCACCGCCTCGATCAAGCACGCCTACACCTGGGCCACGGACTCCTGGTTCACCAACGGCATCGGCTTTCGCAGCCCCTCCTCCGAGCAGTACTACGACGCCTTCACGGACACGGCCGCCGGCGGCGCGCTGGAGGACATGAGCGACCACATCACCCGTCCTTCCGCGCAACGGGTCCAGGACCTCCACGCGGGCTCCGTCATCGCGGTGAAGTACCTGGACGGATCGGAGGGCGGAGCGACCGGCCACATGATGATGGTGGAGTCGGTGACGCCGTTCGAGCGCGACGGTGACCGCACCACACAGGAGTACGCCGTCACCGTGGCCGACAGCACGTCCAACCCACACGGCGTGGCACTCTCCTCCAAGACCTCGCCCCACTGGGCGTTCCGTGACACCCGTGTCGAGGGCTCTCCGGGACTCACCACGAAGGAGTGGAGCGGCGCCGGCCGCGGCACCGTCTTCATCCAGGCGGACGCGGCCACCGGCAAGCCGACCGGCTACTGGTGGGGCCGCAACGAGGCCGCGTTCAACACGGTGGCCAACCGGCCGATGGTCTTCGTGGACATCACCCGCTGACACCGCCTACGCCGAACGTCAGCCCGTCAGTTCCGCCGGCGCACGCCGACGTGACTCAAACAGCAAGGTCAGACCCTGGACGGTAATATTCCTCCTGGACTGATCAGCCCGAAATGCGTCTTCGGTTCCGCCGGAAGACGTCCGGTGCACCGCCGTCACCACCGACAGGCCGCACGTCGCCGGCACCCGTCAGTCCGACCCGAGGAGTGTCCCTCGATGAACGCAGGAGACCTGGCATCAGGTCGGTCCGACGGGCCGGTGCGCCCGGTCCGCCACGGCGCGGTTCTGGTCGTGACGTGCCTCGCCCTGGCAACGGTCGTCTCGGCCATGGCATCACTGAATGTGGCGATCCCGGACATCGCCCGGGAGACGCACGCCAGCCAGACCCAGTTGGCCTGGATCATCGACGCCTACAGTCTTGTCTTCGCCTCCCTCCTGCTCCTCGCGGCAACGCTCGGCGACCGCTTCGGGCGACGCAAAGCACTCCTGGGGGGGCTCGCACTCTTCGCGGCGGGCTCGGTGGCCGCGACCTTCTCCTCGGAGCCAGGGGTTCTGATCGCTCTGCGCGCCCTGCTCGGTGTGGCGGCCGCCTTCGTCATGCCGGCCACACTGTCCACGATCACCAGCACCTTCCCCCGTGAGCAAAGGGCACGGGCGGTCAGCGTCTGGGCCGCGGTCGCGGGAGCCAGCGCGGTCCTGGGACTGCTGGCCTCAGGGGTCGTTCTCGAAGTGTGGTCCTGGCGGTCGGTCTTCTGGCTGAACGTCGTGCTGGCGGTCGTGGCCGTCATCGGCACATACGTCTTCGTACCCGAGTCCGCCGAGCCCGAGAAGCAGCGCGTCGACGTGGTCGGAGCGGCACTCACGGTCGCGGGGCTGGGCATACTGGTCTACTCGGTCATCCAGGCACCCGAGTACGGGTGGGGGAGTACCCGCACGCTGGCAGGTATCGCCCTGGGCCTCATCGTCCTTGCCGGCTTCGTCGCCTGGGAACTGCGCCACCCCCACCCGCTGCTCGACCCGCGGCTCTTTCGCAACAGGCCCTTCGCCGCAGGCACGTTGTCCATCACGCTGCAGTTCTTCGCCTTCTTCGGCTTCATCTTCGTCGTGATGCAATACCTCCAGCTCGTTCGCGGCGACAGCGCGCTCATCGCCGCGGTGAGCGTGCTGCCCATGTCCGCCGCCATGATCCCCAGCGCCCGGCTGGCCCCGAGGCTGGCTTCCGACTTCGGCGCCCGCCGCCCCTGGATCGTGGGCCTGATCGCCGTCGCGGCCGGTCTGGTCGTGCTGGCCGAACTCGACACCGACAGCTCCTACTGGCTGCTCCTGGCAGGACTGATTCCCCTGGGCGCCGGCATGGGCCTGGCGATGACACCCGCCACCGCGGCCATCACCGACGCCCTTCCCTCCCGTCTGCAAAATGTGGGCTCCGCGGTGAACGACCTGTCCCGTGAGCTGGGCGGGGCTCTGGGCATCGCCGTTCTCAGCAGTGCGCTGAACGCCGGATACCGCGACAGCCTCGACCTCGGGGGACTCCCCGCCCCGATCGCGGAGGCGGCCCGCTCTTCCCTCGCCGCAGCCAACATCGTGGGGACCAGGACGAACAACGCCGCTCTGATCGAGCAGGCCAATGATGCCTTCGCGTCCGGTCTCCACCTCGCGCTCCTCACCGGGGCCGGGGCCGCGGCCCTGAGCGCCGTCGCCGTCGCCCTGCTCCTGCGGCGCCGCCGCGGCTCCGGGGACGTCCACACGGACGCCGACGCCACACTCGGAGTGTCTGAACGAGGATGAACGGGATCGCACCCTCGCGGCCTCGACTCCACCGCCCTTCTGGCGAGGCGGGCTTGAAGCATGGGCCCCGGCGGCGCCGAACCCGGTGAAGGCCGGGCAGATCGCGGCCGCGGTGGAGACGGCCTCCGTGGGCGGTCGCGGGCGGACGAGCAGCCGATACTCAGGCGCGCTCGGTCGCCGGCAGCCATCCTTGCCGGTGACATGAAGACCTTCGACTCGAAAGAACGGCCGTGATGCGTTCGTACAGCAGCCTCGCGGCACACAGGGAACGGCGAGCCGGACGCGCCTTCGAGAGCGGCGTCTTCCTCGGCGAGCTGGACGTGACAGACACACGCACGGCAGTCGCGGTGCACCGGATCGGCCGACGCTCGTATGCCACAGAGGCCGAACTGATCGGCTTCGACGGCATACCCGCCCTCACCGAGACCCTGGAGGAGATGCAGGCGCACCCGCTGCGCTGGCTCGGGGCGGTCACGCGTGAAGGCCGGATCGCGGCTTTTGCGGCCTGGCGGCGCCTGGCCGGGGAAGACGGCATCGACATCGACCGCGTGTGCGTCGACCCGGACTGGTTCCGCCGCGGCCTGGCACGGAAGCTGCTCGGCCACCTTCTGGCCGAGCAGGCCCCCTGCGGCAAGGTGCTGGTCAGCACAGGCGCGGACAACCGGCCGGCCGTCTCCCTCTGCGCGAAGCTCGGATTCACCCGTGTCGGCACCGTCCGGCGGGCGCCCGGCCTGCTCCTGGCCGAGTTCCGGCTCACGCGGGAGCCCGCCGACCTGCCACGCCCGCAGGCCGCTTGAGGCCTATCCCTCCTGAGCCTGATCCCCTACGGGCACCGCCGTGGTGTCTTGAGTGGAGGGACGCCGGAGCCGGCGGCTGTACGGATGATCGCCCTGTCCGGCCATCACGCCTGCTTCAGGGTCGCCTGGATGGCCGGGGCGAGGGTGGTGACGATCTGCTCGGGGGAGAGGCGGGCGACGGCGGGGATGCGCAGGAGGTAGCGGGTCAGGGCGAGGCCGAGGAGCTGGGCCGAGACCAGCCCGGCCCGCGCGGCCTGGTCGGGCCCCGCGGATTCGGCGAGCACCGGCGCGACCTGGGTCGCGAAGATCGCGTGCATCCGCCCGGCGGCGTGGTCGTTGGTGACGGCTGAGCGCAGGAGGAGCAGCAGGGCGTCGCCGGCCTCGTCGTGCTCCCAGCGGTCGAGGAAGTGCCGGACCAGCGCTTCGGCGCGGTCGTGCGCCGGTACGGCGGACAGGTCGGGGAGGTCCAGGTCGATGTCGAGCGCGGCGTCGAAGAGCTGGGCCTTGTTGCCGTAGTAGCGCATGACCATCGACGGGTCGATGTCGGCGTCGGCCGCGACGGCGCGGATGGTGGTGCGTTCGAAGCCGTGAGCGGCGAAGCGGCGGCGGGCGGCGTCCAGGATCACCGCCCGGGTGCGGTCGGAGCGCCGGGCGCCCGGGGTGCTGGTGTCGATGTCCTGCGTCATGCCCACAACTGTAGGCCAACGTCTGTTGACTCTCCAGCGTTGTTGCGTGCACTCTGTCAACAAGCGTTTGCCAACAAGTGTTGGCAACCCGATGCGTGTCACTCGGAGGCCCGCCGTGAACAACCCCGCCCCCGCACTGCCCGCCCGCACCGAGGTCGCGATCGTCGGCGCCGGCCCCACGGGCCTCGCGCTCGCGGCGACCCTGGCACTCGCCGGCATCGACTTCGTCCTGCTGGACCAGCAGGACGAAGGAGCCAACACCTCACGCGCCGCGGTGGTGCACGCCCGGACCCTCGAGGTCCTCGACGAACTCGGCGCCTCCGACGAGCTGATCGGCCGAGGAGTGAAGCTCACCCGCTTCGCCGTCCGGGACGGAGCCCGCCGGCTGCTCACCGTCCCCTTCGACCAGCTCCCCACCCCCCACCCCTACACACTCATGGTCCCGCAGTACGAGACCGAGGCGGTCCTGCTCGCCCGGCTGCGCGCCCTGGGCGGCGACGTCCACCGGCCCCACCAGGTCACCTCCGTCGTCCAGGACCAGGAAGGGGTGACCCTCACCACCAGCACCGGACAGACCCTGCGCGCCTCCTACGCGGTCGGCGCGGACGGCATGCACAGCACCGTGCGCGAAGCCTCCGGCATCGGCTTCACCGGAAGCGCCTACGCCGAGTCGTTCGTCCTCGCCGACGTCGTCATGGACTGGACCCCGGGCCCGGCCGAGGTCTCCCTGACCTTCGGGGCCGCGGGCCTCCTGGTGGTCGCCCCGCTGCCCGGCGGCCACTACCGCGTCGTCGCCACCACCGACCAGGCACCCGAACAGCCCGACCTCGCCTTCGTCCAGCGGCTCCTGGACCAGCGCACCCCCGGCCAGGCCGCCGTCACCGACATCGCCTGGTCCTCCCGCTTCCGCGTCCACCACCGCGTCGCCGACCACTACCGCGCCCAGCGGCTCTTCCTCGCCGGAGACGCGGCCCACGTCCACAGCCCCGCCGGCGGCCAGGGCATGAACACCGGCATCCAGGACGGCCACGCCCTCGGCACCGCCTTCGCCGCCGGCACCCTCGACGGCTACGAAGCCCGCCGGCGCCCGGTCGCCGAACGCGTCGTCGCCTTCACCGACCGCATGACCCGCATCGCCACCACACGCAACCCCGCCGCACGCACCCTGCGCAACACCGCCATGCGCCTCATGGGCCACACCCCCCTCCCCGCCAAGCTCGCCACCGAACTCGCCGAGCTCAACTACCGATAGACGGGGACCCGCCTGTCTCGCAACGGTGCGCGGAAACGGCAAGGTGGAGTACCCATTGCTCACCCGCACCGCACCGAACAGATGTCTCCTGGAAGGGCAGTGAAATCAGCCCTCCGGGACGCGGCTGCTCCGCGTCAAGGCCGACGGCATCCGACGGCACCGCCCATCGGCCGTCTTCCGGGGGAGCGGGCGTCGAATGACCAAGAGGGAAAGCCATGCACAAGCCCCTGACGGCAGCAGGCCTCACCGCGGCGGTAGCCGGCGTACTCCTCGCGGTCCCCGTCGTATCGATCACCGCGGCACGGCCGGAGACCCCGGCACCCGCGGGCAACAGTGCTTCGACCACCCGTACGAAGCATGAGACCGGTCGACCCGTCGACGTCGGCCCCCCGATCGAAGACACGGGCAGCGGGCACAACCCCCTCACCGGCCCTCACGACGGGCCCCGGCCGCATCGGTGGCCGGCGCTCGTAGCCGACCGACCCGACCGGTACGCCGATCCCACCGAGATCGACCGCATTCCGCCGGTCACCCCCAGGTGAGAACCCGAGGCCGTCGAGACGACCTCTCGGCGACCGGGGGAGAGGGCCGGCCCCCGGACGGCCCTCCTCCAGCGGGCTGCCCCGGCCACATCAAGCAGGAGACCAGTCGTCAGGTCCTCCCCGGAGCCGAAGAGCGCCACACGAAATGACAACTCCCTCGAACCCCCTGTCCGCCAGCGCACTCAGATGCCGCGCCGCCGCCACCGGCACACGGTGCCAGGCAGCGGAAGCCGCCCCCAGCCAACTGTGGTGGACGGCCCGCCAAGCAACCGAGACACCCGACCGCAAACCGGCCCAGACCGACGATCTGCGCAGATGGGCCGGCATCCTCATCGACGGTCTCCTGACCTTCCACGAGGACGTGAAAGAATTCCAAGGGTGGCAGGCCCGCCTGTGGCAGACGCAGATGGCAGGCTCTGTCCAGCAGCACCTACGACCCATCTCGGGCGGCCTTCCAGCACACCGATGGCTGGTGCACGCCCGGCACCGGACCCAGGTCCATCCCGGCTCCGCCGTGGACAGAGAGCTCTACCTGCTCTGGGTCCCGCACCTCGTGGAAGCCGTACGCGACCTCGTCGGCCGAACCGCCGCGGCAGCCGCACACGCCGCAGGCTCCGACGGCGGAACCGGCATCTCATCCCACCTCATGCACGCCCGGCACGGCCTTCTGCACGCCTGCCAGTACCTGAACGGAACCACCAGGTAGACGACTGGCCCAACGGCCCGAATCATCCGCGACCTCAACCACTGCGGACAGCAAGCCGGTTGAGTGCTCCTCGGGCCGTGTTCAGAGTGGGGTGCGTCGCGTGGACCCTGCGATGCAGAAGCTCGACGACACGCGCGTACAGCGCCCGTGAACGGCTGAGGTCGCCCTGGGCCTCATTGACTGCCGCCAGGTTCACCAGAGTCGGTGCCAGGTCGGGATGGTCCGTGCCCAGCAGTTGCTCCTTGAGGCTCAGGGCATCGGTGTAGGACGAGCCGGCCGTGCCGAGTTCGCCGCGGCGGTGCTGGATGGCAGCGAGATTGTGCAGGGTCACGGCCACGTCGTAGCTGTCGGGGCCGAAGACATCCTGAAACACGACGAGTGCCTGGCGCAGACGCTGCTCGGCCTCCTCAAGACGCCCGCACCCTTCCAGCAGAGCGGCCCAGGCCGCCGCGTCGAGGGCCGTCAGAACGTGGTCCGGCCCGTGGAGCCGAGTACGGATCCGCACCGAGCGGGCGGCCCACGGCTCCCCGCCCCGCGCGTCACCGCGCGCATGGGCGAGCCCTCCCAGGTTGTGGCACATCATGGCCACAGTGCCGTGTTCCGGCCCGAACACTTCTTCGTAGATCTCCAGCGCCCGCAGGTAGCGCCTCTCGGCGGCCTCGAAGTCCCCGGTGTATTTGCCCAGGACTCCCCACTCGTTGCACAGCCACGCCACGGTGAGTGACGAAGGACCGGTGGCATGCTCTGCCGAGGCGAGGGTCAGCGACAGCAGCCGCTCGGCGTTCCGGTACTTGCCCTGCATGCGCCATGCGGCAGCCAGCATGCCGCGTACCTCGAAGTCCTGCACATCAAGGAGCCCGGTTCGCGTTGCACGCGCCGAGTGCCCGGTTCTCGCGAGCGCCTCCCGCAACAGCTTCTCCGCTTCCTGCGCCAGGCCCGCCTCCAACGCGCGCTCGGCCTGGGTGATGACCCTCTGCAACGCCGGAACACGTTCATGACCGTTCATCTGTAGACCCCTTGGGAAGAATGCGGACAAGGCCCAGCGCGACCAGCGCGCTCGCGCCCAGAACAGCGGCCGAGACGGCGAAGAACAGGCGTACGGAGCCGGCCCCCAGCAGCGATCCGGCGGCGCCGGCGCCGATCGCGAAGCCCCCCGTCCACGCCAGCGTGTGGGCTCCGTTGTAGCGTCCGGCCAGCCCAGGGGGAGCCAGGTCGTTGACGAGCGCGGCGACGACCGGCATGTAGGCGACCTCCCCGAGGGCGAACACCACGGCCGCCACCAGCAGGCTGCCGGTACCCGGAGCTGGGTCCATGGCGACGATCACCCAGGCTCCGGCCATGAGGAGGGCTCCCCCCGCGAGAACGACCGGTCGGGGAAACCGGGCCAGAAGACGTTGGGCGGGTACCTGGGCAAGCGCGACGACGAGCATGTTCGCGGTGAACACCCACCCGAGGCCATCGACATCACCGGTCAGCACCGACAGCGCCGGCAGCCCGATCTGAAGCTGAGCGAACCCGGCCGCGACCACCAGCAGCACGAAGGCGAACACACCACGCATGGCCGGGTCGCGGGCAACTGCCGTGTAGCCCTTGCCCGAAGACCCGAGACCGTCCCCGGCCCGAGGGCCATCGGCCGCGCCGTGGGCCGCGGCCACGTCTGAACTGTTCCCACGGCGCCGGGCCACCCTGCTCACCAGCACGGCCAGCACGACGAACGAGGCCGCGTCGAGCACGTACACCCAGCGCAGTCCTGAACCGACTCCGAAGAGGCCGAGCGCGGCGGCCGCGCCGGCGACACCGAGCATCGCTCCAGTGGTCACGACCGTGTTGCGCCAGGAGAACGCCTTCTCCCGAGCGCTTTCGGGCACCGACCGGGCCAGCAACGCGTCCAGTGCGGGGACGAGCGCTGCTCCCGCGCCCGTACCGACGACGGCCGCCACCACCACGGGCAGCACGACGCTCCCGTGTACACCGCCCATGACAGCCGCGGCGACAGCAGCGGCTGCGGCCGTCCCTACGACGGTACGGATCGCCCCGTACCGGTCACTGAGGGCGCCTCCCGCCACGGCCCCGGCGACGGCGGCCAGCGCGCGGACCACGAGAACCGCTCCGACCTGACCGCCGGACAAGCCGCAGAGATCGTGGAGGTAGACGACCAGATAGGGGAATGTCGCCCCGGAACCGACGCTGGAGAGGAACTCCCCGAAAAGCACCACCAGGGCGATGGGCGGAAAACCCAAGGCCGACACCCTGATCCCGAGCGGAGTCCCTCCCTCAACCTGCGTTCCGAGGCTGCCCATTCCTGTTACTCGCCGGCCTCGTCGTGCGGGGCGTGGTGCAGCACGATCTCGTTGTGATTGCCGCCGATCGCTCCGGCACGACGCGGCACAGCCGCCTCGGCACCCTTCGGCGCCGGCCCGGAAGCACGCGCGCTGCTCTCGACGACGATCTCGTTGTGGTTGAACGACCCGGTCTTCATGAGAAGACTCCTTTCGGTATCCGCCGATTTGCGGAGACTCCGACGCTAGGCCGCCGTCCCCGCCGTCCGGCTGAGCAAGCGGTGCTCAACCCAGCAATCAGGCGGTCCCGCTGCAACAGCGGAACCGCCTGTTCCTTGGCCTCCTCCAGGACCTCGAAGCCTGGCGGGGCAAGGGGGTGCTGCGGTCGGATGCAGGTGGGAAGCACCGGCCGGGGCACCCCTTCCGCGCGAGCAGAATCAGCCGACGACCACGATCTCGTTGTGGTTCATGGATCCAGCGGCGACGCTCGGATCGGCGTTCGTGGCGTCGTTGTCGGTCACGACGATCTCGTTGTGGTTGTAGCTGCCCGTCTTGGCGTAGACGACTCCGGCTTCGGCAGTGTCCGTCACGGCTGCTCCTATGTCTGTTCGGTGCATTGCCCGCTTGTGTGCGGTTGTTCGGATACCTGGAACGTATGTGGGGGCCGGCTGCCTGGAGTGAGTACTCGGTACTCGGATCCGAGGGGGCGTGATGTCTGGCCCAAGGGCGACCTGACCGCCGGCCGGCTCCGGCCGGCGGGTCCTGGAACCCGCCGACCGGAGTTGCCCGTGGTGCCGGCCGCTCGGCCGGGGCGACTG
>NZ_JBVHLK010000043.1:0-20239 GCF_055559015.1 Streptomyces sp. NPDC024698 | reverse complement strand
GTGCGGTGCAGTCCTAGACAGCTCCACCACATCGGAGGTCTTCGCCATGTTCAAGACCCGCCAGTGTCAACAACGCTCGTGATCAATACACCTAGTCCGCGTCGTACGCCTCGATCAGTTCCCGCGAGCGCTTCACGTCGTCGCCGATCGCCACGAGCAGGGCTTCGATGGAGTCGAACCGGGCCTGGCCGCGGACGAAGGCGAGGAAGTCGACGGCGACGTGCAGACCGTAGAGGTCGAGGCCAACGCGGTCGATGGCGTACGCCTCCACCGTGCGCTCGGTACCGTCGAACTGCGGGTTCGTACCTACGGAGATGGCGGCGGGCATGATCTCGCCCTGGGCGTGCAGCCAGCCGGCGTAGACGCCGTCGGCGGGGATCGCGGTGTGCGGGAGGGTCTCGACGTTCGCCGTGGGGAAACCGAGCTCGCGGCCGCGCTGGGCGCCGCGGACGACGACGCCCTCGACGCGGTGCGGCCTGCCGAGGATCTCGCGCGCGCCCTCGACATCGCCCTCGGCGACGAGCCGCCGCGTGAGGGTCGAGGAGAACGGCTCGCCGCCGCCGGCCTCGCCGGACACGAACAGGTCGACGACCTCGACCTCGAAGTCGTACGTCTCGCCCTGCTCGCGCAGGAAGTCGACGTTGCCAGCGGCCTTGTGGCCGAAGCGGAAGTTGGGGCCCTCGACGACCGCCTTGGCGTGCAGCTTGTCGACCAGCACCTTGACGACGAAGTCGGCGGGCGACAGCTTCGAGAACTCGGTGGTGAACGGCAGGATCAGCAGGGCGTCGACGCCGAGTTCGGCCATCAGTTCGGCGCGGCGGTGGTGCGGGGCGAGCAGCGGGGGGTGGCTGCCGGGGCGGACCACCTCGCTGGGGTGCGGATCGAAGGTGACCACGACGGAGGGGACGCCCCGTTCACGGGCGCGGTCCACGGTATGCCGGATGATCAGCTGGTGTCCGCGGTGCACCCCGTCGTAGGAACCGATGGTGACGACGCTGCGCCCCCAGTCCTCGGGGATGTCCTCCAAGCCACGCCAGCGCTGCACTGTGACCGCTCCTTGTCGAACCCGTGTCCGTGATTGCCTTATTCGCAGCTCTAAGGGTGCCATGCCGTGCGCTCTCGGCTTGCATCGGCATCGGGCTGTGACCGATCACTCAGCGCCACGGGGCGCGGGCGTGGTTCAGACGGGGGCCCTCACCCCGGCCAGGCTCTCGATCAGGTGGCGGGTGCCGGGGCCGACGAGGCCGGACCAGGTCCGGGGTTCGCCGGTCACCCAGCGGGCCACCAGGGCGGCGAAGCCCGGGACGTACCGCGCCAGGTCGGCCAGGCCGCGGTCGAACGCGGTGGCCCCGGCCGGTGTGCGGACGAGGAGGAGTCCGACGCGGTGCACGAGTTCGCGGGTGGGCGCCTCTCCCCTGCGGTCGAGGCCGTCGCCGGCGGCCTTCAGCACCGTGTCGAGAACGACCGGATCCCGCTCGTGCGCCAGCAGCAGATCGAGCAGTTCGCGCCGCAGCGGGGCCGACGCCTGTTCGCCCGGTGCCGCGAGGACCTGGGCGAGCGCGCCCCGCACCGATCTGCCGCAGATCTCCAGCAGACCGCTGACCAGGGGGAACAGCACCTCCGGGGAGGCGTTCCCGTGGTCGATGCGCCGGTCCACGTCCGCGGCCGTGCAGGCGGCGGCCGCAGGGCACAGCTCCACGGTCTCCCGCACCAGGGCCGCGACCGGGCGGGCCAGCGCGGGCGTGGTGACGTCGGCGAGGGCGCTCAGCAGTTCGGCGGTGTCGGGGCCGAGCCGCAGCAGCCGGTCGCGGAACGCGGCGAGCACGGGCTCCGGGTCGGTGGTGAGCGCGGCGGCCGGCGCGCCGGGCGGCAACCGGGGGTCGCCGGCCGCGAAGCGTTCCAGGGCCTGCGGCAGCCAGCGGGCACGCGTGAGCGGATCCCGTACGAGGACGCCGAGCGCTGCGCCGTGCAGGGTGTGGTCGGCGGGGCGGGCGAGCAGGGCGAGGGCGGCCCGCCGCAGCAGCTCCCGGTCGGCCGGGGTGGGCGCGAACGGTGCCGCCCGGAGCGCGTGGGCGATGGCCGCCGCGCGTCGCGCGGGCCGTTCGTCCCGGGCCCACCGGTCGACCGCCCGGCACACGGCCGAGGGCTCCTCCTCGGCGAGCACGGCCAGCAGTTCGTCGCCCCGCGGATGCGCGCCCGCCATCAGGGCCTCGGTCAGATCGTCCGGGGCGCGCCGCCGGTGCGCGTAGAGCAGTGCCTGCGCGGCCGTCGCCACGGTCGCGTTCGGCGTCGCGGGCAGGGGGCGCTCGTCGTCGAACCAGCGGGTGAGGTGCCGGTGTACGGCGATGGGGTCGGCGGCGAGGAGGCGGGAGACCGTGTCGAGGTGGCGCGGGGCGGCGGGGGCCTCGCCCGGGTGCGCGGGCGCGGCGGCCGGGGTCCGGCGAGGGTCGGCCACCACCAGGCGTCGGAGCAGATCGAAGCGTTCCGTGTCGGGGACGGGCAGCGCGACCCAGAACGCGGGGCCGAGCTCCTCCGGTACGGGCCTGCCCTGCCGGCGCCAGGCCACGATCCGCTCGGTGAGCAGCCGCAGCGCGCCGGTGTACGGGGTGGCGTCGGGCACGCGGAGCAGGACGGTGGTCAGGAGGCGGGTGGCCCACCAGAGGGAGTCGCCCTGCGGGGCGGCCTGCCGGATGCCGGGGGCAGCGCCGTGCGGGGAGGTGTGCGGGTCCGGCGCCCCGGGGAGCAGTTCGTCGATCGCGTGGACGAGGTCCGTGAGGCGACGGGCCGGTTCGGCGGTGCCCTGGTGCCGGGCCGACAGGAGCAGCGTCTCGACGACGGGTCCGATCCGGTGCCGGGGCACGGGAACGGGGTCCGTGGCGGGGCCGAGGGTGCCGTGATCACCGGCTCTGGCGCCGGTCGGGGTGGACCGGTCACGCCGGGCGTGCCGACGGCCGGGTCCGGGGTCCACACCGGGCGCAGGGTCCACACCGAGCGCAAAAGCGCCGGAATCACCGGCTCCCGCACCGGGCGCGGTGAACCGGTCACGCCGGGCGTGCCGTCGGCCGGGCGCCATGGTCTCCGTACGCCCGGAACGGGAGCTGGAACCGACGCCGGTGCCGGAACCGGAACCGACGCCGGTGCCGGGACCCGGAGTCACGCGTCCGCGGTGGATCAGGCTCTCCAGCGCGGCGTCCAGGTCGAGATGGGAGCCCTGGATCCAGTCGGCGAGCTCCTCGTGGGCGAAGCGGTAGCCGTCGCCCGCGGGGACGAGGAGTCCTTCGGCGAGGACGGCGGACGCCCAGCCGGTGATGCCCGCGAGGCGTCCTCCGGCCGGTCCCCAGGGGAAGACGCTCTCGAAGGAGGCCCGGTCCAGTCGGCCCTGTCCTGGACCCAGGCAGCGCCGGGCGGCTTCGTGGACCTGGCCGGAGACCCGGGCGGCGAGCCGGCGCACGGCGGTGCCGCGCAGTCCGTTCGCGCCGGCCAGCCGGACCGCGACGCGCAGGCACATCAGGTCGAGGTGGGCGGCGAACACGTCGTCGCGGTCGAGGTGGGCGGCACCCTGTGCCGTGGCAGGCGCCGACGGCACGTCCACGGGCGCGGCCAGCAGCTCGGAGAACAGCCGGAGCACCAGCGGATGGCGGGCGTCGCCCGGGGCGAGGACCCCTTCCGGAATCCCGCTTCCGGACCGGGCCCGCCGCCCCTCGTCCTCGCCCAGATCGCCGAGCGGCACGCAGGATGGCAGGGCAGGGGCGGGCCGCCCGTCCGGGTCCGGTGTCCACGGGGCGTCCGAGGACGGCGGCGGGCGGTGCAGCAGGTGGGCCGGGAATTCCGCGCCCGCGCCTTCCCAGAACTCCGCGCGGCAGGCGATCACCAGGCGGGTGCCGGTCTCCGTCAGCCACGCGGTCGTCGCCTCGGTCCAGGAGCGGAGGCGGTGGGCCAGTTCGGGGGGCATCTCCTCGGGGCCGTCCAGGAGGAGCAGGAGGGGACGGCCGGCGGCGCGGGCGGGATCGGCCAGGCGGTCCGGGGCGATGTCGCCGAGTTCGCCTCCGTATCCCTCGGGAGGCAGGACGCTCGTCCCGGCCGGGGAGCGCCGCGCGGCCGTCGCCCCCGACTCCGCGTGCTCGCGCCGGGATGCGGCCACGATCCGTCCGGCGCGTTCCAGGGCGCGCGTCGCCGCGTCCGCGACCGAGACGTCGTCCGCGCGGAGGTCGGCACCGCGCAGCCACAGGGTGGGGGCCGGTGCGCGGCCCCACAGACGGCGGGAGGCGAGGGCGGCAAGTTCGGTCGTACGGCCGCTGCCGGGCGGGCCGACGAGGCCGAGGACGAGGGCCCCGCCGTTCTCGAAGGCCGCGAACTCCCGGACGGCAGCCGCCCGTTCGACGATTCCGGGGTACGGTCGGGCAGCCCCGGACGGGACCGGTGGACGGGGTCCGTCCGAGCCCACCGAGGTCGCCGTGAGCTCCAGGGCGGCGGCGAGGTTGAGATCGGCGCCGTACGCGGGGACGGTGGCCGCGTTGCGGGCCAGCAGCGCGGCGAGCGACTCCGAGGCGCCCCGCAGGGGGACGGCGAGGCCGGCCGCGCGCGGGGCCTCCGGGGCCTCCTCGGAGGTGCTGCGGGCCAGGGTGGTGCCGACGACCGCCACGACGGCACCGGTGCGGGCGTCGAGGACCGGTCCGCCGGATGCTCCGCCGCCCGGCCTGAGCGCGTCCGCGCCCGCCGTGCCGATCGCCAACTCCAGTGCGTCGCGCAGGAGATGGGTACCGCCGCCGGTCGCGTACGTCACGGTGGAGGTGTCCAGCACGCGCGCCTCGCGCCAGCCGCCCGCGGCGAGTCTGACGTACGTGCCGGTCGCGACGCGGTCCCGCACGGTGACGGGGAGCGGAACCAGGCCGAGGCCTTCGGTGCGCACGAGCGCCAGACCGAGGGCGGGCAGGGGTGTGACGGCGTCGGCGCCCAGCACGCGGGCAGGGCCGCCGGGGGCGTGCAGGACGATTCGGGTCAGTCCGTCGACGGCCTCGTGGCTGGTGATCACGGTGCCGTGGTGGTCGGCGGCGAAACCCGTGCCGCGTGGACGGCCGGCCGGGTCACAGACCCGTACGAGGGCGTCGTCCCCCGTCCGTCCGGCGCCGTCCGCCGCGTCGTGGCCGGTCCGTCCGGCGCCGTCGGCCGCCTCTTCGTACCCGGTCCGCGGGCCTCGCCCCGCCATACCCGAACCTCCCCGCCGTGCTCCTGCGTCCGACGGTAGGGCCGAGTTGATCAGCGGGACAGATCATGAGGGAAACGCGCCCCCGTCCGCTCCCCCGGTTCACTCCGAGCGCCCGCCCGATGGGGTGAATCGGGCAGTTCGGATGGATAGACCCTTGGGTGGGGGAACCGAGGGGGGACCGTCGAGCGGCGGGCACGAGACCCCGTGACCGCCGCTCCACGGGCGAAGTCCGCCCGGCCGTGCGCCCCGCGGGGCGCGCGCCGCTCAGGCGAAGACGGCCAGGCTCTTGGCCTTGCCCTTCTGCTCCTCGACCAGCGCGAGGAACTGGCCCTCGGGGTCGAAGACCGCGACGGTGCCCTTGCCCGCGTACTCGTCGGGCATCTCCAGCCGGACGCCGTTGAGCAGCAGCCGGGCCCGCTTGGAGTCCACGTCCCAGCGCGGGAACGCGGCCGCGGCCGCCTCCGCGATCGGCATCACCGTCAGCTCCTCCTGGAGCTGGTCGAGGGTGCGCGCGGAGTCCAGCTTGTACGGGCCGACGCGGGTGCGGCGCAGGGCGGTGAGGTGACCGCCGACGCCGAGGTCCGCGCCGAGGTCGCGGGCGATCGCCCGGATGTACGTGCCCGACGAGCAGACGACGGAGACGACCAGGTCGAGCACCGGGGTGCCGTCCTCGGCGACCGCGTCACGGATGTCGTACACGGCGAACGAGGAGACGGTCACCGGGCGGGCCGGGATCTCGAACTCCTCGCCCTCGCGCGCCCGCTTGTACGAGCGCACGCCGTCGATCTTGATGGCGCTGACCTTGGACGGCACCTGCATGATGGCGCCGGTCAGCTTGGCCACCCCGGCGTCGATCGCGTCGCGCTTCACACCGGAGGCGTCCGTCGAGGACGTGATGTCGCCCTCGGCGTCGTCGGTCAGCGTGTTCTGGCCGAGCCGGATCGTGCCGAGGTACTCCTTCTCGGTGAGCGCGAGGTGCCCGAGAAGCTTGGTGGCCTTCTCGACACCGAGGACGAGCACACCCGTCGCCATGGGGTCGAGGGTGCCCGCGTGGCCCACCCGGCGTGTCCGGGCGATGCCGCGCATCTTGGCGACCACGTCGTGCGAGGTGAAGCCCGACGGCTTGTCCACGATGACAAGCCCGTCGGGCGTTTTGGTCTTCTGCGTCATCGAGCCGAGTCGCCCTCGTCGTCCTCGTCGTCGTCCTCGTCGTCCTCGCCCGGCTTCTTGTACGGGTCCGCGTCGCCCGCGAAGGACGCGCCGGCCGAGACCTCGCGCACCTTCTCGTCCGAGGCCCGTGCCTTGTCGAGGAGGTCCTCGATGGTCTTGGCGGTGTCCGGCAGGGCGTCCGCGACGAACGTCAGCGTCGGCGTGAACTTCACGCCCGCCGCCGCGCCGACGGCCGAGCGGAGCACACCCTTGGCGCTCTCCAGGCCCGCGGCCGCCTCGGCACGCTGCTCGTCGTCCCCGTACACCGTGTAGAAGACGGTGGCCTCCCGGAGGTCCCCGGTGACCCGGGTGTCCGTGATGGTGACGTGAGTGCCGAGCCGCGGGTCCTTGATCCCGCGCTGTAGCTTCTTGGCCACCACCTCTCGGATGAGGTCCGCCAGCCTCTTCGCCCGCGCGTTGTCGGCCACTGGTCCGTCTCCTTCTTCGCCTTGCGTGTTGCGTCGGTCTTCGTCAGTCTTCGTCGTTGTGGAGTCTGCGTCGTACCGACAGCAGTTCCACCTCCGGTCGCGCAGCGACCAGCCGTTCGCACCGGTCCAGTACGTCGGTCAGGTGCGTGGTGTCCCCGGAGACCACCGCCAGGCCGATCTCGGCCCTGCGATGAAGGTCCTGGTTGCCCGTCTCGGCGGCACTCACCGCGTACTTCCGCTGGAGTTCGGCGACGATCGGCCGGACGAGAGAGCGTTTCTCCTTGAGCGAGTGAACATCGCCGAGGAGCAGATCGAAGGACAGCGTCCCCACATACATGTGTAACCGGATGTCCCGCCGGTACGGGGTAGACGGCCTGCCAGTGCTTGGCAGGGACATCAGAACCGTACAACGAACGGCTGGGATGCTCGCGGGGGTTTTCGCCCCGCGGACCGGTGGGGGGCTTGTCGCGCAGTTCCCCGCGTCCCTGACGGGGCGCGGGGAACTGCGCAAGCAGGCAAACGGCAAGCTGGCCGACGGTGACTTCTCACCGTCGGCCAGCTCACACAACCGCTTTACGAGCGCGGCTTCTCGCGCATCTCGTACGTCGCGATGACGTCGTCGACCTTGATGTCGTTGAAGTTGCCGAGGTTGATACCGCCCTCGAACCCTTCGCGGATCTCGGTGACGTCGTCCTTGAAGCGACGCAGCCCGGAGATGTTGAGGCTCTCCGCGATGACCTTGCCGTCGCGGATGAGGCGCGCCTTGGTGTTGCGCTTGACCTCGCCCGAACGGACCAGGACACCGGCGATGTTGCCCAGCTTGGACGACTTGAAGACCTCGCGGATCTCCGCCGTGCCGAGCTCGACCTCCTCGTACTCCGGCTTCAGCATGCCCTTCAGGGCCGCCTCGATCTCCTCGATGGCCTGGTAGATCACCGAGTAGTACCGGACGTCGACGCCCTCGCGCTCCGCCATCTGCGCCGCGCGGCCCGCAGCGCGGACGTTGAAGCCGATGACGATGGCGTCGGAGCCGGTCGCCAGGTTGATGTCGGACTCGGTGACCGCACCCACACCGCGGTGCAGGACACGGATGTCGACCTCGTCGCCGACGTCGAGCTGGAGCAGGGAGGACTCGAGAGCCTCCACCGAACCGGACGCGTCGCCCTTGATGATGAGGTTGAGTTCCTGCACCAGACCGGCCTTGAGGGCCTCGTCCAGGTTCTCCAGGGAGAACCGGACACCCCGGCGGGCGAAGTTGGCGTTGCGCTCGCGCGCCGCCCGCTTCTCGGCGATCTGACGCGCCGTGCGGTCCTCGTCGACGACGAGGAAGTTGTCGCCGGCACCCGGGACGTTGGTGAGACCCAGGACCAGGACGGGGGTCGACGGACCCGCTTCCTCGACGTTGTTGCCGTTGTCGTCGAGCATCGCCCGGACACGGCCGTACGCGTCGCCGACCACCATGGTGTCGCCGATGCGCAGCGTGCCGCGCTGGACCAGGACCGTCGAAACGGCACCGCGGCCGCGGTCGAGGTGGGACTCGATCGCAATACCCTGCGCGTCCTGCTCCGGGTTGGCCCGCAGGTCGAGCGAGGCGTCCGCGGTCAGGACCACGGCCTCCAGCAGGCTCTCGATGTTGAGGCCCTGCTTGGCGGAGATGTCGACGAACATCGTGTCGCCGCCGTACTCCTCGGCCACCAGACCGAACTCGGTGAGCTGACCGCGCACCTTGGTCGGGTCCGCGCCCTCGACGTCGATCTTGTTGACCGCGACCACGATCGGCACGTCGGCCGCCTTGGCATGGTTCAGCGCCTCGATCGTCTGGGGCATCACACCGTCGTTGGCCGCCACCACGAGGATCGCGATGTCGGTCGACTTGGCACCACGGGCACGCATGGCGGTGAACGCCTCGTGACCGGGGGTGTCGATGAAGGTGATCCTGCGCTCTTCACCGTTGACCTCGGTCGCGACCTGGTACGCACCGATGTGCTGCGTGATACCGCCGGCCTCGCCCGCGACGACGTTCGTCTTGCGGATGGTGTCGAGAAGGCGGGTCTTACCGTGGTCGACGTGACCCATGACGGTCACGACCGGCGGACGGACCACGAGGTCGTCCTCGTCGCCCTCGTCCTCGCCGAACTCGATGTCGAAGGACTCGAGCAGCTCGCGGTCCTCCTCCTCGGGGCTGACGATCTCGAGGACGAAGTTCATCTCGTCCGCGAGGAGCTTCAGCGTCTCGTCGGAGACGGACTGCGTGGCAGTGACCATCTCGCCGAGGTTCATCATCACGCCGACGAGCGACGCCGGGTTGGCGCCGATCTTCTCGGCGAAGTCGGTGAGGGACGCACCGCGCGACAGGCGGACGGACTGTCCGTTGCCGCGAGGCAGCATCACGCCGCCGACCGACGGGGCCTGCATGGCCTCGTACTCCTGGCGCCTCTGCCGCTTCGACTTGCGACCACGACGCGCCGGACCGCCGGGACGGCCGAACGCACCCTGTGTGCCACCACGGCCACCGGGACCACCCGGACGACCGCCGAAGCCGGGACGACCGCCGCCGCCACCGCCGGGACCACCCGGACGGCCGGCGAAACCGCCGCCACCGCCACCGGGACCACCGGGACGACCGGCGAAACCGCCACCGCCGCCACCGGGACCGGCCGGACGACCGGCGAAGCCGCCGCCGGGACGACCGCCACCGGGACCGCCGGGACGACCGCCGCCTGCACCCGGACCACGGCCACCGGGGCCGCCGCCGGGACGCGGGCTGCCCGCGGCAGGACGCTGAGGCATCATGCCGGGGTTCGGACGGTTACCGCCCGGAGCGCCGCCGGGACGCGGAGCGCCACCCTGCGGACGGGGCATGCCGCCCGGAGTCGGACGGGCACCGCCCGGACCGCCCTGCGGACGCGGAGCGCCGCCGGGACCGCCCTGGGGACGGGGAGCACGGTCCTGGCCGCCTGCACCCTGCGGGCGCGGGCCACCGGGGGCACCGGCGCCACCGGGACGCGGGGCACCGCCCGGACGGGGCGCCTGCGGGCGCGCCATGCCGGTCGAGCCACCAGAGGTGAACGGGTTGTTGCCCGGACGGGGACCCGCGGGACGGGCACCACCCGGACGCGGGGCCTGGCCGCCGGGACGCGGGGCGCCCTGACGGTCGCCGCGCTCGGGACGGTCACCACGGCCCTGACCGCCCTGGCCGGGGCCACCGGCCGGACGGGCACCGGGACGCGGGGCCTGCTGGCCACCGGGACGCGGGGCGCCCGGACGGGCACCCGCGGCGGGAGCCGAGGAGGGGGTCTGCGGCGCGGCCGGCGCCGACGGGGGCGCCGTGAACTCGGCCGCGACCGGAGCCGGAGCCGCCGGAGCGGGCTTCGGAGCCGGCTTGGGACCCGGAGTCGGGCGGGGGCCCGAAGCCGCCGGGGTCACCGGAGCGGCCGCGGGCTTGTCGGCCACGGCCGGCTTCGGGGCCGGCGGGCGCGGGGCGGCCGGACGGGCAGCCTGCGCCGGGGAGGGGGCGCCCGGCTTCGCCGGGGCAGCCTTGCGGGGGGCGGGCTTGCCGCCACCGTTGCCCTGCTGGAGGGCATCTGTCAGTTTGCGTACGACGGGGGCCTCGATCGTCGAGGACGCCGAACGGACGAATTCACCGAGTTCTTGGAGCTTGGCCATGACGACCTTGCTCTCTACGCCGAACTCCTTGGCGAGTTCGTATACCCGGACCTTAGCCACTTCGCTCCTTTTAGGTCCGGGTCTGCGTCCGGACCGTCGCTACTTCATGGGCGTACTCATCGCGTGCTCATCGAGTGCTCATCGCAATCTCGACCTACTTCCAACTCGCGGAATACCAGGGCCGCACGGGGGTTCCGTACGACGCTTCTTACGGTGTTGCCTGCTCGACGTAGAGGCGCAACGCCACGGTGTCGAGCGGTCCCGGGGCGCGCAGCGCCCGTGGGATCGCCCGGCGGCGGACCGCCAGGTCGAGACAGACCGGAACGGGATGCACGTACGCACCCCGACCAGGCAGCGTACCGCGATGATCGGGGACACTTTCACCCTCGACCGCCACGATGCGCAGCAAGTCTCTCTTGGCCGCTCGCTCCCGGCACCCCACACAGGTGCGTTCAGGGCATGCGCGGGCTCGCGTCCGGCCAGACACTCTTGAGTCTACCTCCCCGTACCGACCTCACCCCTTTGGGGCAAGAATCGAACGGTTGTTGTCGTGATGTAAGCGATGCGCGGGCCGGATCTATTCCCGGTCTATTCCCCGCGCTGCCCGTCGGGCTGCTCGGTGTCCGGACGGATGTCGATCCGCCAGCCCGTGAGACGCGCGGCGAGGCGGGCGTTCTGGCCCTCCTTGCCGATCGCCAGCGAGAGCTGGTAGTCGGGGACCGTCACGCGCGCGGAGCGGGCCGCGAGGTCGACGACCTCCACCTTGGAGACCCGGGCCGGCGAGAGCGCGTTGGCCACCATGTCCGCCGGATCGTCCGACCAGTCGACGATGTCGATCTTCTCGCCGTTCAGCTCGGCCATCACGTTGCGCACCCGGCCGCCCATCGGGCCGATGCAGGCACCCTTGGCGTTCAGGCCGCTGCGGTTGGACCGGACGGCGATCTTCGTGCGGTGGCCGGCCTCACGGGCGATGGCGGCGATCTCGACGGAACCGTCGGCGATCTCCGGCACCTCCAGCGCGAAGAGCTTCTTCACGAGGTTGGGGTGCGTACGGGACAGGGTCACGGACGGACCGCGGACACCCTTGGCCACCCGTACGACGTACGAGCGCAGGCGCAGGCCGTGCTCGTAGTTCTCACCGGGCACCTGCTCCTGCACCGGCAGGATGGCCTCCAGCTTGCCGATGTCGACGAGCACGTTCTTCGGGTCGCGGCCCTGCTGGACCACACCGGTGACGATGTCGCCCTCGCGGCCCGCGTACTCGCCGAGGGTCGCGTCGTCCTCGGCGTCCCGCAGGCGTTGCAGGATGACCTGCTTGGCGGTGGTGGCGGCGATCCGGCCGAACCCCGAGGGGGTGTCGTCGAACTCGCGGGCCTCCTGCCCCTCCTCCAGGTCCTCGGGGTCCTCCTTCGCCCACACGGTCACATGACCGGTCTCCCGGTCGAGTTTCACGCGCGCGCGCCGGCGGCTTCCCTCGGTGCGGTGGTAGGCGATGAGGAGGGCCGACTCGATCGCCTCGACCAGCAGGTCGAAGGAGATCTCCTTCTCCCGCACCAGACCCCGCAGGGCACTCATGTCGATGTCCACGGCTACGCCTCCTCTTCCTTCTTGTCCTTGCGGCTGAACTCGACCTGGACGCGGGCCTTGACGACGTCTTCGAAGGCGAGCCGCCTGGCGGTGGGCTTGCGCCCCTTCACACCCGGCACCTCGACATCGAGACCGTCGTCCTCGACCCGCAGGATCCTCGCGAGCAGTTCGCCGTCCTCCGCCAGCTGGAACTTCACCAGGCGGTCGGTGGCGCGTACGTAATGACGGTGTTCCTTGAGCTCGCGCTCGGCACCGGGGGTTCCGACCTCGAGGGTGTATTCACCCGAACCCATCACATCGGTCTCGTCGAGCTTCGCCGAGAGCGCGCGGCTCACATCGGCGATCGCGTCCAGGTCGGCGCCCTCGTCCGAGTCGACGACGACGCGCAGCACTCTCTTGCGGCCTACGGACTCCACTTCGATCTCCTCGAGATCGAGGCCCTGGGAGCTCACGAGCGGATCCAGGAGTTCTCGAAGCCTCTCGCTCTGGGTCGTGCTCATCCGGGTGACTCCTCGGCCGCGTGTGCTGTTGTGGGTTGGTCGCGTGTCAGCTCAAAGGGTATCCGGTCGCGGAGGGTGTTGCCGTCCACCGAGCGGGTGGGCCCGCACCGGCGGACCCCGGCGGGACCGCGGCGAACGGGGCCGGAGACAGTTGGAGGAGAGCCGCTGGGCCGTGATCGGGCTCTGCGCGGGTACCGTGATCACGGGCAGTTCGCCCATACATTCGTACGAGCCCTCCGAGGACGTCTGCCGTGTCGTTCCCCCTGCCGTCGCGCACCCCGTCGGGTCCGCGCCGAAGGACCCTGCTCGCGGCCGCCGCGGGTGCCTTCGCGCTCGCGGGCTGTTCCGCTCCCGAGCCGTCCGGCGACACGACGGGCGGCAGCCCCTCGGCCGCTGACCGGGCCCGCGCGCGTGCGGCCCGCGACAGCATGAGCCTCTCCGACCGCTACACCGCGGTGATGGCCGCGCATCCGCAGCTGGCGGAGCGGCTCGGCCCGCTGCGGGCCGAGGTCGTCCGGCACGCGACGGTGTTCGGGGGCGGAAGCGCGGGGGCGACGGCGTCCTCCTCGGGGTCCGCCTCGCCGACGGGCTCGGCAGCGGCTTCGACGTCCGCGTCCCCGACCGGATCGCCGTCCGCGTCGGCCACGGATTCGGCCACGGTCCCGGCGTCCGGGTCGGCGCCCGCGTCGAGTTCGGCTTCGGCTTCGGCTTCGGCTTCGGCTTCGGCTTCGGCCGGGGCCTCCCCCGGTGTGGCGGTCCGTCCCAAGGACGCGCTCGCCGCACTCGCCTCCGCCGAGCTGGCGCTCGCGGACGAACGGACCCAGGCCCTGGTGACCGTGCCCGGCGAACTCGCCCGGCTGCTCGCCTCCGTGGCGGCGGCCGGCGCGGCCCACGCGTACCTGCTGACGAAGGCGGCGAAGTGAGCAAGCGGAACAGGACCGAGGAAGCCGAGCTCAAGGCCCTCCAGGCCGCGCTGGGCGCCGAGCACGCGGCCGTCTACGGCTACGGCGTCGTGGGCGCCCGGATCGGCTCGGCCCGGCAGCCGGACGCCCGGTCGGCGTACGACGGCCACCGGGCGCGACGGGACGAACTCACGCGGGCGGTGAAGGACATGGGCGCCGTTCCCGAGGCCGCTTCGGCCGCGTACATGCTGCCGTTCCCGGTGACGGACACCGCCGCGGCCATACGGTTCGCGGCCGAGCTCGAGGAGCGGGTGGCCGACGTGTACTCCGACCTCGTACGCGCCTCCACGGGCGACCGGCGGCGCATGGCGGCCGGGGCGCTGCGCGAGGCCGCGGTGCGCGCGGTGCGCTGGAGCGGCGAGAGCGTAGCCTTCCCTGGGCTCGCCGAGCGGGCGGCCACCCCGTCCCCCACGGCACCCTCGCCGACGTAACGCGACCTGGAAGGAAACCTCTCGCGCATGGACTCGCGCATGGCCTTCGAACCGCCGAGGCGCCTCCTCCGGGCGCTCGGCGAGACCCGCCGGAGCGGGCCGGAGAGCGCCGGCGCGGCCGACGAGTGGCTGGAGCGGCTGCCCGAGCTGGCCCGACGGACCGTCGCCGCGCGCGAGTTGACGGTGGAACGGGTGCAGGCGCCGGGCGGGCGCAGCAGTCTGGTCGTCCTGGTGCGACGGGCCGACGGGACGCCCGCCGTGCTCAAACTGGCGCCCGGGCGGGCGCGTCCGGAGAGCGAGCGGGCCGCGCTCGCCCACTGGGACGGCCGTGGCGCGGTCCGGCTGCTCGGACCCGGTGACCCGGACGGCGTCTCCGCGACCGATGGCGTGCTGCTCCTGGAACGGCTGCACCCGGATGTCTCCGTGCGGTCGCTGCCCGAGGCGAAGGCCCTGCTGGAGGCGGCGGGGACGCTGCGGCGGCTGTGGGTCGAGCCGCCCGCGGACTCCGTCTTCGAGACGGTGGCGGAGCGGACCGGGCGGCAGGCCGAGGCCATGCGGGCCACGGCGGCGGGCGAGGGCGGAGCCGGGGTCCGTGATCTGGTCGGCGCCGCCCTCGCGGCCCGCGACGAACTGCTGGCCGAGCCGCCGGAGGCACGGCTGCTGCACGGGACGTTCCGGCAGAGCAAGGTGCTCGCCGCCGAGCGCCTGCCCTGGCTGGCCGTGGGACCCGACCCGGTGGTCGGCGAGTGCGCGTTCGATCTGGCCCGGCTGGTCCGCGACCGGGTGGAGGACCTCATCGCGTCGCCCTCGGGGGCGTCGATCACCCGTCGGCGGATCAAGCGGCTCGCCGAGTCCCTGGACGTGGACCAGGCGCGGCTGCGCGGCTGGACCCTGTTCCGCGCCGTCGAGTCGGGCGTCCGTGCGGGCCGGGTGGGCCGCCCCCAGGACGCCGAACTGCTCCTGGAGTTCGCCGGCTGGCTCTGAGGACCGGGCGGCCAGGTCCCGCGGTGGTGCTCCATCCGCTGTGCACCGGACGGCCCGCGCGAGAAGCCCCCGGCGGAGCCTCGCGGGGCGGAGGACCGGGCGGAGACCCGAAGGGGCTGGGCCGCGGCGTGCTCCGGACGGCTCCTGAGCAAGCCGCGCGGCGTCCCGCGGAACCGGGCCGCGTCCCGGCCGGAGCGAACCCCGTGCCTCCGGGAGAGGGCCGAACCTCGCCCCGTATCCCTGGAAACGGCCGAGTGGAACGCGGCACCCCGGAAAAGCCGAACGGCGCCTCGCACCCCCCTTGAGGGGTCGGGGCGCCGCCCAGGTCGTCGGTTACGCCGTGAGGCGGGCGATCGCCTCTTCGACGGTCAGTTCCTCGCGCTCACCGGTGCGACGGTCCTTCAGCTCCACGACGCCCTCGGCCGAGCGGCGGCCGGCGACCAGGATCGTCGGGACGCCGATGAGCTCCGCGTCGGTGAACTTCACGCCCGGGGAGACGCCCGCGCGGTCGTCGACCAGGACGCGGACGCCGGCGGCGCCGAGCCTCTCGGACACGTCGAGCGCCAGCTCGGTCTGGAGGGCCTTGCCCGCCGCGACCACGTGCACATCGGCGGGAGCGATCTCCTTGGGCCAGCACAGGCCCTGCTCATCCGCCGACTGCTCGGCCAGCGCGGCGACGGCGCGGGAGACGCCGATGCCGTACGAGCCCATGGTCACGCGGACCGGCTTGCCCTGCTGTCCGAGCACGTCGAGGCCGAAGGTGTCGGCGTACTTGCGGCCGAGCTGGAAGATGTGGCCGATCTCGATGGCGCGGTCCAGCTTGAGGCCGGCCCCGCACTTCGGGCAGGGGTCGCCCTCTTCCACCACGACGACGTCGAGGTAGTCGTCGACCTCGAAGTCACGGCCGGCCACGACGTTCTTCGCATGCGTGTTGATCTTGTTGGCGCCGGTGATCCAGGCGGTGCCGGGGGCCACGCGCGGGTCGGCGATGTAGCGGACCTTCTCCAGGCCCTGCGGGCCCACGTAGCCGCGTACGAGATCGGCGCGGCCCTCGAAGTCCTCCGCCGTGACCAGCTCGACGACGGCCGGGGCGAGGTGCTCGCCCAGCTTGCCGAGGTCGACCTCGCGGTCGCCGGGGACGCCCACGGCCACGATCTCGCCGTCGATCTTGACCAGCAGGTTCTTCAGCGTCGCGGAGGCGGGCACACCGAGGTGCTCGGCGAGCGTCTCGATGGTCGGGGTGTCGGGGGTGTCCAGCTCCTCGACCGCGCCGTGCTCCTCCGAGACGGGCGTGAGCTTGAAGGTCACGGCCTCCGTGTTGGCGGCGTAGTCGCAGGCCGGGCAGTCCACGAAGGTGTCCTCACCGGCGGGGGCGGGCGCGAGGAACTCCTCGGAGGCCGAGCCGCCCATGGCGCCGGAGACGGCGGACACGATGCGGTAGTCGAGGCCGAGACGCGCGAAGATCTTCTGGTAGGCCTCGCGGTGCAGCCGGTAGGACTCGGCGAGGCCCTCGTCCGTGATGTCGAAGGAGTACGAGTCCTTCATCTGGAACTCACGGCCGCGCAGCACACCGGCGCGCGGACGGGCCTCGTCGCGGTACTTCGTCTGGATCTGGTAGAGCATGACCGGCAGGTCCTTGTACGAGGCCACCTGGTCCTTCACGATCAGCGTGAAGATCTCCTCGTGCGTGGGACCGAGCAGGTACTCGGCGCCCTTGCGGTCCTTGAGGCGGAACAGCAGGTCGCCGTACTCCTCCCAGCGGGCCGAGGCCTCGTAGGGCTCCTTGGGCAGCAGGGCCGGGAGGAGGACCTCCTGGGCGCCGATCGCGTCCATCTCCTCGCGGACTACGCGGGAGATGTTGTCCAGGACCTTCTTGCCCAGCGGCAGCCAGGTCCAGATGCCCGCGGCGTTGCGACGCACGTAACCGGCGCGCATGAGCAGCTTGTGATTGAGCGTCTCGGCGTCCGCCGGGTCGTCACGCAATGTCTTGACCATCAAACGGGACATGCGCTGGACCTGGGCCATGGTTCTCGACTCCTGCTGCGTAAGGGTGATGCCTGGAGGTTATCCGGGCAGCGGCCGTCCCCGGAAATCCATTAGCGGTGTCGCAGCGGGAGAGGGGCGCCCATCACGGCGTACGGCTTGGGCGCGCTGGGGAACAGGACCCGCCGGGCGAGGTCCTCGTAGCCGAGGGAGCGGTACAGGCCGCGGGCCGGGCTGTCGATGTCGATCGCGGAGAGGATCGAGCGGGGTTCGGTCGCCGTGTCCGTGATCGAGGTGATCAGGGTGCGGCCCACGCCCCGGTTCTGGAAGCGGGGGTGGACGTGCAGTTCGGTGATCACGAAGGAGTCGTCGAGCCAGCCGTCGTGACCCTGGGCGCGCAGATACGGTTCGACGACGGTGGACCACCAGTGCGCGCGGTCGTTGGGCATGCCGTAGACGAAGCCCACGAGCCGTCCGTCGGCGGTGGTGGCGCCCAGCGCGCGTGCTCCCGGATGGGTGAGGTGGCGCAGCACGATCTGGCGCCGCACGGCGATCTCGTCGGCGCCGAGCCCGAAGGCGAGCGCCTGCACGGCGAGTGCCTCGTCGACGCGCGCGGCGAGATCCAGCGGGCCGATGACCACGTCGTCGGACTGGCGGTGGCCGTGACCGGGAAAGCGCAGCATGCCGGGAGACTACCTGGCGGACCGTGTGACGCGTGAGGTGCCGACGGGCCCTCACCGGGCGTCAGAACAGGACGCTCATGAACGCGCCGGTCTCCTGGAACCCCACGCGCCGGTACGTCGCCCGCGCCGCGGTGTTGAAGTCGTTGACGTAGAGGCTGACGACCGGGGCGACATCGGCGAGGGCGTAGCGCAGGACGGCCGCCATGCCGGGAGCCGCGATGCCCCGGCCGCGGTATTCGGGAGCCACCCACACCCCCTGGATCTGGCAGGCCTCGGTGGTCGCGGCGCCGATCTCCGCCTTGAAGACGACGTTGCCGTCCCGGTCGAGACGGGCGAAGGAGCGGCCGGAGCCGACGAGCTCGGCCACCCGGGCCTGGTAGAGCAGGCCGCCGTCGCCGGCCAGCGGCGAGACGCCGACCTCCTCGGTGAACATGGCGACGCAGGCCGGCATGATCGTCTCCATCTCGTCCTTGCGGATGCGACGGACGTACGGATCCGGGGTGATGCCGGCGGGCAGCCGGTCGGTCACCATCAGCGGCTGGTGGGCGCGGATCTCTCGGGCGGGACCCCAGCTCGGTTCGAGCAGCCGCCACAGCTGGGCGGTGGACTCGGCGGGTCCGACGATCGAGGAGCAGCGGCGGCCGCTTCTGCGGGCCCGGTCGGCGAAGCCGCGCACGGCGCGCGGGGTGGCGCAGATCGGCACGAGGTTGGCGCCCGCGTAGCACAGGGACTGGAGCATGCCGTCCTCGTACCAGCCCCACATCTCGCCGCCGAGCCGCCACGGGTCGAGCCCGGCGACCTGTACTCGGGAGGTGACGAAGGCGTTCGCCACCGGCTCGCGGCCGAGGACGGCGAGCGCGGCGTCCAGGTCACTCGGTTCGAGGACCCTGGTGGTGGTCTGGGTCAACACGTGCGGGGGCCCTCACCCTGGGATCTGCTGATCTCCGCACTGTACCTGGCGCTGTTGTGCGACGCCGCCCCTCGTACCGGCGGAACGGTCCGGCCGCAGCGCCCGGTCAAGGGGCCACGAGCTGCTGGCCGCCGTCCACGTCGAACGTCGCCCCGGTGAGTGCTTCGTTGACCATGATGTGGACGGCGAGCGCCGCCACGTCCTCGGGGCCCACGACCCGGCGGATGGGAAGGGTCCGGCGCAGTTCCTCCCGGCGTTCTTCGAGCCGGTCGCCGAGCAGCGCGGCGGACAGGGGGGTGTCGACGAATCCGGGGGCGATGAGGTTCGCCCGGATCGGTGCGAGTTCGAGGGCCAGGTTGGCGGTGAGGGCGGGCAGGGCCGCGGTCATGGCGCTCACGATCGACATACCGGGACCGGGGCGTCGGCCGCCCGTGCCGCCGATGAAGATCAGGGTGCCGCCGGGCCGCACCTTGTCCCGGCTGCCGAGGGCGACGCCGAGGGTCATGGACAGACGCTGGGCGAACGCGCGGCTCGCCCGGTCCACCTCCATGTCGTCCAGGGGCATGTAGGCGGGGCTTCCCGCGGTGAGCAGGATGTGGTCGACCGGTCCCGGCAGGTTCTCGAAGAACTCCGCGAGGCGGACGGTGTCGCTCGCGTCGAACGCCGCGGTGCCGACCGGCTGGAGTTCGAGCGCGGCCTCCTCCAGGCGTTCCGGGTTCCGGCCGACCAGGACCAGGCGTCCGCCGCCGGCGCGCACCTGCCGGGCCGTCTCCCGTCCGATGCCGGCGCTCGCCCCGATCACCACGACCGTCTGGTCGGCGATGCCCGGGGCGCGCGGTCCCCGTACTTCTCGGTCAGCGGTCATGGTGTGCCTCCTGGGCCGGGTGCACCGGCCCTGCGGTCGCGTGGGAGGGGCCGTGCGGTCGCGTGGGCGGGACCGGTGCCGCGCCCTGCCCCTTCGTCCGTGCCTGCGGAAAGCCGCGCCGGGACCGTGCCGCCCGGCGCTCCGCCCCATCGTCGCGCCGGAACCCGACACGCGCCTGTCGGCGGAACGGGAACCCCGGGGCGCCGGAACACCGGTGAGGCCGAGGTGCGGAGACGCCCGGACGGTGCCGCAACGGCGGAGGCCCCCGGGTCCCCGCAGCGTCCGGAACCCCCCGCCGGTCGTCACCGGATCGGGGGTTCGGGAGTGCGCGGGCCCGGGGGCCTCGTACGGAACTGCTGGGGGCGTCAGCCGCCGGGGACGGCGAGCCCGCCTTGGGCGGTCAGCTCACGACGGACGGCGAGCCGAGCCTGGACGGGCCAGCCCGCCATGGACGGGTCAGCCCGCCACGGACACCGACGGTTCGCCGGAGGCGACTCCGTCGGCCTCCATCTGCTCGGCGAGCTTCATCGCCTCTTCGATCAGGGTCTCCACGATCTTCGACTCGGGGACGGTCTTGATGACCTCGCCCTTGACGAAGATCTGGCCCTTGCCGTTGCCGGAGGCGACACCGAGGTCGGCCTCGCGGGCCTCGCCGGGGCCGTTGACGACACAGCCCATGACGGCGACGCGGAGCGGGACCTCCATGCCGGTGAGGCCGGCGGTGACTTCCTCGGCCAGCTTGTAGACGTCGACCTGGGCGCGGCCGCAGGACGGGCAGGAGACGATCTCCAGGCCGCGCTGGCGCAGGTTCAGCGACTGGAGGAT
>NZ_JBVHLK010000042.1:0-22475 GCF_055559015.1 Streptomyces sp. NPDC024698 | reverse complement strand
GCACCCCAGACCGTTCGTCTGGACAAAAACAGCTGACGAGATCCTCGACAAAGTCGCCGCCTACTGCCACCGAATCTCTGACTCAGGTCACTAGCACTGGATTCGGGTCTGTACGGTCAACGGCTCTGTCTCACATGCGGTGGTAACGCAGTGTGATGATCGGGTCAGGCGTATCGTCCAGCCGAGGCGGCCGCGGCCGGATCTGCCACATCACGGCTGGCGAGAAGAGCAGTCAGGTCCAGACTCCGGCCGAAGTGAGCCTGTCGGCGGACCGCTCTTCGAGGGGCGGCGCGAGTACCGTCCAGCCTGCCACCGGCGCAGCCCTCAGTGGCCCTGCGGGACAGAGCCGTGAACTCTACAGACCCGCCTCGCCGCGTCGGGCGTCGGTGCCGGAGACGTCGGCGGCCCGGGCGAGAGCGAGGCGTTTGGTCCGCCGGGCCGACGATCCGCCCGCTAGCCGACAGCCGAGGCAGTGCGCATGCCCGTGCCGGGCGGACCGGTCGCGGGTTCGCCAGTCCCGTTCCGCGACGGGACGCGGCCCTGTGGGCTTGCCCCATCCCCGAAGGTGCAGGAGCCAGGTGACAACGGCGGCGAGTACAGCGACGGCAACGCCGGCCAACACGATGGCCAGGGAAGCGGCGATGACCCCCGCCGCCATGATCGCGCCGCCGAGGATGCCGATCACTGTGCCGGTCCAACCAGCGACCGTGTGTCCCAGATCGACGTCCCCGTGCATCTCCTCGTGGATGGACATGATGTGGTGCTCCTAGCAACGGAAATACACTGGCAGTCACGAGAACACTTTATCTCGCGAGATAAGTAGCTTAGATACTAAGGGGAATCCTGGTGACTGACAAGGCGCTCCCTCCAGCGACGGCCGAGGACGCCCTTCGAGCGATGGACCGAATGATCGCCGCGGCCCAGTACGGCCAGCAGGACATCGCACGCGGGCTGGGTCTCAACGTGACGGACCTGACCTGCATGGGATTCATCATCGAAGCCGCCCTCACTGGGCAGGCCCTGTCACCCGGGGAAATCGCCGACCGCGCCCGGCTGACGTCGGGAGCGATGACGGGCGTGCTCAACCGCCTAGAGAAGGCCGGATATGCCCGACGGCAGGCCGATCCGCTCGACCGACGCCGGCTCCACGTGACCCCGGACCCCTCCGCCCAGGAACGCCTCCAGGCGGTCTACGGCCCCTTCTACGCGAGAATCACCGCCCTGTTCCAGCGCTACTCCCCGGAGGGGATCGCCGTACTCGCCGACTGGTTCGTGCGCGCCGAGGAGGTCTTCCAGGAATCCCTGGCGGAAATCCGCGCCACCGGCGGCCCTACGGCGGGGAACTGAGCCCGCACTCGCGCTACCGGTCGGCACCGAGCAGGGAAGCGGTGCCCCGGGACTGACTGGTGCCTGGTGTCCTGGTCCCTCACCCCGGCCCTTCGCGGGAGAGTCCCGTCCTTGCCTTGTACCTCACTCTCAACACCCATCGGGCCGCCCGAATGCGCCAGTACGCCGCTGCCCATGACTGGCTCACCATCGTGCAACTCCCCTCCTATGCACCGGATCTGAACCCGGTGGAAGGGGTGTGGTCACTGCTGCGACGCGGCCCGCTGGCCAACGTCGCCTTCACCGATCACGAACACCTCGAACGCGTCTTACGCCGCGGATTGCGTCGCATCCAGCGTCATCCCGAACTCATCGACGGCTGCCTCGCAGGCACCGGCTTCAGCCTCACCCACCACCCGACAACACCCCGAAGAAGTCAGGTGGGGACGCCGGGCCGGGATTCCGGCCCGGCGTCCCCGCGCTATGCGGAGCCTACCGAGGGGGCAGGCAGATGTGGCCAGGCGTAAGTTGTGTGATCACTGCCAGGGCTTGCCCTTCGGCCAGTCGTACCCGGTGTAGTTGCCGCCGTTGCGGAGGGAGACGACGCCGGGGACTTCGGACATGCTTCCCCAGCCGGCGACGGCGTATCGGACGCCGGCGATGATGTTGTCGACGGGGTTGAAGATGTCGCCGTGATCGGGGAGTCGGAAGCGGTCGAAGGTGTTCTCGATGACCTGCATGGGGCCGACGGAGGGGTGTCCTCGCAGGGCGTTGCTGTCAGTGGTGTTGATGGCGTAGGGGGTCGGGCCTCCTTCGCTGCGGACAATGAGGCCGATGGCTTCGGGGTCGAGCTGCCAGTCGGCGTATCCGTAGTCCTTGAGGACAGAGACAGCTTCGCTGATCCAGGTGGCAGATGTGCCAGTGGTATCGGGGTCGCTGTACATGCGGTCGCTTGCTTCCTGCATCACACTGGCGAGGCGCTTGGCAGCTGCGAGATCCTTCGCTGCCTGCTCGTAGGGGTCGGGAGAGGCCGTGAAGGCCTCCTTGTACTCGGCGGCCATCTCCTTCTGCTCTACGAGGTCTTGGCCGGTGTTGTAGTTCTTGCTCATCTCCTTGGGGAAGTCGGCCTGAATCCAATCGGCTGTATCGACGGCGTCGTCGGCGGCGGCATCCACTGCTGCGCTGACCTGACCGTCATCGATGACCCCGTCGGTGGCAGCAGCCTGCTCGAATATGCCGACGCTGGAGACGGCGGCTTCGTTGTACAGGGTGACGCTGGTGGATCCGGTGATCTCGGAGAAGCCGTTGCTGGAGTTGGCGTACGTGGACGACGGGATGCTGTAGGTGGGGACGCCTGAGGAAATCGGGCCGGTCTCCGTGGGGGTAACCGCTGCTCCGTCGGAGCAGAAGCAGCCCTCGCCGTCGTATCCGGTGGGGTCGGTGCTCTTGGTGGGGTTGTTGACGAGGTAGCTGTAGGGGTTCCAGTTCTGGGGGTTGTCGGGGTCGGTGATGTGGGGGTCGGGGGCGAGGAACCGCTTGGTCTCGGGGTCGTAGAGGCGGCCCTTCATGTTGATGAGGCCGTACTCGTCGTCCATTTCGTGGCCGGTATAGCCCTGTGTGTATCCGGTGGGGCCGTTGTTGGCGGTGAGGCCACCGGACGTGACGCGCTTACCGAAGGGGTCGAAGAACTGGCGTTGGGCGCTGGAGGTGTCGCCGGTGCTGTTGGTAAGGGTGGAGGTGGATCCCTGGGGATCGGTGAGGGTGTATTCGGTGCTGGTGTTGGCACCGTTGTACGTGATCTGAGCGATGCTGCCCGGCGGGCCCGCGACGTGGAAGACGTGGGTGGTGCCGGAGACAGTCTGGCGCTTCTCGTAGAGATCGCCGATGTAGGTGGTGGTGTTGGTGCCGTCGGACTTGCGGAAGCGCTGGCCGTCGGCCGTGTAGGCCATGGTCCAGGTCTTCCCGCCCTGGGCAACGGTCTTCGGGGTCAGGGACATGCCCTGGTAGGTCAGAGTGCGGCCGGCGCCGGTGGTCTGACGCCCCATGGTGTCGTAGCCGTAGCTGAAGCTGTTGCCTCCGGCGGTGCGACCGGAGACCGCGTTCGGGTGGGCGGTGTTGAAGTAGTCGTTCGTTTCGGTGACTGCTCCGTTGAGCTTGACGGTGGTGAGGTTGCCGGCCGCGGTGTAGGTGTAGTTGGTGGCCCTGGCCGCGCCGGTGGGCGGGGTCAGCGTCCAGTCGGTCAGACGGCCGAGACCGTCATAGGTGAAGGTCTCGTCCCGGTGGTTGACGGTGGTGTCGTTGCGGCGCTTGAGCGTGCCGTCGGCGTAGTACTCGTAGCCGGTCTCGGTGAGCTTGCTGCTCGCACTGTTGGTGTCGGTGACCTTCGTCAGCCGGCCGGTCGCGGGATCGTAGTCCCGGACTGTGGAGATCGTGCCGCTGCCGTAGTTGCCCTGAGCCAGAGCACCGTCGGCATTGTGCGCGGTCGTCTTCCAAAGCTGCTTGTAGGTGCGGCCCGGACTGTTGTCGCCGATCTCGGACAGGTCACCGGAACCGCTGTACTGGTACTTGAGGGTGAACCGGTCGCTGCGGCCGGAAACCTGTGGGTAGGCGAGGGTGGCCAGTCGGCCGGCGGTGGTGTAGGTCAGGTCGGTGCTGTAGACGGTGCCGGCGTCGGTGTAGTCCGAACCGGCAGGACGCCCGCTGGCGTCGTACCGGTATCCGGTGACGATGCCGTCACGGCTGGTGGTCGACCCGATCTTCCCGATGCCGTTCGCGGCGGTGTCCCAGGTCGTGTTGCTCTGGCCGGTCAGGGTGGTGCCGGTGTATTCCCCGACCGCCTTGGTGCGGCCGAGGTCGTCGAACGTGTGCACCTGACGGCTGTTCGACTCCGTGTGGCCGTCCTCCCGGACCTCGCCGAAACCGTTGTACGTGTGCGTCGTGGTACCGGTGTTCGCGTCCACCGCCTTGGTGAGACGACCCAGATTGTCGTAGGTCGTCGAGGTCGTGTTCTTGGGATCCTTGGTCTCCAGGACACCACTGGGGCCCTGCTTGAACGTGACCTTCACATCCGACGCCCCGCCGCCGGGCACAGTCGCGGAGGTGATGGTGCGGCCGTTCAGATCGGCAATCGCGTAGGTCTCGTTGTTGCGCTCGTCAAAGTGCCGGATCTCAAACGGCGAGGGATACGTCAACTTCGTGATGGTGGCATCCGGATTGACGGTACCGATCACCCGGTCCAGCGCGTCGTATTCGGTGAGAGTGAACGCGCCGGCCTTCGCGGACCCGCCCGCCCAGTAAGGGCGGCTGACCGCCGAGATGTTCCCGAGCACGTTGTAGCGGGTGTCCGTCGCTGACCGACTGCCGTTCATGCTCCGCGTCGTGGTCCTGATCGTGCGACCCAATCGGTCGGCGAACGTCACGCTCTCTTCCTTGTCCGCGCTCGTGCCGCGGGTGGTGGTCACCGTGGTGCCGTTCACACCGCCCCAGGAATCGGTGCGGTTCGCGTACGCCGTGTTGATCGCGGACTCACCCGCGGGCGTGGTCTGCACCACGCGGCCCATGTCGTCGTACTTCGTCGTGGAGACGACACCGTTGATGTCCTCGGTCGCCACCGCGAAACCGAAACCGGGCAGCGTCAGCGTCCACACACTTGGCCGCTTCGTCGCGTCACTGTGCGGGGACCACTCCTGCGTCGGATAGATCTTCTCGTCCGGCCACCCCGATACCAGCGGCGTGTACTCGTACCGCTTCTCTCGCGCCGGCGTGCCCGGCGCCTGCTTCAGGACCGAGGTGACCTCGCCACTCGCACCGTATTCGGTGGTCGTGGTCAACTTCAGATCGTCGTTCGTCGACGCCTTCTCCACCCACTGCTTGTGGAGCCGGCCCTTGTCGTCGTACTCGAAGTCCTCCGTCCGCACGCTGGTGCGCTCATCTGCCGGTGCGGTGTCGTCCTCCGACTTCGTCGTCACCGTCTTCTTCGGGATGGACAGCTGCCATGCCTCCAGCCGCGCGGCCGACTGGTCGAACTCGTTCACCACGCGCGAGACACCACCGTCCTCATTCGCGTCCTTGCCTTCCACCAAGGTGTCCGCCTGCAGCACGTTGTTGTACGCGTCCCGCTCCTCGGCCACCCATGTCTGGCGGAAGTGCGCCCGCGCTGTACCGTTCGCGTAGCCCGGGTCCACGTCGTAGAGGTGGGTTCGCGGCGCGGTGTTGCCCGACGCGGACAGGTCCGGGTCGAACCTGGCCTCCTCCTCCCACTCCAACGTGCGCACGTTGTAGCTGTGCAGACCGTTCCTCGTGAACGGCGCGGTGAACGACGCCGGACGCGTGTAGTGCGTCGTGTTGTCGTTCAGGTTCACCGCGTTGTACAGGAAGTCCTTCTGCGACACCCGCACCTTGTCCAGGTACGCCGCCGCATCCTTCATCTCACCTGCGGCCTGCACCGGAGTCACGGTGACCACTGACTTCGGCAGACCCGCCAGCGGGTACCAGCCCCGCTCGGGATGACCCGCAACATCCGCACGACGCGTCGCATTGTCGTACGTCGTCACCCTCTCCGAGGGACGCTGCGGCTCCCACGTCGTCACCCGGTCGAACCCCAGGAAGCCACGCCCCTGAAGATCCATCACCGGATGCTCATACGAGTACTCCGTCACATGCGCACCGGTGTCCAGAGCGGATCCGTCGGCGGGATCAGACAGACCCGCCCGCGACACCACCTTCCGTACCACCTGCATTCCCCGCCGGCGAACGTTCACCGTAGGGAACGACACCGTCTTGGGAACCGCAGCCCGGGACGGCTGGTTCGACCACTCCGACGAGTACGTGACCTCCTCCGTCGGCCACTTCACCGGCGAGATGGACGAGTCGTACGGCGCGTCCGACGCCTGGATCAACAGATCGCTGGTCGTCGCAGGAGAGTTCCCGTTCGGCTTGTTCTCGTACACCACCAGAGAACTCGTCGACGCCGACGCCGTGTCACCTTGGAACGTCGCGATGTCGGTGAGGCCGTCACCGTTGAAATCGCCCAACTGCGACCAGGCCCACGTGCCGAACACGGTGTTACCCGCACCCTGAAGGTTCAGGTGGTTGCCGTTCGCGTACAGGATCGTAATACCCGAAAAATCGGTCGGCCCACCCATGAACCCCGCCGGGATCTTCCCGTCCTTGGTCTTCCCGTGGAAGAACACGAAGTCCGACCTGCCGTCGTTGTCCATGTCCGCGATACGAAGACCGTTGTCATCCTTCAGGTCTGCGAGACCGCCCATGACCCAGTTCGGGAGATAGGTGAATAGTTCCCACGGCGCGAAACCGTTGCCGGTGTTGTAGCGAATGCCAATCGCCGGTTCTGCCTCGCGAGTGCCCCAGTTGACCTCGGCGGCGTCCATGAGGCCGTCGCCGTTGAAGTCACCGTACTGGATCTCGTTGTCCGGCGTGTAGAAGTTCCAGCCCTTCGGGTACCAGTGGCCGTCCACCTCGAACTGGTCGTCGGGATCGACCGACGCCATGCTGTCCCACGTCTTGAAACCGCTCATGGGATAACGCGACTTATCGAAGGAGTCGGTGTAGGCGGTCCCGTTGTCCCGCAGACCGAAGATCTTGCCCGCGTCAGCGCTGTCGTCCAGCGCGGACTTACCGTCGACGAGCTCCGTCCGGCCGTCACCGTCCACATCCACCACGGTCGTGTTCCGCATCGAGAACCCGGTGTCGGTCCCGGCATCAGGGAAAGTGTTGTTCCGGTTCAGGTACAGCTTGTAGTTGCCGCCGTCCGAATCCGCGTGCAGCAGGTCGATCTTCCCGTCGCCGTTGAAGTCACCGAAGTCATCCGCCCAGTGCCCGAACTTGTCGGGAAGCGTGAATCCCGCACTGCCTCCCGCTACGAATTTCTTCGTGGAAGCATCCCAGTGCACCACACGCGAGCGCGCCATCTCGTACAGCTCGGCACCGGTATGGGCCTGTGGATCCGGGAAGGAGTTCGCGTAGAACTCCGAGATGCCGTCCCCGTCCAGATCAACCGGACGGGAATTCGCCAGCACACGGTACTTGCCGTAGTCGTCGCCGGTGATCTCGTACTTGTCCGCCAGCGGGTCCACCGCCTGGGCGGCCGGCTTGCCCATCCGGATGTAGTCCGGACCCCACACGCCGTCCGGCACCGTGTTCATGTCGTCATCCCTGACGAAGGTGCGGTGGTCCCAGTCGTCCTGGTACTTGTAGATCAGGTCGTCCGCGCCGTCCCCGTTGTAGTCCGCAGTCTGCAGCGGCGGTGGGATGACTGCCTTGTCGTACTTCGACAGCTGGAAGCCGCTCTCGATCGTCTTCGGTTCGAACGACGGGTCGTTGTTGCTGTACGTGAACGTCCGCTGAAGGGCACAGCCGCCCAACCCGCCGCAGCGGCTGACCTTTTCCAGCCGGGAGCGGCCGGATTTTCCGGTGCCGTAGTCGAACGTGTAGGACCAGAGCTTGCCGGTGGCGGACGGGTTCGGCCCGTACATCTCCAGCCCGGTCAGGACCTTCGTCTGGTCCTGCCGGATACCGGCCGTCCAAAAGAAGTTGTCGAGGTCACCGCGCTTGTCATAGGTGAACTTCACGTATCGGCGCCGCTCGGTGCCGTTCATCGTGGAGTAGGAGATCCGGTCCGGAAGAAGTTCCGAGCTATGAGCCGAACCTCCCTGGAGTTCCGTTTTATCGAGGGTATAGGAATACTCGATGACATTCCCTGACGGGTCCGTGTCCTTCGTCAGCGGATAGGTCAGAGGGGCGCTGTCCTGGTTCAGTGAGAAGCCCTCTTGGTTCGCGGAGATACGGTCCATTCCCTGCGCCCAGAATTCCAAGTGATGGCCGTTCTTCGCCCACACATCAAACGAGCCCGGACCGCTTCCGGTCGGTTCTCGGGACACAATTTTCGTGAATGACTCCGTCTCCGTGCGGTACTCCGCGTCACCCGCGCCGTAAGTGCCGCTGACACCGATGAGCTTCTGCCCGTCGAGACAGAATCTCGCCGCGTCACCCCCAGCGGAATCCTCGGAACGGAACGACACACCTGTGGTACTGCCCTCAGTCGCCATGCTCTTCCCGCATCGCGTGATCGCCGACAGGCCGGACACCGACCAGCCCACACCCATCGTGCCGTTGCGCGCCGAGCTCGAATAGTGCAGGCCCAGCGATGGCTGCTGCCCTGCAGGCCCCGCCGGCACATCCAACGGAATGTCATACGTCGCCTCTCCCGAAGGCGACACGGTCAACCCACCTGGCAGATAACCCGACTCGGAACCCTTCACCACCGAACCTGACGGCAGAGACAGAGCGGAGGGAATCGAAGGCGGCGAATTTGCCGCAGAAGCGGAAAATATCGGAAAGGCTAGCGATGACAAAGCCATCGATGAAACAGCCGCGACCACCAGCAGCGGTCGCCCGGAACTGCGAAATCTCATCAACGATCCCCGATAGATATTGCATGGATCTGGATTTCCGGGATTCTATTTCATTCGATCCAGCGGTGGATGAGTATTCGATGCTCAGAACGCCACACGGGAGCCAGGTGCGCACCGTTCGGTCGGCAGGCCAGCACGCGTGTATCACCACGTGGGCGGGGCCAGAACGCCAGGTATCCGGTTGCAAACACCGGCCTGCCACCCGTACGCCACCAGCAGCGGCGGGCGGCTGATGACGGCACACCCAGCGTTCGCGGCTTGGACAGAACGCAGTTGCAGCGACATACACGGACCCCGGTCCGATCTCGCAGCCTTGCCACCATGAGATGCCAACTCCCATGTGAAGGAGTGTGTTCAGGGCTCTCGTCACTGGCAGCAGACGATGTGGCGGACGAGGGCGATACGGTCCGGATCGTGGACTTGCACCTGGATGTTCCCTTCCCCTGCCCGATGTTGGGATGCCCACTGAGAAGGTCACGGATACCTGATCCGGACCGTGGCGGGTGTGCCGACGACGGCCGAGAGTTGAATACGAACGTCCGGGTGCGACGCCTGGTCTGTCCAGTCCCATGCGGCGGTCCCGGCCAGATCGGTCTCGAACTCCCTTTGAGGCGCAGCACTTGTCCGTGATCACCAGCAGGCCGGGGCGGTCGGTGACTGTGTCCGGCTCACGATCCAACGTCGCCGTCAGCACCTCACGCTCGTCGAGCTTCGGGTTCGCAAGGGACCACAAGATCGGCATACCGGTTGGGGGTGCATACGATACGAGGTGCAGCCGCGGGCCCCAGAAGAATCGGGAATGGCTTGGGCAGTATCCGTATCCGGCCCAGTCGGCCAGGTCCGACCGCTTCACGGTGAGTCGTGAGCGGCCGCACTCGACCGGGGTGGATTCGATGATCCAGTGATTGTCGAACCAGAAGCCGGTGTCCGTCGCAAGGAGCCGTATCGCCCGCTTGACCAGCGGCAGCGCAGCACGCAGGCGCTTGTTCCAGCCCGGCTGCTTCGGCGCGAAGGGGAACTTCGCGCCGAGGCGGGAGTGGACGAACCGCAGCCACCTGGACGCCTGTCTGCATCGCTTGGCCGCCTGTACGGTGAGCGACACCAGACAGGCAGCGCTGGCTTCGCCCTTACTGTGCGCCGAGCGTCATCCACTTCTCCGGCTTCTCGAGGGCTGCGAAGCCCGCCTTGGCGTAGACCGCGTGTGCGTCCGCGGTGGCCAGCAGCACGCGGCGCAGTCCATAGGGCGCGAGATGCTCGCAGACGGCAGCCACCAGAGCATGCCCCAGGCCCCTCCCCCTGCTGCCACGAGCGACGTAGACGTCGCACAGCCACGCGAACGTGGCCTGGTCCGTGACCACACGGGCGTAGCCGAGCTGAACGCCGGTGGCACTCTCATAGACACCGAAGTTCAGCGAATTGGCCATAGCCGCGTCCTGCTTCTCCCGGGACCGGCCCAGGGCCCAGTACGTGTCCTCGGAAAGCCACTGGTGGATGACTGCGCGGTCGAGACGAGCCGCATCAGTGGATATGTCATAGCCGGCTGGGAGATCAGTGGTCATGACCGCATACAACCAGGCCAGGACGCTCCGGAGCCATCGAATAGCCCCTTGGCACATCGACAAGCCTGTTCGCGATCACTTCGGAATGACTCGTCCAGGTCGTCGCCACCCGGTCTGCCGACGAGCGGCTCGGCACACGGGTACGGCTATCGCCCCGAACGCACCGGTCCAGAGCGCGCCTTGTAACGCCGAGAGCGAGTGCGGCATCGGCCACCTGGACCTGATGGCGCATGTGCGTATGAGCCCATGTCTCGCAGCCAGTCACCAGGCGGTCGTGACCCTGGAGATATCGGTGAAAGCCCCCACGCCGAGGGTCGGCCGTCCATCGATCAGAAGCGCGTGGGCCGTATCGGCAGCCAGCTGCGGGCTGGTCAGTGAGATCGCGTCGTTGGCGTGGTCGATCAGAGCTGTGTTGTTCGTTCTGGTTCCTGAGATGTTGGCTGCTGCGAGGGAGGAGCGGGCCGGTCGGCTTGCCGGTCGTCACGTCCGCCTTGATGAAGATGGTGCCGCGGCCGGCGCCGCTCCACTCCTTCGTGGTGAGTCCCGAAGAACCCTTGACGCGGCTGTCCGGGAGCGCCCAGCGCGTCGACGTCTTTTGAGGAGAGGGCCACACCATGCGGATTGGAGGTGCTGTCGGCCACAGTGATGGCGTACTCCTGGGTGGCGCGGTCACCGTCGCGCTCGAACGGCGCGACCCCACCATCGTCATGTGGCCAGTCGCTCCGCTCAGCGCGCCACCGGCGGCCACCCACCGTCCCCACTCGAGGTCAATCCGACAAGGTCCACAACCGCGGCCAGGCGGGACACCCTCCGGCCAGTTGGGTGGCCTGGTCTTGTCATCCACGAAGACACAAGCGTCGTGCGGCAGGTGAGTTGCAGCCGGTCGCGACAGGAGCACGGAATCCTCCTCAGTGCGCGTCGTATCGAGTGGCGCCCACCTGACGGACTTCGTCGTCGGGTGCGTCTGCCGAAAGGGCAGCGGAGGCACGGCTGGAATGCCGCAGGAGGAGGGCGATGGCGACGGCGGCCAGGACGGCGGCACCGGCCCCTGTGAGGAGAGCCAGGTGCAGGCCGGAGGAGAAGGCATCACGGGCCTGTTCGATCAGCGATGCATTGCCTGTCTTGGTGCCGACGATACTGGCCGCCGCGAGGGAGGAGCGGGCGGCGTCGACGACCGGGGCCGGGAGTCCCTCGATGTCGAGGTTGCTCCGATAGCCGGCGTTCAGGGCGCTGCCGAGGACCGCGATGCCCAGAGCGCCGCCCAGTTCGCGGGACAGGTCGTTCACCGCGGAGCCCACATTCTGCAGGGCGGGCGGCAGAGCATCGGTGATGGCCGCCGTGGCTGGAGTCATCGCCAGGCCCATCCCCGCCCCCAGCGGGATGAGGCCGACAAGGATCAGCCAGTACGAGCTGCCGGTGTCGAGCTCGGCGAGCACGAGGAGACCTGCGGCTACAGCGATCAGGCCGATCACCCAGGGACGGCGCGCGCCGTGCCTGGCTGCCAGACGCGGGGCCAGACGGGCACTGGGAATCATCGCCGCGGACATCGGCAGCACGCTCAGGGCGGCGACCAGGGCGCTGTCTCCCCGTACGAGTTGCAGGTACTGCATGATCACAAAAATGAACCCGAAGAAGGCGAAGAACTGGAGCGTGATCGACAGGGTTCCGGCTGCGAAGGGCCTGTTGCGGAACAGCCGCGGGTTCAGCAGTGGCTGAGGGTGCCTCAACTCCCAGGCGACGAAACCAGCAAGCACCATGAGTCCGATCCCGATGCCGCTCAGTGTGCGGACGCTGCCCCAGCCGTACTCGGGCGCTTGGATGATCGAGTAGACCAGCACGCCCAGTCCGACGACGGTGAGAGCCGCTCCTACTCCATCGACACGATGCTTCCCGGGCTCCGCGGACTCCGGAACGACGACGTAGGTCCCGATGACGGCCACGACGGCCAGAATGACGTTCAGCCAGAACACTGACCGCCATGACCAGACCTCGAGCACCGCGCCGGAAGCAAGCAGCCCCAGTACGGCGCTGGCGCCCGCGACCGCGGCCCAGATACTGACCGCCCTGGCCCGCTGGGCGGGAGGGAATGTGGTCGTGATGGTCGACAGTGTGGCGGGCATGACGAACGCCGCCGCCACACCGAGCACCGCGCGGAGCGCGATCAGAACTGTCGGCTCCGACGAGAACGTCGCGGCCACCGAGACTGCCGCGAACAGTCCGAGTCCGCCCAGGAGGGCCTTCCGCCGGCCGAAGCGGTCACCGAGCGTGGCCGCGAGGAGCAGAAGGGCGGCGAAGACGAGACTGTAGGCGTCGATGATCCAGGACAGCTGGGTCTGGCTGGCGTGCGTCTCACGGGCGATGCCGGGCAACGCTACGTTCAGTGATGCCATGGCGGAGACGACCGTTGCCAGAGCCAGGCAGGTCACGGCCAGAACCGCACCGTGACGCCCCGTTCGCACCGGCCCGTCGGGCTGGCCCGACGATACGTGTCCTGCGTTCATGAGGAGACATCCCTTGGATCGAGATCGGCAAGGGCGCGGCGCGCTCGGAACTCCCGGTCGCGAAGCTTGTTCACCTGCGGTGCGCCACGCTGGGGCTGAGCACCAGGTTCGCAAGAGGGCCTGCGGCGGGGCATGAGCAACGGGTACTCACCACCACGCTCCTGGGTCCCTGGCGTAGCAGTCTCAAGTTGACTCTGCTCGGCGGCTTCGCTTCGCGCGCCGATACCTTGGGTCCGACCGGCCGGGGTCCATCAGCTCGGCCGCCATGGGCTGCGGGCCGGCTCGCGGGAACCGTTCACTCTGCGTAGCTTCGAGCAGCAGACAGTGCGCAGTTGGTTCAAGGATCACGTTACCGCTGCGCGCCTGGCCATGCTGGGTGAGAGCGCTGTGGTCAGTGCTGCGTGGAGCGTAAGAGAGGGCGAGCGGTTGCCGTAGTCGCCCTTCGGCGTGGCGCCCCGCGGCATATCAGCAGCGCGAGGCGCCACACAGAGTGTTACCGGGTGATGTCGACGAAGACCATGGGCCGGTCGGCGACCGGGTTGAACGCGGCTTCGTTCCTGCCCCACCAGTACCCGGTCGGCTTACCGGTCGTCGCGTCGGCCTGGATGAAGATCGTGCCTCGTCCGGCGCCGCTCCATTCCTTCGTGGTGGCCCCCGGCGAACCTTCGACGCGGCTGTCCTTGAACGCCCAGTGGGTCGATGTCTTGGAGGAGAGTGCCACGCCATGCGGATTGGAGGTGCTGTCCGCAACGGTGACCGCATACTCCTGAGTGGCGCGGTTGCCGTCGCGTTCGAACGGTGCAACGGACTCCACCGTCATCATGTGCCCCGTCGCGCCGCCCTCCGAGCTGTCCAGGTACTTCACGGCGATGACGGATCCCGCGTGCAGGTCGCTGACCCGCTGCGCGGAGGGCCGGGTGATGTGGTCGCTCATGTGCTCCAGCGCACCACCGGCGGAGGTGTCGGTGAAGGCGTCGTAGTACTGCTCCGAGGAAGGGCTGCGGAAGCCGATCCCGGAAGTGAACCACGCGTCCGTGGCCCATGTGTAGGCGTGCTTGAGTGAAGCGGTGAGGAACTGGGCGCACTTGGCCTCGACCTGGTAGGAACTGGCATTCCCGGGAGTGCCCCAGAGGACCGACGCCGTATCGGTGTCAGCGTGGCCGGCCGCCCCCGGGTAGAAGTTCTCGGAGTCCTGGCCCGGCCAGCCAAGCGTCGCGAGTTCGTCGATGATCTCGTTCTCGGCTGCCACCAGAGGAGCGCCGTCTTCTGTTCCGGCCGCCTGCGCCGTGGTCGGCGCGACCGCCAGGACAGCTGACGCCGACGCTGTACACAGCGCGACCATGAGCTTTTTCATCTGGTTACTCTTCTTTCTGCGGTACCGCTCCATAGGGGTTCTTCTGCAGTGCCGCTCTATGGATGTCTCCGCCGGTGTTCCTGCGAGCGGCGTGAACCGGCCGCGCCGGGCACAAGGGTGCCCGTATGGGTTGTTCGCGACTTCTGGTGAACCGGCTATTTCACGCGTGGTGCTCTCGGTCCTGTTGTCGGAGGCCGAGGAGACGAATTCAAACGTGAGGCCGGCCGGCGAGCGTGAGTAATCCGTGCTTATCCGGGCGGCTGCGGGCCGTCACCGAAGTTCCCCGCCTCACGGACCTGGCTTCAGCTTCGCCCTTCAGCCTGCAGACGCGGCGAGGTCGGTCAGTTGCCGCAGGAGGTTCTCCACCGCGTCGAGAAGCAGGTCGCCGTCTGTGCCGGTGGGGCGGATGAGGGCGACCTCGATGTCCGGGAGGGGCGGCAGAGCGTCGGTTGCCGTGTCCGGTTCCGCGTTTGCCGGGAGCAGTGCGGTGGCGCCGAGACCGGCGCGTACGGCGGCTTGCACCGCGCCCAGGGCGGTGCTCTCGAAGGCGACATTCCATCGGCGCCCCGCGGTCTCCAGGGCGTCGAGCAGGGGAGCCCGCCAGCGGCATGGCTGAGAGAAGAGCACGAGCGGCAGCGGGTCCTGGGCCACATCGAAATCTCGCGCTGCCGACCAGGCCAGCGGTAGCCGGGCCGTCCAGCGGGGTGCCTCGGTCAGGTAGAAGGGATCGCACAGCGCCAGCTGGATCCGCCCGTCGGCGAAGGACTGCTTCATGAGCGGACCAGGGCCGGTGATCAGTTCGAGCGTCGTGTCCGGGTGCAGGCTGCTGAAGTCGCCCAGGACCTTGACCAGCGACGGTGTGACGAAATCTTCCATCAGCCCCACGCCGCAGTGCCCGGTGACGGCGGGTCCGGCCGCCGAGATGGCTTGCGCGGAGAGGGCCAGGATCCGCTCCGCGTACGGGAGGAAGACCTCTCCGTGCTTGGTCAGCGACACGCCGGTCGTGCCACGGTGCAGCAGTTGCTGACCCACCGTGCGTTCGAGCCTGCGGAGCTGGTTGCTGAGAGCGGGCTGGCTGTGGCCGAGGGCCGCGGCGGCACGGCTGATGCTTCCCGACCGTACGGAGCTGACAAAGGCGCGCAGCAGCGCCGTTTCGAGATCGGGGGCCATAACGACATGCTATGCCCCCTCTGTTCACGGGGCGGGTTCCGTCTATTTCGGCCCGGCGGTAGCGTCGGGTCATGCACTACTTTCACGTCGATGTCTTCAGCGGAACGCCTTTCAGCGGAAAGAGTCTTGCCGTCTTTCCCGGAGCGGCAGGTTTGAAGGGCTCCCAAATGCAGCGGATCACCGAGGAAATGCGTCACTTCGAATCAATCTTTCTGGATCAGAAGGACGATACGGGCGACGCATGGCGGGCGCGGGTATTCGACCTCAGTGAGGAGCTGGACTTCGCCGGGCATCCCGTCATCGGGGCTGCGAGCGTCCTGCACGCTCTGGATGGCGGCGACGCCGGCCGGACATGGTCGCTCGAACTGAAGGCGCGGACGGTGGAGGTTGCCACCGTGCGCCGTGGTCCAGGACGGTACGCGAGTGTCCTCGACCAGGGCCCTCCTCAGTTCCTCGGCCGGCCCGAGCTGAACGACGTGGCTTCGTGGTTCTCTCTGGACGAGGAGGACCTGGATGCCGGCCTGCGTCCCGAGATCGTCTCGACGGGGCTGCAGTATCTGATCGTTCCCGTGCGGGCGGGCGCGTTGGCGCGGGCCAGGATCACGTCTGACATCGGGCAACCGCTGGCTCAGGTCGGGGCGCAGTTCGCCTATCTCCTGGACGCCGACGGCCTGGAGGGGCGGCACTGGAACAACGACGGTGTCGTCGAGGACGTGGCCACCGGCAGTGCCGCTGGATGCGTGGCCGCCTACCTCCGGCGTCACGGGCGGCTCGAGGACGGCGACCAGCGGGCGCTGCGGCAGGGGCGGTTCTGCGGCCGCCCCAGCGAGATGACGATCAGCGCCCACGGCCGCCGGGAGGACATCACGTCGGTACGGGTCGGCGGTGAGGTCGCCGTGGTCGCCCGCGGGCGCCTTGAAGGGCTGCCGCGGTGATGGGCGGGCCCGCCTACTTCGGCCCGGAGGAGATCCGCGCCGCAGTCGGATACCCGGACGTCCTGGAACCCGTCGCCGCCGCCCTGCGTGACTACAGCCGGGGGCTCGGCGATTCACCGGCCGCCGTCTTCGCGCCTGCGGGCCCCGAGGGTGACGTGCACGTGAAGTCGGCGTGGCTCCCGGGTCGGCAGGTCTTCACCGTCAAGGTCGCCTCGTGGTTCCTGGAACGTGCCCGCCGCGGCGGAACACCCGGAAGCGGCGTCATCGCCGTGTTCGACGCCGCGACCGGGGACCTCCGGGCGCTCCTGGACGACGAGCATCACCTCTCGGACGTTCGAACGGCCGCCGCGGGGGCCCTCGCCGCCCGGACCATGGCACGACGCGACTCCCGCGTCCTCGGGGTGATCGGCAGCGGCACCCAGGCCTACCTCCAGACTCTCGCCGTGGCCGACGAACTCCCGCTGCGCGACGTACGCGTGTGGGGACGGCGTAGGTCCCATGTCCATTCTCTCGTCCAGGCGTTGCATGCCAGACGCCCCGATCTGCGCGTCATCGCCGTGGACAGCGCGCGGGCCGCGTGCGATGGCGCCGACGTCCTGGTGACGGCGACCTCCAGCACCCAGCCGCTGGTGGAGGAGTCCTGGCTGATGCCAGGGATGCATGTCAATGCCGTTGGAGCCGACGATCCGACGAAGGCGGAGCTGAGCCTGGAGTGCCTGAGACGGGCGGACCGGATCGTGGTCGACAGCCGTGAACTCACCGCCATCCACGGCGACTTGTCGCGGCTCCCGGAAGGGAGCCGTCGCGTCGACGCGGAACTCGGCGAGGTCCTCGCCGGATCGGCACCCGGCCGGGAGAGCGAAAAGGAGATCACCATCTGCAAGCTCATCGGTCTCGGCGTCCAGGATCTGGCGGCTGCGGAGGTTGCCCTCGGCTTGCTCGACGCACCGCGCGATCGCACGGCCGTTCCGGCGCACGCACGGGAGGTCCACCGGTAGGGGGCGACGACGGGCGCGTCGAGGACCCAGCAACGATTACTCATCTCAGGGGGATTCCAGGCGCCGACGCTGGAGGGCCTGACGTCGGGAACCAACCCCAAGGGGGAGCTGTCATGACACTGCTGAGCCTCGATGACGTCCATGCTGCCGGTCGGCGCCTGACCGGCGTCACTCTGCGCACTCCCCTCCCAGGTCACCGGATCTTTCAAGCTCCGCGGCGCCTACAACCGGCTGGCTTCGCTGTCCGCCGAGGAGCGCAAGCGCGGAGTGGTGGCGCAGTCGAGTGGCAACCACGGCAAGGCCCTGGCGTACGCCGGCCGGCTCCTCGGCGTGGAGATCACCGTGGTCGTTCCGGACACCGCTGCACCCGTGAAAGTGAACGCCATACGGCAGCAGGGCGCCAGAGTGCGCAGGGTTCCGGCCGCGGACCTGGCCACGGCCACAGGGACGCTCGCCGAGGAGTACGGCCATGTCGTCGTGCCGCCTTTCGATGATCTCGGCGTCATCGCAGGCCAGAGCACGGTGGGCCTGGAGATCTTCGAGCAGACGTTGCAGATGGGCGTGGCACCGGACACGGTCCTCGTTCCCGTGAGCGGCGGAGGGCTGATCTCCGGGGTCGCGGCCGCCCTCAAGCGCCTGCTGCCCGATGTGCGGGTCGTCGGAGTGGAGCCCGAGATGGCCGCCGACGCCCGGGAGAGCTTCCGCACCGGACACCGGGTCGGCTGGCCCACGACGCTCACCGGCCGCACCCTCGCGGACGGCATGCGCAGCAACTCGGTGGGCGCGATTCCTTTCGCACACATCCAGGAGTACGTCGACGACATCATCACGGTGTCGGAGAGCGAGATCCGTGACACCGTCGCCGCCCTGGCGCGTGAGAGCCGCGTCGTGGCCGAACCCTCGGGCGCCGTCGCAGCGGCGGCCTACCTCCATCACCGGAACGACCTGCCTTCCGGCAAGCTGCACGTCTGCGTCGTCAGCGGCGGCAACATCGATACGGAGCTCCTGTCCCGGCTGCTCGCCGGATGAAGCCGGATTCGGCGAGCCACCACCGGGGACGCAGGCACTTCGGCGGCCATGCCGGACTTGCGGCGCTGGCCCCGGGCCGTGAGAGATCCGCAGGAAACGGTGAGCCGGGTCATCGGCACGACAGGCCCTGCTCGGCACCGCCCGCCCCGGCGACCTGGAGCGGTGAGGGCCACCAGCCCGGTCCTCGGCTCCAGCGAGAGTGAGCACGACTTACTCAGGTGCTCACACCACCCGTAGACCACTGTTATGTGCATAAGAAGACGTGTACATGGATGGTCTGCGTGTTCCGGTCACACCACGTCTGGGGACGCACCGACCACGGCGTCTTCGATTGTCCCCACAATCCGACCGGGAGCCTTCGTGGCTACGTTCCTCTACCTGCTGTCCAGGGCCGCCTTCCGGCGCCGCCGTCTCGTCGCCGTGATCTGGGTGGCGCTGCTCGCCTGCGCCGCGGTGGGCGCAAGCGCGGCTTCCAGCACCGTCACGTCTTCCTTCTCTCTTCCAGGAACAGAAGCTCAAAAGGCTGTCGGGCTCGTGGAAGCGCGCTTTCCCGGGAGCAGCCCCGATGGCGCCGTTGCGCAGATCGTCCTGAAAGCTCCTCAGCCGGAGAAGATGTCTGACGCTGCTCGCAAGGCCACCGTCAGGGATCTCGTGGAAGAGCTGAGATCAGGGTCGAATCAAGTGGCGGCCATCACCGATCCGTATGAGGGGAAGGCCGTATCCCCGAACGGGTCCACCGCCCTTGTCTCCGTCACCTACAACGAGACGCCTGGGTCTCTGACAGACGCAACTCTCAAGTCACTTGAGGACGTTGCCTCCGAGGCACGCGAGAGCGGTCTGACGGTCGAGGTCGGCGGAACGGCCCTGCAAGCTGCGCCGGAGCCTGGCATCGGCGAAGTGATCGGCATAGTCATCGCAGCCGTGGTCCTGGTCATCACTCTCGGGTCGCTGGTCGCCGCCGGACTGCCCCTGCTGACCGCCATATTCGGAGTCGGCATCGGCATCTCCACCATCACCGCGCTGGCGAGCACCTTCGACCTCGGCTCCACCACCTCTACGCTGGCGATGATGATCGGGCTCGCGGTCGGCATCGACTACGCGCTCTTCATCGTCTCGCGCTACCGGGCCGAACTCGCAGAGGGGCACGACCGTGAGGAGGCAGTCGGCCGGGCCGTCGGCACCGCCGGCTCCGCCGTCGTCTTCGCGGGCCTGACCGTGGTGATTGCCCTGGTGGGACTGGCAGTCGTCAACGTTCCTATGCTGACGAAGATGGGCTTCGCCGCCGCCGGCACGGTGGTCATCGCCGTCCTCATCGCCCTGACGGCGATTCCTGCCCTGCTCGGCTTCGCCGGCAAGCGGGTCTCTCCCCGCAAGCCGAACCGGGCCGCGGGAAAGCCCAACGGTGGCGTCCGCTGGTCGCGGTTCGTGCTGCGTCGCCCGGTCACGGTGCTGCTCGTGGCCCTGGTCGGCCTCGGAGTCATCGCCATCCCGGCCGCGTCCCTGAAGGTGGGCCTGCCCGATGACGGCTCCCAGCCGGTCAGCACCACCCAGCGGAAAGCCTACGATCTGCTCTCCGAGAGCTTCGGTCCGGGATACAACGGACCCCTGCTGGTGGTCGTCGACGGTGACACAGACGCGGCGTCTCACGCCCGCGAAACGCTCCAGGGCCTGGGCGGCGTCGCCTCGGTCAGCCCGGCGACGGTCAACGAGGCCGGCGACACCGCGATGATCACCGTCATCCCCAAGGATCGGCCTTCTTCGGTCGCCACCGAAGGACTGGTGCACTCCATCCGGGACGCCACTGCCGACGGTGTCATGGTCACCGGTGCGACGGCGATGAACGTCGACTTCTCGCAGCGGATGAACGACGCACTGCTGCCGTATCTGACGCTGGTCGTGGGCCTTGCGTTCCTGCTCCTGATGCTGGTCTTCCGGTCGGTGCTCGTCCCACTGAAGGCCGCTCTCGGTTTCCTGCTCTCTGTGGTGGCGGCGCTCGGCGCGGTCGTTGCGGTCTTCCAATGGGGCTGGCTGGGCTCCCTGTTCGGTGTTGAACAGACAGGTCCGATCATGTCGATGATGCCGATCTTCATGATCGGCGTGGTCTTCGGGCTCGCCATGGACTACGAGGTCTTCCTGGTATCACGCATGCGTGAGGCGTATGTCGGCGGAGAGCGGCCGGGGGCCGCGGTCGTCACCGGCTTCCAGCACGGAGCCCGGGTCGTCACCGCAGCCGCAGTGATCATGATCGCGGTCTTCTCCGGGTTCATCGGCTCGAGTGAGCCGATGATCAAGATGATTGGCTTCGGGCTCGCGATCGCGGTGTTCATGGACGCGTTCGTGGTCCGGATGGCGATTGTGCCGGCGGTCCTCGCACTGCTCGGACACAGGGCTTGGTGGCTGCCCCGCTGGCTGGACCGGCTGCTCCCCGATGTGGATGTGGAAGGCGAGAAGCTCCGCGAGAGGCTGGGTTCCGCTTCGGAGAGCATCGCGCCGGAAGATCCGGACGAGAAGCGTCAGCTGACCCGGGTCTGACGCCCTGGATTCCGGGGGTCCCGCCATGAGCGGTGGCTTGGACCCCCGGCCGTGTGACGGCCTCCGTGGGGACGGGCCCGTCACGAACAGGTGGTCGTGTCGACCCAGCAGGAACGCTGGCCGACACGACCACCTGCATGCCCCGTGTCGGCTCGTGGGCTGCTCACTGCCTCTTTTGACGGCAATACACCGCTGGATCGACCGGGGCGCACCACACCCGATCCGCCCGACCCGAAGGAACCACATGCCCACGCTCGACCGTCAGGACAACGTCTTCGTTCTCGATTTCGGAAACGGCGAGAATCGTTTCCACCCGGACTGGATCGCCCTCATCGGCACGGCACTGGACGAAGTCGAGAGAGCCACAGGACCCCGCGCACTCGTCACAGCGGCGACCGGGAAGTTCTACTCCAACGGCCTGGACCTGGAGTGGCTTTTTGCCAATCTGGACCAGCACCGGGCCTACGTCGCCTCCGTCCAGGAGCTGTTCGCACGGATGCTGTCCCTGCCTGTGATCACGGTTGCTGCGCTGCAAGGTCACACCTTCGCGGCCGGCGCTATGTTCTCCCTCGCCCACGACTTCCGGATCATGCGTGCAGATCGCGGGTACTGGTGCCTTCCCGAAGCGGACATCGACATCCCCTTCACACCGGGAATGTCCGCGCTCATCCAGGCACGACTGACTCCGCAGACCGCCCACCAGGCCATGCTCACGGCACACCGCTACGGCGGACCCGACGCCGTCGCCGCCGGCATCGTTGACCAAGCAGTTGCCGAAAATGAGGTACGCACGGCTGCCATCGAACTCGCCCGGTCCCAGGTGGGCAAGGCGGGCCACACGCTCGGCACCATCAAGACCCGTACGTATTCCTCGACGCTGGCCACCCTGCGCGACACGACTCTTCCCCTCAGCTGACGCGCGATCCCACGCGGCCCAAAGGTGCGCGACACCTGCCGGCGAACGCCGTAGGCCGCCCGCACTCCCCCGCTACCGTGATCCGGCCCGGCCGCTGAGCAGCCTTGTCGAGGTGCAGCCATCGGGTAAGGACGGACACCGCCGCCTTTGCGGCTCATCGTTCAGTGCGCCAAGGAGGGTATCCAGGCCGGACATCACCCTGAGCCTGGATGCCCTCCTTCCCGTGCGCGGCAACGACCTGGCCGCGTCGGCTCACCTGCGCGCATGTTCACGTTCTCCTTCCCCGCTTGGCTTCTTTGGAAGAGAACAACTGACTGCCGACCCGGCTGCCCCGGTCCTGACGTCGCACGTCCTGAGCGATGCGAGTACCAAGTACTCATTCCAGGGTGTTGGGCTCCCCCATACGTTTCAGGTAACCGAACGACCGCACACCAGCGGGCGATCTACTGAAACAGGAGCAGCCGTGATGGACGTTGCCGCGACCGGAATCATCAGTGCCGACAGGACGGGCAGCTACAACCACAACGAGATCGTCGTACCCGTGGATCTCGACGCCGAGGTGGACGACAGCATCGAGCATGCGTTCATCGTTGGAAGCCTGACAACGAACCACAACGAAATCGTGATCGTCGAGTGTGTCTGAAAGATCGTGTAAGTCCGTGATGTGACAGCCTGGCCCGGGGCTCGGCCTCGGGCTCTTGGGCCGGGCGGATCGGACGAGT
>NZ_JBVHLK010000041.1:0-26009 GCF_055559015.1 Streptomyces sp. NPDC024698 | reverse complement strand
AGCACCCCAGACCGTTCGTCTGGACAAAAACAGCTGACGAGATCCTCGACAAAGTCGCCGCCTACTGCCACCGAATCTCTGACTCAGGTCACTAGAGGTCGTCCTACAGGCTCCAGGGCTCCTCGGGCGGGCCCTGGAGCCGCGCACCGGCGTCACCGGAGGGGCTCGGTTGAACGCGTGTGCTTCGGGTCCCGCGGATGGCGTACACTGGTTTCAACGACGCGGGGTGGAGCAGCTCGGTAGCTCGCTGGGCTCATAACCCAGAGGTCGCAGGTTCAAATCCTGTCCCCGCTACTGAAGACCAGAGGCCGGAACTCGGATTCACGAGTTCCGGCCTTTGGCATGTGCGCTCCGGCACCTGCCCCGACCGGTTCCACTTTCCCCCGGTCCCTCTTTTCGCCGGTCCCCCTTCCACCGGTTCCTCTTCCGTTGGTTCCTCTTCTCGTCGGCGGGCGCGGTCCTCCCCCGGTCGGGCCACACCGGTCGCCCGCCGCCACCGCACCGGTTCTGCTGGACGCGTGGGGCAGCCAGGAGGTGAGCGGCGGACCGGACAACGCGACGACCGGGCCGGCCGGCCGTCCCCCGAGGGCCGGCGGCCGGGGACCAGCTCACCGGCGGGAGCGCGGCCCCGCAGGCTCGTGCGCGCCCGCGCCTTCGTCCGGGCCCTGCCCGTGCTGCTCGTCGCCTCCGGGATCGTCTACGACTACTTCACCCCGGCCGCGTTCACCGCGGCGCCCTTCTTCACGGCCGCGCCCCTGGTCGCCGCCCCCCTCTCCTCGCTGCGCGGCACCGTTCTCGCCGGTGCCCTCGCCGTCGGCGCGGTGCTCGCGGTCCACTTCGTGCTCGGCATCGTCCTGCACGTCGACGCCGTCACCGAGGTGGTCACCGTGACCACGGCCGCCGTCCTGGCCGTCCTCATCAACATCGTGGTCCGGCGCGGCGACGAACGGCTCGCCTCGGTCCGGGAGATCGCCGAGTTCGCGCAGCGCGCCGTGCTGCCCGAGCCCGATGCCCGGATCGCGGGACTCGACGTCGCAGCCCGCTACGAGGCGGCGCAGGAGGACGCGTTCATCGGCGGCGACCTGTACGCGGTGCAGGACTCCCCGCACGGCGTACGGCTGGTCGTCGGGGACGTCCGCGGGAAGGGGATGACCGCGGTGGCCGCCGTGGCGACGGTGGTCGGCGCGTTCCGGGAGGCGGCCGAGCAGGAGAGGACCCTGGAGGGCGTCGCACGGCGCCTGGAGCGGGCACTGACCCGCGCGGGCTCCCGGCGCGACAGCGTCGAGAAGGCCGAGGGGTTCACCACCGCGGTCCTCGCCGAGATCCCGCACGGCGAGGGCGTCGTACGCGTCGTCAACCGGGGCCATCCGCCGCCCCTGCTGCTGCGCGCGGACGGCACGCTCGTCATCCTCTCCGCCGAGGCGTTCGCGCTGCCGCTCGGGATGAGCGAGCTGGGCGACCCGTACGCCCCGACGGTGCAGGACCGTTTTCCGCGCGGGGCGACACTGCTCCTGCACACCGACGGACTCTCCGAGGCCCGCGATCCGCGCGGCGACTTCTACGATCCTGTCGCCTGGCTGGCCGGACGGGTCTTCCCCGGCCCCGACGCGCTGCTGGCCGCCCTGATCGAGGCGGCCCGTCGGCACACGGGCGGCGCGCTGACGGACGATCTGGCGCTGCTCGCCGTCCGCCGCTCGTGACGTGGGCCGGCGGCGCGAGGCCAACTCGCCCGTTTTTCATCGCTCATGACCCCAAAGTCCAGGCCAAGAGGCGTTAAGGATCAGTCAGAACAGCTTGGAATTCAGTAGCCGGGTCTATTAACGTTCGATAACGCAGCGCGGCCGTAACAGCCGTCACAAGAGGTGGCTCCGTGCGCACGCGCCGAATCCCGCAAGGGAACCGGGGACCCACATCGTGGGGTGAATCGAGCGTAACCCGCCGTGTCAGCACGGTGGCAGTACGCCCGTAGGAGACCTTCCTGCTCCGAACCCGTCAGCTAACCCGGTAGGCGGCATGGAAGGAAAGGAGTGCGCCCACGTGGCGTCCAACCGGCCCGCTCAGCCAACCCCGTTCGCGCCGAACGAAACCCACACCTTCGGCTATGGCAAGGACGAGGAAACCTGGGAGGAGTGGAATCCCACCGCGGATTCCGTCGCTCCCGTCCGCGGCCGGCACCGCACGGGCAAGCAGCGCGGCGGAGGACTCGCCCGCAGCTCCACGGTTCTCGGCGTCGGCGTCATCGCCGCCGTCGGCGGCGGCGGCATCGCCAGCGCGGCCCCGGGCAAGGCGCCCGTCTCGATCTCGCTGCCCGACCTGTCGTCGGTCACCGCGTCGGCCAAGGCCCTGATATCGGACGGCGGATCCAGCACTCCCAAGGGCTCCACGACCCCGCTCACCAGCGCGGGCCTGACCAGCGCCGACGCGGCCCACGGCGCCACCGACGCCGGTGAGGCGCTGCGCGACCGCATCATGCAGCAGGCCAAGTCGCAGCAGAACCGCGCCGACACCGTCTCGCAGCAGGCCGCCCAGAACACCGCCGCGAAGAAGGCCGTCGCGGCCGCCGCCAAGCAGCAGGACGAGGCCGAGACCAAGGCCGCCGCCGCGAAGAAGAAGGCGGAGGAGGCGGCCAAGGCGAAGGCCGAGAAGGAGCGCCTCGCCGAACTCGCCAAGAGCTACTCGCTGCCGACCTCCTCGTACACCCTGACCTCGCGCTTCGGCGAGGCCGGCTCGATGTGGTCCTCCGGGTACCACACCGGACTCGACTTCGCGGCACCCACCGGCACGCTCATCAAGGCGATCCACAGCGGCACCGTCACCGAGGCCGGCTGGGCCGGCTCGTACGGCTACCGCACGATCCTCACCCTCGACGACGGTACGGAGCTGTGGTTCTGCCACCAGTCCTCCATCGGCGTCAGCGTGGGCCAGAAGGTCGCCACCGGCGATGTCATCGGACGGGTCGGCGCGACGGGCAACGTCACCGGGCCGCACCTGCACCTCGAAGTGCACCCCGGCGGCGCCGCGACCGGCATCGACCCGATGGCCTGGCTCCAGAGCAAGGGCCTCAACCCCTGATCCCCGGTGGTCCTGACGGCCCCCCCCGCGTCAGGACTGCCGGTCGGACGGGCACCGGCACCCGCGCACACCCCGGCCTCCCCGAGGTGATTGCGGAATACATCCATCCGGTGCGGGTGTTGACGTCGTACATGACTTCTCTTCGCAAGCTCGGTTCGTCCGACCTCGAGGTCTTCCCGCTCTCCCTCGGGGGCAACGTCTTCGGCTGGACGGCCGACGAGACCCGTTCCTTCGCCGTGCTCGACGCCTACGCGGCCGCCGGCGGCAACTTCCTCGACACGGCCGACTCCTACTCGGTGTGGATCGAGGGCAACGAGGGCGGCGAGTCCGAGACCATCATCGGCAAGTGGCTGAAGTCCCGCGGCAACCGCGAGGACATCGTGGTCGCCACCAAGGTCAGCCAGCACCCCGCCTTCCAGGGGCTGTCCGGTGCCAACATCAAGGCCGCGGCCGACGCCTCGCTGCGCCGCCTGGGCACCGACCACATCGACCTCTACTACACGCACTTCGACAAGACCGAAGTGCCGGTCGAAGAGATCATCGGCGCCCTCGACGAGTTGGTGAGGGCCGGCAAGGTGCGGCACATCGCCGCCTCCAACATCTCGCCCGAGCGGCTGCGGGAGTCCCTGGAGTTCTCCGACCGCGAGGGTCTCGCCCGCTATGTCGCGCTCCAGCCGCACTACAACCTCGTCTCGCGCGACACCTACGAGGGGGCCCTGCTGGACGTCGCCTCCCAGGCGGGTCTGGCGGCCGTCCCGTACTTCGCGCTCGCCGCGGGGTTCCTCACCGGCAAGTACCGCCCCGGCACGGAGGTCGACTCGGCGCGGGCGGCCGGCGCGGCCAAGCACCTCGGCACCGACCGCGGACCCAGGGTCCTCGCCGCCCTCGACGAGGTCGCCGGGGCCCACGGCGTCGCCGTCCCGACGGTCGCGCTCGCCTGGCTGGCCGCACAGCCGACGGTCGCCGCGCCGATCGCCTCCGCCCGCACGGTCGAACAGCTTCCTGCCCTGCTGGGCGTCGCGGACCTGACCCTGACGGACGAGGACCTGACCCGTCTGTCGCGGGCGTCGGCCTAGAAGCGGTACGGGTTGTACACGGGGTACGGGGCCGGCGCGGAGGCCTGCGCCGGCGGGCCGTACGGATGCGCGGGCGGAACGCGGGGCTGCGCGGGCGGTGCGGTGTACCCGTACCCCGGGGCCGGCCAGGGCGGTGGCGCGGGCAGCGGTGCCGTGAGGCGGGCCGCGTAGGCGAGCGCCGGACGGGCGAGATCCCGGCGGCGCCACAGCTCTTCGAGCAACTCGCGCTCCCGTACGACGAAGTCGGCGCCCGCCCGGCCCCGGCGCCCCCGGTGCCGCAGGAACGCCAGCGAGGTCGCGTACGCCTCGTACTCCGCCACCGAACGCGCGGCACTCTTCCCGAAGTGATGACCCGCGTACTCGCGGGCGATCTGCCGTGCCCGCATCGAGCCGAGCACCCAGGGTTCGGCCGCGCCCAGCCAGCCGGCCGCCGTGTACACCGGCAGTTCGCTACGGACGGTCCGCAGTTCGCGCTGCCGGGTCCAGACGACGAGCCAGGTCAGCAGCCCGAACGCGGGAACCATGAACGCGGCGTACACACCGAAGAAGCCGAACCGGCCGAAGCCCGACGAGCCGTTCCAGAGCGCGTGCATGCCCATCGCGAGCAGCAGTCCGGTGAGGGGGAGCAGCACGCGGCGCGTGTGCTGGCGTTCGGCGGACAGCGCCGCGACGCCGAAGCCGATGCCGGTCAGCACGGTGAACAGCGGATGCGCGAAGGGCGACATCACCACGCGGACGAAGAAGGTCGCCGCGGTGACGGAGGCGAGTCCGCTTTCCCCGCTGAGCCGGTCGGTCCCGAAGGCGGTGCCGAGATAGAGGATGTTCTCGGTGAACGCGAAGCCGGTGGCGGTGACCCCGGCGATGACGACTCCGTCGACGATCCCGGTGAAGTCCCGTCTGCGGAAGAGGAAGACGAGCAGCACGGCCGCCGCCTTCGAAGACTCCTCGACGACGGGCGCTATGACGGTGGCGCCGAGGGTGTCCGCGCCCGAGGGGCCCGCCGTCGTCATGGCGATCCAGCGGGTCGCGAAACTGTTCGCGACGATCGCTATCAGCGCGGCCGCGCAGGCGCCCCAGGCGAACGAGAAGAGCAGGTTGCGCCAGGGGCCCGGTTCGACCCGGTCCAGCCACCGGAAGGCGGCTATGAGCAGCGGCACGGGGAACACCGCCAGTCCGAGGCCGACCAGGAAGCCCTCGGTCCCGGTCTGTTCGCGGACGAGGGCGAGGATCACCAGGCCCGACATCGCGAGCAGCGTGATCAGCGCTCCGTACCGCACCCAGCCGCGCTGCCACCAGTGCGGATGGCGCGGCGCGGGTCCGGCGGGGGTGCCGGGCGGCAGCGGATACGCAGGATGGATGGCCACGGCATTGACCCTAACGAGGGAGGGCGCCGCCCGCGACGGTAACCGGGGTCCCCGGGAATTCCCGGCGGACGCCGACGGGTGTGTGCGGGTCAGTCGTCCGAGGTGTGCTGGTCTCGATGCTGTACGCGTCGGAAGAGGAGGTCGTTCACCACATGACCCTTGTCCAGTCCCTGGCCCTCGAAACGGGTGAGCGGCCGGAACTCCGGACGCGGCGCGAAACCGCCGCCGGGCACGGTGTTCTCGAAGTCGGGGTGCGCGGTCAGCACGTCCAGCATCTGTTCGGCGTAGGGCTCCCAGTCCGTCGCGCAGTGCACGAGCGCGCCCGGGGCGAGCCGGGTCGCGGCGAGGTCCAGGAACTCCGGCTGGATCAGCCGCCGCTTGTGGTGGCGCTTCTTGGGCCAGGGGTCGGGGAAGAAGACGCGCAGGCCGTTCAGCGAGTCGGGCGCGAGCATCTCGCGGAGCAGGATGATCGCGTCGCCGTTGGCAACGCGGACGTTGGTCAGACCGCTGCGCTCGGCGAGGTTGAGCAGATTGCCCTGGCCCGGTGTGTGCACGTCCACGGCGAGGATGCCGGTCCCCTGGTCCTCGGCGGCCATCAGCGCGGTGGCCTCGCCCATGCCGAAGCCGATCTCCAGCACGACGGGGACGGCGGCCCCGAACAGCTCCGCCAGGTCGAGCGTGCCCTGTCCGTCGATGTCCAGACCCCACTGGGGCCACAGCCGCTGCAACGCGTCGGCCTGGCCGGTCGTCACCCGGCTCCGGCGCGGCTGGAAACTCCGGATCCGCCGCTCGAAGTGCGAGCCGGCGGGATCGGCCTGCGGACCGCCGGGGAAACGGGGCTCGCCCTTGGCGCGGTGGTGACGCGGCGAGCCGTCCTCGGCGGAGGCGGGCCGGGTCTCTTCGGTGGAGTCGAGGAATTCAGACACAGTGGGATCGATTTTACGGGGGCGGCGACGCGGGGCGGCCCGGACCGGCTGGTGAGCCGGCCGGCGGACCACGAGCCGACACCCGGGCTCACCGCTCGGCTCCGCCTTGGTTCACCGCTCGGCCCCGTCGGAGCTCACCCGTGGCTCGCCTCCCGGTCCGCCGTGGCTCGCCTCCCGGCCGGTCGCGGAAGGCGGTGGGGTGGGCTCCCGGACAGGCGTGGACGGGCTCGCTCAGACCGCTGCCAGGGACGCCAGCGCGCGGCGGGCGACCTCGCGGCCGATCGGGAGGGAGGCGGTGGCCGCGGGGGACGGGGCGTTCAGTACGTGCACGGTCCTCGGGCCCTCCTTGATCAGGAAGTCGTCGACCAGGGTGCCGTCCCGCAGGACCGCCTGAGCGCGGACCCCGGCGGCCGCGGGGACCAGGTCCTCGGGCCTCACCGCGGGCAGCAGCCGCCGCACCGCCTCCGTGAACGCCGCCTTCGACACCGACCGGCGCAGCTCACCGGCTCCGTAACGCCAGTGCCTGCGGGCTATGTGCCAGGAACCGGGCCAGGCCAGGGTCCCGCCCAGTTCACGCGGCCGGACGACTCCCCAGTCGTATCCCTCTCGCGCGAGCGCGGGCACCGCGTTGGGGCCGACGTGGACACCGCCGTCGATGCCCCGGGTGAGATGGACGCCGAGGAACGGGAACGCCGGGTCGGGAACCGGGTACACCAGTCCGCGCACCAGCTCCGGCCGCGCCAGCGTGTAGTACTCGCCACGGAAGGGGACGATCCGCATCCCGGGGTCGTCGCCCGTGAGGCGGGCCGTCTCGTCGCAGTGCAGCCCCGAGCAGTTGACCAGCACCCGGCCGCGCACGATCGTCCCGTCGGCCGTGCGCACGGCCACGCCGAGATGCGGGCGGCGGTCGGCGCGCACGACCTGGGCGCCGTAACGGATATCCGCCCCGGAGGCCTCCCCGAGCCGGCGGGCCACCGCCACGAAGTCGCAGATGCCCGTGGTGCCGACGTGGATGGCGGCGAGGCCGCGGACCTCGGGTTCGTACTCGGTGAGCTGGGCCGGGCCCAGTTCCTTGACCGGGATGCCGTTCTCCCGGCCGCGCTGGACCAGGCCGTGCAGACGGGGGAGCTCCGACTTGTCGGTCGCGACGATCAGCTTGCCGGTGACGGCGTGCGCGATGTCGTACTCCGCGCAGAACTTGACCATCTCGGCGGCGCCCTGGGCCGCGAACCGTGCCTTCAGGGAACCGGGGCGGTAGTAGATCCCGCTGTGGATCACTCCGCTGTTGCGCCCGGTCTGGTGCCGTGCGGGTCCCCGCTCCTTCTCCAGCACCGTCACCCGGGTGCCCGGCGCCGCCTGTGTGATGGCATAGGCCGTCGACAGGCCGACGATCCCGCCGCCGATCACCAGCACATCGCAGTCGTACGCGCTCCGCATCCGCACCACCCTCCGGCCTCGATAGTGCACTGCGCCACTGACAACGCCCTCAAACCCGAGGACGGCGCCCCGCGATTCTTTCGCGCCGCGGGGCCGTGGCGCTCCCTTTGCGCCGGATCCCCCCGGGCGCTCTCTCGGACGTTCTGGACCCGGACTTTCTAGGCCGGGGCCATCAGCAGCGGACGGGCCCGCTCCCGCAGCTCCACCACGCGCGGCTCGTCGCCGTACGGCTCCAGCCGGTGCAGCAGGTCCTTCACGTACTCGGTGGTGCGCGCGGAGGAGATGCGCCCCGCGACCTCCACCGCCCGCACGCCCTGCTCGCACGCCGCGTCCAGATTGCCGGACTCCAGCTCGGCGACCGCCGACACCACCAGGCGCAGCCCGTGCGAGCGCACGAACTCCTCCGTGGGCTTCGACAGCGCCTGTTCGGTGAACCGGCGCACCTGGCGCGGCAACTTCAGGTCGCGGTAGCACTCGGCGGCGTCGGCCGCGAAGCGGTCGTACCCGTAGAAGCCGAGCCAGGACGGGTCGTTGTCGCCGTCGCGGGCCCGCTCCAGCCAGCCCTCGGCGGCCTTCAGCGCCGTGCCGGCCGCCTGGGCGTCGCCGGCGCGCGCGTGGGCCCGTGCCTCGACGAGCCGGAAGAAGCTCATGGTGCGGGCCGTGGCGAGACCGCGGTTGCGCTCCAGGGCGGCCTGGGCGAGGTCGACGCCCTCGTCGCCGAAGCCCCGGTAGGTCGCCTGGAGGGACATGGAGGCCAGGACATAGCCCCCGAGGGGCACGTCGGCGGCCGCGCGGGCCAGCCGCAGCGCCTGGATGTAGTACCGCTGCGCCGCCTCCTGCTGGCCCGTGTCGAAGGCCATCCAGCCCGCGAGACGGGTGAGCTCGGCCGAGGCGCCGAACAGCGCCCTGCCGACCTCGTCGGAGTACGAGCCGAGCAGCAGCGGCGCCGCCTCCACCCGCAGACACTCGGGCACCATGGACGAACGCCAGTCGCCGCCCCCGTACTTGGAGTCCCAGCGTCTTGCGTCCTCGGCCGCCTCGCGGAGCTTCAGCACATCGCTGTGGCCGACTTTCAGCGGCGCTCCGGAGCCCTCGCCCGGATTCACCTCGCGCGCCACCGAACTGTCGGCCGGGGTTATCAGCCAACGTGAGGCGGGAGTCGCGTAGGCGCTCACGGCGAAGGAGCCGGCCAGTGACTGCCAGATGCCGCCGCCCGCCCGGCGCCCGGCGAGGTCGAGGCGGTACAGCTCCGTGGCCGACCGCACCGCCTGCCCGACGTCGCGGGGGAAGGCGAGACCCACCTCCGGCGCGGGATCGGCGTCCGCCAGGCCGATCTCGTGGAGCGGCACGGGACGGCCGAGTTTCTGGCCGATGGCGGCCGCGATGAGGTGCGGCGCGGCACCCTGCGGCACCATGCCTTTCGACACCCAGCGCGCCACCGACGTCTTGTCGTAGCGAAGTGTCAACCCGCGTTGAGCGCCAAGATCGTTGACGCGACGCGCGAGTCCTGCGTTGCTGATTCCCGCGAGGGCGAGAACGGCGCCGAGTTTTTCGTTCGGCCCGCGTTGCTCCCTGGACATGCGCCACCCCTCGACACAGACGGCTGCCGCGGTGGCATAACCACGCGGCATTCGTAAACCCAGCGTAGTTCGCCCGATCCCCAGCGTTAAGGGGCGTACGTCCGGTTGGCGGGATTGTGGTCCGTACGACTGTACGGACTGTCGCGGTGTGCTCCTGCGCGTGTGGCCGTGCGCCCGTCCGTGCGCTCTTCTCCGGCCACCTCGGGGAGCGCTTCCATGGAACGTGCGTGGGTCGGCCCGCTGTACTGGATCCAGTGGGCTGGGGGACACCGCCGCCTACATCCCCGCGGGCGGCGGACCGGTCCGGGGGGCGAACTCCGCCTCCCGGACTGTGCGTTGCCGAAGCGGTGCGCAAGGCCTGTACGGAGCGTGTCCGCGACAGTACGCCCATCGCCGATTTGGCCGAAAAGCGATGGCCTCCCCTGAGGGCAATCAGGGCTCCCACCATACGAGTTGAGGGCGCGAAGGGCGTCCTGGGGGAGTGTATCGGGGGCGCATTCGCGTCGACCTGCCGGGGGTCTTCGGTGGCGGTCGGGCGTGGTCACGGGGTCGGCCGACGGCGGTCCTCGGGGATTTCTCCGCGGGCGGCCGTGACGGCCTTGGGTCTCCTCAACGGGCTCTGCGGGAAAGGGATTTACGGGTGGCGCGGGTCCCCGCGGCGGCGCGAGTGTTTGCGTGGGGGCGCACTTCGGGGAGTGCAAGCCGACGCAGAGGCCCTCCCGTACGCCTCCTTCGTGGCAGCATGGTGCCGAGTTCGTACGGTGCACTGGTTGTCCACAGCCTGTGGAGGCGGCGATGCGATGGTTGGTGGGGTGGAGCAGCACCGTCGCCAGAGCGTCCGCGATCGGCTCGGCGGGCGCCACGGGCAACGAAGGCGAGACCGTGCACCCCGTGGGGTCCCAACTCCTGTGGGGTGACCCCGATCCGCTGTGGGCCGTCGGCGACTGGCGCCCCGACGAGGTGCGCGTGGTGAAGGCCGACGCCGAGAACCGCATCGCCGTCCTCGGCATCTGCGGCGCCTCCGACGACGACCTGAGGGTCGGACTGTTCGCCGCGCGCGGCGGAGCACTGCGCCACCTCACCAACTGGTCCGGCAGCTACACCGTCGTCGTCCAGGTCGGCCGCCGGGTGACCGTCTGCGGAGACCTCGCCGGCGCCCGGCCCGTGTTCTACACCCCCTGGGCGGGCGGCACCGCCTACGCCACCGCCGCACTCCCGCTCGCCGACCTCATCGAGGCCAACCTCGACTTCGGCCACCTGGCCGCGATGCTCGCCGCCCCCGACGTCCCCGCCGCGGTGCACGACTCCACCCCGTACGAAGGCGTGCGCCGCATTCCGCCGGGACACACGCTCATCCTGCGGGCCGGGGCGCGGGAGATCGCCGGGTACGAACCCGTCGCCTCCCTCGCCGTCGCCGCACCCATCGCCGACCCCACGATCGCGGTGGACGCCGTGCGGGACGCCCTCGTGGAGGCCGTCCGCACCCGCCTGTCCGCTCCCCGCCATGTGCCGGGCACCGACGTGGACCCCGGGCCCGTGCCCGGCATGGGACCCGCCGAGCGGCGCGCGGCGCGCGGCACCCCGGTGCCGGGCATCGGGGCCGACCTCTCCGGCGGACCCGCCTCGGGAACCCTCGCGCTGCTCGCCGCCGGACTTCCCGGGGCGCCCGGCACGGTCCTCGGACACGGCACCGGTGCCGGGGAACGCCTTCTGGCGGTGACCTTCAACGACCTCGCCGTGCAGGGCCGTGAGGCCGAGCTGGAGCGGGCCGGGACACTGGCCGAGAACCCCCGGCTGCACCATGTGGTCGTCGCCGGGGGCGAGGAGACGCTCCCCTACGCCGACCTGGAGGGGCCCCTGACCGACGAACCGGGGCCCTCCCTGGTGACCGCGGCACGCCATCGCGCGCGGCTCGCCTCCGGCAGCGCGGACCACTTCACCGGCTACGGCGCGCGCCAGGTGTTGGACGCCCATCCGGCCCGGCTCGCCGATCTGCTCATGGACCGCAAAAGACGCCATCTGGTGCGCCCCGTCGCCGCGTTGACGAAGGCCGACGGCTCGGTGATGGTCCCCGCGCGCGTGTACGGCGCGGCGCGCAAACTCGCCCGTACGCCCTACCGCACCGGAGTCGACGTTCTCGCCGACCAGTTGATGCACCGGCGGTTCGAGGACCCGGGAGGCGCGGTGGGCGCCTCGCTCGCCGCGCTCAGCTGGGCGGGACCCGGGCCGGCGGCACGCTGGCTGACCGGGGAGGCACTGGCTGAAGTATCGGTTCGCCTGCAAGGGGTCGGGGGGCGGCTCAACGTCGGTCCCGGGCAGCGGCCGGGGGATTTCCGCGCCCGGGCCGCACTGGCCCGCCACGCGGCCGACATCCGCGTCCTGGAGCAGGCCGCCGAGATCCGCTTCCAGCGGCTGCACACGCCGTTCCTGGACAACCAGGTCGTCCGGGCGTGCCGTGGGCTGCCGGAGGCGCTGCGGGTGCAGCCGGGGGCGCGGGCGGCGATTCTGCGTACGGTCCTGGAGGGGGCCGGGGTGGCCGAACTGCCCTCCGGGTGGGGCGCTCCGTCCCACGCCTCCTCCACCGCGGCGGCCCGCACGGGGGTGCGGGTGGCGGCGGACTCCCTGATCTCCCTGTTCGACACGCCGCTGCTCGCGCAGGCGGGGCTGGTCGAGGCGCGCGTCGTCCGCAAGGCGCTGCGCTCGGCGGCGGAGGGGGCACCGCTGCCCCTCGACGGGCTGGCCGATCTCGTCTCGCTCGAACTGTGGCTGCGGCGGCTGCTGGCGCGCAGGGGGACGTGCTGGACGGGCACACCGGCCCGCCAGCGGGCCGTGCCCGCGGGGATAGTCCCGCAGGGAAGGGCCCTGGGGGCGGGAGCCGGACACGCCTGATCTGGCCGTCGAGGTCGGGGCCGTGCCGGTGCATCAGCCCGTCGCCGTTGGACGAGAGGTGACCGTCGGTGGCGACGGCCATCGATGTACCGGCCCGTCCCCTCACGCGCGTACCCGGCTGCGGACGCGTCGCGCTGACCGGTCCACACTCCGGCTCCGGCCCGTCCACTTTTCATCCCCGCCCGGCGGCAAAAATCCAGCCCCTCCGGCGTTTGAGGAGCGGGGTCTGGGGCGGAGCCCCAGGGGTGGCCCGCCCTTCGGGTTCCGGGGACCAATCCAGCCCCTCCGGCGATTGAGGAGCGGGGGGCTGGGGGCGGAGCCCCGGGTACGGGTCGGGTAGGGGCGGAGGGGGCGAAAGAAGGCTGTTGGTGGGCCCGGCGCCGAGGAGATGGGGGAGTGGAGGCGGCCTCCGCGGGGCGGGACGGTGACCTGGAGCGGGCGGGCGGTGAGAATGGGGGCGTGCGGTACAGGATTCTGGGGGTTGCCCAGGTGGAGGACGACCGGGGGACCCTCGTCACGGTGGGCGGCCCCCGGGTACGCGCGCTGCTCACAGCCCTGGCGAGCCACCCCACCCGAACCCTGTCCCCGGACACCCTCATCGACGAGGTATGGGCGGACACCCCACCCCAGGACGCCCCCGCCGCACTCCAGGCCCTGATCGGCCGCCTCCGCAGAGCCATCGGCAGGGACGCCATCGGCTCGGAGGCCGGCGGCTACCGGCTCCGGGCCACCAGGGACGACGTCGACCTGTTCGTGTTCGAGCGGCTCGTCACGGAGGGCAGGACCGCCCTCGGCACCGGCGACGCCCCCACCGCGGCCGCCCGCCTGCGCGAAGCCCTCGCCCTCTGGCGCGGCCCGGCCCTCGCGGACCTCCCCGACCGCACCGCCGCGACCCGCCCGGAGGCCCTGCGCCTGGAGGCGACCCGCAGCCGCGTCGAGGCGGACCTGCTGCTCGGCCGCGCCTTCGACGTCGTACCGGAGCTGAAGGAGCTGACGGCGGCCCACCCGTACGACGAGGCGCTGCACGCCCTGCTCATCCGCGCCCTGCGCGAGACCGGCCGGGGCGCCGACGCGCTGGCCGCCTACGAGGACGTACGCCGTGCCCTGACGGACGGTCTCGGCGCGGACCCCGGTCCCGAACTGCGGAACCTGCACGCCGCGTTGCTGAACCCCGGGGAGCACCGGGAACTCCGGGAGCACCGGGAATCGCGGGAGCTCAGGGAACCGCGGGAGCTTCGGGAACGGCGGGAGCCCGTGTCCGCCGCGGCCGGAGCCGAGCCGAGCGCCGCTCCGCGGGATTCCACACGCGGTCGGCGCACCGGAAATCTCCGTCCGCGGCTGAACTCGTTCGTCGGGCGGGAACGCGAGGTCGGGGCCATCCGTTCGGATGTGCAGAGGGCCCGTCTGGTCACGCTGACCGGACCGGGCGGTTCGGGAAAGACCCGCCTCGCCGAGGAAGCCGCCGCCGGGCTCTCGCAGGCGTGGCTGGTCGAGCTGGCCCCGCTCGACCGGCCCGAGGCGGTCCCGGGCGCGGTGGTCAGCGCCCTCGGTCTGCGCGAGACCGCGCTGATCACCAACGAGATGGCGGTCCCGCAGGACGACCCGGTCGCCCTGCTCGTCGAGTACTGCGCCCAGCGCGGCCGGCTCCTGATCCTTGACAACTGCGAGCATGTGATCGACGCGGCGGCCGAACTCGCCGAGACCCTGCTGACCCGCTGCCCGGGGCTCACGATCCTCGCCACCAGCCGCGAACCCCTGGGCGTCCCCGGGGAGTTGGTGCGACCGGTCGAGCCGCTCCCGCCCCTCTCCGCGCGTCGCCTCTTCATGGAGCGGGCCTCCGTCGTGCGCCCCGACGCCGCCACCGCGCTGCACGACTCCGCCGCCGTGGACGAGATCTGCCGACGGCTCGACGGCCTGCCCCTGGCCATCGAACTCGCCGCGGCCCGGCTGCGGCTGCTCACCCCGCGGCAGATCGCCGACCGGCTCGACGACCGCTTCCGGCTGCTGACCTCCGGCAGCCGCACCGTGCTGCCCCGCCAGCAGACCCTGCGCGCCGTCGTCGACTGGTCCTGGGATCTGCTCGACGAACGGGAGCGGACGGTGCTGCGCGAGGCGTCCGTGTTCGCGGGCGGCTGGGAGCTGGCCGCCGCGGAGGCCGTGTGCACCGGCTCCGCGGCCGACCTCATCGGCGCCCTCGTCGACAAGTCCCTCCTCGTCGCCACCCCCGACGGCACGGACGGACCGGGCGGCGGTATGCGCTACCGCATGCTGGAGACCATCCACGAGTACGCCACCGAGCGCGCCGCCGAGGTCCCCGCTCTGCGGGACGCCGCCGAGCGGCGCCACCGCGCGTGGGCGCGCGACCTGGCCGAGGAGGCCGAGCCCCAGTTGCGCTCGGCCGGCCAACTCCCCTGGATCCGCCGCCTGGAGACCGAGCTCGACAACATCCGGGCGGCCCTCCGGCGCGCGCTCGCCGCCCATGACGAGGAGGAGGCGGCCGCCCTGGTCCTCGACATGGGCTGGTTCTGGTGGCTGCGCAACTTCCGTCACGAGGGCATCGAATGGACGGAACTCGTCCTGAGACTGGGCGCGCTGCTCGACGCGTCGACGGGTGATCGTGCTGCGCCGGACACCGGTTCCGGGTCCGCCGACGGTTCCGGTCTCCTCGCCGAGCTCGAACACGTCGATCCGGTGGCCGCCTTCCTCGATCATCCCGAGCGCGACGAACGGCACCCGCTGCACGCCGTCCGGATGCGGGTGCGCATGCTCCACCTGTTCATGAAGGTGGATGTCGTCCCGCTGGACGAGTGGGAGGACAAGCGGCTGCGGGAGTACGTGGGACGGGTGCGGGGCGCGTTCGAGCGCGGCGGTCCGGACGCTGCGCGCATGCCGGGAATCGTCTGGCCGATGGCCGCGCACTTCCTCGGCGATCCGGACGACCTGGGGCCCGCGATGGACGCGACCGTCGCCAACTGCCGTGTGTACGGCGGTGAATGGGAGATCGGCGTCGCCCTGATGTTCCGTACGCACATGGTCGTCGACGCTCCGGGCGGCATGCCGGGGGTGGACGAGGACCTGGAGGAACTGCGCGGACTCAGCCGACGTGTCGGGGATCGCTGGATGCGCGCCCAGGTGTGCAGCGCGGCCGGTGAGGCGGCCATGGCGCGCAGCCGGTTCGGCGAGGCGAAGGGCGAGTACGACGAGGCGCTGCGCCTCGCCTACGAGGTGGGGGCGTACGCGGAGGTGCCGTTCCTCATGGCGCGGCTGGCCGAGATCGCCCATCGCGCGGGCGAGCGTTCGCTGGCCCTGGCGACCCTGGACGAGGCGAGCGCCGCCGCCGACCAGTACGGAGTCACGGACTCCCGCGCCTTCGTCCAGCTGCTGCGGGCCCAGGTGGTCCTGGACGGCGGGGACGTCGCCCTCGCGCGCGAGCTGTGCGACCGGGCCCGCGAGGAAGGTCTGCGGGGCACCCCGCCGCCGCAGTTCACGGCGGGGCTGAACTGGGTCGACGCCCTGGTCACGGCCGCCGAGTCCGGGCCTGTGCCGGGTCTGCGGAAACTGGCCGCCGCGCTGCGGTACGCGATCGACGTGCGGTGTGCCGACGTGGTGGCGTCGGCCTTCGTCGAGAGCGCGGCACGCCTGTTCACCGAGCTGGGCGCCCTCGCGGCGGCGGCACGGCTGACGGCCGCGGGCACCGGCTGGCGCGGCGGGGATCTGCGGTCCGCGCGGGAGAGCGCGGGCGTCCGGAGCGTCGAAGCCGCGGCCCTCGCGGCCCTCGGTCCGGAGCGCTACGCGTCCGAGTGCGCCCGGGGCTCCGGCTACACCCAGGAACAGGCACTCGGCGACCTGACCGAGGCGCTGGAGGCGTATCCCGTCGGGTAGGTGTTCACCGGCACTGGAACTTCGACTCCGCCCAGTCGCCCAGCGACTTCGAGTCGAACGGACCGCGGGGTTCGACCACGAGCCGGACGGTCCGATGGCCGGTGAGGTCCACATGCACGGGGACCGCCGGGTCGCCGCCCTCGATCAGTGGCGACCGCCAGAGCCGGGACCCGTCGGCGTAGACGGAGAACCGCAGCCTGCCGATGCCCAGCATCAGATCGTCGACACCGGCCAGGGCGTCGTACGAGGTGCAGTCGCGGTTGAGGTCGATGGTGACGGAGGACCGGCCGTGGACGGTGACGCCGTCCGTGTACCGGGTGTCCGCGATGCCCATCGCGTCGCGCTGCCACACCCAGCTGCTCTCCCCGAGCCGCATCTCCGGTTCGGTGTGGTCGCCGAGGACGTCGTAGCTCAGCTCGCTCCACCGGTAGACGGTGGGGGCGGGCGGGGGAGGCGTCGGGGTGGGGGGCGGAGTGGGTTCAGGCTCGGGTGACTCCGGCGCGGGCGTCGGAGTGGGGGCCGGGGCGGGCGTGGGGGACGGACTCGGGCTCGGGGCCGCCTTCGGCGCCGGTTTCGGGGCGGGCTCGGGGGCTGCCGCGGGCGGCGCCGCGGGAGCGGGAGCGTGGGCCGGCGCCGCCGGTCCCGGCCTGGGGGGCTTCGTCGGCGGCGTCGGTGACGGCGCCGGCAGTTCGACGGCGGGCGAGGCCGCCGGCCGTGCCTCGGGCCGCTGGGCGGGGCCCTCGTTGCCGACCAGGGACAGCGCCACCGCCGCCGCGGCCACCGCGACGACACCCGCCGCGATCCCGGCCTTGACCGGTGCGCCGAGCCCCTCGGAGAGCGCGGCACCGCCCCCGGCGCCCGCCCCCGACGAGCCGCCGCCCGCCACGGCCGCGCCCGCGGCTCCGGCCGCACCCGCTCCGGCGCCCCCGGCGACGAGCGCGAGGGCCTTCGCGTACCCGGCGGCCCCGAACCAGCCGATGACCGCGACCGGCACGACCGCGGGAATCCCGCCGGCCACTTCCTTGATCTGACCCGCGGCCAGACGGCACCTGGCGCACTCCTCCAGATGCTTGCGCAGGCCCCGTTCGGCGCGGGTGCGCAGACCGCCGCGGGCGAAGGCGCCGAGCCGGTCGGCGTAGCGCGCGCACTCCTCGTCCATGGTGAGCGTGGTGCTCACGTGCGCCTGGAGGTAGGCCTGTCTCAGTCCCTCGCGGGCGCGGCTGGCGAGCACACGGGTGCCGTTCGCGTCGAGGCCGAAGAGCGTGGCGACCTCGCTCGGGGACTCGTCCTCGACCTCGGTGTGCCACAGCACGGCCTGCCAGCGCTCCGGCAGCGAGCGGAAGGCCTGCATCGCCATGGACTGCTCGGCCTCGTGCATCGCGCGGACGTCCGCGCCGAGGTCGAGGGTGTCGTCGTCCGAGACCTCGGACCCGCGCGCGGCCTGTGCGGCGAACACCGCGAAGTCGTCGACCAGTTGCTCGCGTCTGGCCGTCTTCGTCCAGTGCGCGGCGACCCGGCGCACGGTGGTGAGGAGATAGGCGCGCACGGCGTGTTCGGGTCCGCTGCCGCCGCGTACGGCCTGGAGCATGCGGGCGAACACCTCGGCCGTGAGGTCGTCGGCGGTGTGCGGGTCGCGGCAGCAGGTGCGGGCGTAACGGCGGACGGCCTCGGCGTGCCGACGGTACAGCTCCTCGTACGCCGTGTCGTCGCCCGCGCGCATCCGCTCGATCAGACCGGCGTCGGGGGGCGGGATGTCGGCCGGAGACGGCAGTTCGCGAGGGGGTGGCAGGACGCTGCCCTCGCGCGGGTCCCAGCGGTCGCGCTGCGAGGGCACACCCGCGTCCAGGACACCGCCGTCCTGGACACCGTCGTACGGACGCTCGTCGCGGTGGCTCGTGCCGTGCGGGCCGCCCTGGCTCGGTACCTGCCGTGACGGTGAACCACCGGTCTCCGTGCCGCCGTCGGCGCCGCCGTCACCGAGTGACTCGTCCCGCCCGTCACCGCTCACGCCGAAAAGCCCCCGCCTGCCCACTCGGACCCGAATACCGGGACAGAGTGCCACAGGGTCCCCGAGCGGCACCTCTTCGTACGAACCAACCACTCGTCCGAGGGGATTTGTCGCTCGGCAGTACTAACTGCCCACCGTTCTGGGCATGGTGAATGGCCGCCGTACGCGAAAGCGGGACACCCCCGTACGCGACAGCACGATGCCCCGGACGCGAGTCGTGCGCGACTCGCCTCCAGGGGCATCCGTGTGCCCGGGAACCCGGCCGTTGCGCCGAGTCCTTCGATCCGTTCACGCCGGACGCGAGCGCAGGCCCTCCAGCAGGATGTCGAGGAGCCGGGACGAGGCCGCCGCCTGCTGGGCCGCGTCCGGCAGCGAGGGTGCCGCCGTCGCGATGACCAGCAGGACGTCCGCCACGGTGACGTCCGCGCGCAACTCGCCCGCCGCACGCGCCCGGTCGACGAGCCGCCCGACCACTTCGAGCAGTGCCGCCGCGCCGGCGTCGTCCACCTCGGCGATCACCGGCGCCTCCTCGGGGGCGGGCCGCTGCTCGACGAGCCGCAACTCGGGCGCGGCCTGGGACCGCTGCTGCGGCACCCGTGCCTCGTCCGGTTCCGTACCGTCCTCGGCGACGCCGACCCGCAGCACCTGCGGCGGCAGCAGCCGTCCGGCGCCCGAGGCCACCGACGTGCGCAGGAAGCGCGAGAGCGCCGACCACGGCTCGTCCTCCTGGCCGAGCGCGGAGCGGGCCTGGTCGGTCAGCCGGGAGGTCTCCTCCTCGGCTATCCGGCGCACCAGGACGTCCTTGCTCGGGAAGCGCCGGTACACCGTGCCGACACCGACCCTCGCCCGCCGGGCGACGTCCTCCATCGGCGCGCCGTACCCCAGCTCGCCGAAGACCTCGCGAGCCGCCCGCAGTACATGTTCGAGATTGCGCTGTGCGTCCACACGCAGCGGCGTCGTGCGCGGTCCGTCCGCCGGACCGCGGCCGTTGCCGCTCGTCACCGCGCCGGTCATCGCACCACCTGGTGCGATGGCTGACGCGGAAGACCAATGAGAGTCCTGAATGTGCATAAGCGTTCCCCCGGTAATGACGTCTCCCCCCGGAGACACTCCCCGCCATAGACAGACCGGAGCGTGTGGAACAGGCCGGTGCGCGAGCCCGTCCCGCGGACCCGCAGAGCGCATCCCCCTACACCCCGTCGACACACGAACATAGTTGAGAGGGGGTCAATTCAGAAGGGGCAGGTTCCGCACAGAGCGCCCCCCGATCGGAGTACGGACCCCGTACGTCCCGATTGCGCCCTGTCTCGGTACCCCTCTGACCATCGTGACCTGCGGGTTTTCCCTAGACTCCGGCAAATCGGCCAACTCTGCACGTTGTCGGCGACCGGTCACACAAATTGTCGGGGCTGTGGACAAACTCCGGAGCGGAGTGCGTCATGGGGTGGTGAAGGAACGTGCGCGCATTCTCATCGTCGGCGGCGGCTATGTCGGGATGTACACCGCCCTGCGCCTCCAGCGGCAGTTGAAGCCCGAACTGAAGCGGGGCGAGGTCGAGATCACGGTCGTGGCGCCCGACCCGTACATGACCTATCAGCCGTTCCTTCCCGAAGTCGCCGCGGGCTCGATCTCGCCGCGTCACGTGGTCGTCCCGCTGCGCCGGGTCCTCGACCGCTGCCGGATCGTCATCGGCGAGGTCCGGTCGATCGACCACGCCGAACGCACGGCCACGCTCACCACGCTCGCCACCGAGGAGGGCGCGGGCGCCGAGCGGATCACGTACGACGAACTCGTGCTCGCCCCCGGCTCGGTCTCCCGCACCCTGCCCATCCCCGGACTTGCCGAGTTCGCCATCGGCTTCAAGACGGTCGAAGAGGCCATCGGCCTGCGCAACCACGTCATCGAGCAGATGGACATCGCCTCCTCCACCCGCGATCCCGCCGTCCGCGACGCGGCGCTGACCTTCGTCTTCGTGGGAGGCGGCTACGCCGGCGTGGAGGCGCTCGGCGAGCTGGAGGACATGGCCCGCTACACCGCGCGGTACTACCACAACCTCAAGCCCGAGGACATGAAGTGGATCCTCGTCGAGGCCTCGGACCGCATCCTGCCCGAGGTCGGGGAGGAGATGGGCCGGTACACGGTCAGCCAGCTGCGCCGGCGCAACATCGAGGTACGCCTGGAGACCCGCCTCAACAGCTGCGCGGACCGGGTCGCCGTCCTCAGCGACGGCGCACGCTTCCCGACCCGCACCGTCGTATGGACCGCCGGCGTGAAACCGCACCCCGTCCTCGCCGCCACCGACCTCCCCCTGAACGAACGCGGCCGGCTCAAGTGCACTCCTCAGCTCACCGTCGACGGGGCCCCGCACGCATGGGCCGCCGGAGACGCCGCGGCCGTCCCCGACGTGACCGCGGAACCCGGCAAGGAGACCGCGCCCAACGCCCAGCACGCCGTCCGCCAGGCGAAGGTGCTCGGCGACAACCTGGCGCACACTCTGCGCGGCGAACCCCTGGAGACGTACTCCCACAAGTACGTCGGCTCGGTCGCGTCCCTCGGACTGCACAAGGGAGTCGCACACGTCTACGGGCGCAAGCTGAGGGGCTATCCTGCCTGGTTCATGCACCGCGTCTACCACCTCAGCAGGGTGCCGACCTTCAACCGCAAGGCCCGTGTACTCGCCGAATGGACCCTGGCGGGTCTCTTCAAGCGGGAGATCGTGTCCCTCGGTTCACTCGAACACCCCCGTGCGGAGTTCGAACTGGCGGCCGGGGGAAAGCCTCCGACCGACCCGAAGGGGTCGTCCTGACCGGACCGAGGAACTCCACCGGCAGGGAGGGCGTCTGACGGAAGCAGACCAGGTCGGTCAGACTGCCAGACAGGTCCACGACTTTGGGCGGGTGCACCGCTCGCCCTTCTAACACGAGGCTTTCCCCACTGTGAACTTCACGCGCTGGAGCGCCCGGCTCCCCGGAACGCAGCGCCGCGCCGCAGCGCGGACCGAGCACACGGCCGAGCACACGGCCGCCCCGGACCGGCGCGGGGAAGGCTCCGTGCCGGCGGCCCGCGCCGAGCGGCTCACCGACGACGCCCCTTCCGGGCTCGCCGTGGACCAGCTCCCGGTGCGCGCGGTCCTCGACCGCGTCCCCGCCCTCGTCGCCCTCGTGCACGGCCCCGACCACCGCGTCTCGTACGTCAACGACGCCTACACCGCGGCCTTCGGCACCCGTCCCACCGGCGAACCGGCCCGCGAGACCCTGCCCGAGCTCGACGAACTCGGGCTGCTCCCGCTGCTCGACCAGGTCCTGCGCAGCGCCAAGCCCCGCACGGTCAAGTCCCGCAAGGTGTCGACCGGCCGCTCGTACACCTTCACCTGCACCCCCGTCGATGCCTCCGCGGAGCGCGACGGCCGAGGCGTCCTCGTCTTCGCCACCGACGTCACCGATCACGCCGAGGCGGCCGAGCGGCTGCGCGCCAGCGAACGCCGCCAGCGCGAGACCGCCGTCACCCTCCAGCGTTCCCTGCTCCCGCAGGAGCTGGAGGAACCCGACGACCTGCGCGTCGCGGCCACCTATCTGCCCGGCGGCACCGAAGCGGCGGTCGGCGGGGACTGGTACGACGTGATCACCCTCGGCGGGGGCCGCACCGCGCTCGTCATCGGCGACGTCATGGGCCGCGGGGTCCGCGCGGCGGCCGTCATGGGCCAGCTGCGCACCGCCGTGCGCGCCTACGCCCGGCTCGACCTGCCGCCGCACGAGGTGCTCCAGCTCCTCGACGGCCTGGCCACCGAGATCGACGCCAACCAGATCGCCACCTGTGTGTACGCGATCCACGACCCGAACGAGGGACGGCTGGTGTACGCCTCGGCCGGCCATCTGCCGATCCTGGTCCGCGACGAGAACGGCACCGTCCACCGCGCCGACGAGCCGACCGGACCGCCGCTGGGCACCGGCGGCTGGCTGCACGCCTCCGGCTCGATGCCGCTCGCACCCGGCTCCACCGCCGTCCTGTACACGGACGGTCTGGTCGAGCGCCGTGACGAGGACCTCGACGAGGGCATCGCCTCCCTGGAACGCGCCCTGGCCGGAGCCACCGGCAGCCCCCAGGTGATCTGCGACCGCCTGGTCCGCGCGGCCGGCGTCACCGCCGACCACGACGACGACGTCGCCGTCCTGGTCCTCCAGCACCCCTCCCGTACGGGTTCCGACGGCGAGCTCTTCCGCAACGCCGCCCTGGAACTGCTCGGCGGCATGGAAGCGGCCCCGCGCGCGCGTGCCTTCGCCTCCGGCGTGCTGGCCAGCTGGCGCTTCCCCGGCGAGCTGCACGACCTCGGCGTCCTGGCCGCCAGCGAACTCGTCGCCAACTCGCTCCAGCACGGCACCCCGCCGATGCGGCTGCGGCTGCGCCGCACGGACCGCCGCCTGATCATCGAGGTCACCGACGGCGACGACCACCTCCCGCGCCGCCGTCGCGCGGAACCCGGCGACGAAGCGGGCCGCGGCATCGCGATCGTGGCCACGATCGCCTCCGCCTGGGGCTCCCGCCGCACCCCGGGCGGCGGAAAAGCGGTCTGGTGCGAGTTCGCACTCCCGCGCGCGGGGAACTGATCCCGCACGCCGGTATCCACCGCCGCGCACCGGAGACCTGGGCGCGGCCCTCTGTGCCCTCGTGCGGTCGGGGGGCGCGGCACCCGGGTTCATTCCGCGCGTCCCCTGGCCGGGAGGACCGCCCGGTGCTAAGAGCTCCCCATGGCAGACGAATCGGGCTTTCAGCTCAAAGGAAGTGGCCCCGAGCGCTACGAGCGGTACGCGGCGCCGTTCATGGCGCCCTTCGTGGAGGCGATCCTGGACGCGGTCGACCTGTACCCCGGCGCCAAGGTGCTCGACCTGGCCTGCGGCACCGGCTTCGCGGCCCGGGCGGCGGCGGCTCGGGTCGGCCCCGCGGGCCGGGTCTCTGGAGCGGACGTCAACGCGGGCATGATCGGCGTGGCCGCGGAGCACGCGCCGCGCATGTACCCGGACATCGAGTTCACCGTCGCCCCCGCCGACCGGCTCCCCTACGAGGACGCGGGCTTCGACGCGGTCGTGTGCCAGCAGGGCGCCCAGTTCTTCCCCGACCTGGACACGGCCTTCGCGGAGGCGGCCCGGGTGACCCGCCCCGGCGGCCGCCTCGCCGCCACCGCATGGGCCGCCAGGGAACTCATCCCGTACTTCGTCGCCCAGTACGAGGCTGTCGAGGAGTACGGAGGCAAGGAGCTCGCGGAGAGCTACGAGGCGGCGTTCTCCGGGACCCCCGAGCGCCTCTCCGCCGCCCTGCGAGCCGCCGGCTTCACCGACGTCGACGTCCGCCAGGTCACCTTCGGCATCGCCTTCCCGCCCCTCGACGCCTACGCCCCCGGTCAGCTCTCGTCCACATCCTGGGGGCAGGCGATCGTCGACACCGCGGGCGAGGACACCCTCCTGCGCGCCGGACGAGCCGTCCACACCCGGCTCACCGAGCACACCGCCCCCGACGGCACCGCCACCCTCCCCTTCACCGCCAACCTGCTGACCGGCGTCCGCTGAGAGCACGCACACGAAACGGCCGCCGTCACGTCCTTCCGTGATGGCGGCCGTCGTCGGTCCGCGTTCCGTCCCCGTCCCGCGGGGCCTGCCGTCAGGCGACGGCGGCCACCGGCTCGGCCGGAGCGCCGCCCTGCGCAACCACCCGGCTCCGAGCGAGCGACGGCTGATTCTGTACGGGGGTGAGCTGCCGTCCGAGCCGCAGGGCCAGGACGGTGATGCCGAGCGAGAAGAGCAGGAACGTCACGACGTACGGGCCGTGCAGCGAGGCCCCCATCGGACCGCCCACCGCCGGGCCGATCGCCAGCGCGAGCTGCTTCACCAGGGCGAAGGCCGAGTTGTACTGACCCGCCATGCCCGACGGCGCCAGATCGGCGACCAGCGGAGCGACCGTCGGCGACAGCATCGCCTCCCCGAGTCCGAAGAGCGCGTACGTCGAGACGAAGGCCGCCGTGGCCATGGTCCGGCTGCCGTGCCCGAGGCCCGCGTAGCCCGCCGCCAGCCAGGCGACGGCCCAGATGAGCCCGACCGCGGCGATCACCCGGGACCGCTTGCGGCGCTCGACGAACTTCAGCACCGCGAACTGCGCGACCACGATCATCGCCGTGTTCGCCGCCATCGCCGTGCCGAGCGCGGACGTGGAGATCCCGGCGGCCTCGACGCCGTACGCGGAAAGGCCCGACTCGAACTGTCCGTAGCAGGCGAAGAACAGCACGAAGCCCAGCACGGACAGCTGCACCATGGCCCGGTTGCCGAGGAGCTGCTTCCAGCTTCCGCCCTCGGACTGGGGCGCGTCCTCGCCGAACCGCGGTGCGCGCGGCATCCGGACGGTCGCCATGATCACGACCAGCACCAGGAACATCGCCGCCTCGATCGCGAACAGCAGCGTGAACGAGCTCGCCCGGTCCGGGTCGACGATGTGGCCGCCGATGAGACCACCGACACCGAGGCCCAGGTTCTGGAGGAAGAACTGGGTCGCGAAGGCACGCGAGCGGGTGTCCGCCGAGGAGCAGTCCACGATCATCGTCGCGAGCGAGGGCTGCATCACGGCCTGACCGGCGCCGAGGGCGGCCGCCGACAGCACGACGGTCGTCGCGCTGTTCGCCAGACCGAGGCTCAGCGCACCCAGGGCGGCGGTCACCAGGGCGGTGAGCAGAACCGGCAGCGGACCGCGCCGGACGATCGCCCGTCCCGCGAACGGCAGCACGACGAGAGCGGCCACGGCGAAGACGGCGAGCACGACGCCCGCCGTCATGGAGCCGAGTCCCCGTACCTGCGCCACATAGACGTAGAGGAAGGGGACGGTAAAGCCGAGCCCGAACGCGCCGAGCGCGTTGCCCACGTGGATCCGGCGCATCGCTGCGCCCATCGCCCTGGTCACTTTCACCTGCCTTGGTCGTGAAGCCGTACCGGCCGCTCCGCCAGGCCGCGTGCCGGTGACACGTTGCCTACGCATGGATGCAAGCCTGAAGACTTCAAAGCTAAAGTTCGAAGTTGAACACTACACCTTGAAGGACTTCGACACCAAGCGGCGTCGTGCCATACTCGGGCCATGGGCGACACCCCCGGCGTCAGCGAGCCGACACTCGAAGAACAGATCGCCGCCTACCAGCGCGAATTCCAGGACCTCGACCCCCAGGTCGAGAAGATCGTCTCGGCGCTGTCCCGCCTCAACCGGCGGATGAACGTCGCCTACGGCCGCCAGACCGCCGCGCTCGGCATCAGCAACGCCGAGTGGGAGGTCCTGAAGGCGCTCGTGCTGGCCGGAGCCCCGTACCGCCTCGGCCCGAGCGAGCTCGCCAAGCGCCTCGGCCTCACCCCGGCCGCCATGACCCACCGGATCGACCGCATGGTCGCGGAGGGGCTGGTCACCCGGGAGCGGGACGAGTCGAACCGTGTGCGCGTGATCGTCGAGCTGACGGACGAGGGCCGCGAGAAGTGGCTGGAGGCCATGCGTCTCGCCACGGTCTTCGAGGAGGACCTGCTCCAGGACCTCTCCACCGAGGACCGGGGCGTCCTGGGTGAGGTCCTGACCCGCCTGCTGCGACGGGTGGAGGACGCCCAGCCGGACGCGGGCGGCCGGCTCAGCGACCTCGATTAAAAGATCTTGACAGGGGCGGGTTTGACACTGCCCTGGCGGATCCGTAAAGTTCTCCGAGTTGTCGCGGGACCGGAACGGTTCTGCGGTGGCACCTCCGCCGCTGTAGCGGCAATCAA
>NZ_JBVHLK010000040.1:0-26270 GCF_055559015.1 Streptomyces sp. NPDC024698 | reverse complement strand
GACGAGACCCGGAAGTGATGCGGCAGTGGATCTTGGCCGCGTGGAACCCGCCGTGGCCGGTAACGCTGGCATGCCGACGGCACCCTCAACCGCATCTGCCACGCAAGCCTGCCCGAAGCCGACCGGCACTGGCAGCAGCAGCTCGCCACCTACATCTGCACTGAATGACCGGGACAAAGCGGATACTGTCGCACCTCGCGATCACACCTACAAGTGACCGGTTGGAGGTGTCTGTTGGGTCTGTCGGCTCGAGGCAGTGGGCGGCCGCTTGAAGGGGATGGGGCGGCTCTGCCCCGGGGCCCGGGAGCACTCTCCATGCTGCCTGTCTGCGAGGGCCACAGCGTTGTCAGTGGGGCGCTCTAGTCTGACGTGCTGGGGGATGTAACAGAGAGGCAAGCGCATGAATGCCAGTTACTACCGCAGTCAGTTGGAGAAGAAGACCAAGGCCCGCGCCGACGCGGAGAAGAAGGTCGGAGAGTTCCGCCGGACGGAAGCCGACAAGCGAGCCAAGGCCACGAAGGAACGCACGGCTGCGGAGAAGGCAAGCAGCCCCAGCAGTCGGCAGAGCAAACAGCGCGCGGCGCAGCGCTACGAGGACGACGCCAACAAGGCCGCTCGCAATGCCGGCGTCTGGAGTGGCACGGTGGCCAAGCTGAGCAAGGAGGCAGCGGACCTCTCTGTCCGACTGGTCAAGGCAGAGCAGAGTGAGCGGGCCACCGCAGAGAAGGCCCGCCAGCGCGAACAGGCACAGGCTCAGCAGCGCGCGGTCCTCAGCCAGCGGCGGATCGAGAACCGTCTGTCGACGGCGGAGGGGCAGGTTCGTACCGTGCTGAAGGAGTTGTGGCTCCGAAGCCGGAGAAGCTGCGGGTGCTGCTGCTTGCAGCGGCTTCGGCCGGCGACCTGCGGGTGGGTCAGGAACAGCAGCGGATCCGAGCGGCCGTGCAGAGCGCGACGCATCGCGATCTGGTCGACCTCGATGTCCATCCGGCCGCGACGGCTGACGTCTTCCTGGACGCGCTGACCCGGTTCAGGCCGCACGTCGTGCACTTCTCCGGCCACAGCGCGGAAGATCTGATCGCCTTCGAGACGGGTGAGGACGGCTTCCACGACAGTGCCATCGTCAGCGCTCGCGCCTTCGCCCGGGCCATCTCCGCAGTGGACGACAAGCCGCTGCTGGTCCTGCTGAACTCCTGTCATTCCGCCGCGCAGACCGACCGCCTCGTCGACATCGTGCCGTTCGCCATCGGTATGTCGGACACCATCGGCGATATCGACGCCATCACCTACGCGGCCCGCTTCTACGCCGCTGTCGCCGACGGTCAGTCCGTTCTGGCCGCCCACATGCTCAGCCAGGCAGCCATCGAGATGAACGGTCTGCCCGACCACGAGCTGCCGACCCTGGCCTGGGCCGACAACGTCGACCCTGGCGCCACGAAACTGGTGACGCCTCCCGCGGACGCAGATCCTGTCACCGAAGCGCCACGCACCACCCAGCTCCGAGCCGTCGAGCCGCCGCGTACCGCATCCGCTTCCTGAACCGAAGAGCTGACGGGCCTGTCGCGGCGGTGGGCCCGTCGCTTCTTCGAGCCCTGACAGGTCACAGGCCCAATCGCAGTGGCTACCTAGCGGGACCGGCACTCAGGTCATCAGCCCAAGACGCCATCTCCGCCCGCCGACTCAGCAGCACTTCGGGTGATCATCCCCCCTATGCCGAAGACGTATGCCGCTCCTACCGCGGCAGGCAGCCCGGTGCTCTCTGCCTCGTACTACTGGGCTACAGCGGTCTGCTTTCCCGGTCAGCGTGGCGCTTCCACGGGTAGCTGCCCCAGCCGGCATCCAAGATCGTATTGCGTCCGAGGTCCCTGCCGGCGAAAGCCGTGTTGAGGGAGTACGTCGACGCCAGGGGGTCATCCTGGCGTTCGCGGAGGAGCTGGCCCACCGACGTGTCCTTCAGCGTTACAAGGTGCTCCAGTTCTGTGGCGCTGCAGACGGTCACCGGCATGTTCGTGTCCGGCTGCATCTCCTTCTGGAAGGGAGCGTTGGCGGTGTGGAAGGGCTCCATGGTCACAACGAGACCGTGCAGAGGTCGGTCCGCCGGGATGATCGTGAAGCTCGGGTTCCTGTCGGTGATCAGTGCTGCCGTGGTTTCCAGCTGCTTGTAGGCGTGCTTGATCTGGCGCAGGGCTGCGCTGGTGCGGTCCAGTACGCCAAGACGTAGCTGTTGCGTCGGTCGTGTGGACTTCACTTCTACGAGCAGGACCAGGTCGTCGAAGACGACGATCCAGTCGACGCTGCGTCGTTCATCCCGGTAGATGATCTCAGGGTAGACGTCAGCGTCGGGAAGTTGGCCGAGCTGGCGTCCTACGTACTGCTCGAAGAGATCGCCGAGTTCCTTGGCGAAGTCGTTCCCGAAGTGGTCGATGCCCATGTAGTAGAGACCGAGCGTGCTGCCCTTGGGAATGATCAGGTGAGACGAGGGCGCGAGGTAACCCGCCCCGAAGCCGGACAGGAAGGGGCGACCTCGCAGGGGGTTGTACTCGAAGCGGCGCACGTGGGGGTCCCGGCTCAACCGACGTTGTTCGTTCTCGGCTTTGAACGCCTTCGGATCGGTGACGAAGTGGCGTTCAGTTACCTCTCGTATGGTGCGTGCTGGGATGACGGAGCGGATCTGCTCCATCTGGGGCTGGCTGAGCCATGCGGGATCGAAGCGGCCTCCGTTCTGCAGCGCGGCTACCTGCAGAAGCTGAGTGACGCCCACGTAGTCGGACAAGGAACAGCCGAGGAGCTCTTCGTCCCATCCGTCGACAAGGCATGTGGGGGTGTGAGCGGACGACGTCTGCTCGAACAGGGCAGCCGTCCGAGCGAGATCGTTAAAGCCGAGCTCCTGGTAGGTGAACTGTTCGCCCGAGGTGCGCAGCAGCCAGCCGGCGACGGATTCAGCGGTGCCGTTGTCACGGATCATGGGATCGGTCAGCGCCGCGTAGGCGGCGAGCATGGTCACCAGATCGTTCTCGGTGCAGTTGCCGTCCCCGCGGTACTCGTTCCCGTAGGCGAGGCTGGTGCGCGCTACATCGGCGAGAGCCCACGGCGTGTACTTGCGGAATGGACTGTTCCACCATGTGTCGCTGTGCCAGCGGGCTGAGGCAGCGGCAACGAGGGGCAGGAGGGCACTGGGGCGCTGCTGTCTGACTCGCTGCACGTATTCGTGATCCGTGACCAAGCGGTCGTAGAGGAATGCTGCCATGGATCAAGCGTGGCTGATCGGGTGGAGCGCTGTCGCCGGATTTTTCCCTCCTTGTGGCTCGTCAGGGCAGGTCGACAGCGCTCTTTCAGGGCACTGAGGGCTTTGTCCGCGCCGTGAATGCGTCGCTCCTTTGTTGCCTGCGCTCCGCGATAACGGCTTTGAAGCGGTCAGGCATCGGAGGAAGCCCTCGCAGCACGGTGCGACCTGCGTCCGATACTCCGGTCATCAGAGGCCGGCCTTGTTCCGACTGGAGCCCGACACACGCGCGCGGCGTGCCTCACGATGGATCTCTCACACTGTTCACGGAGGAGGATCAGGTGGCTGGGCTCGGGTGGGAAAGCTGGACGGCGGTCGGCAGGCAGGCCGACGACCTGCCGGCCGCATGGGGGTGGAAGGTCACACGCCCCTCGGGACGGGGCTTCGATGATGATCCCGTCGACTACGCCGGCGCCTTGCGCGACTGCCGCAAGATCCTTATCGAGGAATCGCCCGGTGTGCCACTGCGGCGACGCAAGCAGCCATGGCACCGGGCCGCCCCACACGCATCAGGCAGCTCCCACCTGCCGTTCGTAACCGAGATCCCCTTCGGCCTGTGGGTGTTCAGCCTCACCCCGAACGATGACGAGGAACGCTCCGGCCGTACCTGGAACCAGACGATGCAGTTCCGGGTGCCGGCCTGGTGGGCGCTGGGTCCCCAAGGACGGACCGCAGCAGCCCTACTGGACCGAACCGGGAAGCTGACCTGGGAGGAAGTCCTCACCCTTCGCCGCTCCTACAACACAGCATGGCCCACCGACCACGACGACCCCGCCTGGTACGAAGCACAAGAACTCGCCGCGGCCGCCAACCGGACCCAGCTGAAGAACGGGCTCGTCAAACACACCGAGACAGCACTTGGCCGCACGGCCCGCACACACGGCAAGCGCATCCAGAACTTCTCAGACGAACAAAAATCCCTCTGCTTCGCAGCCACGGCCCTGGCCATCCAAGACCTCTCCCCCGCCCTCGCCCACCGCCTTCTGGGACCACTGCGCCTCGCACTGGAGGACGTCCACGCCTACCCGGTCCCTCCCTGGGCGGAAGCCCTCTGACAAGCAGGCTGTAGGGGTTCCACAGGTACACCGCACGGCCGGAAGCCACAGCCAGCACGGACCCGTCCCGAGCTGATCGGCTGACCGGCGGTGGGGCCGGGCTGGTCTGTCTGCCCCCGCTGCATGACTCCTGGATCAGATGCTAACTTCGGTGACGGTGTCCGCGATGAGGACCGGCAAGTGGTTGATGGCGCGTTCCAAAAGCCGCTCGATCGGGACCGCGAACTTGCTGCTGTCGACGTTGATGAGCGCACCCCAGGCTGCGGGTTCGTAGCGGACGAGCATGGACAGGGTGTACAGCACAGCCCACCAGGCCCTGCTCCCCGCACACCGCCGCTCCAGCAGCAGCCGGCACCCGGTTAGGGCGCCCGGGATCGACCGGCCGACCAGGCCGTGGGCTGGCTGCGGGGCGCTTGATGCTGTCGCGCAGCGGGTGGAAGACGTAAACGGCCCGCCCGGTGAAGTACCGGGCGGGCCGTCGACGTGCGTGTGGCCGTGAAGGGCGGTCGCCTACGCGGCGAAAGGCTCCATGAGGCTTCAGCCGGACGATCGTCCTCATGGGCAATAGGTGAGGCCCGGGGACACTGTCCCCTTCACAACCACACCCCCCACAACACGACCCCGCGCCCGCACATTCCCGAAGACAGACCAAGCGGGCAGGACCGCGGCCACCGTCCGGGCGGACGGCCCGCCCCGAAGGTCCGCAACGGGCGGGCAGGACCAGAAGCAGTGGTCAGGTGCCTGGTCCGTGGGGCGGGTGGGTGGCGTCCTGGTAGGGCCAGGTGTAGCGGGTGACGGCGTTGTGGGTGAGGCCGAACAGTTCGCACAGGGTGCGCGGGTCGGTGTCCGCCTGGACCTCGTCGACGATCCGGTCATCGCGCAGCAGCAGGCTGGAGGAGGGGCTGCCGCCACAGCCAGGGCCGGCTGACCGGCCGGATGGACAGGGCAGTGCAAAAGTTGACCAGGACGTAGGGGTTGGCGGTGTGGGGCCAGCGGCGATGGCGGTAGGCGAGGTAAGCGGCCAGACGTGCGCGGACCGGCTCGGCAAGAAGGACGGGCCGCTGTTGTGTCCGCTCCCATCCCTGGCGGCTCATGCACACGACCGGGCCGCCACCAGCGGCCGCGCTCTCCTGGTTCACTTTGTCCCAGTGGTTCCCGGCATGGTGCTTTCGAACTCGACGAGGACGGCGGCTTGGTCCTCGGAGGAGGGGGGCTCGTGCAGGGCGCGGGCGAGGCAGCGTCGTGCCACCTCGGGCATTCCGGCCCGCATGGCCTCGCGGGCGGCCTGGCGGAGCTGGTCGACGACCCAGGGGTCACCGTCGGGGCGGGTCTCCACCAGATGACGGGCGGCTGCGGAGGGCCCGAGCCCGGCGTCGATAATTGCCTGAGCAGCAACACCATGCAGAACCAAGCGTACGGTGTCGGGCATCGCCCGGTAGACGGCAGTGGCGATGAGCGGATGGACAAACTCCAGCACATCGCTGCCGGTGAGGATGCGGTTTTCGCGGAGTCGGTCGGTGGCGTTGGCGGCTTCCTCGGCGCTGAGGCCCGCCACGGTCGCGGCGATGGCCGGGGAGATGGAAGTGCCGAGGACGGCGGCGGCCCACGCCATCCGGACTGTGAAGGAGTCCAGGCGCTCCAGGCGGGTGATGAACGCCCTGCCCCTGCCTGCGGCAGTTTGGTTGCGCAGATTCTCGGATTGCACGCCCTGGACGAGCTTAGAGGTGAGTTCGATGATTTGGGCAGGTCCTGTCCACCGCCACTCGTGCTCCCCGTGCTTTTGCAGCAGGGACTGCAGGTCTTGAATGACGTTCTCAGCGGCGACGATTACCTCGACCTTGGCAGGATCGTCGCCGGTCACGGTTCGGCACCCGTCCCAGGACCCGGGCCCCTGGTGCTGGCCGAAGTGCGAGGCCGCAGGTGCGGCCTCCCCCGTGTCGGGCAGCGAGACCCGCTGCAGAGAGGTGGCGCCCAGGACGCAGGCGAGTGCCAGCGCGGAGCTCTCCTCAGGCGCGCTGCTGTGCAGGCGGCTGACTTCCTCGCGGGCGTCGGCGAGGGTACGGTCGGCTTCCCGGCCATTGGCGGCTAGCAACTCGTCGGCTTCTTTGCGGGTCGCGGCCTTGATCTGCGGCGCCACGGCGTCCTTTGCCGACGTGCCGAGTTCCGAGGCATCCTGGCATAGCGCCGCAGCCGAGTCCGGCGCCGAGAAGTCGTTCGACGCGGACCTCATGCTGGCATCGAGATTCACGACGTGGCGCCAGTCCGTGTCGCTGTCGGCGCACAGTTCTGCATGGTCCAGTGTCTCCTGGGCGCCGGGCACCTGATAGCGGGCAGCAGTGAGCAGCCACTGCTTCGCGGCGGGCAGGTCGCCGCGGTCCAGGTGCTCCAGGCCCCGCAGGTAGGCATCGTGGCCGAGGACGGCACGATCGGCCTGCCGGTCCAGGTCAGCGGCTTCCTGAGGACTGAGGTGATCCAGGCTGTCCATGACCGCAGCGAAGCCTGTAGCCAGTTCGTCTTCGGTGACCTCGAGGTGCTGGTCCTTGTCGGGAGTCACTGGCGCACCTCCTGCGGCACAGTTGCGGGTCGGTAGGAGTCCATGGAAGGCATGGTTCGCAGCATGGCCATCGCCCTCTTCAGCAGCTTCTTCACCGTATTGACACTGATACCCATCTCGGCGGCTGTCGTAGAGACGGTCAGGTCCTCAAGGTGATGTAGGCGCAGCGCCTGCCGCTGCCGCTCTGGGAGACCGGCCAGCGCTTTTTCCAGGTCCAGGCGTAAAGGGTCTGCTATGTCGGCGAGCAGGGGCCGTACGGCCTCGACCAACCCGGCCAGGTCCTCGTGCTCCACCACGAGCTCCTGCCTTCCCGGCCGCTTCTTCCAGAAGTCGGCGATGCAGGTCCGGGCGATGGCGTACAGGGCCTGACTTGGGTCGTCGTATTCGGTAAAGAACTTCTCGAACTTTCTGAAGAACAGCCGCCAGACGTCCTGGCACACATCTTCTGCTCCTGCCCGTTCCCCGACCCTTCGCGTTGCGTGCCGTAGCAGCCGCGGGTGCTGAGCTCGATAGAAGGCCTCCATGGCCGTGCGGCGTTCGCTGCCGTCGACCAGACGGCCTGGGCCACCCTCCGCCGAACTCACCGGCGCTGTTCCTCGCCTGCCGATTCGATATTCCGGGTCTCCCCCGCGAACCTGGCGGGCGCGCCGAGATCAAGCGACCATTCCCCGCCCCCGCAGCGATGCCGCGCTCGCACCGCCCGGCCGTCCCCAGCCAGCACACCGGCTACCTCCGCCATTGCCCGACGCTGCTCCCGGGCCAGCTTGACCCGGCTACGGAGCGCCACGCTGACCAAGCCACCCAGGCCGGCGATCGCCCCCCAGACGGCCTCGGCACCCACCGAGTGGAGCACCTCGGACCTCCCACCCTTGCTTTCCTGAAACCCTGACACCCCCTATACCGGTCCCAGACCTCATAACCGGGTACCCCGCCCGGAAAAATTCTCTGCGGCGGAAGTGGGATCGCGCTGACGCGCCCCGGCCGTCGACGACGGTCCCGGACCTGCCCGGTCTGACGTCGCATGGCTCCCGCCCTTGCCGGGGCGACTGACGCAGCCGGTACCGGACTCCGGGGACACGCCGGGAGCCGGAGGCCGGGAACGGGAATGGCCTGCGTGGTCCTGGTGCGTGCGAGCAGCAGGAAGTTCAGCAATTGGCCCTGAACAGCGCACAAGCCGGAACCCGGCGCTGCGCCCAGCCTGCTCGCTCTCTGGGCATCCCGGCCCAGGATCGATGGTGCGATGCCACGTGCAGTCCGCACGCCAAAGGCCACGCAGAACCCAGACGCGCATGAGGAACCATTTCCCCAGCCACTGCGGACGAACACGCTGCGGTGGAGTGACACTGACTGGCACATCCGGCCGGAGCAAAACTGGCGACGAGTGCGACCAGCGCTGGGCGCCACGATCCGTAGGGCAGCCTCGGGTACGCCTTGCTCACGCTTGGCCCCTGTCATCAGGGTAGCCGCGCGGGCCACAAGCCTCGCTAGCGGCGCTGCCACCAAGAACGTGCCGTCCTTCGACCGGTTCTGAAACGCGTCAACCTGTCCGACCTGCGACGGACGCACGGGCCGCACAGTACAAGGCCATGAACCGTTGCAGCGCCGCCTGATGTCCCTGCCTCAACGACGTGGCGACGGGCCCGCAGACGCCTTCGACTCCCACTCTCCGTGGACGCGCACCGGGGCCAGGCCGGAGGCCCGGTCAGCAAGGGAGCGCAGCGGTACGGGCGCAGCATCGACGGAGGCGGCCGCAAACGCACCTGAGCTCTCGTCAGCAGCGCCCGTTTCTCTCCATGTTCGCGGTGCAGTACGGGTCCGGATCCTTGGTCGCGTCGTTCATCCACACTCCGAAGGTGAACGCTGTGAAGAACAAACAGAGAACGGCGATCACGCGGACGTTCAGCGGGAGGGTGTCCCATCGGCGACGGACCTGCGAGCGGGACGTCCGGCGAGTGGTGAACCAGCGGGCGGGACGGTGCCCGCGGACGCGACGGGCGTGCGGGCTGTCCGGAAGGCACAGGCCGCCGTCGGGATGCCCGACTTCCTTGGCATGCTCGATCGAGGTCCGGATCTCCCGGCCGTACTCGGCCGAGACGTCAGCCCCACAGACCTTGCAAACGTACGCGGCCACGACGCTCCCCCCAGAAGCGGCCCGGCCAGGATAACGGCCGCGCGGCAGGGTGCGCCCCGTCGGAACCCGCGCCCACAAACAGCGAGCCGAGAACTCGCGCCCCGTAGCCCTCGACGCAGGCTCACAGGCCCGTGTCCCGCACATGCGTCCGCCGCTGCACGGCATAACGATGGTCGGACCGGTGTGTGCGACGTTCGCGAACGGAGGCGACATGAGTGATCCGAAGGTAGTCGCGGCTGGCCAGGGGCGGCAATTCCGCGGCCCGACCGGCGCCCCGATGACGGTGAAAATCGACGGAGCCGTGACGGGCGGAGCGTACTCACTGATCGAGTACTCGCACGCTGCCGGGGCGCCGGGACCGCCTCCGCATGTGCACGAGCGGCACGAGGAGGCGTTCCGCGTCCTGGAGGGCGAACTCAGCCTGGACATCGACGGCCGGACCATCACGCTCGGCGCGGGCGAGTACGCCGTCGTACCGCGCGGAGCGGTGCACCGGCCCTACAACGCCGGCCTGGTCGAGGTGCGGTTCCTGTTCATCACCTCCCCGGCGCTGGACGGCTTCTTCGCCGAGATGGCCGAGCTCAACGCGGCGACCGACGGCAATCCGTCAGCCGACGCGCTGCGGGAACTGGGCGCACGCTGGGACTGTGTGTTCACCGCCCTGCCCAGCGGCGGCGCGCCGACGCGGATGGTGAACGAGGATCGGTGACGGGCGCGCCCGTCGGCCGGAGCTCCAAGTGGCAGGAGACGACGTCCGGTATCTGACTAATGCATGCACTCCGTCCGGCTCGGCGGGCTGCCCGACTACCTTCAGCGGGCGGGCGCGCTGCATGTGCGGGCCCAGGAAATCTCCCCGCACTACGCAATGCACACCGAGCTCGGTGCGGACGGGCACACGGTCGTACACCTGACGCCGACGGGGACCGCCCCCGACGGCCAGGCGGCGATCCGCTTCACCGGCCGCATCCGCTTTCCCGCAGGCGACGAGCAGGAAGCACGGCGGCAACGCCGGTTCGAGGAGACCATGCGCTTCGGCGGCAAGGTGGAACTGACCGCAGACAACCTCGCCGAAGCCGGCCTGACCGGGCCCGCCGGACTCGGGCTGGAACAGCTCACACTCAACGGCGTGCGCATCAGCTCACCCTGCCAGAAGGTGACACCGCCGCTGCGGGGCCAGGTAGTCGTCCAGCAGCCCTCCGGCATCCCGGTTACCTCTCTTCCCGTGGCCTTCACCCACCGCGTCCTCGGCACGGACGGCAGAACCCTCCACGGCAGCGACATGAGCGGCCTGATGCGGGTACGGCTGCGCTTCAGCCACCGCGATCTCTCCGGCCAGCTGACGTTCTCCTTCGAACCGCCGGAGACCGTGATGCCGACGACTCTGGTGCCGGTGCTGCGGCTGCTCGCCGAAAGCCGGCCCGGCCGGTTCGTGACGCTCGTCTTCGCCGGGGACACCAGCGAGGGAGTACGGGCCCCGCTCACCAACGGCATGACACCGCACGGCTGGAAGGACGGCGAAGCCCAGTTCTGGGCCGACGCATACGACAACCTGGCGCGGCTACAGAGCAGGACCAGCCAGTTCTTCCCCGTCCCCGACAACTTCACCGAGCAAGACGTACGCGAGATCAAGGAGATCCACGCGCTGCTCGACGGAGAGAAGATCGTCCTGCAGGGCGAGAGCCTATCCGTAGAGGTGGTCAGCACCGAGGGCCTCGACCAACTGGCCGACTTCCGCGACGGGTTGTTCCGCCTCACCGCCGGGTACGAGTCCATGATCTTCAGCCTTGGCGAACACTCCATCGACCTCGGCCCCTGCACCGAGACCTACACCATGGACAAGATCCTCAACATGAACGAAGCCCGCCGCGAACTCGCCAAGCACGGGGCCGCCACAGTGGTCATGCGCCTGACCCCACACTTCCCGGCCGTGCACTACCTGGGAGCCGAACGGCCCGCATAAGCGCGGGCGGCGCCCCCCCCCTCACCGAGGACATCGAGCATCCATGACCCGAACCGGCCCTGCACGAGGGTCTCGAGATACCCGGCCTCCAAGTCGTTCGCTCGCCGTCGGCCTCCACTCGCGCGGAGAGCAGTTCTGGTTGATCTCCGCGACGTTCACGCCGGACGGTTCACCTCCGCTCGCGTGGAGAGCAGTGAATGCGACCGTGGTGGCCATCTGCTACTCCCGGTTCACCTCCGCTCGCGCGGAGAGCAGGGCCGCGGATCTGGCGGGCGGCGACCGTGCTCGGGTTCTCGCCCGGCACCAGGCGCCGGGCATCGACCGGAGCGGTCCACGAGTTCGTCGTCAACTCCAGGCCGGCAAGCCAGGAGTAGGCCCAGCCGGCCACGATCGGCTGTCCCGCCGAGTGCCTCGAGGGGTGGTAGTAGTAGCCGCGCCCAGGTGAGCACTCCGCGTCGCTGCGGACCCACACACTCACGTCCACCGCGAATACCGGACACGACGCGCGAGGCAGCGAGCCGGCCAACAGCGCACGTGCCGCTTCGACACCCACACGGCCGTTGGCCAGGGCCGCATATGTGCTGCCGTGACCACGACGGTGCAACCCGTCCAGTGACAGGTAGGGCAGGGAAACGACCGGGCCGGCTGCCAGCAGGGCGTCGGTCAGCTCGAACAACGCATCCGCTCGTCGGGACAGACAGTCGTACCAACCCTTGCGGAAGCGCATCAGGTTGGCCTTGCCCTGGCGGCCTGCCTCCGCCCCGAGCACACTGACAGCGACGGCCATCGCACCCTCCCCTGGTCTTCACCTACCTGGAGAGTCCCGCGATGGCCGTTCCATGTCCCGCACCTCGCCCAACCAACCGTCCACGGGCAGAGCACAGGGATAAAAGCGAAGATAAGAGCCCATCCGGCATCGCGGTCGGTCCGGTCACTCACCATCGACCCCGACCCTCGGCCACACCTTCTTCCGGCGCCGTCAAGAAGAGGGCAGCGCAAACCACACTCACAAGATATTCACGTACATTAGCCATCCCCTCACATCACACCCCGGCTTTAGATGATCTTTGCTTTCCACTCCGTTAGTCCAGATACAAGTGATGAGTCCGATTTAGGTCGATAGAGGGCTAGGCGACGCTCCGCCCTATTTGGGGACATGCGGCGTCGGCAGACCCAAAGAGCTATCCGCTCACATCCGAGGTAATTCCTACAGCGATCTATTTGCTTACATGAACACACGCTTTGATGTACTGCAACCAAACCCGGGCGCCGACCGCGCGGAGCGGCGCCGTCGATCAGGTCGCCTGGACCCGTCAGGCAGGCCTATTCGTGGCTTGTTTAGTAGCCCGTTGGGTCAATGGGGTCCAATGGCGCGGTCGCGAAGGTCTGCACTTCTGATGGCTACGCCTGACGGTCGAGGGCAGGGCACTCAGTCCGACTAATTTGCCAAGGCACACGTTCTTCGCGCATCCGATCTACGTAGCGCGCGCCGCTCCAGTTCGCCGTACCGGGGGCACACGCTTTGACTTCTTTTATCGCCTGTGCCGCTTTTGCTCTTTTTGGCCGTCGAGGGGCCTTGGCCTGCATTTTCTCTTCGCAGAGGCGCCTTGACCTGCAGTGATCGCTACAGGTCTCATGAGGCGGCAATGAAGGCGCCGTGTGCGCACAGTGAACTTTTGGGGTGGAGAATTGGGGTTTCATCGGCATGCGCGCTTTCGGGGTGTCGCGTTCAGACGAGGCGTTTCGCTCCTGGCGGTAGCCAACTTCCTCGCGGTAGTGCCGACGGTCGCCGCGCCAGCCGGTCGGGCCCTCGCCGCCGACGGCGCGACGCACGTGAGCAACGAGGCGCGGACGGCTGCCCAAAAGGCGCAGGAGACCGGCGAGCAGGTCGAGATCGCGGGTGAACGGACGCCTTACACCACGACATTCGCCAATCCCGACGGTATGACGTTCACGCTGAAGGACTCCTCGGCGCCGGTCCGCGTGAAGCAGACCGACGGTTCGTGGACCAAGCCCGACGCCACCTTGGAGGTGCGTTCCGACGGCAGCGTCGGTCCCAGGGCGGCGGTCGCCACTATCACGTTCTCCGGCGGCGGTGCCGGTACGGACCTGGTCAAGCTGTCGCAAGGGGGCCGGTCGCTGACGGTGGGCTGGCCAGGCACACTGCCCAAGCCGTCGCTGGACCGGGACGCGGCCGTGTACGCGGACGTCCTGCCGGGCGTCGACCTCCAGATGACCGCGACCACCGAGGGCTACCGCGAGGTGCTGGTCGTCAATTCCGCCTCGGCGGCAGCCAATCCGGAGCTGAAGAAGCTTTCGTTCCCGGTGAAGGCCAAGGGCCTGACCCTGCGGGACGGTGACGGGGGAGTGTCCGCAGTCGACGACGACGGCAACACCGTCTTCCGTGCTCCCAGTGCACAGCAGTGGGACTCCGCTGGCGACGCCGTCGATTCCTCCTCTGCCGTTCCCTCTACATCCAAGGCGTCGGCTTCCCCGGCATCGTTCACCACCACGGTTTCGAGCGAGCCAGCCCAATCGGCTTCTGAGGACGGCGATTCGGCGCCTGATCCGACGGAGGGCCCCAGTGACGGCGACACTGCCGCGCTGTTGCCCGTGACTGCGGACGAGGGCACGATCTCGGTGACGCCGAATGCGTCGATGTTGACGGACGAAGCGACCGTCTTCCCGCTGTACATCGACCCCGATGTCGCAATGATGGTGTCAGAGCGGACGCTGCTGTCCTCTGACGGCGACACCTTCTACAACTTCTCTGGAGGGGACGAGGGCAAGGGCGTCGGCTACTGCGGGACCTACGTTGCCGGCGGCTACGCCTACTACTGCGGCTCCGGCTACAAGAACCGCATGTACTACGAGTTCTCACCGTCGAAGCTCGCGGGCAAGCACGTCCTGGACGCAACCTTCGTCATCACTGAGAAGTGGTCCATGTCCTGCACGCCATCGTGGGTGGACTTGATCCGTACAGGCAACATCTCCTCCTCAACTAAGTGGCCCGGGCCCACATCGAACTGGGACACGATGGTGGACCGGTACGTGTCCGCAGGCCGCGGCTCCGCCTGCAGCCCGAGCCAGCCCGCTGCCCAGATCGAGTTCAACGACAATCCCGACGAGACCAACGAGAACCTGACCTCGACGGTGACGAAGTTCGCCAACGGCGACTTCTCCCGGCTGACGCTGATGCTCAAGGCGCACGACGAGACAGATCCGAACAGCTGGAAGCGGTTCGACGACGACGCTGAAATCGACGTGAAGTACGTCGGTATCCCTGCCAAGCCCACGAAGATCGGTCTGGTCACCGGGTCCAGTGTTGCCTGCGAGACCGACAAGGCGGACCCGCTGGTCGTCTCCGACCCGACGCCGGCACTCGCAGCAACACCGCAAACCGCGGCAGGTGGTGAGTCGGGGGCGACACTGCGAGCCGTCTACAGCGTGGACAAGTACACGGCGAGTACCGACACCTGGGCCAACGCCTTCGAAACCGCGCGTCCCACCAGTGGTTATGTCGGCGACAACGTCTCGCCTGGCAGTGTGCCGACCTCGACGCTGACCGAGGGAGTCCTGTACCGGTACCGATCCTGGACGCGGTCGTACTACAACAGCGGCGACAGCTATTTGTCCGGGCCCTCGAACGGGTCGACGACGGGGTACTGCTACTTCAAGGTCGATCCCACCCGGCCCAAGGCTCCGGGAATCGCCCTGTCCAGCCCGTACTCGGCGTGCACCACTGATTCCTGCACCGCCGCCGGCGGCCCGGGCGCGAAGGTGACGTTCACCTTCAAGCCCGCGTCCGGTGACACCAGCAACATCAGCTACGAGTACAAGACATCGTCCGCGACCGCATGGTCGTCGCCGATCACAGGATCGACGGTGACGGCCACGTTCACACCGCCGACCTCCGGCACGTTCAGTGTGTACGTCCGAGCCAAGGACTCCATCGACTGGGGCGCCCAGAACTCCGTCGCCTTCCTCGTCGCGGAAGGCCGCGGCCCCATAGGCCAGTGGCACTTCGACGAAGCCAGCGGTGCGGCCCTCGACACCTCGACCACCGTCACCGCTCAACAGGACAACGCCACCCTCTCCACCAGCGGCGCATCCAGGGACGGGCGCGGACGGCGCGGTGTGCTGACGAAGAACGCCGCAGGCGAGGACCTGGCCACTCCCCAGACAGACACCGGACTGACCCTGGACGGCACGAGCGGCTACGCCGCAACGTCCGGCCCCGTGGTGGAGGCCCGCTCCTCCTACACGGTCGCAGCATGGGCCCGGATGGACGCCACCCCGACGCACAACTACGTGGTCCTCTCACAGACGGGCACGGGAAGCACCGGTCCCGGTTTTGCGATCTACTACTCCACCACCTACAGCAAGTGGATCTTCAACTGGCACTATGCGGACTCGGCCGGCACCTGGCACTACGTCCGCTCGCTTGCGGACGCGACCTCACCCCCGGTGAAGGTGTGGACGCACCTGGCCGGCGTCTACGACGCCGACGCGGGCACGATCCAGCTCTATGTCAACGGCAAAGCCCAGGGGAGTCCGCAGGCACTGCCTACCGGAGAGCCTGAAGCGGACACCGGTGCACTGCAGTTCGGACGCGGTAATGGTGCCACCGCGGGTACCTTCGAAGGTTACTTCGGCGGACAGATCGACGAAGTCCGCGTCTGGCAGCGCCCCCTGTCTGCTGCCGAGTTGTCGGTCGAGTCTCAGTTGCTGACCAATGACTCCTACGCGGACGCCGAGCTGGTGGCGGCGTGGGACCCGTCCACGGCGACGGGAACGACCGTCGCCGACACCACCTCCGGCTACGGGAGCGCGCTCACCCTGTCCGGCGGCGCCTCGCTGGACGGGACCGGCATCGTGCTGGACGGCACGGACGATGCGGCGACCGCTTCGGGACCGCTGGTCGATGACTCCGGCTCGTTCACCGCAACCACCGCCGTGCAACTGGACAGTGCGGCACTGGCGAAGAAGCCCGTTGGCTACATGGCGCAGGTGATCGGCCAGCGCAGCAGCAACGGATCATCTTGGGGTCTTTGGTATGAACTGACCGGCACCGACATCGACCCTGATACCGACAGCTCGATCCCTGTCGGACTGTGGCACTTCGGCCGCCTCAACACCGACGGCACCTTCACCGGCGTCGTCTCCGACTCCACCGCGAATCTGGGCAGCGCCGTCCGCCTGACCGGCATCTTCGACGCACAGGCCAGCACGGTCAGCCTCTACGTCGGCGACTCGCAAAACGGCGACGCCAAGACGTACACGGCAGTCGCCGGCACCAGTGACTTCGCCACCGGCAAGGCATATGTGAACAACGCCTGGGGCCACTACCTGCCCGCCACGATCAGCGACATCCGACTGTGGGCCGGCGCCATGGCCAGTCAGGACCAGATCACCAACACGATCGGGGACTAACACCCCGACAGCACCAGGGCGGGGCGGCGCGGACCGCCGCCCCGCCCTTTTTTCCTTGCTTCACCTACCCGATGACCTTCGACGTGTAAGGAGTTTGTTGTCGTGCATTTCGGCACGCGGTCCCGATGGCTAGGCAAAACATTCGGCTCTACTCCGCCGCTTCCAGGCAGGGCAGCCAGCACCAGTGAGGGAAGACACAGCGGACGCAGGATCACCACCACCTGTGTCGCGCTCGCCCTGGCGTTCGTTGGCCTAACCCCCACGGCCGCACAGGCCACCTCCCACCACCAACTGATACCAGACGTACCTGCGAACCGCTCCGACACCGTCAAGAAGGTCACGACCCTGGGCGCGACCAAGGCCCGTGCCCGAGTCGCAGCGCAGAAGCGTGTCAACGTCCAGCAGGCCAAGCAGGCCCTCGCACAGCAGAAGGCAACCTGGCCCAAAGCCGCAGACACCACTGCCGCCCTGGCGTCAACCGGCACCTCCCGCCTCACCGCAGGAGGACTTCCCGTCGTCGTGAAGCGAGTGAAGGGAACCAGGTCTGCCAGTGGCACTGTCCACCTGCGCGTCCTGAGCCGCAAAGCCGCCACCGCTGCCGGGATCAAGGGCGTTCTCCTGACCGCGAGCGCCTCCGCCAGCGGTGACGCCGGTCTCAGCATCGACTACAGCGCCTTCGCTTCCGCCTATGGCGGCGACTGGGCTGGCCGTCTGCGTCTGGTCACCCTGCCCTCGTGCGCGCTGACCACCCCGCAGAAGGTCGCCTGCCGCGTTCAGACACCTCTGAAGTCCCACAACAACGTCTCCGAGCAGCAGGTGTCCGCCACCGTCCCTTTGGGAGAGGTGACAGTCAAAGACAGCGAAGACCGCGCCTCCCGCTCGAGCGCGCGATCCGCGCTACTGACAGTGGACACCGCGGCACAGGCGACAGTACTGGCGCTCGCCGCCACCTCGGGTGAGTCGGCGTCCGGCACCGGCAACTACTCCGCCTCTCCCCTGTCCGCCTCGTCCAGCTGGCAGACCGGCGGCTCCTCCGGCGCATTCGACTGGTCCTACCCGCTGAGCACCCCGCCAGCAGCATCAGGGCCGTCGCCATCGTTGGCCCTGGACTACGACTCCGGCAGCACGGACGGCAAGACCGCCTCCACCAACAACCAGTCCACCCAGGTCGGCGAAGGCTTCGACCTGACCGCCTCGTCCTACGTCGAACGCTCCTACGGCTCCTGCGACGACGACGGTCAGGACGACAAGCACGACCAGTGCTGGAAGTACGACAACGCCTCCCTCGTCCTGAACGGCAAGTCCACCGAACTCGTCAAGGACGACACTACCGGCGCCTGGCACCTCAAGGACGACGACGCCTCCACCGTCACCCACTCCACCGGCGGCGACAACGACGACAACGACGGCGAATACTGGACCGTCACCACCACAGACGGCACCAAGTACGTCTTCGGCCTGAACAAACTCCCCGGAGCCGACACCGAGCGCACCAACTCGGTATGGACCGCGCCCGTCTTCGGTGACGATTCGGGTGAACCCGGCTACGACAAGGGAACCGCGTTCGCCGACCGGTCGCTCACCCAGGCTTGGCGGTGGAACCTCGACTACGTCGTCGACCTCCACGGCAACGCCATGTCCTACTGGTACACGGCCGAGACCAACTACTACCCCAAGAACGGCGCCTCCACGGCCAACACCCAGTACACCCGCGGCGGCTACCTCAGCAAGATCCTCTATGGGCAGCGCTCCAGCACCCTGTTCACCGGCAAGGCCTCCGACGAGGTCACTTTCTCCTACGGCGAGCGCTGCACCGCCACCGACTGCACCTCGTTGACCGACTCGACTTCCGACAACTGGCCGGACGTCCCCTACGACTTCATCTGCTCGAGTGGCGACGACGACTGCAACAGCGCAAGCCCCTCCTTCTTCACCCGAAAACGGCTCACTGGTATCGACACCCTCGCCTGGAACGCGACCACTTCCGCCTACACGACGGTGGACTCCTGGACCCTGACGCAGAAGTTCCTGGACGGCCAGGAGATCGGCAGCACCGCCGACCAGACCCTGACGCTGTCTTCCATCCAGCGCACCGGTATGAACGGCACCGAGCTCAAGCTCGACCCGGTGACCTTCACCTACCAGATGCGGGACAACCGGGTTGACTCCACCTCGGACGACATCCTGCCGCTGCGCATGCCACGCATAGAGTCGGTCACATCCGAGACCGGTGCCATCACCCGTGTGACACTGTCCGACCCCGAGTGCGTACGGGGCTCGAAGATGCCGTCATCCGAGGATGACGACACCATGACCTGCTACCCGCAGTACTGGCACATCAACGGTGCCACCGAAGCGTCCCTCGACTGGTTCAACAAGTACCGAGTCACCGCCGTTCTCAGCTCCGACCCGACCGGCTTGGGCGAAGGGGTAGAGACCTCCTACACCTACGCCGACCCCGCCTGGCACTACGCCTACAACCCGCTCGTGCCCGCGGACGAGCGCACCTGGTCCGAGTGGCGCGGCTACGGCAAGGTCACCGCGATCAACGGGGCGGACGGCAGTACCCAGTCCAAGACCGTGAGTCTGTACATGCAGGGCATGGACGGCGACAAACAGTCCGACGGAACCACCACCCCTGCCACCGTGACTGGTATCGACCCCGCCGGCCTCGACGTCACCGACATCACCGACCGCGACCAGGATGCTGGCTTCCTGCGCGAACAGATCACCTACAACGGATCTGCCCCGGTCGGTGTCACAGTCAACGACCCCTGGACCTCGCAGACGGCCAGCCAGCAAAAGTCCTACGCCAGCATCCAGGCCTATTACATCCGCACCGGCGCAACCTCCACCTCCACCTACCTCACCGCTTCCGCGACATGGCGCACCCGCACCGTCACCACCGACTACGACAGCTACGGCATGACGGTGCAGACCTCCGACTCCGGACAGACCGGCGTCAGCGGCGACAACACCTGCAGCCGCACTTGGTACGCCCGCAACACCGCTATCGGTCTGACCGCGCTTGTCTCGCGCTCCCGCACCGTCGCCCAACCCTGCTCCGTTGCTGAAACGGCCCTGAACCTGCCGGCGTCCTCCACCTCCCGTGGAGACGTCCTTACGGACTCCGCCACGGTGTACGACAACACCGCCGCCACCGCCTGGTCCGCCACCCAGACCCCCACCCTCGGCGAGCCGACCTGGGCCGGACGCGCATCCGCCTACCCCGCCACAGCTAGCAACAGCGAGCGCTACCCCACCTCCTGGCAGACCGTCGCCACGACCACCTACGACGACAGCGCTGGCACTGCAGGCCTCGGTCGGCCTCTGACTGTCACCGACGCAGCAGGCAACACCACCACGACCACCTACACACCCACCGACGCCGGACCGCTCACCAAGACCAAGACGACCAACGCCAAGACACAGAACACCTACACCTACACCGACTACGCCTCGGGCCTGCCCACCAAGGTCTACGACGTCAATAACAAGATCACCGAGACCAGCTACGACGCTCTCGGCCGCAAGACAGCCACCTGGCTGACCAACCGGTCTCACTCGGGAAACCAGACCCCGAACTACACCTACAACTACAACGTCACCAACGATGCCCCCTCTTGGACGTCTACCTCCACGCTGAAGGCCGACGGCGAGACCTACAACACCAGCTACACGATTTACGACTCCCTTCTGCGTACCCTTCAGACTCAGGCCCCCACTCCCGACGGCGGCCGCCTGCTCACCGACACCCGCTACGACAGCCGCGGCCTCGCCTACGAGACCTACGCAGACGTCTTCGACTCCAAGAACCTGCCCACAGATACCTACACCCGAGCCGCGTACGGCGGCGCACCCAAGCAGACCGACATCACCTATGACGGAGCAGGTCGTGCCCTAGCCAGCAGCCTGTATGTGTATGGGGTCAAGAAGTGGACGGCATCGACCAGCTACACCGGTGACTCCACCGCAACGACCGCGCTTGCCGGCGGCTCCGCCACCCGCACGATCACCGATGTCTTCGGCCGCACTGTCGAGAAGCGCACCTATGCGGGCAGCGATCCGGCTGACGCTGCCTACGGTGGGGGCACCGGAGCCGCCTACACGTCCGTCAAGTCCACCTACACCCTGGACAACAAGCCCTCGACCGTCACCGGTACCGACGGAACCCAGTGGACCTACGGCTACGACCTTTTCGGCCGGCAAACCAGCTCCACCGATCCCGACCAGGGCACCACCAACACGACGTACACGAACCTGGACCAGACTGACACCACCACCGACGCCCGCAGCAAGAAACTGCTGTACGCCTATGACGTGCTGGGCCGCAAGACCGACCAGTGGCAGACCTCCAAGACGAATGCCAACAAGCTCGCCCACTGGGACTATGACACCCTCGCCAAGGGGCAACGCGACGACTCCATCAGCTACGTCGGCGGCACCACCGGCAGCGTCTACACCCAGAAAGTCACCGCATACGACAGCCTCTACCACGCCACTGGTAACCAGCTGATCCTGCCTGCCACCGACCCTCTGGTCACTTCTAAAGCCGTGACCACCACACTCGCATTCACCGCCTCCTACAACATCGACGGCACTCAGCAGTACTACAGCGAACCGGCAGCGGGAGGCCTGAGCAGCGAGACTGTCGACTCCGAGTACGACGGCCTAGGACTGATCACCGACGTCGGTGGAGCGACCGGTTACCTACTGTCCGCCGATTACAACCAGCTCGGTCAGGCCAACCAGTACGTCCTGGGCACCTCGAAAGATGCCACAGCCAAAAAGGCCTACGTCACCAACACCTACGAAGAAGGCACCGACCGCCTCACCCGGAGCCTCACCACCGACGCCACCCGCGCCGTCCAGGACCTGAACACCACGTACGACGACTCCGGCAACGTCACCTCCACCTTCGACACCGCCAACCTCTCCGGCGCCGGAAAAACCGACTACCAGTGCTTCACCTACGACGGCTACCAGCGCCTCACCGACGCCTGGACCCCCTCCACCACCTCCTGCGCCACTTCCGGCCGCACCACCCCCAACCTCGCCGGCGCCTCCCCATACTGGACTTCCTACACCTACGCCAGCAGCGGTCTACGCAAGACGGAGACCACCCACACCGGCACCGGTGACTCCACCCGCACCTACTGCTACGACAGCGCTCACCCCCACCAGCTCAGCGCCACCATCATCACCACCTCGTGCACCGGCGTGAGCCCGACCTACGTCTACGACTTCGGCACCACCACAACCCGCCCTAACGGCACCGACACCCAGTCACTGACCTGGAACGCCATCGGCGACCTCGACACCCTTATCGAGAAGACGAACAGCGGAACCACCAGGAGCACCACCAGCCACGTCTACGACGCCGACGGCAACCTCCTCATCCGTCGCAACACCAGTGGCGAAACCGTCCTCTACCTCGGTACCACCGAAGTCCACCTCGACACCTCCACTTCCACCGCCAAGTACTGGGCACAGCGCTACTACAGTGCTGGCAGCACCACGCTCGCACTGCGCACCAACAAGACTGGGGCCCAGACCCTCGCCTACCTCGCGGGCGATCCCCACAACACCTCAACGGTCAGTCTCGACGCCACCACCCAAGCCGTTACCAAGCGCTACCTGACGCCCTTCGGCGCTGCGCGCTCAGGCGGAACCGGCGTCTGGGCCGACGACAAGACTTTCCTCGGGAAGACCACCGATCCCACCAGCAACCTCACCTATGTGGGGGCCCGCGAATACGACCCGGGAACGGGCCGTTTCCTCAGCGTCGACCCTGTCCTTGACACCAGCGACGCGCAATCTCTCAACGGCTACACCTACGCTGACAACAGCCCGGTCACCGAAAGCGATCCCACCGGATTGTGCATGGCCGACTGCGGCGTCGGCGTGCCCCGGGGCAACGTCGTTGGTGGCTCAAGCGGCACCTTCAAAGACGGAGCAGTCGACCCGGGCAATGACAAAGCCGGCTACTGCCACCACGGAAAGTGCAGCGCAGGTGCACCGCCCAGGAAGGATAAGGGCTCCAACGGCGGAGGTAAGGGGTCCAACGGCGGTGGCGTGCTGTCGACAATCGTTAACTACGGCACTGCAATCTTCAACGAGCCTGAAGTCTGGTGGAGTTCGGCAGAGACTGGCGGCGGTCTCGCCTTGATGTTCGGCGGTTCGCTCCTCACCGGGGCCGGCGTAGGCCTGTGCTCCACTGGCGCCCTCTGCTTCATCGGCGGGCCCGCCGCAACCTTGGGCGTGAGTGGGGTTGTAAGCGGCGCCTACATGTCTGTGGACGGCGCCAAAAATCTCGGCGATGGGCTGGGCAAGGCTCTCAACGAGGCGAGCAGCGAGGTCAGCCAAGCCGATTCCGAAGCCCAAGGGTCGAAGGTGACGCCTAGCCGCGACTTCAAGGACCCGGCCTCCATGACCGGTGCGTCGCCGGAAGAAGTGAGAGAGATGGCGGTTGCGCAAGGCTCTAAACTGGAGGATGCACCCCATGCCACAGGGGGAGGATTCTTCGTCCAAAAGGGCAACCCAACCATTTTGTACGAGAATGGACTTCCAGGAATGCGGCGATTGGATCACCAGGGCCCGTATCTCAAGTATCAGGTCGGCAAGAAAGTAACCCGAATCCCGCTGGAAGGGAATCCCGCCCTTCCATAACCGTTATGTTGATGCGCTGCAGGCCACAACCTGCAGCGCATCAACGTCGATTAGATTGATTGGCGCCAAGTGGAACATCTCAGCGAGCTCGAAGAGTGCATCCTAATTAACGCGCGAGAGATGTCCTCGCTATGGTCCGTCTTGGCGGACTGGTCCCAGTCCGAGGATGAGGAAACGTGGGTCGAGTTTGAGCCCCTCTTCGCCTCAGCAATGGAATCCTGGATCAAAAGAGGATACCTCGAGATTTACGAGGGCGAAGAGTGGCCAGCGCATGAATCGGGGCATCTGGTACCGATGAACGAAGTTCACGACATGCTTGCGAACCATGAATCGTGGAAGTATTCTGAATCCCCAACTCATGTAATCAGTTTGCTACCGGGAGCAAACATCGGCGAGGCGATAATGAGACTGGAGGGGAATTCGGAACTCCCTCGTTCCGACATTGCCCCCGACGGATCCTGACGGTTCGGCGCATACGACATGAGCCAAGATGGATGAGGGGTCGCGGCGGAGGCCCTCGTCGATGAGCTCCTCCACCAGCTCCTTGGCCCTGTGCGGCCGGATGACGGCACGGCCACGGGGACGGCCGTTGCCGTCGATCCACTGTCCTCGGGGAGCTGGAAGTACCGGTCCCCCTTGCCCGCCCGGGGGTGGCCGTGGCGGTACCCACCTTGGTCAGCTCACCTTGGTGGTCACGCTGGGTCTTGCGCTGGTCCAGGAGGTACCCGTGGTCGTACGGGTGCTGGAAGAACTGCACCTCTGGGATGTCGCTGAAGTAGACCTGGCGGAAGGTCGTGGGCGTCACACCCTTGGCCTGGTTGATCTGCTGGCGTGCCCGGGACCGGGAGATCCAGGCGACCTCCGCCCGCCGGGGCACCCCCGTCGGATACCTCGCGTACCGCCTCTCCACGGCCTCCCCGAAGCGGGATGAGTACCCTGGCGGCCAACCCGCTCCCGGTGGACGCTGACGGGGCCTGGAGGGGCCCTTGTGGAGGCCGGTGACGAGATGACCCGGTACGAGCACCTGAAGGCCCAAGAGGTCGAGGCAGGTCCGGTGCCCAACTCCTCGAAATCCCTGGTCGAGAAGACCCGGGAGCGGCGGCCGGCTCAGGAGTCCTTGGAGGCCGCGGTGGTCCCCCAGGAGACTCTGGCGGCCATGCGGAAGCGCATCATCGCGGAGTCGTACCGGTGACCGGGGTAAAAGCACGGATTCTCTGCCACCGGCTCGTGGCGCCTTGGACGATGACCCCCTGAACTTGCCGACGAGGGGATGAAGATGCGTGACGACTTCGAGATCAAGGTGGAGTTCCTGGTGGCCCGCCTTCGCGAGGACGGGAGGACCGCTAGTGCGCTGAAGCCCGGCAAGAACAATGACGTGGCAGAGACGCAGGCCAGGATCTTGGCCGACGTTGAGATGAAACGGAGGCTCCTGGCGTGGGTGTTCGAACCCCAGGAGAAGGTAGGGGAATGGGGGGACTCCTTCTGGGCAGGCATCCTTGCCAGCACGATCACCCGGCAATGGATCAGGGCCCGCCAGCCGGTGGTTGAGGAGTTCGTCCTCGCGTACGCGGATCACCCCGATTTCCCGCCCCACTGGTTGCCAATCGAGGACGAGGTTCGCGTCCGTACCCATAGTGGCTTCGGCCACGAGTCCTGAAGATCGTCAGGAGGCCCTGGGGCGGCACGGACCACCGGGCTTCACCCTGACTCTAAACGGCTTCCAGGAGGCCGCACGGAGGGCCCTGGACCTCCGTGCGCGGGGGAGTGAGGAGGCGGCCCGGATGCCTTCCCTGGACCCCGCTGATCGGGCCCGCAGGGGGTACGCCCGGTGCCCCCAGATCGACGCCTTCACGAGGGAGGCGTACGCGTCGAGACTTTAAATCCTGAATCAAGAAGCCTTGTACTCTAACCCCTCGCAAGGCCCGCTCCGGATTCGCCTCCGGAGCGGGCCTTCGATGTTTCTGCAGCCTACGGATTCCAATTCTGGAGGGGCAGTGGCCGACTGCCTTACGTGCGAGGACGGACGGATCGCCTGTCCGGACCCGTGCCCCTTCATCCCGCCCGGCTCAATGGCCGAGCAAGCCATGGCGATGCTCACCGACGACGAGTCCGAGGTCTTCGACGGGGATTGGTGAGCCCTGAGCGGCGGAATGGACTGGGCCCTCCAGGCCCACTTCGAGGGCGCGAGCGGGGACCGTGTCGGTCTCCTGGCATTCGATGACGGCCACTGGGCGATCTGCGGGGCGTACGCGCCCTCGCAGGGGATGCAGCTCGTCTCCTACGACCCGGATCGGGCTAGGCGGTGTCTTCAATTGATCTTGGATGGTGGATCATGGTCGGGTGATACGTCGCCATGAACTGTCCGATGTCGAGTGGGAGTTCGTCCGGCCGCTGCTGCCCGGCTCGCTGCGGGGCCGCAAGCGTCTTGACGACCGCACCGTGCTCAATGGCATCGTGTGGAAGTTCCGGACCGGGACCGCTTGGCGGGATGTGCCCGAACGGTACGGTTCGTGGCACACGCTGCACACCCGTTTCCGCCGGTGGGCCCTGGACGGCACGTTCGAGCGCATGCTCCAGGCCGCCCAGGCCGCAGCGGACGCTGCGGGCGACATCGAGTGGCTGGTGTCGGTCGACTCCACCGTCGTCCGCGCCCACCAGCACGCCGCCGGGGCGCGAAAAGGGGGCTCCGCAGTCCGGCGCTCGGACGCTCCCGAGGCGGCCTGACCAGCAAGATCCATCTGGCCTGCGACGGTGCGGGCCGCCCGCTCGCCCTTACGCTCACGGGCGGCAACACCAACGACTGCACCCAGTTCACCGCCGTGATGGAAGCGATACGGGTGCCCCGCGTCGGCCCGGGACGGCCCCGGGTGCGGCCGGCACACGTGCTGGGCGACAAGGGCTACAGCTCCCGGGCCATCCGCACCTGGCTGCGACGGCGCGGCATCGGCCACACCATCCCCGAGCGGGCCGACCAGGCCCGCAACCGGCTCCGACGCGGCAGCCGGGGCGGGCGCCCGCCCCTCTTCGACAAGCAGCTCTACAAGCGTCGCAACGTGGTGGAGCGGTGCTTCAACCGCTTGAAGCAGTGGCGCGGCATCGCCACCCGCTACGACAAGACCGCCGAGTCCTACCAAGCAGCCGTCACCCTCGCCTCGCTCCTGATGTGGGCGTGACATTTGAAGACAACT
>NZ_JBVHLK010000039.1:0-30753 GCF_055559015.1 Streptomyces sp. NPDC024698 | reverse complement strand
CTCGCGGCCAGCGCATCGTTGTAGACCACCCGGGCACAGCCGAACGCACGGGCCAGCGCGATGCGCTGGCCCGGCGTCGGCTCGAGCCGGAAGGAGTACCGCAGATACACGCGACCAACCTAACGACCGCCACTGACAACGCCGGTCCGCCCAGGGGCGAACCGGCTTCTTCTGCCCTGCTCCGCAGGAGCTTCGATTCCTCCCCGGCCTGAAGGCCGGGGTATCCACGAAGGAGACCTGGGGCAACGACGACCCTGTGGCGCCCCACCGGCCCCAAAGAGCTGGATCTGGTTCGGGAACTGGACTGGCGTGCCTGGCCACCCCGGCTGCCCGAGCAGCCGATCTTCTACCCGGTCCTCAACGAGGACTACGCGGTCAGGATCGCGCGGGACTGGAACGTGAAGCACGACGGCGCCGGCTTCGTCACTCGTTTCGAGGTCGAGTCGGAGTTCTTGAGCCGGTATCCCATCCAGCAGGCCGGCGGGCGGACGATCCTCGAACTATGGCTTCCGGCCGAGGAGTTGGACGACTTCAACGCCCACATGGTCGGCGAGATCCAAGTGGTCCACGAGTTCCGCTGAGACGGAGCGGCCTGTGGCCCGGCGGCGCGCCTCCCGATCGTGAGGTTCGGGATGTCCAGGTGTCGGCCGCCGGATAAGTGCATGCACTTATGCCCGAGTCACGACGCATATTCGGCAATACCGGCCCCAACAGCGGATCTGGTCTATAGATTCACGTCCCGGCCGCGTATCACCGGCATTGTCCGGTGCGCAGGCAAGGTGTCGGGGCAGGGGACGACGGGGGATGCCGGTGCGTGTACGAGGGTTATGGGTCGGTCTTGTGGCCGTGGCCACCGCAGCGGCCGGATGCTCGGCGGGGACTCCCGATGCGCCGAGGAGCGCCTCGCCGGCGTCATCGGCTTCCGGCGCGGGCACGGCGGCCGGCTCGCCGGGCCTGACCCGTCAGCAGCAGGCCGCACGCTCCGTCGGCCAGGCCATGGTCAGCCGCTCCGTGGTCGCCTTCGACGTCTCGGCACGCAACCTGAGCGACCCCGCCCAGTTCTACGGCCAGGGACGCATCGGCCTGTCCTCCGACGGTACGAAGGCCGTCGCGACGCATGTCCTGTACGACCCGGGTGAGGACCCGTGGTTCCCCCCGGACGTCGTGGTGATCGGAAACCGCGCCTGGGTGACCCCGGACAACTCTCCCGCCACCGGCACCGACATCTACGGGCCGACCACCTACGTCGGCGATGCCGGCGGCGCGACGGACAACTCCGATGTCAGCAACGCCCTTCAGACGCGCTGGTTGGCATCGCCGGAGCATCTCGCGGCGCTGTTGGAGCACGCCGATCACTACCGCGAAACCGATCGCACCGAACGGGTCATCACCGGCCAGGTCTCCCTCGCGGCCCTGGCGTCCGACCCGGCCGGAGGCTTCTTCTACCGCCCCTACGCCCAGGCGAGCCCGGGCAAGGAACTCACCTTCACCCTCGTCACCGGCCACGACTATCTGCCGGCATCCGTGAAGATCACCATTCCCTTCCACAGCGACGACCCGGACCGTTCGTCCCAGTTCATCTCCGACCCCTTCTCCGTGAAGTACCGCGACTGGGCCAAGGGACAACCCATCACCACCCCCGCTCCCTCCCCCTCGCCCCAGTGGGGCGGCTTCCCACCGCAGGACAACGCCGCCACCGCCCAGCCCTCCGCCTGAGCACGGCAGTCACCGCCCGGCCGGGCAGGCCGGACCTCGATTCTCAGGACGGGGAAAGGGTCGAATCACCGGGTGGCTGAGAATTTGCGGGACAGCCCTTGCACTCGCGGACTTTCTCTATTTCCGTCACGAATTCGACAGTCTTCAGCCCCACCGGCATCACGTCCCTCTCGACCCGGAGAATCGACGTTCTCCGCCGGAACTCCATTTCAGGCATGAACGGCTCTCCCGTGACCGCCGGCGCAGAAATTCGTACGAGGTCATAAATGTGCGAGCCAGGCAACAGCGGGACGACACGACCAAGGAAGCGGCGGCCACCCGGCTTTGCGCTGTCAGGGCGACGGAGTCGGACACGGAAGGTTAAAAGATTCGTTTCATCTGGTATCGGGTCGCGACGGATACCCACGGGGAGATGCATCCCGTCGTACCGAAGCGGCACTCACCCTCACCGTCTCCGGGAGGGGTCGAACCAGTCTGCACGGCAGAGAGGTAGAGCCGTCCGGCGCAGGTCAGCCGCTTTCTCGGGCTGCCCATGATCCAGACGAACCTGCCCGGGTGGCGCCTGGGATCCGGGGCCGCCAGCCATCCTCCCCGGGACACCACCCGCACATCGAGAGACCGCAGCAGAGGTGACCATCCCGGAGAGGCCAGGAAATACACCTGCCGGCACCGCGCATCCCACAGCATGGGACCGATGGGGCCCGTGGCGTGGAGCAGGTCGACGTATGCCCGGTAGCCTCTCGCCTCGGAAAACCTGACCGCGTCCCAGGATGTTCCGGCCGGAAGTACGGTTATTCCGCATGAACGCCAGTCGTCGAATACCTTTTCCCGATCGCCGGACATCTCCGCGAGCCATACAGCCAGCTCCGATGCCGTTGAGATCATTGAATCCTCCCGGGTGATACCGCCTTCTGTAGGGTGACCAATCGACCGTAGCATTACGAATGCCGAGATCGGTAGAGGCCGTACGGGAGACGGTCGTGTCTCATTAGAACGACATCGATCTTTTCAAATGGCGATAGCTTTCCCGTCCGCGAGGCGGTTTTGCCGAGCAGGATCCGCGAAGCGACGGTCGGAAAGCTCGAAAGTTCTTGCATATTTTCCCAATTTCGCTCCTGTTCGTCGATCCCGAATGGGCACTCCGTTCTTTGACGCTCCGCCGGGACCGTCGGCGGTGGTGTGCCGATTGCCGCCGAGGCGGAGCACTTCGGCACGATCAAGCCGATGGCCGCCTGTGCCGACAGTCCGGCCTCTCCGCCGACGCGTTGCGTCCACGACCGCCCGAGGGCAAGGCGGGTCGCAGGTGCTTGGGCTGTAGGTGTTTGTGCGGAGGCTGTCCGTGAGACGGCAGACCTTCCGGCAGCCGGAGCTCTCCAGTCGCCCGCGGAGCCCGCCGAGCTCACCGGCCGGCCGTGGCGGTCCGCCTGGGCCGAGAGGCGGGTCCGGTCGCACCATCCGCCCGGACCGTGAAGTCGCCGCCCGGACCGTCTCGTTCAGGGCCGGGCACCGCCTCCCGACCGAACGCCGGCGGGCCGGCATCGCGGTCTCCCCGAGCACCGGAACAGCCCCGCTCACACCAGAGCAACACCGTGAAGACATCAAAACCGTCGGAAGCCGTGGCTTTCATCCCACCGAGTGAAGGTCATCAACGGTGTCCGGGATCGCGGGCAGGGCCGGAGATCGAGACCGGCGCCTCCTCACCCCCGCCGCCGCGCGCAGGACCGGCCCACTCGAACCGGAGGTTCGGGCGGTGCCGCGCGGCAGGTGCCGGTCCCGTCGTCTTCTTCCGACCGGCAGGCCGCCGCAGCGAACCATCCGGCTCGGTCACGTTCCGTGACATCCCCGGGCCGGTCCGGCAGGGATGTGAGAAAGATACCGAAAGGCTCTCCAAAAACATCGAGGCATTTCGATCGCGCGAAGACGACGCTTTCTCGGCATATCCCGTGGCAGGTGCGGCGGAAGTGAACAGTCCGTCTCTTCATAAATCTGGGCACTTTGTTGGCGGGAATCAAGGAAATAGGGCACGGGCGGGCTCTCTGACGGTTTGCCTGAAGCCCTGTCCATTCGACTCGCACGGCCCGTCCGCCGGTCGAGTGTTTTCCCTGATCCGTTTCCGTACGGAATAGAAGCGGCTGACCGTTCGGCCATGCCCTCCGACCTGCTGTTTAGATCCTCGATGACACGTCGGCCCTTCGGACACGATGCAAGTCGCCTGCATTACCGGTCCAAAAGTTGCGGGTACTGTCGGTTTCCGGGCTGAGATTGCCCTGAAATTGAAGGAGGATCAATCAGTGAAGCGTATGGCTGGAACTTTGGCTGCCGCAGTCATGACGGTCGGGGCCGTCATTCTGCCGCTCGCAGGTTCGGCGGCAGCCGCTCCGGCTCCCGTCCTCAAGGCACCGTCCGCGGTCGTGAGCTCCCCTCTGGACCCTCGCAACCACGGCGGGGACCACGACGGGGGCCGGGGTCGCGGTGACGACCGGGGCCGTGGCGACGACCGGGGCCGCGGTGACGACCGAGGCCGCGGTGACGACCGAGGCCGCGACTGGAGCGGAGACCGGGGTCGCGGCGGGGACTGGGACTACTACCGGGACCAGGGCTGGAACGGGGACCGTGACCCGGGTCGCCGCTGCTACTGGAGCCACCACCACGGCTGGGGACACCACCACCACGGCCACTGGGTCTGCGTATCCGGCCGGCTCCGATAGCCAGGATCGTCAGTCAGGGCACTGCCCGCCGTCTTGGGAAGCCTGCGGCGGGCAGTGCCCTGCCGTCGGTGCGGCACGGTTCCCGGGACACCCTGTGAACAGCGCGGCGTCGTACCGGCGCGCACGGCGCCGACTGTCAGCCCCGGCCTTCCGCAGCGGCCGGTTCGCGATGAACCCGCACACCCGCGATCGAACAATCGGCCCCCGAGTACACGAACACGACAGGACTTGCCATCCGATATGAATAAAGGGGCTGTCGCTTCCGTCCCGCTCCGCGCTCACGGAACCCGTCAACCCGCACGGTCTCTCGCCCCGACTGCCGGATCGTTTCTTGTAAAAATTCGGGAATGCGTTCAGGTCATCTCCTGAAGATGGTCAGGGTTGCCCCACTCACCTCAATGTGGCGTTCCTCCAGCTTTTCCCCGCAGCACAAGGCCGTCAGGCACGATCTGAATAGTCTCATCTCGTCTCCACTGAGAACTGCCAAAGCCATGTTCATTACATCATCCAGAGCCGCGGCCGTCAGGCACTCCGGTAGCTCCCCGGAGAGCAGAATCACCGGCTCTCCTGTAGTACCGCGCACAACAGCCGTGGTGGATGATCCTTGGACGACGAACACTTGGACCCCTCCGACGACGCTTCATCAGGAAACCCGCTCAGCCCGGGTGGAACAAGAGGATAGCGACAAAAACCCCCTCTTTCGCACCTATTGGCATGACTTCGAATCCTGCGCGCGAACCGAGAAAGCGGCGCGGCGCACGGACCGCTCCCATGTGCCGGAACGGAGATCCTTGACGGTCCTGGAGGGGGGCGGTCGATGACACCCGGTGGACGTACCGTTTCGCCAAATCCGGCCCGCGATGGCCGGTCACCGAGGACATGACCCGAGACGGCCGTTCGCGGCGGCGGGGCTGCCGGTGATCATTTCTGGGGCGGCCCCCGTCGGACGACCGCGTTGGATGCATGTCCCAGCTCCTGCGAATAGGCGTTTGATGTCGTCGTACAGCTGTACGTGTCGATACCGCCGCGCCGGACCGGTCTTCGGCACCAGGAGGAGCAGGGCGGCAGGCCCGCCTGGCGTGGACGCGCCAGGCGCACCCGCCCCGGCCGGCGCCACGCATGACGCATCCGCAGAGCCATGATGAGATGACTCGCTTCCAGATTTACTGAAGACTTCAACTAACAACTGAAGATGAAAATTCCTATGCTCTAATTTGGTGCTCTTGCTCAACTTCTTTTCCTGAGCAGCAAGTTCGGAACGGCTCGGTCCGGGGTGGCGCTTCTCCCGGCCCGAGGCGGTCCGGCGCGGTCCGGCTCGGGCCGAGGATCGCCGGTGCCTGCGCCGACGTCGGCACCGGCCGTCCGGACCGGGGGCGCTCCTGGTCTCGTGGCCGGCGGAAACACGCCGTCGCACGGGGTGTCCCGCGCGGGGTGTCCCGTGTCGGTCGGGGCTCGTTAGCCGGTGCATGACTTCTACCACCGGCGCGTCGATTGCCCGGCGCGGCCCCAAGCTGGAGCCGTTGCTGCTCTCGGGCGATGAGCGCACCGTGTTGGAGCGCTGGGCGGCGGCACCGCCGCAGGCTCTGGCTCTGCGTGCGCGGATCGTGCTGGCGTGTGCGGGACCCGAGGTGCCGGCGATCGTCTCGGTGGCCAGGGACCTGCGGGTGGCCGCGGACACGGTCCGCAAGTGGCGACGGCGTTTTGTCGCCGAGCGGCTGGACGGGCTGGCCGGCGGGCCTCGGCCGGGCCGGTGGCCCGCCCTCGGTGCCGATCGGGCGGAGGCGGAGGCAACCGTGCCCGATGCGTCCGGCGACGGCCTTTCCGATCTGGGGGCGGCCCTCAGACGTATCGCCGAACTGGACGCCGAACTGGCCATCCACCGACGGGCCGCGGAGCTGCTGGGCCAGGGCAGCCCCAGGAGTGTCGCCCACTGGGGTTGATGCGGCGCAAGAGGCCGTGCAGCGCGCCCCGTTCACCTTCGCCGAGCGGACCGAAGGGGGCGGCGAGGACACCGCCGGTGATGGCACGCGCCGTGGTGTCGGGTGACGGCATGGGCGACTTGGCAGGGACGGTGCGCGCCGCTTCGACGCACACCCGGGTCACACCCTGGTCGAGGACACCGCCGTCCGCAGTCCGGCACCCTGCCGCTCCGCAGAACGCCCTGTCCGCGTGCGCCGCGCGTCCGCCCGGCCGCCCGGGAATCGCTGGTTGCGCGGGGGCCTTCATGGGCGCGGCCGGCTCGACGCTGCGGGACACGTCCTCGCCGGGTCTGCCGACACGGCGGCGGGGAAGCCCCGTTCCGGAGCCCGGTGGCCGTTCCCGGCGACCGGGCCACCCAGCCACCGGGTCATCAGGTCGCTCCGTGACATCACACCACCGCGAGATCCGCGTTCTTCAGGCGGGCCGGGGCGCCTGCATGGTTCGCCCGTCTCCGGTGCCCTGACCTGGCGGGACGTCTGTGGCTGCCGGCGCAACTGCCCAGCCACGAAGGCGAACTGACGTACGTTTTGGGCATGAAGGCTGTCTCTGGGGGGTTTGCGAACCATCTCCCCGTCCGCTACTGTCCGAGATCTCCGGACAAGTTGTTCGGAGACTCCGGACAGCGGCTGTCGTCCGAGGCCCTTGCATTCCCAAGGGCCTTGTCACAGCAGCGCGTTGAGCCGCCAGAGCCCGGTTCACTCCCTGTACCGGCTCTGACGGAGCCGCTCACCCGCGTCGGTCGGACCTGACGAACCCCGACGCACCCTGTGCTCTCGCATCTCGGTCCGGATCCGCCGGAAATCGACACATATTCACACTGAGAGGTCTTCATCATGAACAACGACATGCTCGAAGCCGAGTCCGCTGAGCTGCTGCCCGGCCGTGAGGCGCTGGGGAAGTTCTCGTTCAACTTCGCCAAGACCACCAACATCTCGCACAAGGCCGCCGCCGTCGGCGCCCACAACGAGTCGCTGGCGGCGAACTCGTTCTCGCCGTTCGCGGTCGCTCAGTCGCAGGCCACGCAGGCGATCAGCGTCCACCAGTAGTCCGGACGCCGCCAATGATCGGCATCTGCCCTTAGGACCGGTGTCATCATGCCGGGCCGGCTCCACCGGCCCGGCACCCGCGGGATGGAACATCCGCCAGGCGGACGACGTGTGCGGCGGGAGGGGACTCCCCCGCGGACGCCGAACAGTTCCAGGGACAACCGGCGCGGTTGCCGCCCCTGCGAACCCGGCTCCCTGCCGGCCGGGTTCGGCAGCGGGAACACGGCGGCACCGGCGGCCTCACCCGACGAGAGCCGGGGGCCGGGGGCCATCGTGCCCCCGGTTCGTCCCTTCGCGGGCGGCGCAACGTACGCCATCCGTCAGTAGCTCGCATGCCCCCTTGTGATCGCGCTGGATGCGGGGTTCCCGCATCTGAGGAGGAACGTTGGCAGTGTCCGGAAATCAGAACCCCGACGCTGCCGGCCTGTCGCAGACGCAGCCCCTCGGCGGCGACGCTCCGAACGGTGCCAGGAACGACACCACGGTTCCCCTCCAGTCGAGTTGGAGCACCGTGCGGCTGCGGGCGCCGGACGCCCAGCCGCCGCTTCCGGTCTTTCCCGTTCCCCGGCTGAACCACGGCCTGGAACGCATGGGGGAGTACAAGGGATCAGGGACCACCGAGCCGAAGTACCTTGTCCGCCGGGGTGACGGCCAGGTGATCCAGCTGTCCCGGCTGCTGTATCTGGTGGTGAGCGCGATCGACGGAGTGCGCGATGCCGAAGGCATCTCCCACTTCGTCAGCGGCCGCCACGACGCCGAGGTCACCGCAGACAATGTGGTCTACCTTCTGGAGAGGAAGCTCACCCCCCTCGGCGTCGTGACGGCCGACGGAGCGGAGCCGGAGCGGACGCCGGAGCCCCGCTCCGATCTCCTGCTGGTCCTCAAGGGCCACAAGGTCGTCTTCCGCGAGGACCAGGTGGCCCGGATCGCCGCGGGACTCGCGTGGCTCCACCGGCCGCTCATCGTGGCCCTGGCGCTGACGTGCACGGCGGTCATGGATGTCTGGCTGTTCGGCGTCCACGGGGCCATGACGCCGGTCCTGCGCGTGGTGGAACAGCCGATCTGGATGCTGATCGTCTTCGTGCTGACCGTCGCGTCCCTGGTCTTCCACGAATTCGGGCACGCCTCGGCATGCCGCTACAGCGGAGCGACGCCGGGAAAGATCGGCTACGGCATCTTCCTGATCTGGCCCTCCATGTACACCGACGTCACCGACGCCTACCGGGTCGGACGCGGCGGACGTCTGCGCACAGGCCTGGGCGGCGTCTATTTCAATGTGCTGTTCATGCTGGTCCTGGCCGCCGCGTACGCGGCGACCGGCCAGCCGTACTTCCTCGCGGCCATCTATCTGGCCCACTTCGAGGTCCTCGAACAGCTGATGCCCGCCGTACGTCTCGACGGCTACTACATCCTGGGCGACCTGGCCGGCATCCCGGATCTGTACGGCAAGGTGAAACCCATCCTGCTGAGCATCCTGCCGGGCCGCCCGGTGCACCCGGACGTGGCGGACCTCAAGCGATCCGCCCGGATCGTGGTCTCCGTCTGGGTCGCCACCATGATCCCGCTGCTGCTGGCGGAGACCGGCTACGCGCTGTGGAATCTTCCCCGCCTCGTCTCCACCAGCCTGCGTTCGCTGGTCGAGCAGCTCACGGGGACCTTCTCGGCCTTCGGCGACGGGCAGATCGCCGCGGGACTGGTCGGGGTCATCGGGAGCCTCATGCTGATCTGCCCCATGGCCGGAGGGGCCTATCTGACCGTACGGCTCGGCGGCCGGCTCGCCCGTGGCGCGGTGCGCGTCACCGAGGGCAACACCCCGCTCCGCGCGGCGATCGGCCTGGCGGCACTGACCGGTGTCTCCATCCTGATCGGCGCGTGGATGCACGGCGCGACGCCCAAGCCGCTGCCTCCCGCCCCGCCCGTCGCCCCGGTCCTCCAGCCGGGCGTGCCCACGGCACGACCCGCGCACGACACACCGCACCGCTCCCGCGAGGTGACAACGGTCCCGGCGGACGCGCCCACACCCCAGCACCCGCGGCACATCCCTCCTGCCGCCCCCACCCTCTCCCCCGCGTCGAGCACAGGCCCGGCCTCCTCGGACACGCCGGCCCCTAGCCCCGACTCCCCCGGCAGCCAGTCGCCGACGTCGACGGGGAGGACCACCGCCGCGCCGACACCCTTACACAGCACACGATCTGACACACCATCAACCATTTTCTCCCCCGACTCCCCCGCGCCCTCGGAATCCGACCCGGCCACGACCGCGCCCGCCTCGCCGACGCCGGCCGGAACGGATTCCGCGTCGAACACCCCGTAAGGCGGGCCCAGTAGCCCACCCCCCATCCCCCATCCCCCGCCTCTCAGGAGGAATCGATGACACACCGCAAGCCGCGCAGCAGCAGTGTCGCCAAGACCGCTGTACGACTGGGCATGATCGCGACCACCGGGATCGCCGTCGCGGCGACGACGACGGTGGCCAGCGCAAGTTCCGGCGGATCACACCTCTTCAGCTCGTCCACCGCGGTGGACATGGCGAACACCCATGCCGACCGCATGCACGTCAACCAGTTCGACGAGTCCTTCAGGATCCACCAGTTCGGTCCCCGCGTCGCGGTGACGGCGAACAACCGGGCCATGGCCGAATCCGCGGGCTGCTCCGTCTACGCCCCGTGCCGGTCCATCGCGCTGTCCTACCAGATCGTCACCGCGGCCGGACGCAACGCGCGGCTGCTCAACGCCACCAACATCAGCCGCTCGGCCAACGACCACTGCCCCGGCTGCGAGACGTTCTCCGGCGCGTACCAGTTCGTCGTCGCCACCCCCCAGGAGCTGACCCTGAGCCGGTCGGCCCGCAGTCAACTCGCCCGTATCCACCGGGAAGTGGCCGCCCTGAGGACCTCGGGCCTGCCGATTTCCAGCGTCAAGAAGCGCGCCGACGAGCTGGCCAACGAGGTCAAGACCATCCTCGACCACGAGGCCGCCTGCGCCCCTCGCGGCAACGCCCCGGATCCGCTCGACAGCTTCCAGCCCACCGTCACCATGCACCGTCACGTCCACTGACAGGACGGGGCTGTCAGGAGATCCGGCTGCGCCACCGCCTCCCGCCTGACAGCCTCACGACACCCCTGAGCGCTTCGCCCGGCCCGGGCCACCGAGCCGGGCCCGCGAGCATCCCCGGGCCGGAAACCAGAAGGAACATGCCCAGACAGCACCCCTCTTCTCTGCACAACCGAGCCCTGGACCTGCTGGCCGAGGGGCGGTCCGTCAAGGACGTCGCCGCCGAACTGCACCTCAGCCGACCCACCGTGTACCGCTGGCGCCACGCCTACGCGCACCTGACCGCACATCAGTTCGTGGGCGGGCAGGCGTCCTCGGAACTGAACGCCGCCCGGGCGCGCATCGCGCAGTTGGAGAGCGAACTCCTCGCCCACCGGCGTCTGACCGAGCTGCTGAACGATGTGGTGCCCCCAAAAGACGGTTCGAGGCCATCCAGGTGATGACGGCGGAAGGACACTCGGTCCGGTCGGCGGCCACGCTCCTGGGCGTCTCCGAATCCGGGTACTACGCCTGGCGCCGGCGTGTGCCCTCGAGCCGGCCGCAACGCCACGCCCGGCTGACCGAGCTCATCGTCTCCATCCACCGGTCCTCCAAGGCCGCGTACGGCTCCCGCCGCATTCATCACGAGCTGCGGCAGTGCTACGGCGTCAACGTCAGCCGCGGGACGGTGGAACTGCTCATGCGGCAGGCCGGCATCAAGGGGCGGACCGGCCGCTCCGGTTGGACGGCCCCGCAGCCCCCCGAGAGCCGGACACCACGGCGCCTGTGGGTCACGGACGCCAGGGCACACCCCACACCGGCGGGCACGCTGTACTGCGCCGTCGTCCTGGACACCGACCAGCGCCGGCTCATCGGCTGGAGCGCGGCACAGAGCGCGACCCACGAACTGGTCCGCAGGGCACTGAACACCGCCCTGACCAGGGAGGCCGCACACGCGCCACGCGACGGAACCCAGCGCCCCCCATGGACCGTGTACGCGTTCAGTGAGGGCGTGCAGGCTCTCGCGCTGTCACCGCGGTCCGCCTTCGCTCCGGACCGGCGCGTCCAGGCCTCGGTGGACCGCTTCTGGAGGAAGGTCGACCACCATCTCCCCCCGCCACGGAACTGGAACAGCCCCGGGGACCTGCTGGAGGACATGAAGCACCTTCTGGGGACCTTCACCTCGCACGCGTGCCGGTTCGACGATTCGTGCACCTGCGGCGTCGACGACCGCGGAGGAACCGCTTCCCGGCCGAGACCACCGATACCGGAAGGCCTGGAGGTGAGCCGGCTTGCATCATCGTGAAAGGGAACATGCGGAACACAGGAGAGACTCCCCCCTTGCCCATCGCACCGGTCCTCAGAGGCGACCTGAACGTGGGCGAGGACCTCCCTGCCACGCGCGCCCACGAAGTCATGCTGCACTGCGCCATGGACGCGGCCTGCGTTCCCCCGACGCTGCGTGAGACGGGGGCCACGACCCGGATCGCCGAGCTCGACTACCAGACGGTCGCCACGGTGATCGCATGGCTCAGGGCAGCCAGTGCCCGGAACTTCTGAGCCGCCGGCCCCTGAACGACCGGGATGCCCGGTGACCGGGACAGCCGGTGACCGACCTGCCCGAGGCCTGGAACGCCTAATGGCTGGGGTGAGCCTCTTCCTCCGTCGCGGCGGTACGCAGAAGGGATTCCACCAGCGCGGAAACGTGCTTGCGGTCGACCGGACTGAGTTTCTGCACGCTGGCGATCAGGATCGCGACCTCGGGATCTCCGGCCGCGAGGGTGTCCTCGCGATAGAGGTTGACTCCGCACGCTTCGGCGGCGGCCCGGTGCACCGGGGGCACGGGGATGCCGAGCCCCTTGGCCAGCCCCTCCAGCGTGCTCTGCTGCGGCATCTGGGCCAGCCGCTCCGACGTCGCCAGGTGATGGACGGTGGAACGTGAGATACCCCCGCGGCGCGCCACGTCGCTGTAGGACCAACCGCGCTGTTCAAGTTGGTGCTTGATCAGGACCTGCAGTGGGTTCGGCACGGCTGGTTTCTCCTGCTTGGATGTCGCTTCCCGCCTCGTGCCAGTGAGTTTAAACGAATCGGATCAATGATCGTCTTCCCTCGTCGCCCGGGGGCCGCGTCCCCGCGTCTCCACGTCTGCGCACCGGCCTTCACCGAGGTGACCGAGCTCCTGCGCCGGCCGAGCCGAGCGCCGGGCGGACCCTTCGGCAACGGGAGGCCCGGCGGACGGAATCGGCACGGGCGGGCGCCGCGGCCGCGGTGTCAGAGGTGGTCGAAGGGCTCGGCGTAGGCGAAGGCTCCGCGCAGGTCCGGCTCGTACGACGAGAGGGTGCGGACCTGGAAGTAGTCGCCCCAGGCGGGGTCCGGCGCGGTGATCCCGTACCGCGTACTGGGGTGAAAGCCGTAACGGCCGTAGTAGGCGGGGCTGCCGAGCAGGGCGACGAGCGGTTCGCCGAGGGCGTCCGCCGCGCCGAGCACGGTGTGGACCAGCGCCAGCCCGACGCCGCGGCGCTGATGGTCGGGGTGCACACTGAGCGGGCCCAGTCCCAGGACCGGGGCGGTGCCGACGTGTCCCCGGGTGCAGATCACGTGCCCGACGGCCTCGTCGCGGTCGTCCACCGCCACGAGCGACAGCTCGGGCATCCAGCCCTCACAGCCGCGCAGTTCGCCCAGCAGGGTGGCCTCGACGGGAACCGGGATCCCCGGTTTGGCGAACGCGGCCGCGGTGAGGGCGAACACGGCTGGAATGTCGGCGGGCGTCTCGCGTCGGATCAGCACCGGCACAGTCTGGACGCGCAAGCGGCGCGGGCGCAAAGGGGATTCACCTGTTCGTGCCCGGAACTGTGGCTTCCACCATGGCGGATTCGATCTTGCTCTGGTCAGATGGCCGAATGCTCGGTTTCCTCCTCCGTCTTCTGCCGTTCTGGATCCGTGAGCCCCTGCTCATCGTGCTCGGGTCCGTTCTCGGCGTCCGCCTCATGTATCTCGCCGTCCGCCAGGACAATCTGGTCATGGCCGGCGTCGGCATGGTGTTTCTCGTGTTCACCGCGATACGTGTTCACACGGTGGTACGGGCTCTGCGCGCACGCCGGAACCCCGCTCCGGCGGCCCCCGCGAGCGGAACGGCCGGAGCGGCCGGGACGACAGCAGCGGACGGGACGACAACAGCGGCAGGAGCGGCGGGCGACGCCGCCGCCTCGCCCCTCCCCCAGCCCAGTCCCCTCCCCCAGACCCAGGCACTCCCCCAGTCCCAGGCCGTGGCCGGGGCGCAGTCCGGTCCGGGCGCCGCGAGGAAGAAGGAGCCCGAGAAGCACAACGCGTGGGCCCAGGCCTTCGCGGCCCTGGCCCTGTTCGGAGTACTCGGGGCCACGGTGTGGCTGGGTCCGCGCTTCATGCCCTCCGCCGACAACACCCCGCGTCCCGCGTCCTGTTCGGACGGGACACACGAGAAGCTGCCGAAGGCCTACCAGCAGACGCCCCGGCCCGTGACCGGCGAGGAGCTGTGCGAGGTGCTCAACCGGCCGGACCTGGCCGAGCTCCTGGGAACACCCGGAGAGATCGCCGGCACCGCTTCCGGCAGCAACAACACCGGCCTTCTGACCGATGGGAAGGTCGCGGCGCCGGAGGCCCAGGTCGCGTTCGACACGTACACCGTGAACGTCTCGGCCACCTACAACGAGCTGACGATCGACCAGTACGTGAAGCTGATGACGTACGGGAACGAGAGGGACGTCAAGCCGCTCAAGGTTCTCGGCCGGTCCGCGGTCCTCTCCTCGGAGCACACCATGGCGATCAAGATCGACCTCGGGGGCGACGGCGGGTCCGGCGGACCGGTCGGGCAGGGGCCCCTGGCCAGGACACTGACCGTGGCCCTGGACCGCAAGGACCACGGCGGCTACTGCGACATCACCGTGTGGAGCCAGTCCGGAGCCCTCCCGAGCGACAGCGCTCTCCTGGCCGTCGCCGAGAAGGTGCTTCCGAAGATCCCCGAGCGATCTGCCCGCTGATCCGACGGCTCCGCCGGCTCCGAGGGCGGGACATGGCCCGGCGGTGTCAGGCCGTTGGCATCGGGCCGGTGGTGTCAGGCCGGTGGTGTCAGGCCGGTGGTGTCAGGCCGGTGGTGTCAGGCCGGTGGGTCTGCCGAGGCGTACCGGGACTCCGGGCGAGTACAGGACGCTGACCGGTGGCCCGTCGGGAGCCGGGAGCCCGGCCGCCGCGACGAGGTTCTCCTCGCAGGTGATCAGCTCCGCGCGGTGGAGCGGCCAGCGCGGATGGTCGTTGGCGAGGTAGCCGGTGCCGCGGGAGAAGGCGTTGTGCATGCCCCAGCGGGCCGTGAGGAAATGCTCCAACTCCGTTGGTTCCGCCACGGGTTGACCGACTCTGACGACGACGTGACTGCGTGCGGGGGCAGTTCGGGGCAGGCGCCGGGAACTGTCGTACGTGACGGTGTCGCCGTCCGCTCGTACGTCCATGCGCGACCACACGTACGGGAGCCGGAAGCCGAGGCGTCCCAGGAGCACCGGCACGAGCCGTGAGGCGTCCATGGACCGGAAGACGACCCCGCGGCGGCCGTGGGCGTCGACCGAGTAGAGGCGCACGTTGGTCTCCGGGAAGGAGCCGAAGTACGGCACCCCGGGAAGCCGAAGCCAGCCCACCTTCTGCATCCGGAAGGCGACGAGGCCGACGTAGGTGACTCCGTCGTACGTGTCCGCGGTGAGCCCGTGCGGCAGCAGCGGGGCGACGTCCGCGGGATCGAGGGCCCAGTGGACGAAGGTGAGGTCGAGCCACCGCTGGGTCAGGAGCGGGCTGCGCACCGCGGCCGGCGCCTCCGGCGTGATGGGCGTGGGGTGCACCCCACCAGGGTGCCAGATCGCGTACGGGTGGCGACACGCTCCGAAAAGCGCTTGCAGAGCCTGCCTAGAGTGCGGGCATGCCGACTTCGCCGCACCTGCAAGAGATCACCCCTGACAACTTCGAGACCGCTGTCGCCCTGAGGGTCCGCCCCGACCAGGAACACCTGGTGGCGCCCGTGGTGAAGTCGCTCGCCGAGGCATACGTCCATCCCGGCGTCGCATGGCCCCGGCTCATCTGCGACGGCGACGAGGCCGTCGGGTTCCTCATGGCCTTCTTCGACATCGACTGGACCGGCGAGGGCACCGACTTGCGCTCCGGACTCTGGCGTCTCAACATCGCGGACGGAAAGCAGGGCCGAGGCTACGGACGGTTCGCGGTGGAGGCCGTGGCCGGTGAGATCCGGCGCCGGGGAGGCACGCGTCTGACGACCACCTGGCATCCCGGAGCGGACGGCCCGGCGGCCTTCTATCGGGCACTCGGCTTCCGGCCGACGGGAGAGACCAGCGGGGACCAGGCGGTGGGCGTGCTGGAACCGTGCTGAGCTCCAGGACACCGGCTCAGCCGTGCAGCGGGATGCGGTGGCGGCCGGCCGGGGAGGGCGGCCAGCGCAGGTGTGCGCCTGTCGCGCGGGCGATGAGGCGCAGGTGGGGGCCGGTGTTGCCGACGTACCAGAGCGGGCGCTCGGCCCTGGTCCAGACGTACGCGGGCACGCCCGCGTCCAGGAGGGTCATCAGGCGGGGTTCTTCGAGGGTCGCGGCCGCGAGTGCGTACAGCGCCGGGAGTCTGGGGGCGATCACGCCGTAGTCGAGCATCCTGGCCAGGGGGTGTTCGTCGAGGATGGTGTCCTCGGTGGTCAGCGTGACGGGGTACACCGCGGGGAAGGACCGGCCGAGGTCGAGGAACCACTTCACCGTCCGGTAGCGGGGGTCCACCAGCCGGGGTCCGAGCGGGGCCAGTCTCCCCAGCATGAGCCGCGGCCGTACGAGCATGGCGTGGGTGAACAGGACGCGGAGCAGGGCGACGTTCATCATGAACCGCTCCACCTGCGATTCCGGGGCGGCCAGGTCCTCGTGGCGCAGGTAGCCGGCGACGATGCTGGCGTTGTGGGCGCGGTACCAGGAGGCGGGTGACGGCTCGCGGACGCAGTCGATCCAGTACTCGACGCTTCTGCCGCTCGCCTGTCCCGGGGCGCCGGCGCACAGCAGGCCCGCTTCCACCTTGTCGCGCAGGAGCCCTTCGTTCACGGAACGCCACCATGGGCTGCCCGGGTGCGCGCCGGACTCCGGGGCGAGGACTCCGCGTGCGGCGGACCACCGCAGAAAGCTCAGCTCGGCCTGGCCGTAGCGGCGCAGGGGTTCGCGGGAGTGCGTGTAGAACTCCTGCGCCAGCGCCAGGCGTGCGGCCACGTCGTCCCGGACCAGCGCGATCCGCCGCTCGGCTCGGGAGGCTGCATCGGACATGAGGATTCCATCGGGCTGCTGCTGCGGCTGTCGCTGGAGCACCCTTGTTCTCAGGATCCGGGGTGGCGGGGCGTTGTGCTAGTCGTCCCCGGGCCGGTGGTCTTCTGCGTGCCGGTTCGGGCGCCCGGCGAGGCGGTGCCAGTGCTGAGGGTCGTGCCGCCTCCCGGGATCGCGCCGGCACGGCTGACGCCGCACGACGGCCCGGTCTCCTCGACGTGAGCGATTCCCGGTCGAGGCCGGCACCGGCACCACCGCCGGTCCGCTCGCAGGAGCCGCTGGACGTCGTCCTGCGCGAACCCGGCTCATCGACTGCGAAAGCCTCCTGGCAGGCACGCGAAGTCCGAGGCCTGCCAGGAGGTTCATCAGCCCGTGCCCGCTCCGCCCGCGTCGCTGAAAGCGCTCATGCCGACGCGGCGGCCGGCTCTCGGTGTGACCTCGGCGTGGCCTCGGACGGGGACACGCATGAGGACAACTTGCCGGGATTCAGCGGGACTTCGGGGGCGTCTTACGTACTACGACGTGACGTTGTAGACGTTGGAGCAGGTGAGACCGATGCTGTTGCTGCCGATGCAACCCCAGAACGTGTAGGTCACGTTCTCGGTCAGGTCCCTGTGCGCGGTGGCCGTGTACGGGGAGTTGTGGCCCCCCGTGTCGGCGATGAGATACGGGTTGGCGGTCACGTATCCGGAGATTCCGTAGCCGTCAGCATAGGAGTCGGTCGCGGTCAGCGTGTCCCCGTTGGCTGTCCACTTGACGACGCCGGCGGTAGTTCCGTTCTCCTTGATGGTGATGGTGCGAGAGCCGTCACTCTGCAGAGAACCCACCGAGAATGTGATGCCGCTCGGACCCGCCGCCGCCGAACCCGCGCCCAGCGTCAGAGCAGCGCCCGTCATGACGGCAGCTGTTGCGAGCACAGTTATCGCGCGCTTACGAAAAGAAAAGCTCACTTCATCTCCAAAACTAGCGCCACTAAAATCGGAAATGATCATACTCGAACACATCTTGCGGAGCCACGGATTTAAAATTTGCGACAGAATGGATCGATTGCCCGAGTTGAGACATCCAAATGCTGCCGCGATTGCGGGACAGCGGCGTGCCGCCTTGCTCTACAGCACATCGACAGGGTAGGGGCAGCCCCGCGAGGCAAGCGGGGGTGGAATCACGTAATCGGAATCCCCGACCGACCCCGCGGGCGCCCACCCTTCCGGGGCCGCCGCGAAATCCGGAATCCGATGCGCCGCTTCCGTGAGTGTTCGATGCGCCGAGATCTCACGGCGCCACGCCTGTCGCAGAGCACCCCGGGGCCGGCCCTTGCCGCGTGAAGACGGCGCGATAACAGCCACAGCTGGCTCGAAATCGATGCCGGGACAATCGACGTGTCTGCGATTTCGGACTCGTACCACTCGGCCCGTTTCGATCCGGTCCGCCGCTGCCGTGGCGGAGCCGCCCCAGCGCGGCGGACGAGCGCGCCGCGCTCTCGAACACAGGACAGACAGCCTCAGGCCCGACCCGAGCCCTGTCGCCACTCGGTCCGATGGCGGCAGCAGGCTCCGGGGCTTCGGATCAGGCTTGTCGCCACCCCGAGGCCAGGGCCGCGATCGCGAGGCGGTCGGCCCTGTCGAGATACGCGATGAAGTGCAATCGCCTATTTCTCCGCGACCACAGGATCGATCATTTTATGAAGCTTGGCGCCATCGATGCCGCCGAACGTCCGGGCCGCGATTTTTCCTTCTTTGTCCAGAACAATAGTGGCAGGAATTCCCTGAATGGTTACCGTCCCCTTGGGAAATCCAGAAAGGAGCAGCTTACCCGTCGGATCGTACAAGCTCTCGTACGACACTCCGTAGTCTTTCTCAAACGCTCTCGGAAGGCGCTTTCCGCTGTCACGGGTGTTTATTCCGACGAATTCCACACCCTTGCTCTTCGTTTCTTCGGCGACCTTGTTGAAGTACGGAGCCTCCGCCCTGCACGGCGGGCACCACGAACCCCAGATGTTGATGACGACGACCTTGCCCCGGAGGTCGCGGACATCAAGATGCTTGTCGTCGAGAGTCTCACCCTTGATGGAGCCGACAGGTCTCCTGTCGGCTTTCGCGACCGTCGAGATACCGTCCGCGCCGCTGACGTAATTCGTCTGTCCGCCGCCCCCGCCCACGCCACTTCCACAGGCGGATAGGGTGAGCGAGCCGAGAGAAGCGATCGCAGTCAGTGCGACTGCACGGGCGACGGTCCTGAGAATCATGTGCCGAGTTTCCCACGGGCCCGCGCCGACAGAGTCACCACCTCCCCTCATGATGATCAACCAACCTCACTCGCAAGCGGCATGACCTCAGGCCGAGTTGGCGGCGATCCCGACCGGGTCTCGAGGGTTCGCCCGGCCGGTGCGCCAGTGCTCCAGGCCGTGCCGCCACGCAGTTGAGGACGTGCTGCGGGACCCGAAACACGGTCGTACCCCGCGAAGGACGTGCGGCATGATCCGTAGGTTCACTGTCCGGCCCGTCCTGGAGATCCCGGCCATGAATCCGCAACCGAGTGCTCACCCCGGTGTAGGCGCTCGGTGCAACCGGCCCCGGTGCGGCGGGGCTTCGCCCGGCGGTGTCCGGCCCGGTGGCCTCACCGGCGGGTGACGCGGACTCCACCGAGCAGGCCCCAGGCGTCGATGCGGACCGTCGGGCCGCCCGGCTCGCTCGGGCCGTCGTCGCTGACTCCGCCGAGGCGGATGCCGTGCACCTTCACGACGACGTCGGGGCGGACCTTGAGGCTGACGCCGCCGATCAGGCTCAGTTTGGTGATGCGCAGTTCGGCGCCGTCGGGGATCTCGATGCCGGTGAGGTCGATGTCGGCGCCTCCGACGAGCGACACGGTGAGGGTGCGCTCGTGCAGGGTCTCGCCCTCAAGCCGGTGGCCGCCGATCAGGCTCACCTTGACGTCGGTTTTCCGCTGCTCGGTCCCGCCTGTCTTCGTCATCGGGATTCCTTCGTGGATACCCCCGGCTTCAGCCGGGGGAGGAAGCGAAGCACCTGCGGAGCAGGGCAGGACAAGCCGGTTCGCCGCCAGGGCGGACCGGCGTCCACCTTCAACTAGCCGCACCCCGTCACAAACTGATTCAGTAGCATGTGAACCGTGAAGGCCACCCACGTGAAGCGAGCGTTCAAGTACCGCTTCTACCCGACCGACGCGCAGGCAGCCGAGCTGTCCCGCACGTTCGGCTGCGTGCGGAAGGTCTACAACCTCGCCCTGGCGGCGCGCACGGAAGCATGGACGCGACAGGAACGGGTGAACTACAACCAGACGTCGGCGATGCTGACGGCCTGGAAGAAGACCGAGGAACTCGCGTACCTCAACGACGTCTCCTGCGTCCCGCTCCAACAAGCCCTGCGGCACCTCCAGGCGGCGTTCACGAACTTCTTCGCCAAGCGGGCCAAGTACCCGCACTTCAAGTCACGGAAGAAGACCCGGAAGTCGGCGGAGTACACCACCAGCGCGTTCCGTTTCAGGGACGGGCAGCTGGCACTGGCGAAGATGGCGGAGCCGCTCGGCATCGTGTGGTCCCGTCCGCTGCCCGAGGGTGCGTCGCCGTCCACGGTGACCGTGTCCCAGGACCCGGCCGGACGCTGGTTTGTGTCCCTGCTGTGCGAAGACCCGTCCGTGCAGCCGCACCTCACCACCGAGGCGGCCGTCGGTGTCGACGTCGGGCTCGACCACCTGCTGACCCTCTCGACCGGCGAGAAGGTCTCCAACCCCCGGCACGAGCAACGCGATCGCTCTCGTCTCGCCAAGGTGCAGCAGCAGCTTGCCCGTAAGGCCAAGGGTGACGGGGAGAACCGACGCAAGGCGCGCCGGAAGGTCGCCAAGGTATACGCCCGCATAGCCGACCGCAGGCGTGACCACCTGCACAAGCTCACCACTCGACTCGTTCGTGAAAACCAAACGATCGTGATCGAGGACCTCGCCGTTCGGAACATGGTGAAGAACGGCGGCCTTGCCCGCGCCATCAGTGACGCGGCCTGGTCGGAATTCCGGAGCATGCTGGAGTACAAGGCCCAGTGGTACGGCCGCGAAGTGATCGCGATCGACCGCTGGTTCCCCTCCTCCAAGCTGTGCTCCGTCTGCGGCACCTTGCAGGACAAGATGCCGCTGCACGTCCGCACCTGGACGTGTGACTGCGGAACGACCCACGACCGGGACGTGAACGCGGCGAAGAACATCCTGGCCGTCGGGCTGACGGCGTCTGTCTGTGGAGCTGGTGTAAGACCTCAACGGAGAACTCCGAGCGGGCAGTCGGCGATGAAGCAGAAACCCCTACAGCGCAAGCCGTAGGAATCCCCCTCCTTCAGGAGGGGGAGGAAGTCAAGAGAAGAAGGTAGGCGCGGGGCGGCCCGCTCCCCCAGTGCCCGGCGTACGCCGTTCGGCATGACAGGTGTCACAGGCGCTGCCCCGTACCGCCTTGCCGGCGCGGTTACTTGCTGACCGCGAAGCGCATCAGGGCGTGCTCGTCACCCTGCTTGATCTTGCCGGTCGTGTTGATCACTTCGAGTTTCCAGCCGGTGTTGGTCCGGATCGCCTTGGCCACGGCGCAGCCGTTGTCCTGGGTGAGCAGGCTGGGCCAGATGTCGGCGACCTGCTGCGAACTCCCGCCGCTCGCGTCGTACACCTTGAAGCTGATGTTGCGGGCCTTCTCGAAGGCGCTGCCCTTCTTGTACGCGGCGGCGACGAACACGATCGAGGTGATGTGGGGCGGGATCCCGGAGAACTCGACGGTGACCGTCTCGTCGTCGCCGCTGCCGTGTCCGGTCTGGTTGTCGCCGCTGTGGACCAACGAGCCGTTGCCCATGGGGTCGAGGGAGTCGAGACCCGCGAGGCGTACCGGGTCGCGGCCCTGCATGGCGATGGCGATCAGGTCTAGATCGGTGCCCGACTTGCGGCGCAGTTTGCCCAGTACCCCGCCGCTGCTGCCGGCCGTGGGGTCCCAGGAGACACCGATGGACAGATGGGTCACTCCATCCAGGTCCGCGGGGCCGTCTTCCTTGGTGAGCGTGATCATGTCTGAGCCATCCTTCCGATCCGGACTACAACACGCAGAGTGTGCCTGTGCCCTTGTTGGTTCCACATCGGGGGGATCTGCTTTTGCCGGCTTCGGCCGTGGCCGTGTCGCCGCCGTCGCCCCTGCCTTGGTCCCCGCCCGGTCGTCCCGTCGTCGTCCTGGGGTGCGATCTCGTCGGGTGTCGGCCGTGATCCCGGTTCCGGGTATCGGAAAAGGCCCTGTCCCGAGTGACTCGGGACAGGGCCTTCACAGAGCGCTGGGCAGGCCTTGCACCTGCATTTCCCCGCAGGAAGCGGGGCGTCTTTCCTTGGACCACCAACGCATCGCCAGCCGGCTCGACTTCTGCCGTTCAGCTCAAGATCAATCATAGCAGGCGTGGTGCCGCGGCCTCCAGACCTGCGGGAACGTCATGGGTCAGGCCGCCCGGCAGAGCTCCGTCGGGGCGGCCGGGGCGGTGGCGCGGGCCGCGGGCACGGTCGTGGTCGTCGCCTGTACGGGGCGGGTGGTGCGGGCGAAGACGACCAGGCGCAGCGCCGCGAACCGGGCGACGCCGGCGAGTGCGGAGGCGGACAGGTAGACGCTCTGCTCGGCCATCGCGCCGGGCGCCGCCGTCAGTTGGTGCAGGACGAGCATCGCCGCGCAGGTCACCGCGTAGGTGGCCGCGGCGGATCCGGCCGACTGAAGGTGCTGGCGCCATGTCGCGTGCCGGCCGGCGCCGAAGGTGAAGCGGGCGTGCAGTTCGGTGGCCAGGAGGGTGGAGAGCGCGGTGATCAGGGCGTTGGCCAGGCCCCAGGGGATCCGGGTGGCGAGGACCGCCACGGCGAAGCTGGAGGCGAGCCCCACTCCCCCGCCGCAGAGGACGAAGCGGGCGAAGGCGGTGCAGGTTCCGGGCGCCGTCCGCTGCCCGCTCTGTGCTGTTTCCATGACCCCACCCCTTTGACCGCTCGCTGTGGACTGCTGGTTGTGGACTGCTCGCGCGGGACTGTTCGCTCGGGACTGTTCGTCGGGCTGTGCTGCTCGTTTCGTGGCGCTCCCCGAGGCGGGGCGCTGTCAGTGCGCGTCGCCGTCGAGGGCGGCGACCTCGCGCAGGGCCTCGGCGACGGCCGCGTAGTCCTTCTTGAGGATCGCGTCGTGGTTGCTGGCGACCTTCGCGGCGACCTCGATGTTCGGGTTGCGGGCGGCCACCGCGTCGAGGGCGGCGCGGATCAGCTCCTGCTCGTCGCCCTTGCTTCCCAGGGACGCGCCCGAGGCGACCACGTAACGCACCGGGACGGTGATGCCGTCCAGTACGGGGCCCAGTTCGCGTTCGCGGGCGAGCCGGCCGAGTTCGATGTTGGTCTCCGCCATCTGCCGGGCGTTCATCTTGGGGGTCAGGCCCGTGGGGCGCAGCAGCGGCAGGAACCAGCCCATGCGGCGGAACAGTTTCCGGATGCGCTGCTCCATGGCCTCGTCCAGCCAGTCGTAGGGCTGGGCGCCGTCGACCAGGACCGCGCCCAGGGCGCGTCCGGGGTTGCGGGCGGCCCAGTGGGCTCCGACGAACGCTCCGTAGGACCAGCCGACCACCAGCGCCCGGTCCACTCCCCGGGCGGCGAGGACGGCGTCGACGTCCCGGACGGCGGCCTCGAAGGAGTAGTCGGCCGAGCGCTTCGATTTGCCGCGGGCCCGTTCGTCGTAGGTGATGTGCCGCCACTGCGGGCCGAGTTCGGAGATGACGCGCCGCCAGTATCCCTGGGTGGCGAACTGGCCGTTGAGGTAGACGACGGGGGTGCCGGGGCCGCCGGTGTCGGTGACGGCCAGGGCCGTGTCGTCCACGGAGACCGTGCCGGTCCAGGTCGTGTCGGTCGGGAAGGCGTTGTTCTTCTTCATGGGGTCCTCCTGGTCGTGGTGGGGGCGGCGGGCGTCTGTGTGGTGCTCTGTTGCCGCCGATTGCTCGTCGTTTCTTACATTGGAAACGCTACGTTGCTTTCCATAGCCGGGCAACATAGTTGTTGCTTCAGATCAGCATTTAGGCAGGTGAAAGCCATGAAAGTGTTGCAACAAGGCCGACGGGAACGCAACGTTCCCTGATTCGATCATTGCAATGGATGGGGAGTGAACGCTATAGTGGGCGCTCAGGGACCGCTGCGAGGATCACCGAGGAGACGCGATGCCGGGAGGCAGACTCACCCAGCAGGAACGCCAGCAGATCGCGCTGGGGCTGGCCGACAGCCTCCCCTACGCCGAGATCGCCCGCGGCCTCGGCCGCCCGACCTCGACGATCACGCGTGAGGTGATGCGCAACGGCGGCCCCACCGCCTACCGCGCCAACCTGGCCCACCGCGCCACCGAACGCCGCGCCCACCGGCGCAGGACCGCGCCCGCCCGGGGGCCGGCCGCTGTCCCCCAGCCGCACGGCCGGGACGCCGAGGCCGTGACGGAGTACGAGGAGACGTTCACGACCGTCCTCATGGGTTCGGGCCTGCCCAAGATCCCGGCCCGGGTGCTGACCTGCCTGTTCACCTCCGACACGGGCAGCCTCACCGCGTCGGGGCTCGCCCAGCGTCTCCAGGTCAGCCCGGCCTCCATCTCCAAGGCCATCACGTTCCTGGAGAGCCAGTCCCTCGTGCGCCGGGAACGGGACGAGGGCCGCCGCGACCGCTACGTCGTCGACGGCGAGCTCTTCTACCAGGCGACGATCGCCAGTGCGCGGGCCAACGACGAGCTCGTCAAGACCGCGCGCCAGGGCGTCGCCGTCCTCGGGCGTGACACCCCGGCCGCCATCCGGCTGGAGAACGTCGCCCGCTTCCTCGACTTCATCAGCGAGAGCATCACCCGCGCCGCCGAACAGGCCCGCGCGGTCCTCCACACCACCTCGACGTCGAACGACACCGCCCGGCCCGACCTGGACTCGGATTCAGACCAAGACCCGGATCCGGACTCGGACCACGGGTAGCTGCCGTCCCCGCACGCCACGGCCGCGCGGCGGAGCCGACCGCACCCTCAGGTACGTGTCGATCCGGCAAGAGTCCGCGCCGCCTGCCTACCGGTCGTACGGGGTCGCCGGTCGTGTCACCGGGACGACCGTCACGATGCCGTCAAGGCCTTTGAAGTCATCTGGGTTGGTGGTGAAGAGCGGGAGCCCCTCGGCGGCAGCAACCGAGGCGATCATCAAGTCGGCCACCCGACGCCGTGGGGTACGGCCCACGCTCATCACCGCCGCGCAGATCCTGCCGTAGATGCGGGCAGCTTCCGCGTCGAAGGGGATGGGATCGAATTCGTTCTCGGCGCGCTGGAGGACATCCATACGGCGTGCCCGTTCCGCATGCTCGTCGTAGTCATTCTGCTCGCTGTTGCCACGGACCTGATGGGGCCCGGCAGAGAGTTCCGCCAAAGTGACCGAGCTGATGGCCACCTCCGCTGGGAGTTCCTGAGGGTCGACCCACCGGCGCAGGACCATGATGTTCGTGTCCAGCAGGCCCTGCTGATGCTCAACGGGCATAGGGATCGTCCACCTCCTGGGCTGCGACACCTTCCTGGTCGGCACGGAAGGTGTCCAGCGAGATGTCGGGGGCCGTTCGGGACATGGCCGCGAACTCACCACGCGAGACAAAGCGCCTGCGCCGGCGCAAGGGGACCAGCTCGCCGATCTGATGGCCGTCCCTGGTGACGGTGAAGGCTTGACCCCGCTGAACAGCGTCCATGATCTCTTTGGATCTCGTGCGCAGGTCACGCTGGGTGACCTCGGGCTGAACTGTCATAATCTCTACGATACGCATTGGTGCCACATGGTGCTACCAGGTAGCACCATGTGGCAGGAATCCTTCATCGAGGACCGGTTCCCGCGCGCACACGCGGCACCACATGCCGGGTCGGCCCGCCGCCGACACGTCACTCGACCGGTTCGACGCCCGCCCGCAGCAGTCCGTAGGTGTACGCGTCCTCCAGGGCCTGCCAGGACGCGGCGATGACGTTGTCGGCCACGCCGACCGTGGACCACTCCCCCGTACCGTCCGTGGTGGAGATCAGGACCCGGGTCGTGGACTGCGTACCGTGCCGGGCCTCCAGGATGCGGCCCTTGTAGTCGACCACTCCGAGGCGGGCGAGCTGCGGGTAGATCTGCTCCAGGCCGACGCGCAGGGCGCGGTCCAGGGCGTTGACGGGGCCGTTGCCCTCGGCGGCGGCGACGATCCGCTCGCCCTTGGCCCACAGTTTCACCGTGACCTCGTTGGCCTGGCTGCCGTCGGGGCGTTCCTCCAGGATGGCCCGCCAGGACTCGACCCGGAAGTAGCGCAGCGGCCTGCCCTGGGCCTCGGCGCGCAGCAGGAGTTCGAAGGAGGCGTCGGCGGCTTCGTAGGTGTAGCCCTTGAGTTCGCGTTCCTTGACGCGCTCCACGACCCGGCCGATGAGTTCGCGGTCGTCGCCGAGGTCGATGCCGAGTTCCTTGCCCTTGAGCTCGATGGAGGCGCGGCCGGCCATGTCGGAGACGAGCATCCGCAGCCGGTTGCCGACCAGTTCGGGGTCGATGTGCTGGTAGAGGTCGGGGTCGACCTTGATCGCGGAGGCGTGCAGGCCCGCCTTGTGCGCGAACGCGGAGACGCCGACGTAGGGCTGGTGGGTGGAGGGGGTGAGGTTGACGACCTCGGCGATCGCGTGGGAGATGCGGGTGGTCTCGCGGAGCCTGCCGGCGGGCAGGACCTTCCTGGCGTACTTCAGCTCCAGCGCGGCGACCACGGGGAAGAGGTCGGCGTTGCCGACACGTTCGCCGTAGCCGTTGGCCGTGCACTGGACGTGCGTGGCACCGGCGTCGACGGCGGCCAGGGTGTTGGCGACCGCGCAGCCGGTGTCGTCCTGGGCGTGAATGCCGAGACGGGCTCCGGTGTCCGCGAGGACCGTCTGTACGGTCGCCTGGACCTGCGCCGGGAGCATGCCGCCGTTGGTGTCGCACAGCACGACCACGGCGGCGCCGGCCTCGTGCGCGGCCCGCACCACGGACTTCGCGTAGGCGGGGTTCGCGCGGTAGCCGTCGAAGAAGTGCTCACAGTCCACGAACACCCTGCGCCCCTGCGCCACCAGGTGGGAGACGGTGTCGCGGACCATCTCCAGGTTCTCCCCCAGCGTGGTGCGCAGCGCCAGCTCCACATGCCGGTCGTGCGCCTTGGCGACCAGCGTGATCACCGGGGCACCGGAGTCCAGGAGCGCCTTGACCTGGAGGTCCTCGCTCGCCCGGGCGCCGGGTCTGCGGGTGGCGCCGAAGGCGACGAGCTGGGCGTGGCGCAGGTCGAGTTCGCTTCGGGCGCGGGCGAAGAACTCGGTGTCGCGGGGGTTGGCGCCAGGCCAGCCGCCCTCGATGAAACCCACCCCGAAGTCGTCCAGGTGCCGCGCGATGGCCAGCTTGTCCGCCACGGTGAGGTTGATGCCCTCGCGCTGCGCGCCGTCGCGCAGCGTCGTGTCGAAGACGTGGAAGAGATCGCCGAGTTCGCCGGTGACGCTCCCGGTGTGTTCGCTCGCGCTGATGCTCATGCCGACCATCTCCTGTTCGGGATCTCGGTCCACCGGGATGACCGGCTGCACCGTCCATCTATGGCCCCTCGCGCTCGGTTCCCGGTCGAGGATGGGCACAGGGGCAGGTGGGAGACGGTGGGCGTCCAGGGCAAGGGTTCTCTGGCGTTCTTCGAGCGTTTCTCGTGCGCGGCCGTCCACCGTGGCTGCCAACACCACCGGTCCCGGGCGCACTTGAGGCCGCAGCCTCGCCATAGACTGTGCCATGAACGACGACTGGTTCGAGGCTGACGAGGGCGAGTTGAGCCTCCCGCACACCGTCCTGGTGAATATCGTCCGCGCGTCCGCCCGCACGTGGCCCGAATGCCCGCCCGCCGCCACTGCCGTGCTCGTCTTCCCCCCGGACGAGGACGAGGACGTGCGCACCCCTCGTGACGCCTACGACGCCGCGTGGGACGAGGCGTTCGCGGCCGGGCAGGCGGTGCTCACGCTGATCGTGGACCTCAAGCATCGGGACCGGGAGCTGGTCGTCATGACGCTGGGCGCGACCGTGGCCGGCGACCGCCTCTTTTGCAGCGAGCGGAACAGCAGCACGTACCACCCCGAGCCGATCACCGACATCGAGCCGCTGGAGGTGACCGGACCGCCCGAGGAACTGGGCAGGATCGTCGCGGAGTGGTTCGCGGAGATCGCCAGCCGTTCCATGATCGAGCCCGACCGCAAGCCCTGGCCCCGCTCCTTCGTCCCCAAAAGCACCCCCCTCCCCCACGGCCACAGCTGGGTACGCAACCCATGACGAGCCCGAGGGAGTCTGAGCACCCGGATGAGGGGCTGTGATCATTTGCGGGGCCCGGCACTTCAGTGTCGTCCGCTCCGGCAGCCCGGGGAACCGGGGCGCGCGGGGTGACATGGGCCGGACTCTGGCCAGGACAGGCGCAACCGGATCGGCCATGCCGTGCGGTGCGGTTCGTCCGGGCGGCACGATTCACCGGGGGTGGGCGGGTGTCCAGCGAAGGGTCATGTCGGGCAGGTTCTCCATGTTGCGATCGCCGTCGCTGGTGTCGAGGACGGTGAAACCGTGGCGTTCGTAGAACGCCCGGGCGTCGGTGTTCTGCTGAAAGACGTGCAGCGACACACCGTCCGGGCTGTGCCGCCTGACCTCGTCGAGGAGCAGCGTGCCGATGCCCTGCCGACGGACGTCGGGGCGCAGATAGAGGTGTTCGAGCATGTCGCCCTCAAGGGCGGCATAGCCGGTGATCTCCGCATCACGCACCGCGACCCAGGTGCGACATTGCCTGAGCACGATGTCCCGGACCCATCGGGTCACCTGCTCGTGATGGCGCTTCTGCGGCGGCAGATAGGGCATAGCCGCCGACCGAGAAGTCATGTGGATACGCGCGATCACGCCTGCATCCGCCTCCGCGGCGAATCGAATCCGCGTTTTGCCGTCGTCACTCACGCTGGGAACCTACAAGGCAGTCAGGGACTCTATCCAACGGTTAACCCGGCGAACCTACGCGGTCACAGCACTAGCAGGCTGCATCTGCGTCCTGTGGCGGATCCGGCAGGTTGTGCCATGCGTGGCCACACCCTTCGACGCAGTACAGGGTCCGCCTGCGGGTGTCGGCGATGGTGAACAGGGCGACCAGCAGGCGGAACGACTTGGTGAGTTCGTAGGTCGGGAGCTGGTCCATTCCGAAGCGCCACTTCGTCAGCATCACCGCCGGCGTGTGAGTCGGGCGAATGCCGGAACGCGCGATGCTCTCCGGCACGTCGTCCTCGCGAGCGCGGGCCTGGCCGCAGAACAGCACCAGCGCGTACAAGACCTTCCGCTGGTCGTCCTCCGAGAGGCCCTCGAACCACTCGACGCCCTCAGCCGTAGGCCTGAGGCCCTGTGCGAGTTCGTTCAGAATCACCTCGTGTGCGTACAGCACGGGCTTCCACCCCCATGGTTTCGGGCAGACGCTACGCTCCTGAGTTCCCGCGAGCAGCCCGGTTTTACATGGCCTGATGACATGACCCCCGCGTCCAAGGCTGGCTTTCCATTCGCCCGGTGAGCACGCTCCCAAGCAGCCCTCTCGGTGCATGAATCGAACTCCCAAAGCGGTGTCGCGGGTTCGAATCCTGCCGGGGCACCGATGGGCGGCAGTGGCCGGTCCAGGCTCACAAGTCCACGCTTGGCGGTAGTGCCCACGTGAATCCCGGTGGGTCAAACTGGCGCATTGGTTACGAGTAGATCAGTAACAGGCGACAGCATGGCCCGAGCCGCTGGCTGTCTCAGCAGTTCGAGCTGTAGCGGACGCACCCAGCCGGCGGAGCATGGTCGTGATCCCACTGTTGCTGCACATGCCCGAGCAGCTCAGCGGCCAGGAGAGCCACCATCAGGTGCGCGATCACTGTCCAAGGGGCACGGAAGAGTCCCGCGAGAACTGCCAAAACAAGTACGGTGACCAGCAGCACCCGCAGCCTGCCCATGTACGCGAGGCTGGCAGCGTCGGCCTGCGCTTGATCGTCCTGTGCGGCCCATGACTCCATGCCGAAACCAAGCACACAGTCCATCACCAGCCACGCGGTCCCCACCAGGAACAGCGGGATCGCGAGAGCAAGGTCCGGGCCCAGAGGTGTTCGGTGCGACCAGGGGCGTCGGCGTTCCGGCGCTAAAGCGGACTTCGTCATGGCTGCATGGTGCCGAGACCGGTGGTGACGCACATGAGTACGCGTACTCAACTCCCTTGCGGTGCGAAATGCGGCCAGGCAGGTGTCAGCAGCCCAATTGGATCATTGCGTGCGGGCACCCGCGAGAGGACAATCCCCCTTCTGACCAAGGGAGATGTGATGCTCAGCTTCATGGACTGGTCCGTGGTAGCGCTGGGGTGCGCGTTAGTCCTCGCGAGTCTCGGCGGCTGGTGGTGGGACCGGGCCAAGGTTCAAAAGGGAGCAAGTCCCGATCAGGGCAAGCGCTTCTTCTTGACTTGGTTTCCCCTGCTCGCGGGCGTGGAGATGATCGGCGCCAAGGTGCCTGGTCTGTTGCACGCGCCGTACTCCGTCCTCATGATCGTGGACGCTCTCAACTTTGCGCTGATAGTCACGGTGGCGCTCCTGGCCTTCTGGATGTTTTGGAGGCGCAGTCACCACAACCTCGGATGACGTCAACGAGCGCGGACAGCTCCGGCAGACAGCTCAGCCCTCCCCGGTCGTGCCACTCTCGTCCCAGAACGCACGGGCACTCACGGGGAACCGGGGGTCGCAGCGCGGTCAGCACGGTCGACGACGGCTTGTCGCGGTCGAGATGCGCTGTTCGCTCGGACTGACACGAGAGCCGGAAATTTGGTGACTCCTCCCCCTCGTGAACGAGGGGGCTTCTCGCTATGCCGGTTGGGCGTCGCGACGGGCCAGCCCGGCCCGTAGAACGTTGATGGCTCCCA
>NZ_JBVHLK010000038.1:11776-31627 GCF_055559015.1 Streptomyces sp. NPDC024698 | reverse complement strand
CCTCCACGGCTACAACTACCATCGCTGCCACACCGCCCTCGGAGGCCAGCCACCCATCAGCCGTGTGAACAACGCTGCGGGTCAATACAGCTAGGGCCTGTCGGGGAACCGGGCGACCGTCCCTCCCGTCCCATCCGCATGGACAAGCAGCGAACGACCATCGGAGTCCTGACCCTGCTGCCCCTCGCCGCCGCGTGCGGCACCCAGACCGCGGGGAACGGATCGACCCGGACGGAGCCGGCACCGCTGACCGGCGTGCACTGGAGGGTCGACAGCCTCACCGTGGGCGGCACGACCACGCGGGCGCCCTCGGGGGCGTACCTGCGGATCGGCGACGACGGCCGCGTCAGCGGCGACCTCGGCTGCAACGGGTTCGGCTCGAGGGCCACCTTCACGGGTGACCGGGTCGCGTTCGGCGAGCTCCGCACGACGGACATGGCCTGCGAGAAGGGTCCGACGAGCTTCGAGCGCGGTCTGGGCCGGACCCTCGCGGACAAGGGCGCGCTGACCGCGAAGGCCACCGCCGGCCGGCTGACGCTCACCGCAGGCGACGGCGACCGGATCGGTCTCTCCGAGGAGAAGGACGCACCCCTGCGGGGGACGAAGTGGAAGGTCACGGCACTGGGTGACACCAACGTCTCCCAGCCGCTCCCCAAGGGCGCGGACGCCTACTTCGTCCTGCGCGAGGACGGGACCCTCGACGGCCGGCTCGGCTGCAACCATGTGTCAGGTACCGCCACCGTCAGCGACGGACATATCACCCTCAGCCGGGCCAGGACCACCCGCATGATGTGCCAAGACTCACTCATGAGGGCCGAGAAGGCGCTGCTCGGACTGTTCGACAGCAAGATCGCTTATCGGTTGGATCATCGCGGGATCGCGCTGACCAGCACGAACGGCACCGTCGTCAGCGCGGTCGCCGACGAATGATCCACTGAGGGCCGCGTATCCCCAATTCGGACCAGTGGTCGATCTCGCCTACACTCGGTGCCGTGCCACGTGGTGACGGTCGACTCAATCATGATCTGCTCCCCGGTGAGAAAGGCCCCCAGGACGCTTGTGGCGTCTTCGGTGTCTGGGCTCCGGGCGAAGAGGTCGCCAAGCTCACTTACTTCGGGCTCTACGCCCTCCAGCATCGGGGTCAGGAATCCGCGGGAATCGCGGTCAGCAACGGCTCCCAGATCCTCGTCTTCAAGGACATGGGCCTCGTGTCCCAGGTCTTCGACGAGACCTCGCTCGGTTCGCTCCAGGGTCATATCGCGGTCGGTCACGCCCGCTACTCGACCACCGGTGCCTCCGTGTGGGAAAACGCCCAGCCGACGTTCCGTGCCACCGCGCACGGCTCCATCGCGCTCGGCCACAACGGCAACCTCGTCAACACGGCGCAGCTCGCCGAGATGGTCGCGGAGCTGCCCAAGCAGGAAGGCCGCACCACCCGTGTGGCGGCCACCAACGACACCGACCTGCTCACCGCGCTCCTCGCGGCCCAGGTCGACGACGACGGCAAGCCGCTGACCATAGAAGAGGCTTCCGCCAAGATCCTGCCCCAGGTCAAGGGCGCCTTCTCGCTCGTGTTCATGAACGAGCACACCCTCTACGCCGCCCGTGACCCGCAGGGCATCCGCCCGCTGGTCCTCGGCCGCCTTGAGCGCGGCTGGGTGGTGGCCTCCGAGTCCGCGGCCCTCGACATCTGCGGCGCCAGCTATGTGCGCGAGATCGAGCCGGGCGAGTTCGTCGCCATCGACGAGAACGGTCTGCGGACCTCGCGATTCGCGGAAGCGAAGCCCAAGGGCTGTGTCTTCGAGTACGTGTACCTGGCCCGTCCCGACACGGACATCGCCGGCCGGAACGTGTACCTCTCGCGTGTCGAGATGGGCCGCAAACTCGCCAAGGAAGCCCCGGTCGACGCCGACCTGGTGATAGCGACCCCGGAGTCCGGGACGCCCGCCGCGATCGGTTACGCGGAGGCCTCCGGCATCCCGTTCGGCGCCGGCCTGGTCAAGAACGCCTACGTCGGCCGGACCTTCATCCAGCCCTCGCAGACGATCCGCCAGCTCGGAATCCGCCTGAAGCTGAATCCGCTCAAGGAAGTCATCAAGGGCAAGCGCCTGGTCGTCGTCGACGACTCGATCGTGCGCGGCAACACCCAGCGCGCCCTGGTCCGGATGCTGCGCGAGGCCGGCGCGGCCGAGGTCCACATCCGGATCTCCTCCCCGCCCGTGAAGTGGCCCTGCTTCTTCGGCATCGACTTCGCGACCCGCGCCGAACTGATCGCCAACGGCATGACCATCGAGGAGATCGGCACCTCACTCGGCGCCGACTCGCTCTCGTACATCTCCCTGGACGGGATGATCGAGGCCACGACGATCGACAAGCCGAATCTGTGCCGCGCCTGCTTCGACGGCGTGTACCCGATGGAGCTTCCCGACCCCGAACTGCTCGGCAAGCAGCTCCTGGAGACCGAGCTGGCCGCGGGTCCCGCAGCCACGGCCGCGGCTGACGCCATCCGTCGCCCGTAGCGCCGCAGAGCCCCGTTTCACCAACCGAAAGATCCCAGGCAATGTCTGCTGTACCTGATCGGTCGACTTCGTCGACGGGCAGTGCTTCCGGCGCGTCCTACGCGGCTGCCGGCGTCGACATCGAGGCGGGCGACCGCGCCGTAGAGCTGATGAAGGAGTGGGTGAAGAAGACGCAGCGCCCCGAGGTCCTCGGCGGCCTCGGCGGTTTCGCCGGCCTCTTCGACGCCTCCGCCCTCAAGCGCTTCGAGCGTCCGCTGCTCGCCTCCGCCACCGACGGTGTGGGCACCAAGGTCGACATCGCCCGCCAGCTGGGCGTGTACGACACCATCGGCCACGACCTCGTCGCGATGGTCATGGACGACATCGTGGTGTGCGGCGCCGAGCCGCTCTTCATGACCGACTACATCTGCGTGGGCAAGGTCCACCCGGAGCGGGTCGCGGCCATCGTGAAGGGCATCGCGGAGGGCTGCGTCCTCGCGGGCTGCGCCCTGGTGGGCGGCGAGACGGCCGAACACCCCGGTCTGCTCGGTCCGGACGACTTCGACGTGGCGGGCGCCGGTACGGGCGTGGTCGAGGCCGACCAGCTGCTCGGCCCGGATCGCATCCGTACGGGTGACGCGGTGATCGCCATGGCGGCCTCCGGTCTTCACTCGAACGGGTACTCGCTCGTCCGGCACGTCCTCTTCGACCGGGCGAACCTGCGCCTGGACCAGCACGTCGAGGAGTTCGGCCGCACGCTCGGCGAGGAGCTCCTGGAGCCCACCAAGATCTACTCGCTGGACTGTCTGACGCTGACGAAGAGCACCCAGGTGCACGCCTTCAGCCACATCACCGGCGGCGGTCTGGCGGCCAACCTGGCCCGGGTGATCCCGGACGGGCTGCACGCCGTGGTCGACCGTGAGACCTGGACCCCGGCACCGGTCTTCGACCTGGTCGGCAGGACCGGAGGCGTCGAGCGCCTGGAGCTGGAGAAGACGCTGAACATGGGCGTCGGCATGATGGCGATCGTGCCCGAGGAGTCCGCTGAGGTGGCCCTGGCCGTCCTCGCGGACCGCGGGGTGGACGCCTGGGTCGCCGGTGAGATCACCGAGCGCGGGGACCGCACGACGGGCGCCGAGCTCGTCGGTGACTACGCGAGCTGAAGCCGGGAACGGAGGCTTCGGCCGGCGGTCACGTCGGCCGAAGCCCCCGGGGCAGCACGAAACCCGGTCCGGCGTTGAGGCCCCGGACCGGGTGAAGTGCAGTCGCTACGAGAAATCCGCCGGGCGGGATCTACGAGAAATCCCGGCCTGGAGATCCGCCGGATGAAGAGATCGCGGAAACTGCGAGGGACGCTGTTGCGTCAAGCGCCGCGACGTTGCGACTGGGGACCGGACTGGTCGTCCTCGTCCTCGTCGTCATCGTTGTAGAGATCCGCGTACTGTGCGTACGGGTCGTCTTCCTCGTCGTCGTCCTCGAACGGCTCGCCATTCGGCGGCTGGCTCGAAGTCGAAGCGCCCAGCTCATTGGCCAGACGCGAGAGGTCAGTCCCGCCGCTGCTGTACTTCAGCTGGCGGGCGACCTTCGTCTGCTTGGCCTTTGCCCGGCCGCGCCCCATGGCTCGACCCCCTCGGATACGGGGCTCGACGGCCCCAGAGTCTTGACACGCGTTCATGATCTGGAACGGACTCTCCGTGGAGAGACCGGTCCGTAGGGCTTCCACGGTACCTGAGCCCGCGCCCATACGGTACGTCGCCCGCAGCACGCGCCTTCGCCCAGCCCCGGCGAGGTGCCCTGTCCTCGCTGGTCAACCGCGATTTTAACCTCTTCTTGGGCTACGACCCGCCGACAGACGTGAGAGTTCTCTCCCAGCCGACCATCGGCGGGTCCCTGACAAGCGCCTATGGCCCCGTGAGGGGTCAGTGGCCGCGTGCCTCCGCCATGCGCTGCTCGGCGATCCGGTCGGCCGCCGCGGCCGGCGGAATCCCGTCCTGCTTCGCACGTGCGAATATGGCCAGCGTGGTGTCGAAGATCTTCGTGGCCTTCGCCTTGCACCGGTCGAAGTCGAAGCCGTGGAGCTCGTCGGCGACCTGGATGACACCGCCCGCGTTCACGACGTAGTCCGGGGCGTACAGGATCCCGCGGTCCGCGAGGTCCTTCTCCACGCCCGGGTGCGCCAGCTGGTTGTTGGCCGCGCCGCACACGATCCGGGCCGTGAGCACCGGCACGGTGTCGTCGTCGAGCGCCCCGCCCAGCGCGCAGGGCGCGTAGATGTCGAGGCCCTCCGTACGGATGAGCGTCTCGGTGTCCGCGACGGCCGTGACACCGGAGGGGTGCCGGTCCAGGATCCGCCGCACGGACTCGGCCCGCACGTCCGTGATCACGACCTCGGCGCCGTCCGCGCGCAGGTGGTCGACCAGGTGGTGGCCCACCTTGCCGACACCGGCGACGCCGACCTTGCGGCCGCGCAGCGTCGGGTCGCCCCACAGGTGCTGCGCGGAGGCCCGCATGCCCTGGAAGACACCGAAGGCGGTCAGCACCGAGGAGTCGCCCGCTCCGCCGTTCTCGGGGGAGCGTCCGGTCGTCCACCGGCACTCGCGCGCCACGACGTCCATGTCGGCGACATAGGTGCCGACGTCGCACGCGGTGACGTACCGGCCGCCGAGCGAGGCGACGAACCGGCCGTAGGCGAGCAGCAGCTCCTCGGACTTGATCTGCTCCGGGTCGCCGATGATGACGGCCTTGCCGCCACCGTGGTCGAGCCCGGCCAGGGCGTTCTTGTACGACATCCCGCGCGCGAGGTTGAGGGCGTCGGCGACGGCCTCCTGCTCGCTCGCGTACGGGTAGAAGCGCGTGCCGCCGAGGGCGGGGCCCAGGGCGGTGGAGTGGATGGCGATGACGGCCTTCAGGCCGCTGGCGCGGTCCTGGCAGAGCACGACTTGCTCATGACCGCCCTGATCCGAGTGGAACAGGGTGTGCAGTACATCAGCAGGCGCGCCGGTTACGTCGGTCACTGTGGTGACTCCCAGGTAAAAAGCGGCGGTTGGGTGCGGCGCCCGTGCGGATGGCGGGCTCCGTGGGAATGAGACTAGAGCCTGTGCCGACCCGCCCTCGGCGCAGTGTTCAGGATCACCCACGGGCGGGGTACGGCCGTGGTTCGATTTGCATAGATTTCTGTTCAGGTTCTGAGTGGTTCTCGCTGGTTTTCCCGGTGGTCGACGGGGGAGGGAGCAGGCGTGCCCAAGGTGTCCGCGGTGATCGTCCCGTACACGTCGTATCTACGCGTGTACGAGCCACTGGCCGCGTTCCCCGAGTCCGAGCGCGCCCACTGGACGCGCTACGCCCGGCGTACCGAGCGCCCCTCGTACCAGGACGAACTACGCCGCTCGCTGGCCGATCTGCTGCCCACCCCTCCGGTCCCCGTGCCGGTGCACGAGAGCGGCGACGCGTTCGTCGCCGAGGTGGACGGGGTGGTGTGCGTCTGTCCCTGGCGCACCCGGCTGCGCGGCTGGCAGGCCCTGGACGAGCTGGGCGAGGAACTGCCCGCGTCCGTCCTGGACGCCGTGCTGCCGCCGCTGGTGCGCCGTCAGGCGGCCCTGGACTACGAGCGCTGGCTGGAGCGCAACCCCGACGCCCGTCCGTGGATCCGTACCTCCACCTGGCAGGTGCCGCTGAACTGGTTCGTGCTCGTCACCGACGAGGAGCGGGAGTACGAGAAGGGGACGGGCCCGGCCGGGGCGGCGCCGCTGCTGCGCTACCGCACGCCGATGGTGCAGGCGCGGCGGCGCACGGCCCGGGCGCTGCGCACGCTCAGGGAGGCGCTGGACGAAGGGCCGCTCATCGAGGGCCTGGTGGACGTGGGGCGCTGGCTCGAGGAGTTCCATCCGCGCTCGCTGGTCGAGCTGGACTACGGCGGGCTCGTGCACACGCTGCCGGCCGGCGATCTGGAGGGCGACCACTCCGCCGCGGACGTGGCCGAGGGCATCGAGGCGCTGCGGACCGGGGACGGGGCGGCGGCGGGCGAGGCGTACGGCCGGCTGGTGGAGCGCTGGCGGTCGGTCAGGGACCGGCGTTCGGCGAACTGAAATCACTGCGTCCGGTTGTGATCTGGCTCTCACAGGTTTGGGGTCGAACTCGCGTATGGTCCTCACACACTGAAGAACCCTCACGTCCAGGACGTAGAGCCCGATCCGGGCGTTTGCGTCAATGGGTGTCAAGCGTGACGGACGGCACTTACCCGGCTCTTGCATCGCTTCCCCCTCCTCGTGTCAAAATAGGACAAGGAGCCCGGGGGAGGGCTCCCTCCGCCCGCTTTTGGGGGGGAATCTCGGCATTGCACGCTTTTAGGACGTCTGGTGACTCCTGATCGCCCTGTGACTGATCGTCACAGCGGCGTGACTGTCCGCTATGGCATGGTCCATCGGCTTCCGTCGCTGATGAACACCTGGGAGGGCAATTCCATCGGTTTGGCCGACGCGGCTGGACGGATGGTGTAGTTGTAGTGCCGAGGACAAGCCGTTCGTCCTATAACCGACTCGACTCGCGTCCGCCATTTCGGGCAACGCGGGTCAAGGTGCAGAATTTAGAGGAAAGAACCGAGAAGGTTCGGTTCTCCCGAGGAGGCCGCTCATGACCGCTCGCACCCCTGATGCCGAGCCGCTGCTGACCCCCGCTGAGGTCGCCACGATGTTCCGCGTCGACCCCAAGACGGTCACGCGGTGGGCGAAGGCCGGCAAGCTCACGTCCATCCGCACGCTCGGTGGACACCGTCGTTACCGCGAGGCTGAGGTCCGCGCACTGCTCGCGGGTATCCCGCAGCAGCGCAGCGAAGCCTGAGTCACCGCATAACCGGACAAGCCGACGGATCCCCCAACCCGTCGAGGCGTCCACACCACAGCTCCACGCGACGCGGGTTCTGCCCCAACAGAGCTCACGCCCAAGCGTTTTCGTCAGTTGAACAGGGTGCGTCGTAGATCGCGCTGGACTCCGCCGGGTCCAGCGCGATTTTTTTTGTGCGTTCCACGGGTCTCCGCGCCCGGCCTGTGAGCGGCCTTGTCGGAGTCTGGGGGCGGGTGTCGGATCGGCTGTGGATGTCCTCGACGAGCGGTGCAATTGCACATATTAAATTGACTGGTTGTAGGAGGGGGGTAAGTTCCACACTTCTGAAAACATATGCGGTGACTCCCGTCACATGCCACAGTCCTTGTCCGCCGAGAGCCTTCTGCGCTAAGGGAGTTGGGCTCGAAGAGCGCACGTCACGCGGGGGGCGCGCCGGGCGGGGGCCGCGCGAGGAAGCCCCGGTCACGCCGTCGAGGGGCTTTCGTCCTCCGGGGTGGTCTCCAGGTCCTGCTCGTCGTCCGGGAGCGCTTCCACGGCCATGGCCAGTCGGGCGAGCTGATGGCAGACCGGGCAGTTCCGCGTCAGATGGCGGTACCCGGAGGCGGCCGCCAGATGGGCTCGGAGCAGAGCCCGGGTCTCGTGCCGGGCGGACACCGCCATGCGCACCTCCAGAGGGCCGGCAGGGCGAGGGCCCTGGATTCCGGGGTACCGGCGGAATGTGACGCCGTCAAGGGACGTGAACGCGCCGCGGGCGCGCCTCCGCAGGCCTCATGGCGGCCCGCGACCCTACGCGGACCGGTGCGCGCACGCGAACGCGGCCGGTGGGCGGGCCGGCGCGGTCGCGCACCGGGCCGCAGGGGCGGGCCCCGGGTAAGAGCGGTCGGACAGACGGAAAGGCCCGGAGCTTTCGCTCCGGGCCTTCCTTCGTGCGGTCCTGACGGGATTTGAACCCGCGGCCTCCACCTTGACAGGGTGGCGAGCACTCCAAACTGCTCCACAGGACCTTGATTCGCAGCGACTTGTTCTTGCGCCGTGCTGCGAAACAGACTGTACATGAGGTCAGACCCCGGGGTCGAACTCACCGCTCGTGCGAATGCCGTTACGGCGCGGCGGCGTCGATCGCCTTTACGATCCGCTTGTCGGAGACCGGGTACGCCGTGCCCAAGGCGTGGGCGAAATAGCTGACCCGCAGCTCCTCGATCATCCAGCGGATGTCCAGGACCGACGAGGGCACGGGCCGGCCCTGGGGCAGCTGCTCCAGGAGCCAGGCGTACTCGTCCTGCATCTCGTGGACCTTCTCCATACGGCTGGTGTCCCGCTGGGCGCCGGTCGGCATCTGCTGGAGCCGCCGGTCCGCGGCGACCAGATAGCGCATCAGGTCCGGCAGTCGCCGCAGTCCCGTCGCCGTCACGAAACCGGGCCTCACGAGCGCGTCCAGCTGCCCTCGTACGTCCGCCAGGTTCGCGAGCAGGACAGGGCTCCTGACGCCCTTCAGACGGCGCTCACAGGCCTGCCAGGCGGCGAGCACCTGCTCCACCTGCCCGACCGTGCGCACGGTCGTGTCGACGATCTCCGCGCGCACCTTGTCGTACAGCTTCCGGTAGGACTCCTCGTCCCACGCCGGGCCGCCGAAGTCCGCGATCAGCTTGTCGGCCGCGGCCATCGCGCAGTCGTCGAAGAGCGCCTGCACCGAGCCGTGCGGGTTCGCCGACAGGGCGAGCTTCTGGGCGTTGGTGAGCTTGTCCGAGGCGAACTTGCCCGGATTCACCGGGATGTTGCGCAGGATCAGCCGGCGCGTGCCCTTCCACATGGCCTCGGCCTGCTCGGCCTCCGTGTCGAAGAGCCGCACCGAGACGGTGTTCGCCGCCGCGCCGTCGTCCACCAGGGCCGGATACGCCTTCACCGGCTGGCCGGCCCTGCGCGTCTCGAAGACCCGCCTCAGCGAGCCGATCGTCCAGTCCGTCAGCCCCGAGCGTTCCAGGGACTCGCCGCCCTCGCGCTCCGCCGTCGCCGCGGCGGCCTGCGAGATCGCCTGGCGCGCCTTCGGCTTCAGCCGGAGCTTGAGGACTTCGAGGTCCTTGTCCTCGGCGAGCTTGCGGCGCCGCTCGTCGACGATCCGGAACGTGACCTTCAGATGGTCGGGGAGCCGGGACCAGTCGAAGTCGTCGGCCGTCAGTGGCACGCCGACCATCCGCTTGAGCTCGCGCGCCATGGTCAGCGTCAGCGGCTCCTGGAGCGGCACGGCCCGCTCCAGGAACTTCTGGGCGAAGTTCGGGGCCGGCACGTAGTTCCGCCGGATCGGCTTCGGGAGCGAACGGATCAGCTCCGTCACCACTTCCTCCCGCAGCCCGGGGATCTGCCAGTCGAAGCCGTCGTCCGTGACCTGGTTCAGGACCTGGAGCGGGACGTGGACGGTCACGCCGTCCGCGTCCGCGCCCGGCTCGAACTGGTAGGTCACCCGGAACTTCAGCCGCCCCTGGAGCCAGGAGTCGGGGTAGTCGTCCTTCGAGACGTCCCCGGCCCGCTCGTTGATGAGCATCGAGCGCTCGAAGTCGAGGAGTTCGGGCTCCTCGTGCCGCTTGTGCTTCCACCAGGAGTCGAAGTGCGCCCCGGACACGACGTGTTCGGGCACCCGCTGGTCGTAGAAGTCGTACAGGGTCTCGTCGTCGACCAGGATGTCCCGGCGGCGGGCCCGGTGCTCCAGCTCCTCGACCTCGGTGAGCAGCTTGCGGTTGTCGGCGAAGAACTTGTGGTGCGTACGCCAGTCGCCCTCGACGAGCGCGTTGCGGATGAACAGCTCGCGGCTGGCCTCCGGGTCGATCCGCCCGTAGTTCACCTTCCGCTGCGCGACGATCGGCACGCCGTACAGCGTCACCTTCTCGTACGCCATCACGGCGGCCTGGTCCTTCTCCCAGTGCGGTTCGCTGTACGTCCGCTTGAGGAGATGGCCGGCCAGCGGTTCCACCCACTCCGGCTCGACGCGGGCGTTCACGCGCGCCCACAGCCGCGAGGTCTCCACCAGCTCCGCCGACATCACGAAGCGCGGGGGCTTCTTGAACAGCGCCGAACCCGGGAAGATCGCGAACTTGGCGTTGCGCGCGCCCAGATACTCGTTCTTGCCCGTGCTCCGCCCGCTCTCGCCGCCGGTCTCCTTCACGTCCTTCATGCCGATGTGCGAGAGCAGACCGGCGAGCAGGGACACGTGGACGCTCTGCTCGGGAGCGTCCTCCTCGTTCAGGTGGATGCCCATCTGCTTGGCGACGGTCCGCAGCTGGCTGTAGATGTCCTGCCACTCCCGGATGCGCAGGAAGTTCAGGTACTCCTGCTTGCACATCCGGCGGAACGCGGACGAGCCCCGCTCCCGCTGCTGCTCACGGATGTAGCGCCACAGGTTGAGGAAGGCGAGGAAGTCGGAGGTCTCGTCCTTGAAGCGGGCGTGCTGCTGGTCGGCCTGCGCCTGCTTCTCGGACGGCCGCTCGCGCGGGTCCTGGATGGAGAGCGCGGCCGCGATCACCATGACCTCGCGCGCGCAGCCGTTCTTGTCGGCCTCCAGGACCATCCGGGCGAGCCGGGGGTCGACGGGGAGCTGGGCGAGCTTGCGGCCGGTCTCGGTGAGCCGCTTGCGTACGTCCTTCTCCGTCGGGTCCAGCGCGTTCAGCTCCTGGAGGAGCTGGACGCCGTCGCGGATGTTGCGGTGGTCCGGCGGGTCGATGAAGGGGAACTTCTCGATGTCGCCGAGGCCGGCCGCGGTCATCTGGAGGATGACGGAGGCGAGGTTCGTGCGCAGGATCTCGGCGTCGGTGAACTCCGGCCGGGCGAGGAAGTCGTCCTCCGAGTACAGCCGGACGCAGATGCCGTCGGACGTACGGCCGCAACGGCCCTTGCGCTGGTTGGCGCTGGCCTGCGACACGGGCTCGATGGGCAGCCGCTGCACCTTGGTGCGGTGGCTGTAGCGGGAGATGCGCGCGGTGCCCGGGTCGATCACGTACTTGATGCCCGGGACGGTCAGGGAGGTCTCGGCCACGTTGGTCGCCAGAACGATCCTGCGCCCGGTGTGCTGCTGGAAGACGCGGTGCTGCTCGGCGTGCGAGAGCCGCGCGTACAGCGGCAGCACTTCGGTGAAGCGGTAGTTCTTCTTGGTGATGGCGTCGGCCGTGTCGCGGATCTCGCGCTCACCGGAGAGGAAGACGAGGATGTCGCCTTTGCCCTCGGCCTGGAGCTCCTCGACGGCGTCGCAGATCGCGGTGATCTGGTCGCGGTCCGCGTCCTCGGAGTCCTCCTCCAGGAGCGGGCGGTAGCGCACCTCGACCGGATACGTCCGCCCGCTGACCTCGACGATCGGGGCGTCGCCGAAGTGCCGGGAGAAGCGCTCGGGGTCGATGGTCGCGGAGGTGATGACGACCTTGAGGTCAGGCCGCTTGGGCAGCAGCTGGGCGAGATAGCCGAGCAGGAAGTCGATGTTGAGGGACCGCTCGTGGGCCTCGTCGATGATGATCGTGTCGTAGGCGCGCAGCTCGCGGTCCGTCTGGATCTCGGCGAGCAGGATGCCGTCCGTCATGAGCTTGACGAAGGTGGCGTCCGGGTTCACCTGGTCGGTGAAGCGGACCTTCCAGCCGACGGCCTCGCCGAGCGGCGTGTCCAGCTCCTCCGCGATCCGCTCCGCGACCGTACGGGCGGCGATACGGCGGGGCTGGGTGTGCCCGATCATGCCGCGCACGCCACGGCCCAGCTCGATGCAGATCTTCGGGATCTGGGTGGTCTTGCCGGAGCCGGTCTCCCCGGCGACGATCACCACCTGGTGATCACGGATGGCCTCCGCGATCTCGTCCTTCTTCTGGCTGACCGGCAGCTGCTCGGGATACGTGACGTCGGGAACGCGGGCGCGGCGCTCGGCCGTCCGGGCCTCGCCCCTGGCCACCTCCGCCTCGATCTCGGCGAAGACGGCGGAGCGGGCCTCGGGCTTACGGATCTTGCGCGCGCCTTCGAGCCTGCGCCCGAGCCGGTGCGCGTCGCGCAGGGGCAGCTCGGTCAGGCGGGCGGCGAGATCGCCGAGGGCGGGGGCGGGGTGCGTAGACATACGCGGTCCAGGATCTCATCCCGGGGAAATCCGTGGCGAACGCTTTTGCCACGGCACCCGCGCCGGGGTCAGGGAGCGCGCTGCGCGGGCGGCGCGGGCGGGTCGGCCGTGATCCCTGAGGCCCCGGGCGCGGGCGCGGGAGCGGGGGTGGGCCCGGAGGCAGCGGTGCCGGTGGCGGGCGTCCGTTCCCGCCGCGGAGCCGACCCCAGGGCGATGGCCCGGGCGGTGTTGGAGACGGCCTTGATGCCCAGATAGGCCGTGGTCATGCTGCTGACCGCGGTGAACGCGGCGGTGAGCACGCCGACGATCACGGCCTTGTCGCCGTCGAGCCGCCACACCCCGAAGGCCGCGACGCCGACGATGGCGAGATTGCTCAGGACGACCGCGAGCAGCCCGTACCTCGCCCTGACCTTCTCCAGCTCGGTGTCCCGCAGCGCCTCGGTCTCGTCCCGGCTCATGTCATCCCCCCGAAGGAACCTGATCGATCAGCCAGAGAAGCTAGCGCCGAGCGGGCGCGGTGCCAAGCCAGGCCGGTCCTCTCCGGCCACTTCCGTCCCGTACGCGGGTCCCGTCCCGTGAGCGGATTCGTCCCGTGTCCGGAAACGACGAAACCCCCTCCGGTCGACCCGGAGAGGGTTTCGTTCTTGTGGCTGGGGCCGGGGTCGAACCGGCGACCTATCGCTTTTCAGGCGATCGCTCGTACCAACTGAGCTACCCAGCCACGAGATTTCCGAGGAAATCTCAGCGGTCCTGACGGGATTTGAACCCGCGGCCTCCACCTTGACAGGGTGGCGAGCACTCCAAACTGCTCCACAGGACCAAGCTGTTGCGTGCGACGTGTAACCAGTGTCCCACACGGTGTTGCGTACCCCCAACGGGATTCGAACCCGTGCTACCGCCTTGAAAGGGCGGCGTCCTAGGCCGCTAGACGATGAGGGCGAGCCAGTAACGCTCTGCTTCGTCTTCGCGTTCCCGAAGGGACGTGAGAAGCATGTGACGCCGCTTTCCCCCGAAGGGTTCCACTTCTCCTTCGCTTCGACGGAAGCTCGGGACGGTCAGGCCCTGACCGGCGCCCTTGGGCACGAACAGACTGTACTACGTGGCCCGGACGCGGACCAAACCAGATACCGGGGGACGGCTCAGGGCCGGTTCTCGTCGGGGAGATGACGGCTGACCTCGGCCGTCGCGAGGCCCAGACCGCCGAGCCTGATCTCGTCCCAGGCCTGGAGCCGGTGGGTGTCCCGGTCCATGTACAGGACGGAGGCCTCGATCGGGGCGGGGTACTGGTGCTCGACGGCCCGCAGTCCGCTGCCGCCCGTCGAGCCCTCGACGCGCAGCCGGGTGCCGTGCTTCATGACCTCCATCTCCTCGTGATGCAGATGTCCGGCCAGCACCAGGGGGACCGCGCCGTCCGTCCCGCGGGCGGCGACCGGTTCGTGGGCGATCGCGATGTCGACCGCGGTGCCCGCGGCGCGCTGCTCGCGCAGGGCCGAGGCCAGACGGGCGCCCGCGAGGTCCTCCGCCGCGTCGCCGCCCGGCACGCCCGCCCTGTCGGGCGTGAACTGGGGGTCGCCGATGCCCGCGAACCGCAGGCCCGCGACCGTTACCGCCCGGCCGTCGTCGAGGACGCGCACGTTCTTCAGGTGTCCCAGGTAGCGCTGGGTCTCGCGCGAGTCGTGGTTGCCGCGCACCCAGACGTAGGGGGCGCCCAGGTTCGGGATCGGGTCGAGGAAGCCGTTCTCGGCCGCCGAGCCATGGTCCATCGTGTCGCCTGAATCGACGATGACGTCGATGGCGTACTGCTTCACGAGGGAGGCGATGATCTTCCAGCTCGCCGGGTTCAGATGGATGTCGGAGACGTGGAGCACCCGGATCGTGGTCGGGTCGGGCTCGTAGCCCGGGAGGGTGGACGTGACGTCGTACAGCTTCGTCACGTTCGTCACCAGGCGTGCCAACTCCTTCTGGTAGACGTCGAATTCACTGACGATGCTGCGGGCGTCGCCGACCAGGGACGGTGCGGAGGCGAGGAGCCCGGAGTACTTCGGCTCCAGGACCGACTTGGGGTTCCAGGTGGCGAAGGCGGTCGCTCCCGAGGCGGCCAGCAGGCAGAGGGCGAGGCCGCCGGCGGCGAGGGCGCGGCGCGGGCGGCGGTAGACCGCGAGGCCGAGGGCGGAGGCGCCGGCGACCACGGCTATGCAGGAGCGGACGGCCAGGTCGAGGGTGCCGTGCTCGACGTCCCGCACGACCTCGTCCTGGAGTCCGGCGAGGCGTTCCGGGTGTTCCACGAGGGCCTGCGAGCGCTCCGGGTCGAGCCGGTCCACGTCCACGTCCAGGCGCAGCGGGGCCTCGTGGCTGCGCAGTTCCAGCGCGCCGAGCGGGGAGATATTGATCTTCGTGCCGCCGGTGAGGGAGGGGCGCAGGGTCATGGTGGTGTTCATGGGGCCGACCGGCACGCGGACGTCGCCCACGGCCAGCAGTCCCAGCCAGGCGCCGAGCAGCACCACGCACACGAGCCCGAGGGCACGGGCGTACGGGTTCTGCCGGGCGGCGAGTTCGAGCGCCGGGCTCTTGCGGCGGCCGGGGCGGCGGCGGGCGAGCGCGTGCAGCGCCCGTCCGGCGCGCTCGGCCGTACGGCGGACGGTGGCGGTTGCGGCAACGGGGACGCGGACCATTTGTCGCGTCTGCCCAAGGGGTGGGGTGGGTATGCGACGTTCCGTCACCCGCGTCCGCGTCCGCACCCGTGCCCGTGTCCGGCGGCGGGCCGGTCGGCCGGGTGGTCCGCGGCGCGGTCGGGCGGCGCGTTCGGTGGTGCGGTCCGCGGTGCGGTCAGCCCCAGCCCAGTTCGTGGAGCCGGTCGTCGTCGATGCCGAAGTGGTGGGCGATCTCGTGGATCACGGTCACGGCGACCTCGTGGACGACCTCGTCCGTGGTCTCGCTCCGACGCAGGGTGGGGCCCATGTAGATCGAGATGCGGTCGGGGAGCACGCCGGCGTACCACTCGCCGCGGTCGGTGAGCGGGGTGCCCTCGTAGAGACCCAGCAGGTCGGGGTCGTCCGCCGGAGGCTCGTCCTCGACGAACACGGCGACGTTGTCCATGACCCGGGTCAGCTCGGGCGGGATCCGGTCGAGCGCCTGGCTCACGAGCTCTTCGAAGGTTTCGCGCGTCATCTCCAGCACCCCGCCATTGTCGGTGATGGTGCGCCGATGGCGGCGGACGAAAGGGGCCTGGAAGGGCCGGAACGCCGCGGGGAATCCGGATGCCTGCCCCACATGGGGTGTCTCGTACGGGTTTCGGAGTGTTCAGGCGAAGCGTCCCTGGCCGCCCGGTGATAGTGCGGGCATGACACGCACCCCCTCCCCGGCCCGTCCGGGCGCCCGTGCCCGAGCCCGCAAGGCCCTCCTGTGCGCCGCTCTACTCGCCGTCACGGTCCAGACCGCCGCCGTGCCGGCGTTCGCCCAGGGGCCCGGAAGCGATCGAAGAAGCGACTGCGTGAGAACCGCGAGACCGCTCGGCGGTGAGGCCGCCGAGGTTCTCGCCATCACCCGGAAGGCCAAGGCCGACCTGCATCTGAACTCGGTGGAGCTGAAGGTCACCCGGGGCGGGCGCGAGATCCTCACCGACGCGCTCGGCGCATCCATGACCGGTGTCCCGGCCCGGCCGGACATGCGCTTCCGCGCCGGTTCGGTGGCCTTCTCCTACGTCGGTACGGCTCTGCTGCAACTGGTCCAGGAGGGCAAGGTCCACCTGGACGACACCGTCGAGCGCTGGCTGCCGACGCTGCCCAAGGCGAACCAGATCACCCTGCGCATGCTGGCCACCAACACGACCGGGCTGCACGACTACGTCACCGACCCGGCCTTCCTCGCCGAGCTGGAGGCGCACCCGTTCCGCGCGTGGACCCCGAAGCAGCTGCTCGCGTACCCCTACAGCCATTCGTTCTGGTACAAGCCGGGCACCAACTGGAGCTATTCGCACGCCAATTACCTGCTGCTGATCCAGGCGCTCGAGAAGATCACCGGCACCCGGATCGACAGGCTCCTGCGGCAGCGGGTCACGGGTCCGCTGGGACTCGACGCGACCCGGAACAGCTTCACCCCCGACATCCCGCGCCCGGTCCTGCACGCCTTCACCTCCGAGCGCGGCCTGTACGAGGAGTCCACCTTCTGGAACCCGTCGTGGACCACCGCGCCCGGCGCCGTGATCACCACGCAGATCTGTGACCTGGCCCGTTCGGCGCGAGGCATCGGCAGCGGCCGGCTCATCTCGCGCCGCTCCTACCGCACCCTGATCAACCCGGGGACGGTCGGCCTCGGCCACCCGACCGCCCGGTGTCCCGCGACGGTCTGTCTGCCGCAGACCGAGGCCAAGCACTTCGGGCTCGGCGTCATCGTGATCAACGGCTGGGTCCTTCAGAACCCGTCGTTCTCGGGCTACGCGGCGATCCAGGCGTATCTCCCGTCCGACCGTCTCGCCATCGCGGTCAACGCCACCAAGACCAAGGACACGCCCGACGGCAACATGGCCGAGGTGGTCGCCCGGCGGATCGCGGCGGCGCTCGCCCCGCAGGCCCCGCTGGCGATCGACTGATCCCCCGCGCCGTACGGACCGCGCCTCGCCGCGCGGGCGAGCGGGCCGCGCACGCCCCCCGGGTCCGGTTGGGCCCGGGGGGCGCGTGTCCTCCCGCGTGCGGCGGGAGTTGGACAGGGGGAACTCCCGTTTCTCCCCACGCTCCCGGCTTCCTCCGAGCGGGGGACGCCCCGTTCGGAGGTGGCCGCCCGTGCGCGCCCTGTACGTACCCGCCCGTCTGGCCGCCGCTGTCCTGGCCGTGGCCGCCACCGCGGGCTGCATGAGCGTCGGCGCCGACGCGGGGCGGCCGGAGCCCTCGCACTCGGCGGGCAGACGCGTCGACGGGGTGCCGGGCGGCGGGGCCGCGGCGGGCGGCGGCGGGATCGGGTCGTACGGCGGGAAGAGCGGTAAGGGCGGCAAGCACGGCAAGGCCTCGGCGAAGCCGGGGGAGTCCGCGTCCGACGACCCGTCGGCGTCCGCCTCGCCGGGCGCGAAGCCCTCCGCCGGGACGACGGACAGGGCCGGAGGCCCGTCCGAGGACTCCGCGCCCCCGGGCGGTGAGCCGACTCCCACGCGGACGACGGCCGAGCCGACGCCCGAGCCCCCGCCGGCCTCGTCGACGCCCGCGCCGCCCGACCCCGGACCCGCGGAGCCGTCGTCGTCGGCGCACGAGCAGCCGGTGACACAGCTGATCCAGCGGGAACCGGCGCCCGAGGCGGGCTCCCCCGTGTAGCGGCTCCGGGTCTCCCGATCCGGTGGCCCCCCAGAGCCTCCGGAGCCCGAGGAGCCCGTCGAGCTCGTGGAGCCGCGGTCGCGGTGGCGTGCGCGGCCGGTGTGGCGGGGTTCACGGGCCCCGGAGCGGTGAATGTGGCCCGTTCAACAGCGCGGTCGGCGCGGGCGCGGTAGCTTTGGTGGTGCGAGCAGGTGGCTAGGAATGCACCCTCACCTGGTCGTATGAGGCTCAGTTTGCCTTCATGGGGGAAGGGTGCGTATGGTAGTAGATCGTTTGATCCCATTTGCCCGGCGCCGCCGCAGAGAGCGCCGCGTGGCGCGTACTCTCCCTTGCCGTGGCCGGACCGCATAGAGGCGGTCGTTTGCGACTTCACGGAGTTTGGGCGCGTGCCGAGGAACTCCGGAAGGTTCGCATTTCGCATGTCTGTTTCCAGTACTGATCACTTCGTCGTGCCCGAGAACGACGAGAACAACGACGCGGTCGAGGCCCTCGAGACCGTAGAGGCCGTCGAGATCGTAGAGGTCGTCGAAGCCGCGGAGACCGAGTCCGCCCCCGAGATGACCTTCGCCGACCTCGGTCTGCCCGAGGGCGTCGTCCGCAAGCTCGCGCAGAACGGCGTGACCAGCCCCTTCCCGATCCAGGCCGCGACCATCCCGGACGCCCTGGCCGGCAAGGACATCCTCGGCCGTGGCCGCACCGGCTCCGGCAAGACCCTCTCCTTCGGTCTGCCGACCCTGGCGCAGCTCGCCGGCGGTCACACCGAGAAGAAGAAGCCGCGCGCCGTCATCCTCACGCCGACCCGTGAGCTGGCCATGCAGGTCGCCGACGCTCTCCAGCCCTACGGCGACGTCCTCGGCCTCAAGATGAAGGTCGTCTGCGGCGGTACGTCGATGGGCAACCAGATCTACGCCCTGGAGCGCGGCGTCGACGTCCTCGTCGCCACCCCGGGCCGTCTGCGCGACATCATCAACCGCGGCGCCTGCTCGCTGGAGAACACCCAGATCGCCGTCCTCGACGAGGCCGACCAGATGTCGGACCTGGGCTTCCTGCCCGAGGTCACCGAGCTGCTCGACCAGATCCCGGCCGGCGGCCAGCGCATGCTGTTCTCCGCCACGATGGAGAACGAGATCTCCACGCTGGTCAAGCGCTACCTGACGAACCCCGTCACGCACGAGGTCGACAGCGCCCAGGGCAACGTCACGACGATGTCGCACCACATCCTCATCGTGAAGCCCAAGGACAAGGCGCCGGTCACCGCCGCGATCGCCTCCCGCAAGGGCCGCACGATCATCTTCGTCCGCACCCAGCTGGGCGCCGACCGCATCGCCGAGCAGCTGCGTGACGCCGGTGTGAAGGCCGACGCGCTGCACGGCGGCATGACGCAGGGCGCCCGTACCCGGACGCTCGCGGACTTCAAGGACGGCTACGTCAACGCGCTCGTCGCCACCGACGTCGCCGCCCGCGGTATCCACGTCGACGGCATCGACCTGGTCCTGAACGTGGACCCGGCCGGTGACCACAAGGACTACCTGCACCGCTCCGGCCGTACCGCTCGCGCGGGCCGCTCCGGCACCGTCGTGTCGCTGTCGCTTCCGCACCAGCGCCGCCAGATCTTCCGGCTGATGGAGGACGCGGGCGTCGACGCCGCGCGTCACATCATCAACTCGGGTACGGCCTTCGAGCCCGAGGTCGCCGAGATCACCGGTGCCCGGTCGATGACCGAGGTCCAGGCCCAGTCCGCGGGCGACGCCGCCCAGCAGGCCGAGCGTGAGGTCACCCAGCTCACCAAGGAGCTGGAGCGCGCTCAGCGCCGTGCCGCCGAGCTGCGCGGTGAGGCCGACCGTCTGGTCGCCCGTGCCGCCCGTGAGCGCGGCGAGGACCCGGAGGTGGCCGTCGCGGCCGCCGCCGAGGCCGCCGAGCAGGCCGTCGTCGAGGCACCGGTCGCCGAGGCCGTCGTGGTCGAGGCGGACGAGCGTCCCGCCTACGAGCCGCGTCAGCGCCGCGACGAGCGGGGCAACTACGAGCGTCGTGACAACGACCGTGGTGGCTTCCGTCGCGATGACAACCGTGGTGGCGGCTTCAACCGCGATGACCGTGGCGGCCGTTCTTTCGAGCGTCGTGACGACAACCGCGGTGT
>NZ_JBVHLK010000038.1:0-11679 GCF_055559015.1 Streptomyces sp. NPDC024698 | reverse complement strand
TTCCGTCGCGATGACAACCGTGGTGGCGGCTTCAACCGCGATGACCGTGGCGGCCGTTCTTTCGAGCGTCGTGACGACAACCGCGGTGGTGGCTTCAACCGTGACGACCGTGGCGGCCGTTCCTTCGAGCGCCGTGACGAGCGTGGCGGTCACCGGGGCAGCGACCGTCCCTTCAACCGTGACCGTCAGGGCGACCGTCCCGCGGGCGGTGGCTTCCGCTCCGGCCACGACCGTCCGGCCGCCCGCCGCGACGACCACCGCACGACCGGCACCGGCACCGGCACCGGCACGTTCCGCCGCGACGAGAAGCCGCGCTGGAAGCGCAACGGCTGACCGCCGCTGATCTAGCCAACTGATGTGGCCCCCACCCGATTCGGGTGGGGGCCACATCGTCGTTTCCGGGGCAGCGGGCCGCGGGAAAATGTTCACCACCTCCCTTCCGACTCCCAGTAGGATCAACCGACTTCATGTGGGGATGCGACGGCTGAGGGTTGGTTCGGCGCCCGGGACGGTAGACGCGTCTCCTCACTGTTCCGGGAGGGGATCCCTTGCTCCACCATGCCTTCGTCCGTTCCTCGCGAGCGGGACGGGCCGGTTTCGTCGCGGCCACCGCGACGCTCCTCGCGGGTGGGATCGTCCCGCTGCTCCCGACATCGGCGTCGGCGGTGGGCGCCGCTCAGGAGACGGTGGTCCCCGCCGCGCTGCGGAGTTCGTACACGACGGCCGCGATCCGCGGCACCTCGACGGGCTCCGGACACGACGGCGCCGGGGCGCAGGGCGTCTTCCACACCCAGGAGGGCCGGGCGGGCCTGCTGTGGACGCGGTACTCCGACGGTGAGTCCGTCCCCGTTCCGCAGCGCGCCGGGTTGTCCCCCACGGGCACCGGCAGCGATGTCCTGGCGTACAAGGACGCCGACGGCCGGGTGGAGTTCTGGGACGCGACGGACGGCACGTCCCGCGGCATCCAGGTCCCGGCGGGCCTCGGCTATCTCACGGCCTTCGACAACCTGGGCGTCGGGTTCCGCAACGAGCCCGCCGCGGACGGGACGAGCACCCGGGTCATCCACCTGCTCACTCCGGGGGCCGACGGAAGCACCCGTGACGTGACCGTCGGCGGCGGACCGGCTGGGCTCCAGCTCGGCATCCCCGCGGGTGCCGACGCGAGGAGCGTCTTCCTGCGGGGTTCGCTGGACGGCGAGATGCGTCTGGTCGCGGTGGACCGGGAGAGCGGCCAGGTGCAGAGCTGGAGCGGTCCGCTTCCCGTCGCGTACAGCAGGGTGCTGATCGCGCCGGACCATGTCGTCGTCTTCGCCTACGACAAGGCCAAGGTCCTGGTGCTGCCCCGGGCGGACCTGTCGGCGGTACCGGCCGAGGTCGTGCTGGCGGGGACCGCCGACGGCGCGAACGCCACCCACGACCTGGCGGTCGTCGGAGACTGGCTGGTCAACGGCATGAACCAGGTCACCGCGCAGCCGATCTCGGGCGGGCAGGCGGTGACGCTGATGTCGTCCTCGAACCACGGGATCGCGGCCGGCCCCGGCGGCTCCGCCGTGAAGATCGGCCGCACGAGTGCCGACGACTGGGGGATCCGGCGCATCATCTCCGGTCCGGACGGCGCCCCGGTCGTCACCCAGGTCAGGCCGCTGCCCAGGCCGCCCTTCCCCGTCCAGGGGATCTCCCTCGACCAGGGCCGTCTCGTCGTCACGGACGACAGCCTGCGCGGGCACCGGGACGACTTCGTCCGGACCGTCGCCGCGACCGGCACCCCCTCCTACGGTGCGCGGTCCGAGTTCACGCCCTACGCGGAGACCGTGACCATCGCACCCTGCGCGACGACGGACGTGGCCTGCTCCGGGATCCACGGGACGGCCGACGGCCGGATCGCCTGGCTCGAACACTCCACGGCGACGAACGACCTGATCCGGGTCAACGGGCCGGGGAGCAGCGACCTCTGGGAGCGGAGCGTGCCCGCGGGCGGGCGCATCACCGACGTCTCGGGCAAGTACCTGATCCACACGACCGCCGACAAGCAGTACGTGTACGCGCTCGACAACGCCGGAGCCCCGGTGCTCACCCGCGCCTCCGGTGCCGCCGCCCTCTCCGGCGACGTGCTCTGGACGGCGGGATCGACGCCGGGCACCCTCACGGCGTACGACCTGACCGCGAAGCGGACGACCGAGACCCTCACCGTCGACGCCGGCTGCGTGCCCACCGAGCTCCAGGCCCTCGGCCGCTGGATCTACTGGACCTGTGACGGCAGGGCCGGTGTCTTCGACCGTACGGCGAAGAAGTCCGTCGCCGTGCCCGCCGGCGAGGCGAAGCTCGGTGACGGATACGTCGTCACCCACGACAAGACGGCAGGGAAGCTGACGCTCACGACGGTCGCGGGCGGCACCGCCGAGAGCCGGGTCATCGGCGACCTGCCCGACACCGGGGTCTCGCAGCGGGACGTGCGCTGGACGGTCGACGAGTCCGGCGCGAACGCCGCCTACGTGGACGGCCAGGAGCGCGTGCACCTCGTACCGTCAGGGGTGGCCCAGCAGCCGCTGCGGCTGCTGGCGCCCGCCGAGAACGTGCCGTCCGTCCGGGCCCACACGATCGACGCCACTCCGGACACCCTGGCCACCCTGCTGCTGTCGAAGCCGGCCGCGAACTGGACGGTGAGCGCGCGCAACCGCGCCACCGGCAAGACCTACGACGACGGCCGCGACAACGGTCCCGCGCGCGGTGAGGTGAACGTCGGCTGGTCCGGCGACGACCCGGCGCTCCCCGGCGACGCCTTCGCTCCGGACGGCTCCTACGACTGGACCGTCACCGTCACTCCCGCGGACGGTGTCGGCGCCCCGCTCCAGGTGCGCGGCACCGTCCGGCTGAAGGGCGGCAGCCCGGTGCGCCACGACCACGTCGGGTCCGGGGGAGAACCGGACGGCACCGGCGATCTGCTCACCCTCAACTCCTCGGGCGGACTGACCTTCCAACAGGGCGACGGGAAGGGCGGATTCGCCGGAAAGGTCACCGGCAACGGCTGGTCCACCAAGGTGGTCGCGGTGCCGTTCGGCGATCTGAACGGTGACCGCTGCAACGACGTCCTGGTACGCATGAGCGACGGGTCCCTGCGCGGCTACAAGCCCGCGTGCGGCACGGTGCCGACCCCCTCGACCTCGTACAAGGCGCTCGGCACCGGCTGGAACGCGTACGACGTCCTGACCTCGCCCGGCGACCTGACCGGTGACCGGCGGCCGGATCTGCTCGCGCGGAAGGCCTCGACCGGCGACCTCTACCTGTTCGCCGCGAAGAGCGACGGAACGCTCGCCGCGGGCCGGAAGATCCGTACGGCGTGGACGGGTTACACGAAGATCGTCGGTGCCGGGGACCTGAACGGCGACGGGATCGGGGACGTGCTCGCGCGGGACAGGGCGGGAACGCTGTACCGCTACAACGGCACCGGGACCGGCCTGCTGAAGGACCGGGTGAAGGTCTTCTCCGGCTGGGGCGCGTCGTACGACGCGATCGTCGGGGTCGGCGACATCACCGGCGACGGGAAGAGCGACCTGGTCGAGCGCGACACCTCGGGGAACGTCTACCGCAACGCCGGTACGGGGACGGGTTCGTTCGGCTCGCGCGTGAAGATCGCCGGCGGCTGGCGGGGCTACAAGGGCCTTTTCTAGCCACATTTCCCATCGGTACGGCGCATGTCATGCACCCGGCGAGGGAATCGCTGGGTGCATGACAGATGACGCCAGAGCGACTGGGCTGTCGGACGAAGAGCGGCTCGCCCAGCTCGGCTACACGCAGGTTCTCGCTCGCCGCATGTCGGCTTTCTCCAACTATGCGGTCTCCTTCACGATCATCTCGGTCCTGTCGGGCTGTCTGACGCTGTACCAGTTCGGGATGAACACCGGCGGTCCCGCCGTGATCACCTGGGGCTGGGTCGTGGTCGGACTCATGACCCTGTTCGTCGGGCTCGCGATGGCCGAGATCTGTTCGGCCTATCCGACGTCCGCCGGGCTGTACTTCTGGGCGCACCGGCTCGCCCCGGAGCGCAGCAGGGCGGCCTGGGCCTGGTTCACCGGCTGGTTCAACGTCCTCGGCCAGGTCGCGGTGACCGCCGGCATCGACTTCGGCGCGGCGCTGTTCCTCGGCGCCTATCTGAACCTCCAGTTCGACTTCGGGGTGACGCCGGGCCGCACCATCCTCCTGTTCACCGCGATCCTGATCCTGCACGGTCTCCTCAACACCTTCGGCGTGGGGATCGTCGCCCTCCTGAACAGCATCAGCGTGTGGTGGCACGTCGTCGGCGTCGCCGTCATCGTCGGCGCGCTGACGTTCGCTCCCGACCATCACCAGTCGGCCGGCTTCGTGTTCACGAAGTTCGTGAACCACACGGGCTGGGGCAGCGGGATCTACGTGGTCCTCGTGGGGCTGCTCATGGCCCAGTACACGTTCACCGGCTACGACGCCTCCGCCCATATGACGGAGGAGACCCACGACGCCTCCACGGCCGGGCCCAAGGGCATCGTGCGTTCCATCTGGACCTCGTGGATCGCCGGATTCGTCCTGCTCCTCGGCTTCACCTTCGCCATCCAGTCGTACGACAAGGAGCTCGGCTCGGCGACGGGAGCGCCCCCGGCCCAGATCCTGCTGGACGCGCTCGGCGCGACGGCCGGCAAGCTCCTGCTGCTCGTCGTGATCGGCGCCCAGTTGTTCTGCGGCATGGCGTCCGTGACCGCCAACAGCCGTATGATCTACGCCTTTTCGCGGGACGGCGCGCTGCCGTTCTCCTCGGTGTGGCACACGGTGCACCCGCGCACGCGCACCCCCGTCGCGGCCGTCTGGCTGGCCGCGCTGGGCGCACTCGTGCTCGGCCTGCCGTACCTCATCAACTACGCGGCCTACGCGGCCGTGACGTCGATCGCGGTCATCGGCCTGTACGTCGCCTACGTCATCCCGACGCTGCTGCGGGTGCGCAAGGGCGACGCCTTCGAACGCGGGCCCTGGCATCTGGGCCGCTGGTCCCGTCCCGTCGGGGTCGTCGCGGTCGTCTGGGTGGCCGTCATCACGGTCCTGTTCATGCTGCCCCAGGTCTCCCCGGTCACCTGGGAGACCTTCAACTACGCCCCGATCGCCGTTCTCGTGGTCCTCGGCTTCGCCGCGGCCTGGTGGCTGGCCTCCGCCCGTCACTGGTTCCTCAACCCCGCGCATCAGCGCACGATCGCCCGGGAGGCCGCCCGCAAGGGTGCACCCGAACCGGTCGATCCCTGACCTTGCGGGCCTTTGGCGCGGCCGGGTCCCCGATACCCGATCGGAGTCCCGGCCGCGTCCCGCTATGCTCGGGGATGCGTCGGCGCGAGCCGGTGCGCCGTGCCGGTGCTTTTCCGGTGCGGGGACCCTTAGCTCAATTGGCAGAGCAGTGGACTTTTAATCCATTGGTTGTGGGTTCGAGTCCCACAGGGTCTACCACCGCGGGAGAGGGGAAACCCCTCTGGCCCGCCGCACGGCGCCCGGGTCGGCTTCGGTCGGCTCGGGCGCTGTCGCGTTTGCGGATGCCCGCGCGCGACGCGGGAGCGGAGGGGTCCGCAGCCCGCGGATCGGCCGGGGCGGACCCCGTGCGACCTCGCCACCGGCGGTGACCCTCAAGGGAACCTCTGGGACTCTTTATGGGCGTGCCCCTGTCAGCGGCGAGGGCTAGGTTGATGCGTGATGACCGCCTTGCTCGGGGCACGGGGCTCTGCTGAGAAGGCGGGATCGGAAGGGACCTGCCGTGAAGACGTCCACGTGCGTCTACCGTCGCACCGGAACCGATCCGTTACAGGGAATCGCCAGTGTGCACTGCCTGACGGACCGGGAGAAGGAGGTGTTCCTCCTGCTGGCCACGGGTCTGGCCAACCGTCAGCTCGCACGGGAGCTTCGGATCGCGGAGCGGACGGTGAAGGCCCACATCGCGCGGGTCGTCGAGAAGCTGGGGCAGCAGACGCGACCTCAGGCCGCGGTGCTGGCCGGTCTCGCCCACGACGCCCTGTGCGCCGACGCGGACTGCGCCTACCGGCCGGAATCGGGACCGTCGGCTCTCCCCGTCATCTGAGACGACGACCGCGGTCCTCGTGGCGTCCCGGGGGGCGAGTGCTCGGCTCGCGCCCTGGGGCGTCGCCCGCTCGACGCGGGCCGCAGGCTACGTCACGCGCTGAAGGCGCTGATGAAGGCGAGGACGGAGAGCACGCCGACGGAACCGCCGATGAGACCGATGAGGGACTGCTTGCGGTGGATCTTGCGGGTGATTCCGAGGATCCCGAAGGTCACGGCGAGGATCCCGGTGAGGAGGGGGATCGCGAGTCCGACGAATGAGATGAGCGCCGCGGCGGCGGTCGAGGCGATGCCGAGAACCAGTGCGACGGGCCCGTAGGCGGAGGCGGGGGTGTCTGCGGTGTCGGCGGGGCCGGTGGCCATGCTGTGCTCCTCGGTCTTCGGCATCGGAGTCGTCGTGCGTGGGGGGGGCAAGAAATCCCGCACACCTCATGATGGCACTGCTCACGCGGGCTCCGGTGCGGAAAGCGTGTCCGGCCGTCCGATGAGGGTGCCCCGAGGGCAATGCGACAGGGCCCCAACGGGGGTGAAGCGGACGTCACGCTTCATGGGAAGGTCTTTCGCCGCGCCCGCTGGCTTGGTGAATTCAGGCCGGCGGGGGTGTCCAAAGGGGCAATACCGCAGGGCGCCCAGGTCTCTTTAGAGTCGGAGGCTCAGAAGACCGCGTACATCAGGGGGAATTCCATGAGGATGGCTCGTTCCACCGCAAAGGCGAGTTCCTTGACCGTCCTGCCGCTCGCGCTCCTGGCCGCCGGATTTCCGGCATCCGCTTCCCCCGGGAGCGATGCCGGCCCAAGTCCTCGTGAATTCTCCATATCCGCTCCGGGGGCACGGGGTCTGACCGATGTGACCGGGGTGGGCGCGCGGACCGCTGAGGGGAAAGCCCTGAAGGCCCAGGGGTTCGGCGTCATGCGGGCGGCGTCCGGCGTGACGGCGGTCGTGGACCGTTCCATGGCCGATCAGGGGATCGTCGCCGCCGCCGGCCGGTCCTTCGTGGACATCTCGTGGAAGGGCTACGCGAGGGACGCCAGGTACGTCGTCACCCGGAACGAGAAGACTGTCGCCACCCTCGCCCCGGGGACGGACACCTTCCACGACACCTCGGTGACCCCTGGCGGTGTCTATCAGTACGTTGTCGCGCCGGTACTGCCGAAGGGCGGGGACGCCAAGGCCCGCAAGTGGGGTATGAAGGTCGCGGTTCCCTCCGCGTCCCCGGGGGAGACGCCCCTCGCCGCGATGCGCGAGCAGGCCGTGTCGCGGGCTCTGGCCGCCGCGGCTGCCAGGACAACCACCCTGACCTGGGTCACCTTCATCCCGCAGAAGCGCATCGACGCCCCGCCCGCCGGCTGTGACTACGGGAGGGGCTTTCAGTTCGCCGGCGACGGTCATTCCGATTTCAACTGGAGGTCGTCGCAGTACCGTACTTCCCTGAACGCCGTGATCACGTGGAGTTCGAAGTCGGTCGCGGGATACAAGGACGTCCACGCGAGCCACGTCTACAAGAAGAGCACCGGCCGGCTGGTCGCCACCAGGACCGCGTCGTCGGGGAACATGGTCGCCAAGAAGTTGGGGTCAGGACGCAACTACGTGGACGTTCGGATGGTGACGCACGCCTCCAATCCGTTCTGTCACGTCGGTGCCATCGACGGCGCATTTTCGATGCATCTGACGACGAGCGGGAATTGGTCCATCATTTCCGGGACGCACCGGCTGATGCCGAACCACTACGTCTACATCTACAACGGTGGCAGGGTCACCAACGTCTACACGCGCAAGTACGCGAGCCCTGCGTGCCTGATCGGTTCCGCCGCCTGCCCGGTCGCCGACCTCACCGGTTACTACGGCTCGTTCTCATAGCCGGATCCGGCGCCGGGACCAGCGCCCGGGCCGGGTGCGATGCGCCCTCCGGGCGCGAGAAGGTCACATTTGAACGCGTTCAGTTTTCTGCGCTAGGCTCCCCCCGACACACGCGGGGGGAGCCTGATGAAGATAGTGATCCCTGGAGGGACCGGGCAGGTCGGCGCGATACTGAAGCGCGCGTGGACCGCCGAAGGCCATGAGGTCGTCGTCCTGACCAGGCGGCCGGTGCGCGTCGGCGACGTCCTCTGGGACGGCGAGACCCTGGGACCGTGGGCCGAGGCGATCGACGGCAGTGATGTCGTGGTGAACCTGGCCGGACGCAGTGTCAGTTGTCGCTACACCGCGGCGAATCTCCAGGCCATGATGGACTCGCGGGTGCGCTCCGCCCGAGTCGTGGGTGAGGCGATCGCGGCCGCGAAGCGGCCTCCCCGGGTCTGGTTGCAGATGAGCACCGCCACCGTCTACGCCCACCGCTTCGACGCCCCCAACGACGAGGCGACCGGCGTGCTCGGCGGCACCGAACCCGGCGTGCCGGGCTACTGGGCCTACAGCGTCGAGATCGCCAAGGCCTGGGAACGGGCGCAGGAGCAGGCGGAAACCCCGGACACCCGCAAGGTCGCCCTACGCTCGGCGATGGTGATGAGCCCCGATCGGGGCGGTGTCTTCGACGTCATGCTGCGGCTGGCGCGGCTCGGGCTCGGCGGCCCGGTCGCGGGCGGCGCGCAGTACGTGTCCTGGATGCACGACCGGGACTTCGTTCGCGCGGTCACGTTTCTGGCCGACCGGGACGACCTCGCCGGGCCCGTGAACCTGGCCGCCCCCGTCCCTCTGCCCCAGCGCACGTTCATGCGCGCGATGCGGGCGGCGTGGGGTGTCCCGGCGGGCCTGCCCGCGACGAGGTGGATGGCCGAGGTCGGCGCGTTCGCGCTGCGGTCGGACACCGAACTCCTGCTGAAGAGCCGCCGTGTCGTGCCCGGCCGCCTGCTCGAAGCGGGCTTCGCCTTCGACTACGCCGGGTGGCCGGAGGCCGCCGAGGACCTCGTGCGGCGCGTGCGTGGCGGGGGGTTCAGACCGCCGGGACGCCCGCGGGTTCCGTGAGTTCCGGCAGGGGCAGCGTGTGCTGGGTCTGGAGGACCTTGGCGCGCAGGTAGCGGACGTTGTGGGCGGTGGTGAAGACGCCCGTGGGGACGCGGTGGGAGACCGTGACGCCGAGTTCGCGGAGCTGTTCGGCCTTGTCCGGGTTGTTGGAGAGCAGGTCCAGGGAGCCGATGCCGAGGGCCCGGAGCATCTGGGCGGCCGCCGTGTAGTCGCGGCCGTCCTCGGGCAGTCCGAGGGCGGCGTTGGCGGCGTAGGTGTCCAGGCCCTGGTCCTGGAGGGCGTAGGCGTCGAGCTTGTTGTAGAGGCCGATGCCGCGGCCCTCCTGGCGCAGGTACAGCAGGACGCCGCCGCGGTCGGCGATCTGTTCCACGGCCTCGCGCAGCTGGGGACCGCAGTCGCAGCGCGCCGAGCCGAACACGTCGCCGGTCAGGCACTCGGAGTGCAGCCGCACCAGCGGGTTCGCGCCGGGCTCGCCGAGGACGACGGCCAGGTGTTCCTTGCCGTCCTCGAGCCCCTCGAAGGTCACGAGCTCGGCGTCGACGGAGTAGCCGTCGCCGAAGCGCAGGGGTACGCGGACGCGGGTGCGCACGGTGGCGTCGGGGTGGTCGCGCATGGTGTCTCTCCGTCCGGCGGGTTCGTACGGGACTGTGCTTCAGATTTGAAGCACAGCCGCAGGAACAGACACTACATCTGCTTAAAACTTCAAGCAACGGGGTTCACGTCCCGGTCCGGCGCCTCACGAGGAGCAGGAACGCCGTCGCCACGGCAGATCCTCCCCGGGGGCCCCGGGATCCCCGCTCTGGATGGCGCGGGTGATGGTCCCGCAGATCTCCTCCAGCTGGTCCACCTGCTCGGGGGTCAGATGGTCGAAGACCGCCGTCCGTACCGTCTCGACGTGCGCGGGCGCCACCCGCTCCAGGAGGGTCATGCCCTCGTCGGTGAGGACGGCCATGTGCCCGCGCTTGTCCGTGGGGCAGCCCTCGCGGCGTACGGTCCCGTCCTTCTCCAGTCGCGCCACCGCGTACGTCAGCCGGCTCCGGGTGATCTTCAGGGCCTCGGCGAGGTCGGTCATCCGCAGCCGCCGGTCCGGCGCCTCGGACAACCGGGACAGGATGGAGTAGTAAAGGTGGGGCATCCCCGCCTCCGCCTGGAGCCGGCGGTCGATGGCGTCCGCCAGCAGGGAGGTCGCGGAGATGTACGAGCGCCAGGCGCGCTGTTCGGCGGCGGAGAGCCAGCGGGTCGTCATGAGGCCAGTCTAGGTATTGTTTAAAAATTGAACCACTGCGCTTGAGTCACTGCACTCGAACCACTGCACTTGAGCCACTGCCCTTGCACAACTGCACGTGAACCTGCGCCTGAACCTGCGCTCGAACCCTGTGCGCGTGTGACCGGAGGATGCGACCCGATGCCCCGTCCCTACGTCCTGCTGTCCGCCGCCGTCTCCCTCGACGGCTTCCTGGACGACACCGGCCCCGAGCGGCTGTTGCTCTCGGGCCCGGCCGACTTCGACCGGGTCGACGAGGTGCGGGCGTCCAGCGACGCGATCCTGGTGGGCGCCGGCACGCTGCGCACGGACAACCCGCGGCTCCTGGTCAACTCCCCCGAACGCCGTGCGGCCCGTGTCGCCGGCGGCCGCCCCGCCTACCCGCTGAAGGTCACCGTCAGCGGCTCCGGCGAGCTCGACCCGCAGGCGCAGTTCTGGCACACGGGCGGGGAGAAGGCCGTCTACACGACGGACGAGGGAGCCCGGCGGGCGTCCGCCCTGCTGCACGGCCTCGTCGGCGTCGACATCGTGTCGACCGGCCCCGAGCTCGACTGGCGTGTGCTGCTGGAACACCTTCACGATGTACGGGGTGTGCGCCGCCTCATGGTCGAAGGGGGCGGCAAGGTCCACACCCAGCTCGTGCGCGAGCAGCTCGCCGACGAACTCCAGCTCGCCGTCGCCCCCCTCTTCGTCGGGCAGCCGGACGCGCCACGGCTGTTCGGGCCCGGCGCGTACCCCCTCGGCCGGATGCGGCTGGCGGAGACCCGGCCCGTCGGCGACGTCGTCCTCATCCGCTACGTCCCCACCGCGCCCGGCACCGGTCCGCTCGCCTCCGCGGCCGACCGGCGCTGGCTGGAGCTCGCCTGCGAACTCGCCGAGCTGTGCCCGCCCTCGAAGACCGCGTTCAGCGTGGGCGCGGTGGTGGTCGCCGCCGACGGCACCGAGCTGGCCCGGGGTCACTCCCGCGAGGGCGACGACCCCGTCGTGCACGCCGAGGAGGCGGCCCTCGCCACGATCGACCCGGCCGATCCGCGGCTGGCCGGCGCCACCGTCTACAGCAGTCTGGAACCGTGCGCCCACCGCGCCTCCCGGCCCGTGCCGTGCGCCCGGCTCATCCTCGACTCCGGTGTGCGGCGGGTCGTCACCGCCTGGCGCGAGCCCGACACCTTCGTCACGGACGCCGACGGGAACGGGCTCCTCGCCGCCGCGGGCGCCGAGGTCGTGATCCTCCCCGAGTACGCGGACCGCGCCCAGGCCCCCAACCGGCATCTGGCGGCCCGGCCCTAGTGACCTGAGTCAGAGGTTCGTCGTTAGTCGGGCATGAGTCGTCCGGGTCCGAGGATTCCGCCGTTGTCGGTCACTGATGCCCAGCGGGC
>NZ_JBVHLK010000037.1:0-34847 GCF_055559015.1 Streptomyces sp. NPDC024698 | reverse complement strand
CCTCCGTGCGGTGCAGTCCTAGACAGCTCCACCACATCGGAGGTCTTCGCCATGTTCAAGACCCGCCAGTGTCAACAACGCTCGTGATCAATACAACTAGCGCGTGTTGTCGGGGGACCGTCTCGGGGATCTCCGTCGGGTCCGGGGTGTGGTGGCGCCGTGGCGGTGCCCTGACCCAGCCTTTGGTGGTCGGGGCCCGCCACGAGGGTGCTGACGAGCTGAGGCGGTGGCTGTCCGGTGGTCAGGAGTCGAGGACGAGCAACTGGGCCTCGTCCTGGTTCCAGCCGATACACACGTCGTCACCGGCGGCACGGGAGGTGCGTCGGCCAGCGGAGAGTTCGCGCAAGAGGAGGTCCTGCCCTCCTGCGTGAACGCGGTGGCGGATGGTTGCACCGAGGTTGGTGGAGGACACGAGGCGGCCCGTCGAGCTGTTCTCCGGCCGGCCTTCGGGGAGGAACGTCAGGTGTTCGGGGCGTATGGACACGGCGTACCGATCGCCGCGGGCTCCGAGGTCGCGTACCCGACCTGTGCCGAGAGCGCCGAGGTCGACGACCGCCGTGTCGCCGTTCCGTTCCACCACGTTGCAGGGGAGGAGGTTGGTGTCGCCGAGGAAGTTGGCCACCCAGTCGTTCACGGGGTGGGTGTACACGTCTTCCGGCGGGCCCTGCTGCACGATCCTGCCGTCGCGCATCACGACGATCCGGTCGGACATGGACATCGCCTCGTCCTGATCGTGGGTGACGAACAGGACTGAGATGCCGAGGGAGCGCTGGATGGTCTTGATCTCCTCCTGCATCTGCTCGCGGAGCCGTTTGTCCAGTGCCGCCATCGGCTCGTCCAGCAAGAGAGCGGACGGGTTGAATACCAGGGCGCGGGCAAGGGCGACGCGCTGCTGTTGTCCGCCCGACAGTTCCCGGGGGCGGCGGTCGCCGAGCTTCGTGAGTCCGACGCGGTCGAGTGCCTCCTCGGCCCTGCGGCGGCGTTCGGCCGGGCGGACACGGCGCATCCGCAGCGGGAACTCGACGTTCTCGCGGGCGCTCATGTGCGGGAAGAGCGCGTAACTCTGGAACACGATGCCCAGGTTGCGGTCCTTGGGCGGGAGGGTGTCGACTGGTCGGCCGTTGATGAGGACCGTGCCGGACGTGAGGTCCTCGAAGCCGGCGACCATCATCATGGTGGTGGTCTTGCCGGAGCCGCTCGGTCCCAGGAGGGTCACGAACTCGCCGGGGTGGACGGTCAGGTCGAGGTCATCGACTGCTGTGACGTCGCCGTACGTTCTGCGTACGCCGCGCAGTTCGATGGAACCGTCTTCTGCGAGGTCGGCGTCGAGGGCGGTGGCCTGCGGTGGAGCTGAGGTGGTCATGAGCTCACCCTGTCTGGTCGGCGGCCGCGGTGGTCAGCGGCAGCATCTGGGTGGTGGAACGGCGGCGGAGTGTGAACAGGACCTGCACCAGCAGCCCGAGTGTGGCGACGGTGACGAGCATGGCGGAGGAGACCGCGATCTTCGGTGTCAGGTTGTACTGGATGTCCGTGAACATCTTGACAGGGAGCGTCGTGGCAGCCGGAGACTGCAGGAACAGGGCGATCACGGTCTCATCGATGGAGACGGAGAAGGCGAAGAGCGCTCCTGCGATGAGGCCGGGCCGGATGACGGGCAGGTAGACGAAGCGGCCGACCGATGGCCATCCCGCCCCGAGGCTTCGAGCGGAGCGGACCAGAGCCGGGTTGAGCCCGGACAGACTGGCGCGGACGGTGAGGAAGGCGTAGGGCGTGGCGATGACCGCGTGGGCCAGGCCAATGGGAAGGATCGTGCCGACCATTCCGGCGGAGGTGAAGAACTGGTAGAACGCCAGGGCGAGGACGATGGCTGGGACGATCATGGGGGCGAGGATCACCCCGGTGACGGCGGCCCGCCCGCGGAAGTTCCGTCCGTGCAGCGCCACAGCGGCGGTACCGCCCAGGAGCACGGCGAGGGCCACTGCGATCCCAGCGGCCTGCAGGCTTGCGGCCACCGCGGAGGTCCAGGCCGGATCGGCGAGGAATCCGGTGACCGCGTCGAGGGAGACGTGGTCGGGCGGGAACGTGATGTACCGGCTCTGGTTGAACGCCATCGGCACCACGATCAGCGTGGGTACGACGAGGAAGACGAAGACCGGAACGGCCGTCAGCAGTGCGGGCGAGAATCGAGGTCTAGTCGACGTCATGTGCGCCTCCTGCGCGAAGGATCCGCTGGTAGACGGCTACGAGGACGCTCACCATGGCGGTCAGCAGGAGCGCGAGGGCGGACGCGCCGGCGAAGTCGGTCAGCTGCCGTGCGTAGAAGTCGATCTCGTTGGCGATCATCATGTCCCCGGGACCGCCGAGGACGACCGGAGTGATGAAGAAGCCGGTGCTGATGATGAATACCAGGAGCCCGGCGGCGGAGACACCCGGCACCGTCAGCGGCAGGATGACCCGGCGGAAGATCGAGGACTCGCTTGCGCCGAGGGAACGCGCCGCCAGCTCCAGCCGGTTGTCGATCGCGGCCAGCGCCGCGAAGATCGGGAACACGGCGTAGGGAAGCAGGTAGTGCACCATTCCGACCACGACGGCGAACCGGTTGTGCAGGAGCGCCACCGGGTGATCGGTGAGGCCCAGCGCCCGCAGGGCGCCGTTCACCAGTCCGTTGTCCTGCAGGAGGACCGCCCACGCGAAGTTTTTCACCAGGACTCCGGTCCAGAACGGCAGGAGCACCAGGGCGAAGAGGACGACCCGAATGAGCGGCCCACGGCGCCAGATCACGATGGCCAGCAGGTATCCGAGGACGATCGTCGCGAGCGTGGACAGCGCGCTGATCTCGAGGGTGTTCTCCAAGGACCTGATCACCAGCGGATCCTTCAGAACCCGCTGGTACGCCTGGCTGTGCATGCTGGAGGCGATGAGCCGGCCCAGCGGAGTGAGGAAGAGAACCGCGTCGAACACGGCTATCGGCGCCAGGAGGAGCAGCCATCCCGCCCGGATGCGGGGGATACGGGGTCTGCGCGCCTGGGCGCTCGGGGCCCGCGAGGGGGCCGCTGTGGCGAGAGACATCGTCAGCTACCCGCCTGCCACAGCTTGAACGCCTGCTCCGTCGCCTTGAGATGCTCGGCCCACCAGCGGTCGTCACGGACCAGGATGCTGTCCGCCAGCTTGGGGCTGGTGGGAAGGGCGTCTGCGACATCGGCCGGCAGCTTCGCGAGTGCGGCGGTGTTTGCCAGCGTGAGGTTCGTCGTCGTGTCGAAGTCGGCGCCGGCGTCCGCGTCGTTGCTCATGAAGTCCATCAGGCGGAACGCGGCCTCCTTGTTTCGTGCGCCCTTGGGGACCACGAAGTAGTCGCCGGCCAGCACGCCGTTCCTCGAGGAGAAGTTCAGCTTCGCGCCGTCCTTGCGAGCGGCGTTGATGCGGTTGTTGAAGCTCGTCGACAGCGCGACCTCGCCCGAGGTGAGTTGCTGGATCGGCTCCTGGTTGGCGGTGTGGTAGATGAGCCGGTCGCGGCCGGGGTGCTGCGCGAGGTAGCGCAGGGCGGCGTCCACGTCGAGCGGGTAGATCTTGTCGAAGGGGACGCCCTCCGCCAGGCGCGCGGCCTCCAGGAGCGAGCTGTCCGACAACTGCCCGTACACGGAACGCTTGGTGGGGAACCGGCCCTGGTCGAAGAACTGCGCCCAGTCGGTGGGCGCGGAGGCGTCGGGGATGTGCGTCTGGTCCCAGGCCATCACGAACAGGAAGCTCAGGTACTTGATGCCGTATTCGGCCTTCGCGTAGGCAGGCAGGCCCTTGTCGCTGATGATGCCGTAGTCGAACTTCTCCAGCAGCCCTTCTTCGACGGCCTGGACGTACTCGGGGGCGGTGAGCTCTACGAGGTCCCACTGCACGTCACCGGACTGGACCTGCGACTTGAGCGCGGCCAAGCTGGTGTTGGCCAGCAGTGTCGGCCGGATTCCCGTCTTCTTCTGAAACGGTGTCAGGATCGTCTTCGTCAGCTGGTCGTTGTAGGAGCCGCCGTAGGACGTGACCGTCACTGTCGTGTTGGCCTTGGCGCTGCTGGAGGCCTTGGTGCTGCAGGCGGTGAGGAGACTGCCCGCGAACGGGGCGCCGAGCGCGGTGACGGCCCCTGCCCGCAGGAATGACCGACGGTTCATGGGTGTTGTCGTCTGCTCGTTCATCTTGGCATGGCCTCTCTTGGGCATTTCGCGCATGCGGGATCGGGCGATGACGGCCGTCGCCGGCAAAGGGGGAATCCGCGTCGCGAGGTGGGGTCCGCAGCACAGCGGCTCCTCGCGCGGCCGTATTCGGCCGCCGGGGCGCACTGCGGATTTCGCCCGGCTTAGGCGCCGCGGACCCTGGATCCTGAGTGATCACCGGTCCGTGCGGGCTGGTCAGCGCCGCCGGGTGCCGCAACCATAGGGCCGTGTTGCATAGGCGTCAACGATTGTTTCCTGGCAGGCATACTCGCACCGGCGACCGCCCGGCGAGCCGCCAGGCGGCGCCGGCGTCGCGTCGGTTCACTGCGTCCTGCCTCCCGGCTCGTCCCCGCCCGGCAGCCAGCGCAGCGCGAACCACAGCTCCATGCGCACATCCGCGTCCTGGAGGTCGGCGTCCAGCAGCCCGCCGAGCCGCAGGATGCGCTGACGCGCCGTGTTGCGATGCAGGCCGAGCGCGACCGCCGTACGGTCCCAGCTGCAGTTCAGGGACAACCAGGTCCGCAGGGTCTCGAGCAGCACCTCGGCACCTGGTGCGCCGGCGTCGGCCAGCGGCGCGAACCGCGCCCGAGCCAGCGCCCGCGCCCCGTCCGGCGCGACCAGCGCGTGCAGGCTCAACTCGTCGCCGCGATCGCGCACCAGCCTGCTCCCGGCGCCCAGCGCCCGCCGCAGGGCGCGCTCGGCACGGGCCGAGGCGAGCGGAAGCTCGGCGGTGGTCGCCGGCGAGCTGACACCCAGCGTCCAGCCGAGCCGCGCGGGGGCATCCCCCGTCGCCGAGCCCGGTTCCTCGCCCCCGAACCCACCTTTGACCAGTGGAACCGCGGCACGCAGCGAGTCCCCGTCGACCTCCAGGAACGGCGTGCCCAGCGCCGTGCCCAGCGCCGCGACATGGACCGCGTCCGAGGACGGCTGAGCCCGCCGGGCAACCGTGGCAGCCCGGCGCCCATGGACCACGACCCAATGTTGCGGCCGCCCCTCGGTGGCAGGATGCAGCAGCGCGGCGACCTCGGCCGCATCCGCGCCGAACAGCAGCCGAACCAGCGCTGCCGCACTGCGCGTGTCCCCGCCCAGCGCATGCCGCGGGCCGGTCAGGAGCGACAACAGCACCACGGCCACACCCGTCACCGACCGGTCCACGGCGGACAGTTGCGCAGGGGAAGCGAGGCCCAGCACCAGGGGGCTGCCCGTGTCACCGCCCGGCAGAGTGTGCGCGAAGAGCTGCCTCCCGCCCTGATGCTCGGTGTCCGAACCGGGCGTACGGACCGCCTGTGGGTGCTCCGCAGTCGGTCGCCGCCGCTCGCTCAAACGGACAGCGAGATCGCGCAGGCGCTGCGGCGCCGGCTCGGCGGGGCGCAGGCCGGCACCGAAGAGCTCCTCGCCCTCACCGTCCAAGAGCACCACCCACGCGCCGAGGTGGGACGCCAGCTGCCGTAGCACCGCCTCCACAGCGTCGGGCCGGGCCGCCGCCGAGGCCAGCGCGGCCTGCGCCTGCGACATGCGCCGAAGGTCTCTGCTACGCACCTCGGCCATGGCCAGGTGCACGGCCTGGCCGACGGCCACGAACGGAGTCTGCGGAGGCACCCGCAGCAGACGCAGCCCGTGCCGGTCGCACGCAGCGACGAGCTCGGCGGGCACCTCGTCGTACACCGGAGCGACCCCGAAACCCAGGGCCGCCACCAGCCTCGTCACGTAGGCGTCGATGTCCTGTGCGACGGCTCCCAGGTGCCGGCCCGCGGTGAGCAGCAGCTCGCCACCGAGGAGGTACGCGGTCGGGTCCTCCCACTCGGTGGTGTGGACCATCGCGACCGGCCGGTCCTCGACCGGTCCGGCCACGTGCCGCAGCCCCAGCTCGGCGTGTGCGAGCACAGCGCTCAGTGGCACGGTGATCTGCGGAACCTGTCCGGACGGCGATGGCGGCACCGCAGGCGTGGAACGGCCGCTCGGCTCCTGCTCGGCTTCCGACATCGTTCTCCCTCCTCGCTCGGGAAGGGACTGACCGCCTCCCGGTCCGAGTGTGCCTGCCACCTGGACCCCAGTGTGCGGGACGTCCAGTGCAACACCAAGAACAAGGCGGAACGCACACTTCCACGGGCCTGTGAACCCGGCCTAGTTTCGTACCGCGAGCCGGCACACGCCGCTCGTCACCAGGCTCCTGAGTGCCCGGTGGCGCCAACCCGCCCGCCGCTCGTCACCGGGCTTCCTGAGTGTCCGGTGGCGCCAACCCGCCCGCCGCCCTATGTCCCGGGCCCCACCTTCCGCTGTCGCGCCATCCGCGAGGCCGCGCCTTCAGCACCGACCCCAACCGGTGGGGTCGAACGGATCGGAGAACCACATGGCCGTCGACTACGTCGTGATGATCGGCTACCTGTTGGGCATCATCGGCGTCGGCTGGTGGGGCAAGCGACGCGCCCGGTCCAAGAGCGACTTCCTGGTCGCCGGGCGCCGTCTGGGCCCCCTGATGTACACCGGCACCATGGCGGCCGTCGTCCTCGGCGGCGCCTCCACCATCGGCGGCGTCCGGCTCGGCTACACCTACGGTCTCTCCGGCGCCTGGATGGTCTTCGCGATCGGCCTTGGCCTGCTGGCGCTCAGCGTCTTCTTCTCGGCCCGGATCGCCCGGCTGCGGGTCTACACCGTCGCCGAGATGCTCTCGCTGCGTTACGGCGACGCCGCCAGCGTCATCTCCGGCGTGGTGATGTGGGTCTACACCCTGATGCTCGCGGTGACCTCCACCATCGCGTACGCCACCGTCTTCGATGTGCTCTTCGACGTGCCACGCTGGGTGGCCGTGCTGATCGGCGGAACCATCGTGGTCGGCTACTCGGCGCTCGGCGGCATGTGGTCGATCACGCTGACCGACATGGTGCAGTTCGTGGTCAAGTCGATAGGCGTGCTGCTGCTCCTGCTGCCGATCGCCGTCGTCAAGGCTGGAGGCTTCGGCGCGATGGCCGACAAGCTGCCCGATGGCTACCTCTCGTTCGGCTCGATCGGAGGCCAGTCGATCCTCACCTTCGTACTCATCTACACCTTCGGAATGCTGATCGGCCAGGACATCTGGCAGCGCGTGTTCACCGCCCGTACCGACAAGGTCGCCTCCTGGGGCGGCACCGTGGCCGGCGTCTACTGCCTGGTCTACGCCCTCGCCGGCGCCGTCATCGGGATGGCCACCAAAGCGCTCTACCCGGAGCTGCCGGGCGCCGACAGCGCCTTCGCGACCATCGTCAAGAGCGCTCTGCCCACCGGTGTGCGCGGCCTGGTGCTGGCCGCCGCACTGTCCGCGATGATGTCCACCGCCAGCGGTGCCTTGATCGCCTCCGCGACCGTCGCCAACAACGACATCTGGGTTCGGCTGCGGGCGCGCCTCGGACGGGAGGAGCCGGAGGCTGCCGGGCAGGACGAGGTGAGCTCCAACCGGCTGGCGATCATCGTCCTGGGAGCGGTCTCGATCGGCCTGGCCTGCCTGTTGGACGACGTGCTCGCGGCGCTGACCGTCGCCTACAACCTGCTCGTCGGCGGCCTCCTCGTGCCGATCCTCGGCGGTCTGCTCTGGCGGCGCGGCAATGTCCAGGGCGCGCTCGCCTCGATGATCGCCGGCGGTGTCACCGTCACCGCCCTCATGATCATCAAGGGCACCCTGGCCAACGAGCCGATCTACTACGGCCTCGGCGTCAGCCTCTGCGCCTACCTGGCGGTCAGCCTGGCCACGCGGCCCACGCACGACCGGATCCTCGAGAACTGGCGCGACCGCCTCGCAGGCCGCGCCCCGGTCGAGGCGGAGCAGGCGACCGCGGCGGCCTGACTTCGCCCGGCTCCGGCCTCCCCGCCGGATCGCGCCCGCGCGGGCCGGTGTCCCGCGCCCCGTCCCGGCCGACGTCGTCGAGGTCGCGCCGGCGTACGACCACGCCGCGATCACCGCCGTCGCCGCCTCTCACACCGCCGTCGCCGCCTCTCACACCGCCGACGAACTCACCCCACCATGTCCCGGCACATCGCCGCGACCCGCGACAAGGACAGCAAGTGAGCCACACCCGCAACGGCGGCGACCTCGTCGTCGAGTCCCTCACCAACCTCGGTGCCGAGACCGTCTTCGGCCTCCCCGGTCAGCACGCACTCGGCCTGTTCGACGCCCTGCGTCGCTCCCCGCTGCGCTACGTCGGACTGCGGGTGGAGAACAACGCCGGCTTCGCCGCCGACGGCTACGCCCGCATCGCGGACACCGTAGCCCCGCTGTTCCTCTCCACCGGGCCCGGCGCGCTCACCTCACTCGCCGCCCTCCAGGAGGCGGCCGCCGCCTCCGCCCCCGTGCTCGCCGTCTCCAGCCAGATCCCTTCCGCCGGACTCGGCGGCCGCCGTCGCGGCTATCTGCACGAACTCGCCGACCAGCAGGCCAGTTTCCGCGACATCGTGAAGTCCGTACACATCGCCCGCACGGCCTCCCAGATTCCCTCCGCGCTCGCCGCTGCCTGGCAGTCGGCGCTCACCGTGCCGTACGGGCCTGTCTGGGTCGAGATCCCGCAGGACATCTTGCTCGCCCCCACCACCGTCCCCCGGGTCACCGGGCTGCGCGCCGAACCGCGCCCGCTCGCCCCCCGTACCGAACTCGTCGCCGAGGCGGCCAGGCTGCTCGCCGTCGCCGAGCGCCCGGTGATCCTCGCCGGCGGCGGTGTCGTCCGGGCCGGTGCCGACCGTGAACTGCTGTGCCTGGCTGAGAAGTTGGGCGCTCCGGTGGCCAGTACCTTCGGCGCCAAGGGCGCCTTCCCGTGGGAACATCCGCTCTCGTTGCAGTCCTGGCTGGAGGACCGGCACACCACCGACCTCCTGGAGGACGCCGACGTCGTGCTGGTGGTCGGCTCCGGGCTCGGCGAACTCTCCAGCAACTACCACACCTTCGCCCCGCGCGGCCGGATGATCCAGATCGAGGCGGACCTCGGCAAGCTGGAGTCCAACCACCCTGCCGTCGGCATCCACGCCGACGCCCGGCTCACCCTCACGGCCCTCATCGACTCCCTCCCGGCCGGGGAGCACGACGGCCGCGGCGAGGCGGCCGCCGCCGATGTGCTCAAGCGGGTCCGCGAGAGGATCGACGGTCAGGGCCTTGAGCTGGAACAGCAGGTGCTGGCCTCGGTGCGGGCCGCGCTGCCCGACGACTCGCCGGCGTTCTTCGACATGACCATCCTCGGCTACTGGGCGTGGTCCGCCTGGGACGCCCGCCGCCCCGGCGCCATGCACTCCGCGCAAGGCGCCGGCGGCCTCGGCTACGGCTTCCCGGCCGCCCTGGGCGCCGCGGTGGCCCGCAACGACGCAGGCCCGGTACTCGCCGTCTCCGGCGACGGCGGTGCGCTGTACTCCATCGCCGAACTCGCCACCGCCCGCCAGCACAACCTTGACGTCACCTGGCTCATCGTGGACGACGGCGGCTACGGCATCCTCCGCGAATACATGACCGGCGCGTTCGGTGAGGCCACCGCCACCGAACTGGCACGACCGGACTTCGTCCGCCTCGCCGAGTCGTTCGGCGTGCCCGCCACTGCCACGACTCCCGAGGCACTGAGCGCCGACCTGACGATCGCCCTCGCGACCCCCGGCCCGAGCGTTGTCGTGCTCCCGGCTCTCCTGCGGATGTTCGCCCCGACCCACCTGGAGTCCTGAGGCCGCCACTGCCGCACCGGCATCCCAACAGCCGGACAGCGGCCCTCGCACCGAACGACGCACCGCCTCACCCAGCCCGGCCCCGTCAGTCCCCTCCCCGAACCACCCCACCCACACCACATCAAGGAGAGCGCATGAGCGAGCTCAGCACGCTGCGCAACTACATCGACGGCGCGTTCACCGATGCGGCCGACGGGCGGACCACCCTGGTCATCGACCCTGCAACGGGCGATGCGTACGCCACCGCGCCGCTGTCCGCGGCCCCCGACGTCGAGCGCGCGATGGACGCTGCCGCAGCCGCCTTCGGACGCTGGCGGGACACCACCCCGGCCCAACGCCAGCTCGTCCTGCTGAAGATCGCCGACGCGGTCGAGGCACGGGCCGACGAGCTCATCGACGCCGAGTGCCGCGACACCGGCAAGCCGAAGAGGATCACGGCCACCGAGGAGATCGGCCCGATGGTGGACCACATCCGCTTCTTCGCCGGTGCGGCCCGCCTGCTGGAGGGCAAGGCCGCCGGCGAGTACATGGACGGTATGACCTCGATCATCCGTCGCGAGCCGGTCGGCGTCTGCGCCCAGGTCGCGCCGTGGAACTACCCGATGATGACCGCGGTCTGGAAGTTCGCCCCGGCCATCGCCGCGGGCAACACCGTCGTCCTCAAGCCCTCGGACACGACCCCTGCCTCAACCGTTCTGCTTGCCGAGATCGTCGGCGACGTGCTGGCCGGCATGGGACTGCCGACCGGCGTCCTCAACGTGATCTGCGGCGACCGGGAGACCGGCAGACTCATGGTCGAGCACGCGACTCCGGCGATGGCGTCCATCACCGGCTCGGTGCGTGCGGGAATCCAGGTCGCCGAGTCCGCGTCCAAGGACGTCAAACGAGTCCACCTGGAACTGGGGGGCAAGGCCCCGGTCGTGGTCTTCGAGGACGCCGACATCGCCGAGGCGGTTGAGGGCATCTCGGCCGCGGGCTTCTTCAACGCCGGCCAGGACTGCACCGCGGCCACACGTGTGCTGGTGCACGAGTCCATCCACGACGCGTTCGTGGAGGCGCTCGCCAAGGCCGCGTCCGACACCAGAACCGGCGGCATCGACGACGAGGACGCGTTCTACGGCCCGCTGAACAATGCCAGCCAGCTGCAGCAGGTTACCGGCTTCATCGAGCGCCTCCCCAGCCACGCCAAGGTCGAGGCCGGTGGCCACAGGGTCGGCGAAGTCGGCTACTTCTACGCCCCGACCGTCGTCTCCGGCCTGAACCAGGACGACGAGATCATTCAGAACGAGGTCTTCGGCCCGGTCATCACCGTGCAGCAGTTCTCCGACGAGGACCAGGCTGTCGAGTACGCCAACGGGGTGGAGTTCGCGCTCGCCTCGTCCGTCTGGACGAAGGACCACGCCCGCGCCATGCGGATGTCCCGGCGCCTCGACTTCGGCTGCGTGTGGATCAACACACACATCCCGCTGGTCGCCGAGATGCCGCACGGCGGCTTCAAGAAGTCCGGCTACGGCAAGGACCTCTCCTCGTACGGATTCGAGGACTACACCCGCATCAAGCACGTCATGACCGCGATCGGCGGCTGACCTGTGCACCTCAGCGGCTCCGAGCCGCTCCGGGGGGCCGGAGCCCCTGTGGGGATGAAGCACAACCCGCCGGAGTTCGAGGTGCACGCGGTCGCGTCGTGCCGCCTGTGCCCGGGGGCGCCACGGTCAATGGGGCGCCGTCGACCCAGGCGTCCATCCGGCTGTGGGCGCCTGGGCCCAGGGCCCGTTGCCCTCTCGAGGCGGGCGAGTCGTTTGCAGCAGCAGATAGCTGCGGCCAGGCCGAGAAAGGCCAGGTAGTTGCGGGGATTGCGTTCGTAGCGGTGGTCGAGTCGTCGGTAGCCGGTCAGCCAGGACATCGTTCACCAGGCGGAGGCGGGCGGCCGCGAGGATTCTGGACTTTCCGGACCGCTCGATGCGGGCCTGGGCGCGTAGCGATCTGGGTTACCAGCCTCGTGCGCGCCACTCTGCAAGGTGGGGTCGCTCCGTGCCGAGGGTGGTGTCGTTGCCGTGGCCGGGGTAGACCCACGTCTCATCGGGCAGGACGTCGAACACCTTGGCCTCCAGGCCATCCATCAGGGAGTTGAAGTCTGCGGGCTGTGTTGTCCGGCCGGGGCCGCCGGGGAAGAGGCAGTCGCCCGTGAACACGTGAGGGTGACCGTGCGGGTCGTCGTAGACGAGGGCGATCGAGCCCGGGGTGTGCCCGACCAGATGGCGCGCGGTGAGTTCGACGTTCCCCACCCGGACCGTGTCGCCGTCCCGGAGCGGGACGTCGGTCGGCACCGGGATGCCCTCGGCGTCGTCGCTGCCCGCGTAGGTGCGCGCACCCGTGGCGGCCACGACCTCGGCGAGCGCCTGCCAGTGGTCGCCGTGCTGATGAGTGGTCACGACGGACGCGATGCCGTCGTCGCCGATCAGGGTGAGCAGCGTCGAGGCCTCGTTCGCCGCGTCGATCAGGAGCTGCTCGTCGGTGGCCCGGCAGCGCAGCAGATACGCGTTGTTGTCCATGGGGCCGACCGCGACCTTGGAGATCATCAGGTCTTGCAGCTCGTGCACGTCGGCCGGACCGCCGACCGTCACCGCTCCGCTGTACGTCATGACGGCAGCCTATAGCGGAGGCAGGGCCGGGAGAGGGCCGCCGCGAACCGTCAGGGCCGTGCCGTCGCGGCGGCCGCAGAGCCAGCCGAGCAGGTCGGCCGCCGGGCCCCGGACCTCGACCGGTCCGCCCCCGGCGCCGCTGCCCGTGGTCCGTGTCCTGCCGTCGCCCGCGTCCAGGGTCGTGGCGGGCACCTCCTTGTGGCCGGCGAACCGCTCCGCGAGGAAGTCGATCTCCCGGGCCACGAACTCCTCCGGCAGATCCTCCAGCTCGTACCCGATGCCCAGGTCGACGTGGTGCAGGTCGACCTCGACCCAGCGCCGGAACGGCACCCGGGCCGCGGAGTCGGTGACCCCGTTGCGCAGCTCCACCGTGCGGGACCAGTCCGCGGGAGCGGCTCCCGTGTCCCCGAAGCGGGCCGCGCTCTCGCGCAGGTCCGCCAGCTGCACGTCCAGGGGGCGCGACGCGTCCCGCTCGATGTCGGCGTCCCGGGTGCTCGCGGAGGCGTACATGGGGCGCCCCTCCAGAACGTTCACCAGGGCGTCCGCGTTGCGGGACAGGTGGGCGAGCACATGGCCACGGCTCCAGCCGGGAAGCCGTGACGGCTCGGCCGCGGCGGCGTTGTCCAGTTCGGCGACCGCGGTGAGCAGTCGTTCCGTAGCGTCACGTACAGACGCCAGGTCGCGCACATGATCCATCATGAGGTCGACCCTAGCCCCGCCACACGTTCGGGTGAAGCTGGACGGCCCAGCCCTTAAATCGAATACGCGTGCTATAAGCTCGACGGTGGCGTCGGGCATGCTGGACGGTCCGGGATTGTTGTGAACCAGCGAAAGCAACCGGCGCTGTCAGTGGCTCGCCCTAGTCTGAGATGACGGGGGCCCGCGGCCCCTGTCACTTCTCTCAAGAAAGGTGCGGACCGGCGTGGCCGACCGTCTCATCGTCCGTGGAGCGCGCGAGCACAACCTGAAGAATGTCTCGCTCGACCTCCCGCGCGACTCGCTCATCGTGTTCACGGGCTTGTCGGGGTCGGGCAAGTCCTCCCTCGCCTTCGACACGATCTTCGCCGAGGGCCAGCGGCGCTACGTGGAGTCCCTCTCCTCGTACGCCCGCCAGTTCCTCGGCCAGATGGACAAGCCGGATGTGGACTTCATCGAAGGTCTCTCCCCGGCGGTCTCCATCGACCAGAAGTCGACCTCGCGCAACCCGCGCTCGACGGTCGGCACCATCACCGAGGTCTACGACTATCTGCGGCTGCTCTTCGCGCGCATCGGCAAGCCGCACTGCCCGGAGTGCCGTCGTCCCATCTCGCGTCAGTCGCCGCAGGCCATCGTCGACAAGGTGCTGGAGCTCCCGGAGGGGAGTCGCTTCCAGGTCCTGTCGCCGCTGGTGCGCGAGCGCAAGGGCGAGTTCGTCGACCTCTTCGCCGACCTCCAGACCAAGGGGTACAGCCGTGCCCGGGTCGACGGCGAGACGATCCAGCTCAGCGAACCGCCGACCCTGAAGAAGCAGGAGAAGCACACCATCGAGGTGGTCATCGACCGTCTCACGGTGAAGGACTCCGCCAAGCGCCGTCTCACCGACTCCGTGGAGACCGCCCTCGGACTGGCCGGCGGCATGGTCGTGCTCGACTTCGTCGACCTCCCCGAGGACGACCCCGAGCGCGAGCGCATGTACTCGGAGCACCTGTACTGCCCGTACGACGACCTGTCCTTCGAGGAGCTGGAGCCCCGCTCCTTCTCCTTCAACTCGCCGTTCGGCGCCTGTCCCGAGTGCACCGGCATCGGCACGCGCATGGAGGTCGACCCCGAGCTGATCGTCCCGGACGAGGACAAGTCCCTCGACGAGGGCGCCATCCACGCCTGGTCGCACGGGCACACCAAGGACTACTTCGGCCGGCTGATCGGCGCCCTCGCGGACGCGCTGGGCTTCCGGACCGACATCCCCTTCGCCGGGCTGCCGCAGCGCGCGAAGAAGGCCCTCCTCTACGGCCACAAGACCCAGATCGAGGTCCGCTACCGCAACCGGTACGGCCGCGAGCGCGTGTACACCACGCCCTTCGAAGGGGCCGTCCCCTTCGTCAAGAGGCGCCACGGCGAGTCCGAGAGCGACGCCAGTCGCGAGCGCTTCGAGGGTTACATGCGCGAGGTGCCCTGCCCCACCTGCCAGGGCACGCGTCTGAAGCCGCTGGTCCTCGCCGTCACGGTCATGGAGAAGTCCATCGCCGAGGTCGCCGCCATGTCCATCAGCGACTGCGCGGACTTCCTCGGGCAACTGAAGCTCAACGCGCGCGACAAGAAGATCGCCGAGCGCGTGCTGAAGGAGGTCAACGAACGGTTGCGCTTCCTGGTCGACGTGGGCCTCGACTATCTGTCGCTGAACCGCGCGGCCGGCACACTCTCCGGCGGCGAGGCCCAGCGCATCCGTCTGGCCACCCAGATCGGCTCCGGACTCGTCGGCGTCCTGTACGTCCTCGACGAGCCCTCCATCGGTCTGCACCAGCGGGACAACCACCGGCTGATCGAGACCCTCGTCCGCCTGCGGGACATGGGCAACACGCTCATCGTCGTCGAGCACGACGAGGACACGATCAAGGTCGCCGACTGGGTCGTCGACATCGGACCCGGCGCGGGCGAGCACGGCGGCAAGGTCGTGCACAGCGGGCCCTTGAAGGAACTGCTCGCCAACCCCGAGTCGATCACCGGCCAGTATCTGTCGCGCAAGCGGCAGATCCCGACCCCGGACATCCGCCGCCCCGCCGACCCGGGCCGCCGGCTCACGGTGCACGGCGCCCGCGAGAACAACCTCCAGGACATCGACGTGTCCTTCCCGCTGGGCGTCCTCACGGCCGTCACCGGCGTATCGGGTTCCGGCAAGTCGACTCTGGTCAACGACATCCTGTACACGCACCTGGCCCGTGAACTGAACGGCGCGAGGAACGTGCCGGGGCGGCACACGCGCGTGGAGGGCGACGACCTCGTCGACAAGGTCGTGCACGTCGACCAGTCGCCCATCGGCCGTACGCCCCGCTCGAACCCGGCGACGTACACCGGAGTCTTCGACCACGTCCGCAGACTGTTCGCCGAGACCACCGAGGCGAAGGTCCGCGGCTATCTGCCCGGCCGCTTCTCCTTCAACGTCAAGGGCGGCCGCTGCGAGAACTGCTCCGGCGACGGCACCATCAAGATCGAGATGAACTTCCTGCCGGACGTGTACGTCCCCTGCGAGGTCTGCCACGGGGCGCGCTACAACCGGGAGACCCTGGAGGTCCACTACAAGGGCAAGTCCATCTCCGAGGTCCTGGACATGCCCATCGAGGAGGCGCTCGACTTCTTCGAGGCGGTTCCGGCGATCGCCCGCCACCTCAGGACACTGAACGACGTCGGCCTCGGCTACGTCAGGCTCGGGCAGTCCGCGCCGACGCTGTCCGGCGGTGAGGCACAGCGCGTCAAGCTCGCCAGCGAGCTACAGAAGCGCTCCACCGGCCGCACCGTGTACGTCCTCGACGAGCCGACCACCGGCCTGCACTTCGAGGACATCAGCAAGCTCATCACGGTGCTGTCCGGTCTGGTCGACAAGGGCAACACGGTCATCGTCATCGAGCACAACCTCGATGTCATCAAGACCGCGGACTGGGTCATCGACATGGGCCCCGAGGGCGGCAACGGCGGCGGTCTCGTGATCGCCGAGGGCACGCCCGAGGAGGTCGCCGGTGTCCCGACCAGCCACACCGGCAAGTTCCTGCGCGAGATCCTCGGCGCCGACCGGATCAGTGACGCGGCTCCCGTGAAGGCCCCCCGCAAGACGGCCGCCAGGAAGACGGTCGCCGCGGGGACGACGGCACGGAAGACGGCCACGAGGACGGTCGACGGCACGGCGGCCAAGAAGGCGACCGCCGCCACGGACAAGACCGTCGCGAAGAAGGTCGTCGCGAAGAAGACAGCCACGAAGGAGACCGCCACGAAGGCGGCGGCCAAGAAGGTGACCCCCGCGAAGAAGACCATGCGGGCCCGAAAGGCCTGACCGACCAGCCTGACCCGACCGGTCCGGGACCTCGGACCGGTTTGGGATCTCGGCCCGGTCCCGAACCTGGGCTCGGTCCCGGACCTCGGACCGGGCCGGTCCCACCTCGCCTCGACGGGCGGCGCCCCGCGGGAACTCCCCGTGAGGCGCCGCCCGTTGACGATTCAGCTGCCTCGCCCGCCCAGGAGGCGAGCACCCGGACCGCCCCGCCCGTCGAGTTCCGAAGGCCGAACGGGACGGGTGCGGCGTCCCTACAGGTCGCCGAGTTCGCGGGCGTACGGCGGTTCGGCTCCGGCGCGTGAGCAGGTGACCGCCGCCGCGCGGGCCGCGAAACCCAGAAGCTCGGTCCAGCCCCGGGCGCCGAGTTCCGCCGGTGCGGACGGGGACAGGGCGTTCCGGACGGCCAAGCCGTGCAGCAGCGCCGCGTTCACGGTGTCACCCGCGCCGATCGTGTCCACCACGTCCACGGGCTCGCCGGGCACGGAGTACACCGAGCCGTCCCGGGTGAACGCGGTGAGACCCTCGCCGCCCTGGGTGATCACCACCGCCGAGGGACCGGCGGCCAGCCATTCGAGCGGGGTGCCGCCGAGCCACCGGGCGTCCTCCTCGGACAGCTTGAGCAGGGACACCGACGGCAGCCAGCTCTTGAACCGGGCACGATAGGCGTCCGGATCGGGGATCAGACCGGCGCGGATGTTCGGGTCGAGCGCGGTGAGGACGCCCTGCGCGGCGGCGGTCCGCATCAGCTCCTCGTACGCGCTCGCGCCCGGTTCCAGGACGAGGGAGCAGGTGCCGAACGACACGGCCCGCGTCCCGTCGGGGAGCCGGTCCGGGGCCGTGAAGAGACGGTCCGCCGTCCCCTCGACGTGGAAGGAGTACGCGGCCGAGCCGTCCGCCCCGATCGTGGCGACGGCCAGAGTCGTCGGTTCGGCGCCGCGCCGGACGCACGACACGTCGACACCGGCCTCCACCAGCCCGTCCAGCAGGGCATCGCCGAACGCGTCACGGGAGACACGCGAGCAGAAGGCGGTGGGAGAGCCGAGGCGGCCGAGCGCCACCGCCGTGTTGTACGGGCCGCCGCCCCGGCGAGGCAGCAGTTCCGCCAGCGCGCCGGAGCCCTGCGGCACCAGATCGATCAGGGCCTCACCGGCGACGACGATCACGACGCGGATCCTTTCCTCGGGGTGTGTGTCTCGGGGCCTTCGGCGCCTACGGCGCCGGCGGGGCAGCCGCACGAGGTGCGGTGGACGAAGGCGGAGGGGAGCCGGACGGTGCGGCTCTCCCGGTGCGGGGACGCCAGCCGCTCCAGCAGCAGCCGGACGGCCGTGGCACCGATCTCCTTGCTCGGCTGGGCGATCACGGTGAGCCGCGGCGTGAACAGATCCGCCCAGGAGAAGTCGTCGAAGCAGCACAGCGCCACGTCGTCGGGGACGGACAGGCCCCGGTCGCGCAGGGCCCGCAGCGCGCCGACGGTCATGGCGTTGTTGGCGGTCACGAGAGCGCCCGGCGGCGCCCCGAGCGACAGCAGCCGGTGGGTGGCCTCCTCGGCCGCCTCCGTCCGGGAGTCGCCGTGCGCCACGAGCCGTTCGTCGTAGGGGAGTCCGGCCTGCGCGAGGCCGTGCCGGTAGCCGGTGATCCGCTCCGTCGTGGTGCTCAGTCCCGGCAGGCCCGCGACCAGTCCGATACGCCGGTGCCCCCGCTCGGCGAGGTGCGTCACCAGACTCGCCATGGGGGCGGTGTTCTCGGCGCAGACCTGGTCGTGACGGAATCCGCTTCCGGCGGGGGCCTCCACGAGCCGGTCGAGGAAGACGGTCGGTACCTCGTGCCGGCCCAGGTAGCGCAGGAGCGCGTCCGGACTCGGCGACGGCGCGAAGATCAGTCCGTCCACGCGCCGCTCGTGCAGCAGTTGGACGACCGTGCGCTCGTGCCCGGGATCGTCGTGCGGATCGGCGATCAGCAGGCCGTAGCCGTGTTCCAGGGCTCCGGCCTCCACGCCTTGGAGGATCTCCGTGAAGTAGGGGTTGCCGATCGCCGACACCGCGAGCCCGATGGACCGCGTACGGGAGGTGACGAGCGAACGGGCGAGGGTGTTGGGGGTATAGCCCAGCTCGTCGATCGCGTCGAGAACGGCCTGCCGTGTGCAGGGCAGCACCGGACGGGTGGCGTTGAGGACGTGCGAGACGGTCGCGGCGGACACGCCCGCCCGCCGGGCCACATCGGTCATCGTCACCATGGCGCTCGCTCCCCGGAACATGCCGCTCTTGGGTCCTGGAACACATCGTTCTCGGGCGAACTTATCGCAGCCGGTGGCAGACGTAAACGCTTGCGCATGCGCTTACGCATGCGCTTACGCAGACGTTCGCGCAAGCCTTTACGTCCTGCGTCGCGCGGACCCGCCCCGTGATCAGCGGGGTGATCTGTGCCGGTATGGTCGGTGCGCGGCGCCTCGCCGTGCTCAGCCCCGTCACCGCCGGTGGAGTGTCGCCGGCGCCCTCTACCAGTGGAGATGCCATGTCCGGCCGTCCGTCCGCGAGCCGTCGTACCGTCCTGCGGGGAGCGGCGATCACGCCGGTCGCCGGACTCGGCCTGGCCGCGTGCTCAGGCGGCGGCAGCGGGGGCGGAACCCCCGCCACGCCGACCGCTCCCGTCACCCTGGGCGCGGGCGGCGAGGTCTCCAAGGGCGGTGCTCAGCTGTACCAGGACCACAACGTCGTGGTCAGCCGCGCCGAGGACGGTTCCCTCAAGGCGTTCAGCTCGATCTGCACCCATGCCGGGTGCGCCATCAACAAGCTTCAGGGCACGACCCTCGTGTGCCCCTGTCACGGCAGCGAGTTCGACGCGGAGACCGGCAAGGTGCTGCGGGCGCCCGCCACCGTGCCGCTCCACCCGCTGCCGGTCGAGGAGAAGAACGGGAAGATCGTCGCCGGACCGGGAGCCTGAGCCCGGTGCGGTCCCCGGACAGGGCGGGGGACCGCACCCGAGCGGGAGGTCACTCCCAGTCCCAGCCGATCCCGACGATCCCCGACCGCACCCGCGGCTCGACCAGGTGCACCGAGCGGTGCCGGCCGCTCAGCGGCAGTTCCTGGCGGCCGCTGCGCGGCGCGGCGGCCGAATGCTGGGTGAAGCGGTGGCAGCGCACCGGCAGCGCGTTCTCGGTGAAGTGCACCTGGAGCGCGTACTGTCCGCCCGCGAAGCCGAACCCGCGGACGTACTCGCTGGACGCCCCGGCCGTGCCGTCGTCGAAGGCGTAGCGGAAGAGATACGTCTCGCCCGCCCTCAGCCGGGTGTCGAAGAGCAGTTCGGCGACGAGCACACCGGTGTCGCCGTGCCAGCGCACCCGCCCCGTACGGCAGTTCTCCAGAGCCCGGACCGTCGTCCGGTCCGGTGCGCATCCGGGGTCGCCGTGATGGATGGCCACATAGCGGTCCACCCCGTCCCTGTGGGCCCGCACGATGTGGTGGGATTCGCGGCCCAGCAGTTCGCGACGGGCGCCTATGCGCACGCGCTCGTGATGGCCGAGCGTGTGCAGACCGCCGTCGAGCGGGGACTCCAGTTCGGCGAGCAGCCGCTCCAGGACTCCGGAGGCCTCCATGAGGGCACGGTAGGAACGCCCCGTGGGACGTTCCGGCTCCGAGCGCTCCTCGGCCTCGGCGAGCAGCCTGATCAGCGACTCGTCGGGCAGCTGGAGTATCTCCTCCAGCGCGCGGACGGCCCGCAGGGACTCGGGGCGCTGAGGGCGGCGGGCGCCCTGCTGCCAGTAACTCAGGCTCGTCACACCGACTTTGACACCATGCCGGGAGAGATGGTGCTGGACGCGCTGCAACGGCAGCCCACGGGCGGTGATGGCTGCGCGCAGTGCGACATGGAAGGGGCCGCCCCGCAGGGCCGTGTCCAGTTCCGCCGTGGCGACGTCCGCGTGCTGTGTGCCGGTCCGCATGCAGGGGCCTTTCTGTGGATGTTCACAACGGCTGGTCAGACCGTCGGAGAGCGGTTCGTCGGCGCAGCCCGGTGGGCGCGCGGGGGCTGTACACGCGCGGGTTTCGCCGTTCACGCCCCGAGTTCCCCCGCATTGAAGCGTGTTGACCAAGCCCCGACAACACCTGATGCTCAACATGGCTCACCGCAGCCCCCCGGACGCGCTCCGTCCTTCCTCGACCCCACTCGGGAGCACACACGATGCGCCGCACTCGGCGACTTGTCGCACTCGCTGTCGTCCTGGCCGCACTGGGAACCGCACCGGCGACGGCGGCCCCCGGGCGCGCGGAGGGCCCCGCGGACACGGCCGCCCACGCGGTCGGACACCGCGGACCCCCCTTCGGGCCGTCCGGCACGGCGGTCCGCCGCGACCTGCCCCAGGTGGCCGGATCCGGCGCATCCCCGGCGGCACGCGGGGAGCACGGGGACGACGGCGGGCATGGCGGGGAGGACGGCCGGGACCGCGGGCACGGCGGGAAGCACGGGCGGGGCCGCGAGGGCGGCCGGGTCCGTACCCGCGATGGCGACCCGACCGACCCCTTCGTGGTGGTGGCGTCCGCGGCGGCCGGAGCGGGAGCCCTGGTCGCGCTGGTCCTGAGCGTCTCGCGGGCCCTGCGCAGGCGCCGCGGCTGAGACCGCGAGGTTTTCCACAGGCGGTCCGGGAGCCGACCGCGGTGTCGGCCCGCGCCAGTAGGGTGTGTGACATGGCCGACCCCTCCAGCTACCGCCCCAAGCCGGGACAGATCCCGGACTCCCCGGGGGTGTACAAATTCCGCGACGAGCACCGCCGGGTGATCTACGTCGGAAAGGCGAAGAGCCTGCGTCAGCGCCTGGCGAGCTATTTCCAGGACCTGGCGAATCTCCACCCGCGCACCCGCACGATGGTCACGACGGCCGCGTCGGTGGAGTGGACGGTCGTGTCCACGGAGGTCGAGGCCCTTCAGCTGGAGTACTCCTGGATCAAGGAGTACGACCCCCGGTTCAACGTCAAGTACCGCGACGACAAGAGCTACCCCCATCTCGCCGTGACGATGAACGAGGAGTTCCCGCGCGTCCAGGTGATGCGCGGCGCCAAGAAGAAGGGCGTGCGCTACTTCGGTCCCTACGGACACGCGTGGGCCATCCGCGACACCGTCGACCTGCTGCTGCGCGTCTTCCCGGTCCGCACCTGCTCCGCCGGAGTCTTCAAGAACGCCTCCCGCACCGGCCGGCCCTGCCTGCTGGGCTACATCGGCAAATGCTCCGCCCCGTGCGTGGGCCGCGTCTCGCCCGAGGAGCACCGCGATCTGGCCGAGGAGTTCTGCGACTTCATGGCGGGCCGTACGGGGACGTACATCCGCCGGCAGGAACAGCAGATGACGGAAGCCGCCGAGGAGATGGAGTACGAGCGCGCGGCCCGGCTGCGCGACGACATCGAGGCCCTGAAGAAGGCCATGGAGAAGAACGCGGTCGTGCTCGCGGACGCGACCGACGCCGACCTCATGGCCGTCGCCGAGGACGAGCTGGAAGCCGCGGTGCAGATCTTCCACGTGCGCGGCGGCCGCGTGCGCGGCCAGCGCGGCTGGGTCACGGACAAGGTGGAGGCGCTCACCACGGGTGACCTCGTCGAACACGCGCTCCAGCAGCTCTACGGCGAGGAGAGCGGCGACTCCGTCCCCAAGGAGGTGCTCGTCCCGGCGCTGCCCGATCCGGTGGAACCGGTTCAGGAGTGGCTCACCGCCCGCCGCGGCTCGAACGTGTCGCTCCGCATACCGCAGCGCGGCGACAAGAAGGCGCTGATGGAGACCGTGCAGCGCAACGCGCTCCAGGCGCTCGCCCTGCACAAGACCAGGCGCGCCTCCGACCTGACCACGCGCTCGCGCGCCCTGGAGGAGATCTCCGAGGCCCTCGGCCTGGACAGCGCGCCCCTGCGGATCGAGTGCTACGACATCTCGCACCTCCAGGGCGACGACGTGGTGGCCTCGATGGTCGTCTTCGAGGACGGACTCCAGCGCAAGAGCGAGTACCGGCGCTTCCAGATCAAGGGCTTCGCCGGCCAGGACGACGTCCGCTCCATGCACGAGGTGATCACCCGCCGCTTCCGGCGCTACCTCGTGGAGAAGGAGCGGACGGGGGAGTGGACGGACGCCGAGGACGCCGCCTCGGGCATCGCCCGGACCCTCGCGCCTTCCGCCCCGCCCGCCGGGACCGATGGGGCGGACACCGACGGCTCCGCCTCCGCGGCCCCCCTCTCGCTGAGCGCCTTCTCCGAGGACGACGGCCGTCCCAAGCGTTTCGCCTACCCGCCGCAGCTCGTGGTCGTCGACGGCGGCCGCCCGCAGGTCGCCGCCGCGCAGCGGGCCCTGGACGAACTCGGCATCGACGACATCGCCGTCTGCGGACTCGCCAAGCGCCTGGAGGAGGTGTGGCTGCCGGGCGAGGACGACCCCGTGGTCCTGCCGCGCAGCAGCGAGGGCCTGTATCTGCTCCAGCGGGTCCGGGACGAGGCCCACCGCTTCGCGATCACCTACCAGCGCGCCAAGCGGGCCAAACGCTTCCGGTCGGGCCCTCTGGACGACGTGCCGGGCCTGGGCGAGTCCCGCAAGCAGGCACTGATCAAACACTTCGGCTCCGTGAAGAAGCTCCGGTCCGCGACGATCGACCAGATCTGCGAGGTTCCCGGTGTGGGACGCAAGACGGCGGAGACCATCGCCGTGGCCCTCGCCCAGGCGACCCCCGCGGCACCCGCCGTGAACACGGCCACTGGAGAGATCATGGAAGACGACGAACACGCGGCGCCCGGGACGACGCCGGGCCCCGTGGAGGAGCCCGTGACCGCGGGAGCCTCGGACGAGCGACGGGGGCAGGAGACATGACCGAGAACGAAGCGCGTGATCAGGAACGCCCGGCACAGGGCGAGGAGACACACAGCCAGGCGGGCGAGAATCACGCCGAGCGTGAAGCGCCGAAGGAAGACGGAGCACAGGTGGGTACGGGCATCGAGACGGCCGGGGCGGGAGTCCCGGACGCCGTCATTCCCGAGCTGGTGATCATCTCCGGCATGTCCGGAGCCGGCCGGTCCACGGCCGCCAAGTGTCTGGAGGACCTCGGCTGGTTCGTCGTCGACAACCTGCCGCCCGCCCTGATCCCCACCATGGTGGAGCTCGGCGCCCGCTCCCAGGGCAACGTGGCACGCATCGCCGTGGTCGTCGACGTACGAGGCCGCCGGTTCTTCGACAACCTCCGCGAATCCCTCGCCGACCTGGAGTCCCGCAGCGTCACCCGGCGGATCGTCTTCCTGGAGTCCTCCGACGAGGCCTTGGTGCGCCGCTTCGAGTCGGTGCGCAGACCGCACCCGCTCCAGGGGGACGGCCGCATCGTGGACGGGATCGACGCCGAGCGCGAGCTGCTGCGCGAGCTGCGCGGCGACGCCGACCTCGTCATCGACACCTCCAGCCTGAACGTGCACGAGCTGCGCGCCAAGATGGACGCCCAGTTCGCGGGCGAGGAGGAGCCCGAGCTGCGGGCCACCGTCATGTCCTTCGGCTTCAAGTACGGCCTGCCGGTCGACGCCGACCTGGTCGTGGACATGCGCTTCCTGCCCAACCCGCACTGGGTCCCGGAGCTGCGCCCCTTCACCGGCCTGAACGAGGAGGTCTCGGCGTACGTCTTCAGCCAGCCCGGGGCCAAGGAGTTCCTCGACCGCTACTCCGAGCTGCTCCAGCTCATCGCCGCCGGCTACCGGCGCGAGGGCAAGCGCTATGTGACCATCGCCGTCGGCTGCACGGGTGGCAAGCACCGCTCGGTGGCGACCGCCGAGAAGCTCGCCGCCCGCCTCGCCTCCCAGGGCGTGGAGACCGTGCTCGTCCACCGGGACATGGGGCGCGAGTGACCGGACGTACCACCCTGCGGCTGGGCCGGCTGCGCCGGGAGATCCCCCGGGACCGGACCCAGCCGGCCGCGGCGCGCGGCGCCAGACCGCGCCGCCGCGGGGCGCAGCCCAAGGTCGTCGCCCTCGGCGGCGGCATGGGGCTGTCCGCCTCGCTCGCCGCGCTGCGCCGGATCACCGGCGACCTCACCGCCGTCGTCACCGTGGCCGACGACGGCGGCTCCAGCGGGCGCCTGCGCGACGAGCTGGGCGTCCTGCCGCCCGGTGATCTGCGCAAGGCGCTGGCGGCGCTGTGCGGTGACGACGACTGGGGTCAGACCTGGGCCCGCGTCATCCAGCACCGCTTCCAGTCCAAGGGCGACCTGCACGAACACGCGGTCGGCAATCTGCTGATCGTCGCCCTGTGGGAACAGCTCGGCGACCATGTGCAGGCGCTCGACCTGGTCGGCAAGCTGCTCGGCGCGCACGGCCGGGTGCTGCCGATGTCCGCCGTGCCCCTGGAGCTCCAGGCCCTGGTCAAGGGGCACGACCCGGAGCGGCCCGAGGAGATCGCCACCGTCCGGGGCCAGGCGAACGTGGCGCTCACCCCCGGCGAGGTCCAGTCCGTGCACGTCGTGCCGCACGACCCGCCGGCCGTGCCCGAGGCCGTGGCCGCTGTCCTGGACGCGGACTGGGTGGTTCTCGGCCCGGGGTCCTGGTTCTCCTCGGTCATTCCGCACCTTCTGGTGCCCGAACTGCTGGACGCCGTCAGCCAGACCAGGGCCCGCCGGGTACTCTCCCTGAACCTCGCACCGCAGCCCGGAGAAACCGAGGGCTTCTCCCCGCAGCGTCATTTGGAGGTTTTGGGACGACACGCCCCTAAACTCGCCCTGGACGTGGTGCTGGCCGACGAGGCTGCCGTGCCCGACCGCGAATCTCTCGCCGACGCCGCCCAGCGGTTCGGTGCCGCGGTCGAGCTGGCGCCGGTGGCCAGGCCCGACGGATCTCCGCGGCACGATCCGGAGCTGTTGGCCGCCGCGTACGACCGTATTTTTCGGATGCATGGAAGGATCGGCCCATGGCGATGACGGCAGCGGTGAAGGACGAGATCTCCCGGCTCCCCGTCACCCGGACCTGCTGCAGGAAGGCGGAGGTCTCGGCCATCCTGCGGTTCGCCGGCGGCCTTCACCTGGTGAGCGGCCGGATCGTGATCGAGGCGGAGCTGGACACCGCGATGGCGGCGCGCCGGCTGAAGCGGGACATTCTGGAGATCTTCGGCCACAGTTCCGAACTGATCGTGATGGCGCCCGGCGGACTGCGGCGCGGTTCGCGCTATGTGGTGCGCGTGGTCGCGGGCGGTGACCAGCTGGCCCGCCAGACCGGCCTCGTGGACGGGCGGGGACGCCCGATCCGCGGACTGCCGCCGCAGGTGGTCTCGGGGGCCACCTGCGACGCCGAGGCGGCCTGGCGCGGGGCCTTCCTCGCCCATGGCTCGCTCACCGAGCCCGGCCGGTCCTCGTCCCTCGAGGTGACCTGCCCGGGTCCGGAGGCCGCGCTCGCGCTGGTCGGTGCCGCCCGCAGGCTCTCGATCGCGGCGAAGGCCCGTGAGGTGCGCGGTGTGGACCGGGTGGTCGTCCGCGACGGCGACGCGATCGGCGCGCTGCTGACCCGCCTCGGCGCGCACGAGTCGGTGCTGGCCTGGGAGGAGCGGCGGATGCGCCGTGAGGTCCGTGCCACGGCGAACCGGCTCGCCAACTTCGACGACGCCAACCTGCGCAGATCGGCGCGCGCCGCCGTCGCCGCCGGGGCCCGTGTCCAGCGTGCCCTGGAGATCCTCGCGGACGAGGTGCCGGAGCACCTCGCCGCCGCCGGGCGGCTGCGGATGGAGCACAAGCAGGCCTCCCTGGAGGAGCTGGGCGCGCTCGCCGACCCGCCGCTGACCAAGGACGCCGTCGCGGGGCGGATCCGCCGGCTGCTGGCGATGGCCGACAAGCGGGCGCAGGACCTCGGGATCCCCGGGACGGAGTCGAGTCTGTCCGAGGAGATGGCGGACAACCTCGCGGGCTGACCCGGACCCGCGGGGCGTCGTGAACGACGTACGGGATCAGCTGACGGAGAGTCACCATGCCGGCGCCGAAGCCCACTTGGGGCATCGGCGCCGGTGTCCTTCGGCCCGCGAGGCACCCTTGACTTGACCTTGAAGTGTCATGAGCCTGGCATCTGTTCGCTGCTGTGGCGAACCCGTGCAAGGGGGGCTCATGAGACGAAGAGCGAGCGCGATCCTCGCTACCGGCGCGCTCCTGCTGGGCGGTGCGGCCGTGGCGCCGGTCGCCCGCGCGCAGGACGGCGGTTCACCCAGGCCCGACGCGAACGCCGTGAAGGTGTTCCGCGCCGAGGTCACGAAGCAGCAGGTACCCCTGCTGCTCGCGGCCGGCCAGGACAGTCACGAACTCGGCGACACGACCTGGAAGAACGGCAGGAGCACGGTCGAGGTCTACGTCACCGACCAGCAGGCCGCGAAGCTGGAGAAGCAGGGCGTCGACCTCACCGAGCACACGCTCTCCGCCCGGGCCGAGAGCCGGGTCGCGGCCGCCGACCAGGGGGTGTTCCGCCCGTACAGCGGGAAGGGCAACCTCGAAGAGGAGATCATCAGGACCGGTCAGGCCAACCCGGGACTGACCAAGGTCGTCTCCATCGGCAAGACCCTGAACGGCCAGGACATCCTCGCGCTGAAGCTGACCAAGGGCGCCAGGAAGACCAAGGACGGCTCCAAGCCGTCGGTGCTGTACATGTCCAACCAGCACGCGCGCGAGTGGATCACGCCCGAGATGACGCGGCGGCTGATGCACTACTACCTGGACCACTACTCCACCGACAAGCGCGTCAAGAAGATCGTCGACTCCACCGAGCTGTGGTTCGTCCTGTCGGCCAACCCCGACGGCTACGACTACACCTTCAAGGACGCCGACACCCGCCAGTGGCGCAAGAACCTGCGGGACGTGAACGGCGACGGCGTCATCTCCACCGGTGACGGCGTCGACCTCAACCGCAACTTCGCCTACAAGTGGGGCTACGACGACGAGGGCTCGTCCCCCAACCCCACCAGTGAGACCTACCGGGGCGCGAGCCCGGAGTCCGAGCCCGAGACCAGGGCGCTCGACGCCTTCGAGAAGCGGGTCGGCTTCACGTACGGGATCAACTACCACTCCGCCGCCGAACTGCTGCTCTACGGAGTGGGCTGGCAGGTCGCGACGCCGACGCCGGACGACGTGCTCTACAAGGCGCTCGCCGGGACCCCGGAGCACTCCGCGATCCCGGGCTATCACCCGCAGGTCTCCTCGGAGTTGTACACCACCAACGGCGAGGCGGACGGCCACGCGGGCAACGTCAACGGCATGGCGATGTTCACCCCCGAGATGTCGACCTGTCAGACGGCCTCGGACATCGACCCGAACGACGCCTGGAACGCGGCGGACTGCGCCTCGGTCTTCACCTTCCCGGACGACGAGAAGCTGATCGAGCAGGAGTTCGAGAAGAACGTCCCGTTCGCGCTCTCCGTCGCCGAGACCGCGGCGCACCCCGACCGGCCGTCCTCCTCGGTGGGCCTCGACGCGCCCGACTTCACCCCGGCCGCCTTCACCACGTCGTACTCCCGGGGCGCCGGCCAGGAGGTCTCCGCCGTCGTCCGCAAGTCCGTGCGCGACAAGCGGCTCAGGTATCGCGTCGACGGCGGCCGTACGCACACCGTCGCGGTCAGGCCCTGGCGGGGCGGCGAGACCTACGGAGGCTCCGACAACCTCTACTTCGACGAGTACCGCGCCAAGATCACGGACGGTGGCCCGGGCGACAGCGTCGAGGTCTGGTTCACCGGAGAGACCAGAGCCGGAAAGCCCACCGCCAGCAGCCACTTCACGTACACGGTGGCGCAGCGGCAGAAGGCCGACGTGCTCGTGGTCGCCGAGGAGGGCGCCGCCGCCACGCAGGCGCAGACCTACGTCGACGCGCTGAAGGCCGACGGGCGGAAGGCCCCGGTCTGGGACGTCTCCACCCAGGGCGCGCCCGACGCGCTCGGTGTGCTCGACCACTTCGGGACCGTCGTCCACTACACCGGCGCCCTGCGGCCCGGCAACGCCACCCAGCTTCAGCTGCGGGCCTTCCTCAACGAGGGCGGCAAGCTGGTCGAGGCGGGCGAACTCGCCGGCGGCAGCGTCGACCTCGGCGGCGGCACGCTCTCGAACGACTTCAGCCAGTACTACCTGGGCGCCTACTCCCGTACGTCCACGCCCGGCGCGAAGGGCTTCACCGGCTCGGGGAAGCTCGGCGGCGCCACGGGAGCGCTGGGTGACGCGCCCGGCAACCCGCTGAACGCGGCGGGCACCTACGGCGTCACCTCCGACTCGCTCTCCGGGGCGCAGTACCCGCAGTTCGCCTCCGGCGCGGGAGCGGGGCAGTTCAGCGGGACCGTGAATCCGTACGGGCCCTACGCGGGTTCGTACATGGCCGCCGCGGTGCACACCGACGACGCCTACAAGCGGCTCACCCGCACCATCGACCTCACCGGTGTCTCCGCCGCCGACAAGCCGGCGCTGAGCTCCCGGATGCTGTGGGACACCGAGCCCGGCTACGACCACGCGGTCGTCGAGGTCCACACGACCGGCGCCGACGACTGGACCACGCTTCCCGAGGCGGGCGGTGCGACCACGACGGCCGTCCCGGCCGAGTGCGAGGCCGGCTTCCTCGCCCAGGAACACCCGTGGATCAGGCACTATCTGACCGTGAGCGCGGCGGGCTGCACCGCCACCGGATCGAGCGGCCGGTGGAACAGCCTCACCGGCGCGTCCAGCGGCTGGCAGCAGGTCTCCTTCGACCTGAGCGCGTACGCCGGCAGGTCCATCGAGGTCTCGATCAGCTACATCAGTGACCCGAGCACGGGCGGTCACGGTCTCCTCGTCGACGACGCCTCCCTCGTGGTCGGCGGGAACTCCGTGGCCACGGAGGGCTTCGAGTCCTCCCTCGGCCCCTGGAGCGTCGCCGGACCGCCCGCGGGCAGTCCGGCGGTGCTGCGGGACTGGACGCGCACCGGGGAGCTCTTCAAGACCTACGGGGCGGTCACCACGGAGAACACCGTGCTGCTGGGCTTCGGCCTGGAACACGTCGGTACGGCTGCCGACCGCGCGGCTTTGATCGGAAAGGCACTTTCGGCACTCGACAACTGACCGTACGTGACCATCACATGAACAGAACGGGCGATCCGTACCCCTACTGACGGGTACGGATCGCCCTGCCGTGTATGGCCGTGGTCGATGTCACTCAGGGGCCTTGGGGGAGGTAGGGTCGGAGGCGGTCGGGGACATCCCATACAAACTCGCCGACACTTGAGTCGGCGTACCTAACGAGGAGATCGGTTCGTGACGATCCGCGTAGGCATCAACGGCTTTGGCCGCATCGGTCGTAACTACTTCCGCGCGCTGCTGGAGCAGGGTGCTGACATCGAGATCGTGGCTGTCAACGACCTGGGTGACACCGCGACCACCGCCCACCTGCTCAAGTACGACACCATTCTGGGCCGCCTCAAGGCCGAGGTGTCGCACACCGCCGACACGATCACCGTCGACGGACACACGATCAAGGTCCTGTCCGAGCGCAACCCCGCCGACATCCCGTGGGGTGAGCTCGGCGTCGACATCGTCATCGAGTCGACCGGCATCTTCACGAAGAAGGCCGACGCCGAGAAGCACATCGCCGGCGGCGCCAAGAAGGTCCTCATCTCGGCTCCGGCCAAGGACGAGGACATCACCATCGTGATGGGCGTCAACCAGGACCAGTACGACCCGGCGAACCACAACATCATCTCCAACGCCTCCTGCACCACCAACTGTGTGGCGCCGATGGCCAAGGTTCTCGACGAGAACTTCGGCATCGTCAAGGGCCTGATGACGACGGTTCACGCGTACACCAACGACCAGCGCATCCTGGACTTCCCGCACTCGGACCTGCGCCGCGCCCGCGCCGCCGCCGAGAACATCATCCCGACCACGACCGGTGCCGCGAAGGCCACCGCCCTGGTCCTCCCGCAGCTCAAGGGCAAGCTGGACGGCATCGCCATGCGCGTCCCGGTCCCGACCGGCTCGGCCACCGACCTGGTCGTCACCCTCCAGCGCGAGGTCACCAAGGACGAGGTCAACGCCGCGTTCAAGAAGGCGTCCGAGGACGGCGACCTCAAGGGCTTCCTGGCGTACACCGAGGACCCGATCGTCTCCTCGGACATCGTCAGCGACCCGGCCTCCTGCACCTTCGACTCCTCCCTGACCATGGTCCAGGAGGGCAACACGGTGAAGATCCTCGGCTGGTACGACAACGAGTGGGGCTACTCCAACCGCCTCGTGGACCTCACGGTCTTCGTCGGCGGCCAGCTCTAGTCACCCGAGCAGGCACCTCGATGTGAGCCAGGGCTCGGGCAGCGCGACGCCGCGCTGCCCGAGCCCTGCGCCACGTCGTGACCGATCAGCCCCCTCGGATCCCCAGAGCCTTTCCTAGGAGTCGCTTCATGAAGACGATCGACGAGCTTCTCGCCGAAGGAGTGTCCGGCAAGCGGGTCTTCGTCCGCGCCGACCTCAACGTGCCGCTGGCCGACGGCCTCATCACCGACGACGGCCGTATCCGCGCCGTCCTGCCCACCGTCAAGGCGCTGGCAGGCGCGGGCGCCAAGGTCATCGTCGCCTCGCACCTGGGCCGCCCCAAGGGCGCCCCTGACCCGGCCTTCTCGCTGCTGCCCGCCGCCGAGCGCCTCGGTGAACTCCTCGACGCACCGGTCGCGTTCGCGCAGGACACCGTCGGCCCCGCCGCCCACGAGGCGGTGGACGGTCTGGAGCCCGGCCAGGTCGCGGTGATCGAGAACCTCCGCTTCAACGCCGGCGAGACGTCCAAGGACGACACCGAGCGCGGCGAGTTCGCCGACCGGCTCGCCGCCCTCGCCGACGTGTACGTGGGCGACGGCTTCGGTGCCGTGCACCGCAAGCACGCCTCCGTGTACGACCTCCCGGCCCGGCTGCCGCACTACGCCGGCTACCTCATCGCCACCGAGGTCGGCGTCCTGAAGAAGCTCACCGAGGACGTCGCGCGCCCGTACGTCGTCGCGCTCGGCGGCTCCAAGGTCTCCGACAAGCTCGCCGTCATCGACCAGCTGCTCGGCAAGGCCGACCGCATCCTGATCGGCGGCGGCATGGCCTTCACCTTCCTCAAGGCCAAGGGCTACGAGGTCGGCGCCTCGCTGCTTCAGGAGGACCAGATCCCGGCCGTCACCGAGTACATGGCGCGCGCCGAGAAGCTGGGCGTCGAGCTGGTGCTCCCGGTCGACGTCGTGGTCTCGCCCGGGTTCCCGGACCTGAAGACCAAGGCGCCGTCCGAGCACAGCGCCGTCGACGCGGACAAGATGCCCGAGGGGCAGCTGGGCCTGGACATCGGCCCGAAGACCGGCGCCCTGTACGCCGCCAAGCTCACCGACGCCGAGACCGTCTTCTGGAACGGTCCCATGGGCGTCTTCGAGCACCCCGACTACGCCGAGGGCACCAAGGCGGTCGCCCAGGCCCTCGTCGAGTCCAAGGGCTTCACCGTCGTCGGTGGCGGTGACTCCGCCGCCGCGGTGCGCACCCTCGGTTTCGACGAGAACGCATTCGGCCACATCTCGACCGGTGGCGGCGCCTCCCTCGAATACCTCGAGGGCAAGACGCTCCCCGGCCTCGCCGCACTGGAGGACTGACCTAGATGAGCACGCGCACGCCGCTGATGGCGGGCAACTGGAAGATGAACCTCAACCACCTCGAGGCCATCGCGCACGTCCAGAAGCTCGCCTTCGCCCTGGCCGACAAGGACTACGAGGCCTGTGAGGTCGCCGTCCTGCCGCCCTTCACCGACCTGCGCTCCGTGCAGACCCTGGTCGACGGCGACAAGCTCAAGATCAAGTACGGCGCCCAGGACCTGTCCGCGCAGGACTCCGGCGCCTACACCGGCGAGATCTCCGGCTCGATGCTGGCGAAGCTCAAGTGCACGTACGTGGCTGTCGGCCACTCCGAGCGCCGCCAGTACCACAACGAGACCGACGACGTCGTGAACGCCAAGGTCAAGGCCGCCTACAAGCACGGTCTGACGCCGATCCTGTGCGTGGGCGAGGAGCTGGACGTCCGCGAGGCGGGCAACCACGTCTCCCACACCCTCGGCCAGGTCGAGGGCGGTCTCAAGGACATCCCCGCCGAGCAGGCCGAGTCCGTCGTGATCGCGTACGAGCCCGTCTGGGCCATCGGCACCGGCAAGGTCTGCGGCGCCGACGACGCGCAGGAGGTCTGCGCCGCGATCCGCGCCAAGCTCGCCGAGCTGTACTCCCAGGAGCTGGCCGACGCGGTCCGCATCCAGTACGGCGGCTCGGTCAAGTCCGGAAACGTCGCCGAGATCATGGCGAAGCCCGACATCGACGGCGCTCTGGTCGGCGGCGCGTCGCTCGACGCCGACGAGTTCGTCAAGATCGTCCGGTTCCGCGACCAGTAAGTATGCGGTAGCGGCGATTCGTCGTACCCTTGCGGGGGTCTGGTGCCATCGCGCCGGACCCCCGTCGTCCATCCAGTCCCGAGGAAGTTGGTCCAGCCGTGGTTTTGGGGTTCTCGATCGCCCTGATCGTCTTCAGCCTGCTGCTGATGCTGCTGGTGCTGATGCACAAGGGAAAGGGCGGCGGCCTGTCCGACATGTTCGGTGGCGGCATGCAGTCGTCCGTCGGTGGCTCCTCGGTCGCCGAGCGCAACCTCGACCGCATCACCTTGATGATCGGTCTGCTCTGGTTCGCCTGCATCGTCGTTCTCGGTTTGCTGATGAAGATCAACAACTGATCACCGAACATCATCGGTACGGCAGCACAACTGCACATTACGCAAGCACATTCCGCACGTAAGGCCCCATGTCCGGTACGCGCCTCCAGGCGCCGCCTATCATGGGGCTTGCGTCTAGGGGTGGGGATGTAACTCCAATCACTGGACGCGCGTTGGGCCTTACGTAGACTGAGGCGCTCGCAACGAAGCGACACGCCGACTCGCTTCGCGGCACCATCACGCAGGGAGTTACGACCGTGGCAAGTGGCAACGCGATCCGAGGAAGCCGGGTCGGGGCGGGGCCGATGGGCGAGGCCGAGCGCGGCGAGTCCGCGCCACGGCTGCGCATCTCCTTCTGGTGCTCCAACGGGCACGAGACGCAGCCCAGCTTCGCCAGCGACGCGCAGGTTCCCGACACCTGGGACTGCCCGCGCTGCGGCTTCCCCGCCGGACAGGACCGGGACAACCCCCCGGACCCGCCGCGCACCGAGCCCTACAAGACCCACCTCGCGTACGTGCGGGAGCGGCGCAGCGACGCGGACGGCGAGGCGATTCTCGCCGAGGCGCTCGCCAAACTGCGGGGCGAGATCTAGGAGTTGAGAGCCGGCCGGGTGTCCTGCGGACGTCTGGCCGGAAGCGTGTCGCGGTGACGTAGTGGCCGGTGGCCGCCCACCCACCGCCGACTCCGTCGCGCCCGGACGCGCATCCGGTGCCGGTCTCACGTTTTCTGGTGCCGGACGGACGAGTGTCCCGCGCCCGTCGTTCGGTGCCCGCTCCGTGCGCCGCCGCGTCCCGCGTGCGCCCGCTTCGTACGCCGCCGAGTCCCGCGTGCGGGGACGGAACGGCGGCCGGTCACGCCGATGCAGCAGCGTGGGCCCGGAATCATGACGGGCCGGGCAGCCCGGAATCCGCGCGATCTCCCGGCGGAGCGCTGTCCCGTCAGGCGGGCGATGTGGCCCGCAACCCTGCGCCGGCTTTCCCCCCGCGGCCCCGCGGCCCGCTCGGACCCGGCGGGCGCGGCAGCCCGGAATCCCGCGTTGACTCTCCCGCACGGCCCTGCCCGGCCCGGGCTCGGTGGCCCGCGACCGGGTGCCGGCTCCCCGCGAAGCCGTGCCCCCGAGCCGAACGGACCGGCACCGTTCGCGGACGTGTGGCCCCTGACTGCCCGCCTTCCGCCGTCGTCGCGCTGACACCTGCGGGCCGCCGGGACGTATCTGTTGTTGAGCCGGTGGACGCACTACGACAGCTCGTGTCCAGCCCTGATCAATTAGGTTGGGACCGGCGCGGGGCAAGGTACGCAGCAGCACAGGCAGGAAGAAGGCGGAAGTCCGAGATGAACGCAGACAGCCGTACCAGGCTCAACCAGACACCCGAATGGACCGCTCTGGCCAAGCACCGCGAGGAGCTCGCCGGCACCCATCTGCGCGAGCTTTTCGCGGCCGAACCCGGACGCGGCTCCGGCTACTCGCTCCAGGTCGGCGATCTGCACGTCGACTACTCCAAGCACCTGGTCACCGACGAGACGCTGCGGCTGCTGCGCGAGCTGGCCGTCGCCACGGACGTGTTCGGGCTGCGGGACGCGATGTTCCGGGGCGAGAAGATCAACGTGACCGAGGACCGGGCGGTGCTGCACACGGCGCT
>NZ_JBVHLK010000036.1:0-35522 GCF_055559015.1 Streptomyces sp. NPDC024698 | reverse complement strand
ACCCATCCACCGAACCCGCACCCGATGGAACATCACCCCACTACACTCAAAATCCGGCCCCTGACCAGCAGGAATAGCAAAACGCTGCTGGAGTACTAATACTCCAGCCGTAGATCGTGATCTTGCTGGTGGGGGCTGCTGATGACGTTCTTCGATCGAGAATGGCCAGGCATGCTCGTTACCCCGCGTCGTTCAACAGACCGCGCACCGGTGGCGACGACTGCCGAACAGCAGGGCATCAGCCTCCGTGCGGGAGGACGGCAGCCCGTCTCACGTGCTGCGAGGCAGATCGAGTCGAACGGTTCTCGGCGCCGAGTGCGGATCGGTTGAGTCAGCTGGCGTGGCGGTTCGCGTCGGCCTCGTGCTGGCGGCGGAGCGGGCCGCCGCTGCGACTGCCTGGAGCGCGTCCAGGTGTGCGGCGAGCGCGTTGCCACCCTCGGGAGTCAGGGCGAGCCAGGTTCGGGCTTTGCGACCGGCACGCCCCTTTCTGACGTCGATGTAGCCAGCTTCTTCGAGCGTCTTAGCGATCTTGCTCAGTGCCGAGTCGGACAGTTCGCATCGGTCGCGTACGAGTGCGAAGTCCGCCTCGATGCAGCCGGAGAGGAATGCCAAGACAGCCAGTCGGCTCGGATGATGCATGAGCTCGTTGAAGCCCGCCCCGACCACGCCCTTATCAGCAGGCATGGGCTTCCCCAGGGCCGGGAGGCAGCGCCCGGTTGCGCCGCGCGAACAGACCCGAGGCCGCCGCGGTGCCAACGACAGCGGGTACGACGATGCACGTGGCGTGACTGCCGCCACCGAGGCGACACACTGCCCAGACGGCAATGCACAGTGCGCACAGCCCCACCGACTCGCCCACGAGCCGCATGTTGCGCAGGCGCTTGGAGAGGACATCCCTCACCCCTGTGACCTGGACACTCATCCGGCGGCTCAACCATGCTATGGACCAGGTGAGCAATACTGCCGGCAGCGCAGCGAGCGGTACCTCCTGTGCGGCGGCAAGCGCCGCCACGTCCACGCCGACGAGGAGGCCCGCCAGCATCGGGAACCAACCCGGTGCCCGCCGCCCCCGCACCCCGGCACGAATCGACTCCGCGCGAGCCAGCGCGCCCGCCGCCTGGGCCGGGGATACCTCCACGGACTGTGATTCGCCGCCATGAGCGCCAACAGACACGAGACCGCACGACCTTCCCGACAGCAAGAGATGAGGTTGCCAGCATGGCACACACTTTCCAAGCCGGAAAGTAACATGTCTGACTCGGAAGGCATGGCCACCCGCAGTGACACTGATGGGGAGGTCCAACGAGCAACTGCGGAGACAGCCCTGAGCAAGGGGTTTTCGTTTCAATGAGCGACATCACTGCTGGGGGAACGCATACGGCCACCGTTGATCATCGGTGTGTAAAGGCAAACGATCGTGCGGTGGCCGCAGGTCACAGCGTTGCCCGCTGGCAGGAGGCATTCGGGGGCCTGATCGGCCGGATCGCGGGACGGTTCGCTCGGGTCGAACCGCGACGCCGGGTCCGGCAACTGGTCCTCGGACTCCTGTCAGACCTGCCGCGCAAGAACTGCTGGACCATCGCCGAGTGGGCCGGCGAGGCCACCCCGCACGGCATGCAGCACCTGCTCGGGAGAGCCAAGTGGGACGCGGACGCCGTCCGCGACGACGTGCGCGACTACGTGGTGGAGCACCTGCACGACGACCAGGCGGTGCTGGTGGTCGACGAGACCGGCGACGTGAAGAAGGGCACCGGCACGGTCGGCGTCCAGCGCCAGTACACCGGCACCGCGGGCAGAATCGAGAACGCCCAGGTTGCCGTCTACCTTGTCTACGCAGGTCAGCGCGGGCATGCCGCGGTGGACCGGGAACTGTACGTCCCGCGCTCCTGGACCTCCGACCCCGACCGCTGCCTCGCCGCCGGACTCGGCAAGGAGACGACATTCGCCACCAAGCCGGAACTGGCCGCACGCATGGTCGCCCGGTTCCTGGACGCCGGCCATCAGGCCGCATGGGTTGCGGGCGACGAGGTCTACGGCGGCAACCCGACCCTGCGCACCGTGCTGGAGGAACGCGGCACCGGCTACGTCCTGGCGGTGGCATGCTCGCACGAAGTCACCACCGGCGGGGGGAAGTTCCGCGCCGACGCCCTGGCCGCGAAGGTGCCCAGGAGGGGTTGGCAGAAGCTGTCCGCAGGGCCCGGAGCCAAGGGTTACCGCTTCTACGACTGGGCCGTCATCGACCTGGCCGACCCCAGGCCCGGGAGTCGCCAACTGCTGGTCCGCCGCAACCGCAGCACCGGCAAACTGGCCTACTACCGCTGCTACTCGCCCCGCCCGGTGCCGCTGGCCGAGCTGGTGCGCGTCGCTGGATCAAGGTGGGAGGTGGAGGAGTTCTTCCAAGCCGGAAAGGGACTGGCCGCACTGGAGAAACACCAGGTTCGCCGCTACGCATCCTGGGCGCGCTGGGTCACCCTGGCCATGCTCGCGCACGCCTTCCTCGCCATCGTCAGAGCAGACGAACACGCCCATCATCCCGCATCCGACGCCCGCATACCGCTCACCTGCAACGAGATCCAGCACCTGTTCATCGCGCTCGTCGTCCGCCCCGCCCTGGACGCCGTCCACCGGCTCGACTGGTCCGATTGGCGACGCCGCCACCAAGCACGATCTCAGACCAGCCACTACCGGCGGCAAGCCGCTCAAGCGTGAAGATCACGATCGACAGCTGGAGTACTAACTGCGGATTGTGCAGGCGTCATCGAATGCAATGACGCCTTCCGGGAAAGCCGCGTTCCCCGGATTCCGAGCCCCACACATTCAATTCCACGTCGAATGCGGGCACCCGGAAGCGCCCTGCTGGAGGCCATGGTTCCGGGCGTCACGGCCGCCACCTCCGGCCACGTCCTCCCGTACCCCGTATCTGTGCCGTCACCACGCTCATTCCTGCAATGACAGGAAAACAGGAAACGGGTGGGGCCCGACGCCGTGGCGTCGGGCCCCACCCGTAGGTGCACTGATCAGGCCCGCTTACCAGCGGTACCAGCGGCCGCGCTTGCCGCCGCTGGCCGCGGGCCGGATCACGAAGCCGAGGACCCACACCACCAGCACGATGACGGCGATCCACCACAGGGCCTTCAGTGCGAAACCGGCACCGAAGAGGATCAGAGCGAGCAGAAGAACAAGAAGAATAGGAACCATAGTTATCAACCTCCGAGCCCTCATGTGCCCTGCGGATCGCTCTCCACTCCTGCGGATCTTATTTAACTCTTAAGGGCGCCCGCAGTGGCGGAGCATCTGTGCGGCAGCCTTCGGGTTTAACGGTGGCGTCCGGGGTGACACGGGGGACGAACCTATTTCGAGTGAGACAGGGTGTGAGTGGTTGTGGCTGCGGACGAGAAGGCTCAGGCCAAGAGCGAGCAGGCCGAGGGCAAGGTCAAGAAGGTCGTCGGCGGCGCGGTCGGCAACGAGTCCCTGAAGGCCGAGGGGAAGGTCGAGGAGTCCAAGGGCGACCTGCGCGCGGCCAAGGAGAAGGCCAAGGACGCCATCAAGCCCAAGTAGGCGGATTGTCCCTGATCCCGGCAGTCTGATGGCTGCCGGGATCTGTCCTGTCCGGCCCTGCGGCCCTCTGCGCCGCCCCGAGGGCGCGCTCTCGTCGAACGCGCCTCCCGCCGCACCGAGCGCCACGCGAGAGCGGGGGCCGTTCGTCGTTCGGGAACTGGTGCACCAGCTGTAGTCACGCTGCTCGCCGCCGGCGTCGAGCCGCACTCGGTCGACTGCCCCGCGTCGAATTCGAGACCGTCATGACCCACCGGCGCTCCGGACCGTGTGATCGAACCTGACCTGCCCCACGGTTTGGGTTCCAGCTGCGGTGGCTAACTGGCTGCGTGGATGGTGTCTTGTGTGGAGAGTAGTTCGTACTCGATGGGGGTGCGGTAGCACCTGTCGACCGGTGCCCCGGCATCGACGAGTCGGTCGATCACCGGGTAGAGCCTTTTGGGGCCAGCTTGTCCTTGCCAAGGAACTTCGCCGTCTGCCGGACGATCGCCAGCTCGGTTTCCAGCTCATGGATCCGCCGTCGAGCGGCCCGCAACTCAGCAGACTCGCTCGACGGCGTTCCCGGTCGCCGCCCGTTGTCGATGTCGTCTTGCCGCAACCACTTCGACAACGTGACGGGATGGATGCCGAGCTCCACCGCCGTCTGTTTGGCCTGCTTGCCGGCGCGGACCAGCGCGATGGCACGCGCTCGGAACTCCGGAGGATAGGGACGAGGCATGACTGCCAGCCTTCCGTGAAGGGCTGTCAGTTAGCCACCAGAACTGGAACCTGAGAGGTGGGGCAGGTCAACCTGTCACCCAAACCTGTATCAGACCCTGCGGCAGCGATGTGATCATTCATCGTTTCCGCATGCTCTGTCCTCCAAGGTCTGTGAGGAAGCTGCCGGTCAGCCGATGAGCGACGCGATGGACAAACCCGATCCACGTGGGACTCTGAACGAATCTCCGGGAGGGAAGTGATGAGCGGCAGGAGTCTGACCCAAGCTGAGGCAGAGGGGCGTGCAAGGCTGCTGACGGTCGAGCGGTATGACGTTGCCGTCGACCTTGCGGATCTGGTGACCGGCTCGCGGGTCCGGTGCGAATCGACGATCACCTTTACGTGTGACCGGCCCGGCGCCGAGACCTTCGTCGATTGCGCGGCGGCGGTCGAGAGCGCCACGCTCAACGGGGTCGCGCTGGGGTCGGCTGTCGAGGGCCGGATCGCGCTGACCGGTCTTGCCGAGCGCAACGTCCTCACGGTGGTCTCGGTGACGGAGTGCTCGGCCGAGGGCCGGGGCGTACATAAGGCGGTCGATCCCGCCGACGGCGAGACGTATGTCTACACCGACTTCAGCCCCGACTACGCCCGGTACGTGCTGGCCTGCTTCGACCAGCCGGACCTCAAGGCGCCGTGGGCGTTCACCGTGACCGCTCCCACCGGCTGGCGGGTGTTGAGCAACAGCGGTGACCCCCGGATCGAAGACCTCGGCCCCCTGCGCCGCTGGGCCTTCCCGCCGACGCCACCGCTGGCGACGTACAACACGGTCATCAACGCGGGCCCGTACCACGAAGTGCGCCGTCGCGGAGCCGGTCATGATCTCGGCCTCTTCGCCCGACAGTCGCTGGCCTGCGTCTTGGACCGGGACGCCGACGAACTGTTCACCCTGACCACCCAGGGGCTCGAGTTCTTCGCCGACAAGTTCGGCATGCCCTTTCCGCAGCACAAGTACGACCAGGTCTTCACGCCCGAGTTCCCCGGCGCTTTGGAGAACTTCGGCTGCGTCACCTGGATGGACTGGTTCCTGCGCAGGAGCACGCCGACCAGAGCGGAGTGGGACCTCTTCTCGCGGTACCTGTTGCACGAGCTCGCGCACATGTGGTTCGGCAACATCGTCACGATGCGCTGGTGGGACGACCTGTGGCTGAACGAGGCGTTCGCGGAGTTCGCGAGCAATTGGGCCGCGGTGAACGCGACCTCGTACACCGATGCCTGGACGGCACATCTGACCGGCGAGAAACTCAAGGCCTATTTCATGGACCAGGGACCGACGACGCACCCGATCCGCCAGCAGGTCCGCGACGTCTCCGAGGCCGAAGCGACGTTCGACGCCATCACCTACTCCAAGGGCGCTTCCGTACTGCACCAGTTGATGACGTACGTCGGCGAGGCGAACTTCTCCGCGGGGCTCACCAGCTACTTCGCCAGGCATGCCTGGGGCAGCACCACGCTGAAGGACCTGATCGAGGCGGTCGCCGACGCCGACGGACGTGACCTGGACCAGTGGCGCGCGGGATGGCTGGAGACAGCGGGCACCGACCGGCTCACTCTCGACCACGACGAAGACGGTTTCGCCCTGGTCGCTCAGGGGCCGGGTGGCCGGCCGCGCCCGCAAGTGCTCGCCGTCGGCGCCTACGAGCGTTCAGGGGACCGTCTTGAGCGGACGGCACGCGTCGAAGTCGAGGTGGCGGGCGAACGGACCCGGCTCGGCCTACCGGCAGGAGCCGACCTGTATCTGGTCAACGATGACGACCTGACCTTCGCCTCGACGCGACCTGACGCCACGACCAGAGACGCGTTCTTCGGCAACGCCGCCCGCCTGCCCACCGCGACCGCGCGGGGTGTGGCCGTCACCACGGCCTGGGACATGCTGATCAACGGCGAGGCGACAGCCGCCGAAGCCGTGCGGTGCCTGACCGGCGTGCTGGTCGTCGAGACCTCCGCGTCGGCGATCGAGCCGTATCTCAACCTGGCTGTCGAGGCCGCGGATCTGTGGAGCCCGATGTCGGAGCGGGACGCGTTGCTACGAGCGGTGGCCGCGGCGTGCCGCGATCTCTCCGGCGTCGGCGCCTACCGCAAAGCGGCGTTGCGCGGCTTCGCTCGCACCGCGGCCGAACCGGAGGAGGTGGCCTGGCTCCAGACCGAGGCCGGGGAGGACATCGATCTCCAGTGGCGGGCACTGGTTCGCAAGGCTCAGCTCGGAAGTCCGACCGCCACCGAGGCCGAGGCTCTGCTCGACCGCGACCCGGACCCTGACGCATGGGTCAGCAGACTCCAGGTCCGCGCCGCGACCCCGGACGCGGCAGAGAAGAACGCGGTGTGGCGGACGCTGGTGACGGACCGCGCGGTGCCTCTGGCCTCGGTCCACTCGGTTGCGGCACTGTTCTGGAGTGCAGGTCAGGACGACTTGCTGAGGCCCCACGCGGAGGCCTACCTCGATCTCGTGCCGGCCATCCACCGCAGCGGAACCATGCCGGCGACGACGTACACCAAGACTCTCTTCCCGCTGTTCGGTATCGACCTGGCCTATCTGAAGCGAGCGGAGGACCTGGCGGCGCAGGCTGTCCCGGTCGTCCGCACGAACCTCCTGGTCCGGGCCGACCGGATGCGCCGCATCTTGCGCTCCCGCGCTGAAAGCTCGCGCTCCCGCGGCTGAAGGCTTGTGGCGCAGATGCGTCTCCGGGCACCCACCCGCAGGCAACTCGCACGCCGGATCGGTAGAAGCGGTCCGGCGACGACTCACTCGACGTTCGTGGTGTCGCTCGGGCAGCACCGCTCGTGCACGGCGGGTGGCCCGGTCTCGTTCGGGCCGGTCATTCAGCCTGAATCCATGGCCGGGACGAGGGGGACCACTGGGCCATCAAGTGCTCTCGGCAGGGCCGCCTTCGACACCGTGGCGCTGCGATTCCTCTCCGAACCGGGCCTCTTGATGAACCAGGTCGCCGAGAGTCTGGAGCTGTTCGCGGCTATGCGCCGGCTGCCGTTTGTCAACTGGACGTCATGGTGCTGCGCAGGCTGTGTGGATTCCGGCCCGAGGCCACCTCTGCGGTTCTGGGCAGGCCGGGGCGGGGAGATGGGGTGGGACGCCCCGGGCTACGGGGAGACCGCGAACGCGGGGGTGAGTGGAGGCGTCCTGAAGGGCCGCTGTCTCCAGCCTCCTCGCAGCGTCAATCCGACCGACACGATGTGCGTTCTGGCCGCGCTACGTTGGAGGGCTGGTGCGTGTGCGACACCCTGGGGGTCTAAAGTCGGTGCCTGTTGCAGCAAGTTGGGGCGCGGGGTGACACCCGCAAGGGAGAGGGGCCCGATGTTGCACGACGATGGAGAACGCCCGGCGCCGAGATCTGGCGCACTCACGTACGCGATGATGACGGCCGAGGCGCGGCGCCAGGCGGCGCTGCCCAGGCCCACGGCACGCAGTCGTCGAGAGGCGGACGTTCGCACGGTGCGGTGGTGGCGGGTGCGGACGCTGCGGAGCATCTCGGGTCTGTCCACCCTGGTCACGGCGCTGGTCTTCGCGTGTGTTCTGTTGGCGATCTGCTTGCTGGTCGGCTCGTCGATAGTGCCTGATGCCTGGTACCCGCTTGCGGTCTCGATAGGTCTGGGTCTCTACGGGGCCTACCGTCTTCGTGGAGTCCCTGGGACGACGGCCAGGACTCTGGCCAGTGCGGCTTGCGCGCCCGGTCCGGTGCCCAAGCGTTATGCCGTGGTGTACGACCCGCCCCGCGACGGGACCGCCCTGCTGGTGTTGTTCCCGGCCGCCGGGGGCGACGACGTCCGGCCCGATGGGGTCTTGGAACTCATGCCTTTGCCACAGACCTGGCTCCGGTTCTTCGGGGCGAGCAAACTCCCGGCCGACCTGCCTGTGGAGCCCGAGGGCAGCCTCGAACTTCATGGCCCAAGGGATGGATTGCCGGTGGGCGTCCCCTGGATCGATGGGCAGGCGTACTGGCCGAAGCGCTCCTACGGTCCCGATGACCTGATGGGACCGGACGACCGAGCCCTGATCGCTCGACTGCTTGCGGACGCCACCGAGGAAGTGGATTCCATCGATTCGTGACCTCAGCGGCCGGGCAGCTGTCCGACGGGAACGCAGGGCGTTGGTGGGGCGAGGTGGTCGCGCCGATGGACTCAGCGCTCTCAGCAGGCGTCCCACCCGCAGGGCCGGGCGCGTGAGGCCGAGGGCGGCCTGACAGCAGCAGGATGATCGCAGCGCGCATGCCGACGGCGCCCTGCCCCCACCGGGTGTGTCCCGAGTGGGGCAGGGCGCCGTCGCGACCCAGCGTACCGACGACAGGCAGGGGGTTTGTGGTGCTGTCGAGGCGCTGGGCGGCAGAGAGCACGTTCGTCAGCCACCGGCCGCATCGGGTGCAGACACGGCATTCCTGACTCCTGATCAAGCATGTGGGGACGACGCGTCCCGACAAGTGGCCTGTCCTGCCCGCAACCCTCTGGGTCCGGCCAACCCGGTCAAGAACAAGCCGAGTTGGGGAAGTGACGTCCGGGGGTTCGATCCCGTTGCTGTGTGAACCCTTGACGGAACCTGTGTGGACTGCGACGGTATGGCCCGGCATTCGCACAGAATCCAAAACTTCCCACCCTTACCCGTCACGCGTCTTTGTCATCCCCTTCGGTTGTTTCCCGCACCTGACGTGGGGTCACTCACGCCTGTCGGCAGGCCGAAGTGCTCGTCGGATAGCCCCCATCCGAAAGAAGGACAACGTGCGCCTCCCCTTACCCCGCACGCGCCGTAGGGTCCGCATACTGCGGACTCCCCGCGCACCTCGCACCGACAGCCGCCGTGCGTCCGTCGGCAGACGTGCCGGTACCGCGGTCGGCACCGTCCTGGCCCTGCTCGCGGCGTCGGCCGCCTGGGCCATCGGCGCCGCGCCACAGGCCGGGGCGCTGCCCAACGGGCTGGCGCTGACCCCGCCGATGGGCTGGAACAGCTGGAACAAGTTCGGATGCGACGTCACCGAGCAGAAGGTGGAGGCCGTCGCCGACTACCTGGTGTCCTCCGGTCTGGCCGCGGCCGGCTACTCCTTCGTCGACATCGACGACTGCTGGATGGCCGGCAGCCGCGACTCGGGCGGCCATCTCGTGCCGGACCCCGTCAAGTTCCCGGACGGCATCAGCGGTACCGCCGCGTACGTGCACGGCAAGGGCCTGAAGCTGGGCATCTACGAGAGCGCGGGCACGAAGACCTGCGCCGGCTACCCCGGCAGCCTCGGCCATGAGCGGACCGACGCGAACAGCTTCGCCTCCTGGGGCGTGGACCTGCTCAAGTACGACAACTGCAACGACGACGGGACCTCCGCCCAGCAGCGCGACACCACCATGCGCGACGCCCTGGCCGGCAGCGGCCGCGCCATCCTGTTCAGTCTGTGCGAATGGGGCGTGGACAGCGTGTGGACCTGGGGCGCGGGCGTCGGCAACATGTGGCGCACCACCGGCGACATCAACGACAGCTACGGCTCCCTGCTGTCGATCTTCCACGCCAACGTCAAACTGGCGCAGTACGCCGGCCCCGGTGGCTGGAACGACCCCGACATGCTGGAGGTCGGCAACGGCGGCATGTCGTTCACCGAGGACCGCAGCGAGTTCAGTCTCTGGGCCGAGATGGCCGCCCCGTTGATCACTGGCAACGACCTGCCCAACTCCTCCGCCGCCACCGCCTCCGTCCTCGGAAACCGGGACGTCGTCGCGGTCGACCAGGACGCGCTCGGCAAGCAGGGCGTGCAGGTCTCCGCCGTCGGCGGCCTGGACGTCCTCGCCAAGCCGCTGGCGGGCGGCGACGTGTCGGTCGCGCTGTTCAACGAGAACTCCGGTGCGGCCACGATATCCTCCACGGCGTCGGCCATCGGCCTGCCCGCCTCGTCCAACGGCTACAGCCTCGACAACCTGTGGTCGCATGTGAAGACCACCACCGGCGGCGCGATCTCGGCCACCGTGCCCGGCCACGGCACCGTCCTGTTCCGGGTGTCCACCGGCTCGGCCACCAGCACCGGCACAACGCACGCCCTGGTCGGCGCCTCCTCGGGCCGCTGCCTCGACGCGTTCGACAACCAGACCGCGCCCGGCACGAAGATCGAGATCTGGGACTGCAACGGCGGCGCCAACCAGAAGGCCACCCTGACCGCGGCCGGTGAACTGCGGCTGTACGGGGGCACGCAATGCCTGGATGCCGCCGGTGCGGCGACCAGCGCGGGCACCAAGGTCGAGCTGTGGACCTGCAACGGCGGTACGAACCAGCAGTGGCGCCTGAACGCCGACGGCACGATCACCGGCGTCCAGTCCGGTCTGTGCCTCGACGTCACCGGCGGCGACCAGCCGCCCGGAAACGTCGACGGAACCCAGCTGGAGCTGTGGAACTGCAACGGCGGCGCCAACCAGCAGTGGCGCCTGAACTGAACGAACCGGGGCAACACCCATGCCCCTCGCACGGTCGCGGCCCGACGGCCCGGATCCGACGCGCACGAACACGATCCGGGCGATCGGGCCGCGACCCGGCCCGTCACGCAGTCAGGACGCGGGCGTGATGAAGTGGACGTCGACTCCGCAGAGTTCGTGAAGGCTGCGGAAAGGGCCACCCCGATCGCCGGCGTGAGTCCACGAGCTGTTCACAGCAGGCACTATGGCGGCCCGCGGATCCGAACAGGGAGCGTTTGGCCAGCACGGGGATGCCGAACCCGTCGTTCCTGCGCGACAATGCAACGTCGCGCTGTCACGGAGGGGTGGCATGGGCAGAAGGCGTGCGTCCTGGACAAGCGGAACCGTCGGGGCGGTGGTCGTGACAATCGTCGTGTACGGCGTGTCCGCGTGCTCCGGCAGCTCGGAGGTCGAGTGCTCTGGTGGCGCCTACGAAGCGGAATGCCATCCTGTGAACCAGCCGCCTGCGGATACAAGGTCAACCACGGTGTCGCCGCCCGCTGTTCCGACTCCTAGGAGTCCCTGTCCCTCGGACTGGAGCGAGGTCTGGAGGGAAGTGCGCGACAGGAAGTGGGACCAGGCCTGCCCGCTTCCCAGCCCCATGACGACAGCTGTGCCATCCGCTCTGCCAGGACTGTCGGCCGGTGCGCAGACATGACGCAATGAGGCGTCCGGATGTACTCGGACCGATCCTCACCGGCCAGAGCACGGGGCACAGCCTCTGAGGTCCTGGCAGCTGCTCGGGGAAGGTTCCAGCGCCGTCCAGGGCGTTGCAGAGTCTCCGACAACCAGTCGGGCCCGCCCGGCATTGACGACCAACCCCGATCGATGGGGAAGGCGCTGGTGCAGAATCGCCAGGACGACCCGCATGGCGATCGCGGCCAGATACATCCCAGGTCGCCCCATGCACCCCGAGGCCGTGCCGCCGTCACATCCGGCCCTGCCTGCCGTTGAGTGGTAGTTCTCCAGATCAAGGGCATCGCTGAACTGGATGGCGATCGCGATGGCAGGCCCGTAAGACTTGCAGCGTTGATTACGAGGCGTTGTCCGGCCACAAAGTCCGAGCAGCCGCCCGGAGACGAAGGAGCAGCCATGCCGCAGAGGCCAGAACCCGTCAGTCAGCCGGAATACCTGACCGAGAAGCAGTGGATCGACCTCGCCTTCGCGGTGATGCGCGGCGTGGTCGAAGGGTGTCGGACGGCGGAACTTGGACTGGACCCAGCGCTGCTCTCGGACCTGGGCACGGCTGCGGTGAATGGGCTCCGGGCCCACCTGGACCAGGTCATGGCGGAGTCGCAGGACGGATGACGCTCGCCCTCTGGCGGGCGTCCCTCTCAGAACGTGTGTCTGATGCGTCCGTCTAGCCCAGGTTGCGTCGGCTGGCACTGTGGCACGTCAACCAGATCCCCCTTGGGTGGCGTTGGACGATGCGCATTCAAGCAGGTCGGGGCTGCGCCGGATGGCCAACTGTCTCCTGCGGCAAGCTGGTTGGCGGCGGGGTGCATGAAGGAGAGGTAGACCTGGTAGCGGTGAGGCGTCCAGTTGCCGTACGACCAGATCCAGGCGGCGACCGGATCGTCCACATCGTGCCCGCTCTCGTGGCCGCTCTCGTGGCCGACCGCGGCGGCCATCCACTCCAGGCGTCTGGCCAGTCCGCGGTCTGATCATGCCAGCGCCCTGATCGAGCTGGCTGGCCCCGTGACCGAAGGAATCAGGAGCCCAGTAGCGATTGGGCGATGGTTTGTTGCTCGGGTTGCAGTGTGACCGCGCCGTTCTCGATGTCCCAGAGGCAGTTCTGTAGGACGCGGCCGAGTGTCCATCCCGTGGCCCGCCCCCGGTCCAGACCAACGACTTCTGTCATGAGGTGAAAGCGATGGCGTATCGCCCGAGGTACGTCTGGGGAGCCGGTGATGTCGTCCCACCGGTTTCGCAATGCGGGCAGCAGCTCGAAGCCGGGGTCGCCGGCAAGGGGTTTGGGGTCGATGGTGAGCCAGGGAGCCCGTCCCGAGGCCTGCAAGGACGGAAGAGGGGCGAGAACGTTGTCGTAGTGCAGATCCCAATGCAGAAGCCGGTCACCGGGCTCGTCGAGCAGCTCCCGCATCGCGGCCGCGCATGTGGCCAGCAGTCGTCGCTCAGAGGGGTCCGCCAGAGAGCGGGAGTATGTGGGGACCCGGTCGAGCATGGCTCGGGCGATGTCGGCCAAGAGCCGCAAGCCGGCGGGGGCCGGAATGGCGGCAAGTTGCTTCAGCAGCTCGGAAAGGTGTTGGAGGGCCTCAGCGCCGTCGGGCACCGCCGCGAGGGACCGGGCGGCATCGAGACGTTCCAGAAGCATCGCCCCGGAGTCGGGGGCGGAGTTCAGCAGTCCGACCGCGAGACGGGCGCCCCAGACGCGCAGGGCGAACGGCTCGTCCCGGGTTTCCTCGTCGACGGGCTGGAGCTTGAGTACCGCGGGCGAGCCGTCTGCCTGGAGCACTGGCAGTACGAGTGCGACAGCCCCGTGCAGGGGCGGCCCGTCCAGTCGCAGACTCCAGCGGTTCAAGAACTCCTCGGCCAGGGTCGGCAGGGCAGCGGTCCATGCCCGCCTGGCATCGCCGTTCCGCGACACGGTCAGGGCCGCTGGAACTTCGACCTGGGACCGAAACCGGCTGAATGCCACGACGCTCCCGAATATCGAGGGTGCTGGGGTGTCAGCGTGCCCGACCGTCTTCGGCATCGAGTTCGTCGGGCGCCTGCCATACGATCGTACGGCTCCTCCGCGCTGCCCCGGCAAGACCCAAGCGGTTTCAAAACGCGGGTTCTGGTCCAACTTCTGTAGAGCACTCACGCTCTGGAATCTCTCGTGGCTGGATGGCCCTTCGTGACTCGTTGACAGACCTGTTTGAGATCATGCCCGCATGGACTTCGACCTCGCTCCACCAAGCGGCGTTGGCCCGTTGCGGGTCGGTATGACACGGCAATCGGCCGACGCGGCGCTGGACTCGCTGCGCGATCTCTCCGCGATCTCGGAGTCTGACCAGCCGGGGCAGCACGTCTTCCGTCCCAGTGGACTGATGATCAGCATCCACTGCACGCGCGACGCGCTCGAAGCCGTTGAGCTCGGGAGGCCGTCGACTCGGACAGACCGAGTCGTCTTCCGAGGCTTGGACGTGTTCGCGCTCCCGGCCCGCGAGTTGGTGCAACGCATGGGCGAGTACACCTCGATCGAGGCGGATCCCGACGACCGAGCGTCTTTCGTCGCCTCTGACCTGCTCCTGAGCTTCTGGCGCCCGTTCGCGGCCGACGACGAGCCAGAGGAAGAGCAGGGCTACTCCTTCAGTTCGGTCCTGCTGGCACGGCCTGGCTACTACGACACCCCTGCTCAGGCTGCGGAGCGACTCCAGCGGGACTCGTGACCGTCGCGTCAACCATCAGCCCGGAAGCGGTCGGCACCGGCGGTTTCCGGACGATCTCGCGAGACCCACCAGCAAAACCGACCGTCACAGGGAGCAGGCACACCGCAGACTTGGACCAGAACGCAAACTCGTGAACGGCATCCGACCGTGGATCGGGGCGCCTCCCAAACCCATGGACAACTGAATTTCACGACTGGTGAATAGCGGCAGACGTCCCCGAACTGGATGCCGAGTAGCCTTCGTACACGAAGGAAGAATTCACTCGTCCAGGCGTCGACGCAGGTCCCGTCCCCGAAACGCCTCCTTACTGTCACCGGCCGTCGATAGCGTGACCGCCGTGATGGTGGGCACCGAAGAAACCCGGCTGGTCGTGGTCCGCGGCAACAGTGCCTCGGGGAAGTCCTCCGTCGCGGCCGGCTTGCGCGAGCGGTTCGGCCGCGGCCTGGCTCTGGTCGGTCAGGACAACCTCCGCCGCTTCGTGCTCCGGGAGCGCGACCGGCCCGGTGCCGCGAACATCGGCCTGATCGACCTGACCGCCCGCTACGCCCTCGACGCCGGATTCCACGTCGTCGTTGAAGGCATCCTCTACGCCGACCGCTACGGCGACATGCTCGCGCAGTTGCGTGCCGACCACCGCGGTCCGACCCACGGCTACTACCTGGACGTGCCGTTCGGTGAAACTCTCGCCCGGCACGGCACCAAACCGATTGCCGAGGACGTCGACGAGACGCAACTGCGCGACTGGTACCGGGCGCGCGATCTATTGCCCGGCGGCATAGAGATCGTCATCGGCGCCGACAGCGCACTGCACGAGACTGTCGACCGCATCATGTTCGATACCGGCCTGGCCCACCTGCCCGCCCTGGACCGGTGACACGACCCAACCATGAGGCTGACCACACGTGCGGCCGCGTCACGCTGAGCCTCGACGATGGCGTTGGCTGTGCCGCCCACACCTTCGACCGCGGCTGGTCGCCGCGCTATGTCTGCCGAAACGCCCGCCCGGGCCAGGGACTTGCTGGTCGGGACGGTGGATGGGGCGCCACACGGGTACAGCCGTCGCGCTGGAGCAGGCCGGCCAATGGCGCTACGAGGACGGGGCGTTGTGCAGGAAGCGGAACGGCGCCAGCAGCCCGGCCCCGGCGCGCAGGGCGCTGATCCGAGTGTTCGACACCGGTAGGTCCCGTGGCGTCCAGGACGAACAGGACGCTGGGGAAGAGCGGGTAGCGCAGCCGCCACTCCTCAACCGCCGGTTCCCGGAAGTTCGGTCGGTGCCCCGGTACCGCCGGTACGTAGTGGTTGAAGCGCTCGTACGGGGTCAGCCTTTGATGCGACTGCGCCGAGGTGCTACCGGCCGCCACCCTCACAGCCGCCTGACTGTTCGGTACGTTCCGTGCTCGAGTCACAACGCCTCATCCGCCCCGCATGGGGTCATCGACGGCTCGAGCCAGCGGGCCTGTCGGATGGCCGGCTCGCTGAGGGAGTAGAGGGTGGCCAGGGCGAGGACGGCCACGAGTGCGAGCATCGCGGTCGGCGTGCTGAAGTACTCCAGCAACATCCCGCTGATCGCCATGCCCGCGGGGACACCGGCACCGAACAGGGTCATGACGGCGGTGACCGTTCGCCCGCGTCGCTCGTCAGGAACTTGCTGGAAGATGAGGACGTCGGCCAGGACCCGCAGTGCCGGGACCCCGAGCATGGCGCAGAAGAGGACCGCGGTCCTCCAGACCCCCGATACCGCCTCCAGCGACCATGATCTCGGTCGTGTTCCTCGAATTCGTTGGCGTCGCAGAGCCCGACGCTGCCCGGAACCCCTGAACGTACCGGGCCGCTTCCGAGCCAACGATGACCGTGAGTTCGCCGGAAAAGCATCCTCATGCGAGCTCAAGGGGCCTTTTCGGCAGGCTCGTTGACGATCCTCGTCGTCTCGTCACCAGCCGAGAGGCCGGTGAACAGGCAGTCCCAGCGATCGCCCAGTTCTTTCAGCGCCTTGGCCGGCGGATTGCCGCCCGTTGCGGCGTTCAGATCGGCCATCTCGGCGAAGAAGCCGTCCAGGGCCGGCGAGGTGATGAAAAGGAACCGGACCTCGACCAGGCCGGCGTTGTAGGGGCGATGCACCATCCCACGGGGTACCACCGCGTAATCCCCAGCGCCGAGCGTCAGCGTCCGGTCCCCGACGTCCAGGCTCAGTTCGCCCTCCAGTACACGGAAGGCCTCCTCGTGCAACGCGTGGACATGAGGCGGGGGTCCGGGCGCTCCTGCCGCGTGGGAGTACTCGATCAGTGAATACGCGCCTCCCGTCACCGCACCGTCGATCTTCACCGCCATCGGAGCGCCGGTCGGACCAGGAAGCAGCCGGCCCTGGCCCGCCGCGATCACCACTGGATCGCTCACTCATGTCACCGCCCCTGCGCGCCGTCCCTCCATCATCCCGCTGGGCCCCGCCCTCCGCACGAGACACGGTGTACGCAGGGCGGGGCCGTCCGGAAATCCGGGTACAGCAGCAAGTAACCAATTACATGAAAGGCGATTGAGGTGGAGGCAAGACACTCTTGATCATTGGTAGCTCGCGGGGACTGGGGCGTGCGCTCGCGTAGTGGCGACTGGCCACGGGTCCCCAGGTGGTGGCCGCGGCGCGTCATCCGGAATCGCTGCTGCGGCTGCCGCTGTCCAGAGATGCCGTCGACTATGCCGCGGACGCGCGGCGTCTGGCCGATCCGCGCTGCACGAGGAAAACTTCGTCGACGTAGCACCAAGCCCATGGCTCACCGCCTGGTTCCATGGAGCGAGCGAGAGGGTGACCGCTGGATGCGTAGTGAGCGGTGGCGTGGGCGCCTGGCGCACTGTCGCTGCAGCCAATGTGGCCGCAGGTCAGGCAGAGGCACAGCCGCGTCTCCTCGCGCCCATGGACGAAGCACTCCGGACAAACCCGGCTTCGGGGCATTGGGGCCGGGCCAGCAGCGGCGCCATGGGGACATTCGTGGCCCTCCGGACAGCCACCGTCTGGCTTTACCACCCAGTCGGTCATGTTTCGCCTCCGAAATACTGGTAGTCGCTGCGGGAGACTCACCTCTATTTCACGCATGCAGGTACAAGCAGATGCATCGGGACAGGTGCTCCGCGCGCTTCTGCGCGATGGTTTCGCTGTGCCAGGCTCTGAACTGTCTGGCACGGTCACAACCGATTGGTTTAGATGGAGCCGAGAGGGCGTCGAGGACGGCGGCCCGCAACGTCTCCCAGGCCTCCCGCAAGCACGCCCGTCCCGACGTTGCCGTGAGGATTGACGAGGTGGTGAAGCAGCGGTGGCAGCCGCTGGTGCGCAAGTGCTGGCACCGCCAAGCCGCCGCCACCGGCGGCATCACCGTCGTGACCCGGGCCCGGTGCGGTCACACCGCAGCCGTCGGCAGCACCGACGACGGCCGCTTCCGCCGCCTCCCCTCAACCTACGCACGACGCCTGTTCGCCGCCCGCGGAGTCGTAGCGGGCTGACCTATCAGGTCGCCCGGCTGATCGACGCGGGGCTGGTCACCAAGGCACGCGCCAGTGATGACGAACGCAGCACCGTCGTCACCGCCACCGCGCAGGCCGTGAAGCGCTGTTCCGCGCACTTCCCGGACATGTCGAGGTCGTCCAGCGTCTCCTGCTGGCACCGCTGTCGAACCAGGACACCGCCGCGCTCGGCGACGTTCTCGGTCGGGTCCGCAGCCATATGCGCGCCCAGCCGCCCCGTTCCATCGTCCCCCGCAAGCGCGTACCGCGCGGGGCCGGAGCGGTGGACGACGGCCGATCGTGAGACCGCAGTCGGCTCAGGTATCGGCGCCGCGGCGCCGGTCGGGAGTGGACAGGTAGGCGATCGCCATGTCGCTGAGTTCGTCGGCGTACCTGCGCCTGGCCGCTTCGCCGGTGGCGGGATCGGGGCGTACGGAGTTGTGGAAGCAGGCGCCGAGGATGGCACGGGCCGCGGTGTCCAGTGCCTGCTGGGGCTGGGAGCGGCGGATCTGGTCGGCGTAGGGGTTCGCTGCTTCGAGCAGGAGGCGGTGGACTTCGGTGATGGTGCGGGCGCCGCGGTCCAGTGACCTGGCCCCCCGTGTGCGCAGCAGTTCGGGGAAGAGGCTGCTGCTGTCGGCGAAGGACTGTAGCAGGGCGTGCGCGTAGGCGTCCATGACGCCAGGCAGCGAGGGCTCGGCCGCGCGCAGTTGCTCGGCCACGTATTCCTCGCGGCGTTCCAGCATCCGCTCGGTCAGGGCGGTGATCAGCTGGTCTTTGTCCTCGAAGCGGCGGTAGATCGTGCCGACGGAGACACCGGCGCGCTGTGCGACGCCGGTGATCGTCATCTCCTCCAGGCCGGATGTGGCGGCGATCTCCTCGGCTGCCCGCAGGATGCGGGCGAGGGTCGCGGCGCTGCGGGCCTGCTGGGGTTCCCGGTAGGACGCTGGGCGCTCGGGCTCCTCGGTCATGTCCCGCATGGTATCTGCGGCGCCCTCAACAGGATCTTTTGACAACTGGCGCACTCCTCGGCGTACTCTCATGATGCGAATGTGAATTCACATTCGCATTCTACTGGAGGTTCGCCCATGACCGACAACCAGACTTCCCAGCCCGTCACCGTGACGCTTGAGGCCGGTCCCACCGGCGCCGGGAGCATCGACGACTTCGAGCTCTTCTACGCCCGCCGCGCCCTGGAGCGCTTCCGGACGCTGCTGGGGCGCCAGGGGCTCCTCGACCTCCTGGCCGCGGACATCGAGGAAGGCAACGCCTTCCTGCGCGAGAGCGCCCGTACCTCCGACGGCGCCTTCAAGGGGGGCACCACCGTGCTCGCGGCGAAGGGCCTCACCTCGGGCGCCTTCCTGGCCTGGATGGACAAGGCGTTCGCCGGCGATGAGAAGCCGCTTCTCGCGGCGCACCCCGAGCACTATGTGATGGGCACCGATGAGACCGGCGCGCGCGTGGTGGAGAACATCGGCCCCCACGTCGCCGACTTCTACATGGGCGGCTGGGGAACGGACGCACTGGCCTGGGCGGCGGATGCGGACGAGCTCCTTCCAGAGGCCGAATTTCCGCGCAAGATGTCCTCGAACCTCTTCCTGGCCGACGGCACCGTCGTCGGACGGGCGCTGATCCAGTTCGGTGACACCGCCGACGGCTTCACGGCGAACCTGACGGTCTACTTCCCCGTCACGTGCCCGGACGAGGTCCTGGAGCACCATCTGCGGCACTACGCCGTCGAGTTCAGGAACTGGATCGTCGCCGCCGCGGCCGCCCGCATCTGAGATCACCGGCCGGACGCCAGGGCCGCCCCGGCGTCCGGCCGGCAAAGCCGAGCGGACCGCTTACCCGTACGCGCCGCATCCGGCTCGCAAGACCGTACAACCGCCTCCCACGGCCCGGCCGACAACGAGCACGGCCTTCTTCACATGCTCCGGAACAACGAAAGACCCACGATGTCGAACCACATCCGGCCCGGTACGGGACGCAAGCTGACCCTGGTCGTCCTCGGTCTGGCAGCTCTGATCACCACCATGCTGTGCGCCTTCGCACTGCCCTCGCTCCACAGCGGCCCTCACCACGTCCCTCTCGGCGTCACCGGCCCCGAAGCGGCCACGAAAGCCCTCCGGCAGAGCGCCGACGGCGACGCCTGGGACGTCCGCCTCTACCCGAGCCCCGCCGCCCTCCAAACTGCGGTCAAGGACCGGGACATAGCCGGCGGCCTCGCCGTCACCGCTCACGACGTCGACATCTACTCAGCAACCGCGGGCGGCCCCTCCGCCACCAGCGCCCTCATCGCACTGGGCGACAACGTCGCCGCACAGCAGACCACCCGTGCCACCGTCCACGACCTGGTGCCCTTCACCAAGGACGACCCCCGCGGCGCAGGACTGACCGCCGCACTCCTCCCCATGATCTTCGGCGGGATCTTCCCCGCCCTCATCCTCGGCAGCGTCTTCCCCGGACACCGCGGACTGCGCACCCGCATCACGGGAGCCCTCCTGTTCTCCCTGGTGGCAGGCGCCGCCATCGCCGCGGTCCTCCAGTTCGCCACCCACTCCGTCGACGGAAACTACTGGCTCACCGCCCTCGGCCTCATCCTGGGCACGGCCGCCTTGTCCACCACCCTCCTGGGCCTCCAAGCTCTCCTCGGCATGGCCGGATTCGCCCTCGGCGGCGCGCTGATGATGCTCCTGGGCAACCCGCTCTCCGGACTTGCCACCGGACCCCATTGGTTCCCCACCGGCTGGGCCTCCCTGGGCCAGATCCTGCCCCCGGGCGCCTCCGGCAGCCTCCTGCGTGCCAACGCCTTCTTCGACAGCTCAGGCGCCGCACTCCCCGCCCTCACCCTCACCATCTGGGCCGGCATCGGTATCGCCCTCGCCCTCCTCGCCGACCGACGCGGTACTCAGGCGCACCCTGCTCCTGGCGCTCCGCCCGTGGCCGCGTGACCCGCGTGCCCGGGGCCCTTCACACACCGGCGCCGGATGTGTCCGTCCGGTTGGCCAAGGGCCGCACTCGGCCGGCCGGAGGTTACGGGATGCCGCCCTGTTCGCAGACCCGGCGGGCGCCGCCGGCCAGGTCGCCGAGCAGATCAGCCTCGACCGGACACGCGAAGCCCGCCTCCTCGCCGAAGAAGCCAGCGACCGCATCCGAGCCAAATTCGGACGCTCCGCAATCCGCCCCGCAACCACCCTGCTGCGCGTCTCCTGACCCGTCGCCGCAAAGGCGGCCCAGCCCGTTCGGCCATTGCCTGCTCGCGGGGGTGCGACTCGGCGACTGGACTGACTGCCGCAGGCCATCACCCGTCCTGTCGAGTTCGGGGCCTGGCGTTCCTTGGCACCCTTACACCCTTTCCCGCCTCGGTGAGGTACGAGCAAAGATGTCGGAGATCGGTCGGGTGGCACGAACGCCGACGGAGCTTGCGCGGAGACGCGGATGACGCGCTGTGATATCAACGGCCTCATGGGCATTGCCGGTAGCGTGATCGCCTGCCGCATGGAATGTCCATGTGTCCTGCCGGCCTGTGCGAGGGATTCCGGTGGCGAGCGATGGGACCGCGATGAGCGAACTGACGAAGCCCGGAATCGAGGTTCCGGAGGGTGACGCGCCCACGGAGCTGACGATCCGGGACCTCGTGATCGGGGACGGACCCGAGGCGAAGCCGGGCAGGGTCGTCCAGGTTCACTATGTCGGGGTTACGTTCGCGTCCGGAAGAGAGTTCGACTCCTCCTGGGAGCGGGACCGGCCGTTCAAGTTCGCCGTGGGCGGTGGCAGGGTCATCAAGGGCTGGGACCGGGGAGTAAGGGGAATGAAGGTCGGCGGCCGGCGCGAGATCATCGTTCCCCCGCGTCTCGGTTACGGCAACCAGTCACCCTCTCCGTTGATCCCGGCGGGCTCGACGCTGATCTTCGTCGTGGACCTGCTCACAGTCGTGGGCGGGCCCGCCGGAGCGAGGCCCGGCTCGGCCTGAACCTGGCGCTCCTGAGGGACCGGGACACCCTGTCGCTGCTACGTAAAATGTCAGATACGGTCCCGCTCAGATCATCCGGGACGACGACAAGATCCCTTTCCCGAGGTCGAATTGCGCGGCTACCTTGATGACGCGGGAACGCTGGTAGAGCACAAGTGGAAGTAGGCCCCATCGAGATGCCTGCACCCTCGGGCAGGCATCTCGAGCATTCCGGGACAACCGCCAGAGTGAGGAACGCCACGATGGACGACGAACCGCTGTCGGACTGGGCCGCGCGCCGCGACGCGAAGATCGGCCGACTCCGTGCCGTCCCCATCACCCCAGGCCACGGCCTCAAAGGCGCGCACGTGAATCCCGCCGCGCCGCGCGCCATCGAACGGTGGAATGGACACTGCTGGGAGCCCTACGGCTTCGTGGCGAACCTGAACGACGCGAAGAACCTCCTGTACCCGGGCGTTGCGGGAGATCCAACGCCGCCCAAAGCCCTGGCACCCAAGCTCCTCGGCGAGGGAAAGGGCAGGCATCGCAAGCCGCAACCCCCGCGGTAGACGGCCTGGACCATGTGGATTCTTTCCGCCGCGTGGGCGCGCAACTGGCCGATACGCTCGATCCGCATGAGCGATGGACCAATGTGCGACGCCTCCGTCGTCGTGGTCCTCGACGCAGACGGCCTTGTCGCCCTGTTGAGGGCCGACTTCCCAGCCCACGGAGGCGAATACCTGTTCCTGCCCGGAGGGCGCCGCGAAGACGGCGAGACCGCACTGGACCGCGCCCGCCGCGAGCTGCGCGAGGAAGCCGGAGTGAGCGCCGCGCAGTGGCTGCAATCGGGCTCACGCGCGATCACCCTGAGCTCCCCAGCACGCGTCCACATCTACGAGGCCCGCATCCTGACACTCGGCGCCCAGGAACTCACCGAGACGGAAGAGGACTTCAAGCTGTCGTGGTGGCCGATGGCCGAGGCACTTCAGACCGTGCAGGACGGCCGGTTCCTCCTCCCCGCCGGACCGCTGGCCCTGCTCCTCGCAGATCACCGCCGCGCGAACAGCTGACACCCGCGCGCTCCGAGACCTGCCACATGAGGCTGACGCCGCCGTCTTCACTCTGCTGGCCGCCCTGCCCCCATGGGCCGTGACTGAACATCACACGCCGACCGGACCTACTTCCCACGAGCCGCAGCGACCTGCGGACCATCAGCCGCATGCCCTTGGGCCAGCCGTCCAGTACGTCTTCGGCGACCCCAATTGCCCTCGACTCGGACAGGCGGGTACGACCAGCTACGCTTCTTCACCTGGGAGTTGTTTCTTTCGTCGCAACTAACAGGACCCTCAGCAAGTCCTATCGTTGCAGGTCAGGGGCGCTTTGCGCTTGTCTGATCAAGCCTGGGACAGCCCGCTTCGTGAAAGCGCGAGGTTAGCCGATCAAGCAAGCGGAACGTGCAAGTCGCTCTCCTGACCGCCGTCGGCGGCGACCTTGCCCACGCGTTCGACGCTGCGGAGGACACCGGCTTCGTCCTATGGCAGGGCCGGGTGGAGAACGGGCCGCGACTGCGGCAGGGAAGGGGATCTGGTCGATGGGACGTATGTCCAACCCATATCTGCCGGACACGGACCGAGGAGCACTAATCGTCCTCGACACCGACCAGCTTGAACTGGCCGGCTTCCCTGACGGGGGCGTGTTCAGGATGCTGCACACGACGGCCGACCTGCACGGGCACACCCTCGCGGTGCCCCAGACGGTGGCGATCGAGTACCTCGCGCACCGCCACTTCGAGGCCCAGCAGCTGACAGGGCGTTCATCGGAAGACGCTGCCTGCCGCTGGCGTGAGGCTCTCCACGCGTTCTTCACGATCCTGCCGACGCCCGAAGGCGCCGCGGAGGAGGCCTTGGACCGAGTGACCGAACGCCGTCTCCCCGCCCGAGCGGCATCGGTCGACGGAGACGTCGGCAAGGCCGAAGCCCACAGCATCCGGGACACCGTGGTCTGGCTGACCCTGCTCGCCGCTTTCGAAGACCGGAACCAGATGCTCTGGTTTCTCTCTGGTAACCAGGACTTCGCCGCGCGCTCCGCGTTTCACCCCGATCTGCGTGCAGAAGCAGAACAGCGTCTGGGCACGGACAGGTCACTTTTCCTGGGTCTGATTAAGGACGGCATTCCCGCGCTGTTGAAGCGATGGGGTACCAAAGTGACGGTAAGTGCCCAGGGCCTGGACCTTCTGGTGCGATCGGAGTCGGTTGTGCAGCAGGTGCGGGCCGTGATCACGGGGCCTGCGCGGCCTTTCGCCCCGGACTTCCCGGTGCCCGGCACGGGGCTCCTGGCCTTTGACGGCCGGCTCGGCAGACCTCTGGCCTATCAGGTTGACGACACGCTGTGGGTGCCCAGCCGAATCCGCTGGAGGGCCCACGGGGAGGAACACACGTGCTCCGGCTCCTCGTTCATCATGACGCGGGTGCTGCTGGAGGTCGGCGTCGAGCCGATGCACGTGCTGGGCGTGACGGTTCTGGACGTCAGCCCTGCCCAACCACCCGCTGCGAGAGAGCGGTATGAGACCTGATGCTCGTTCGAGGCCCTGCACGGCGATGGCGCGTCCGTTCCACGCGGTGAGATCCGCCTCGTGGACGGCGCCGGTCAGACCACGCTATCGGGAGCGACCCGTCGCGGCCGGCCCGGGCGCCGTGGAGCAACCCCGGTCCGTCATCCCGGTGAGGCGTCAACCAGCCTGTGGAATGGCCCTGTTGGTGATCGACGCCCGACCCATATCGTTACCTCATGTGGTCCTATGCGGTGTGGGGGCTGGTCGGCGCCGCCCTGTACAGATGTCTCATCGTCCGGGCTGCTCTCCTGCGCGACGAAGACCCGTTCACGCACCGGTACGGGCGGTGGGACTACCCCGACGGGCCCGGCGTCGGAGCCCTCGTCGCAGGCCTGTGCCTGCACGCGCTCCTGGGTGCGGCGGTCGGCTGTACGGCGGCGACTTGGGCCGGCACGGCGGGGGCGGCGAATGCGGTCAGGTCCCTTATCGCGCTGGTCCTGGGAGTCGTCGCCCCGATCGTGTTCAAGCCGGCCGGCCGGCTCGTGCTCCGGATCCTGGTACCCGATGCCCTGGACGAGGGAACGGAAATACGGCTGACCGACCGCCGGTACTGGTACACGGCGCCCGGTCACCCTCCCGTGGCCGCCGACGGACCGTACCCGTGGGCCGACGAACTGGCCCGGCGCATCCGCGCGCAAGAGGTGGCCCGGCCGGTCAACCTGAAAGGCGCCCACCTCAGCGGGGCGGACCTGACCGGGGTAGATCTGCCCTGGGTCTACGCGCAACTGGGCACGCTGCCAGGCGTGTGCCTTCGGGAGGCGAACCTGTCCCGGAGCTTCTTCTATGTGGCGAATCTGATCGGCGCCGACCTGACGCGGGCTCGCCTGGACCAAGCGGAGCTGGGCTCGGCGATGCTGGTCCGGGCACGGCTTACAGAGGCCGACCTGACCGGAGCGGACCTGACGCACGCGGACCTGCTGGACGCGGACCTCGCGGGAGCACGGCTGCGCGGAGCGGACCTGGGCGGGGCGGTGCTCATCCGGGCGAACCTCACCAGTGCCGACCTGACCGAGGCGTGTCTTGAACGTGCCGACCTGACGGGTGCCGACCTGAGCGGCGCGGGGCTGACGGGCGCGAACCTGGCCGGGGCGCGGTGGACCTCGGAGACCGTCTGGCCCATCGGGCTGGCCGACCGGATGCGGGACGATTCGGAGCAGCTCTTCGATGACGTGTACCGCCTGCACGGCTGGTCGCCCGAGCCCTACAAGTCCAAGGAGAAGAGTCAACCTCCTTTCCTTCAAAGGTTGTTGATCGCCTTCTGCGATGCCGCCCCGGCGTTCCGGCCGCTCCGCGCCGGCGACGTCGGCCACGGCAAGGAGACGCGGGCCTTCCGGCCCGCCAGACCCGTCGGGCGGGCCGGCCTCAGGAGTGCGTTGAAGTCCGGCACAGCCGTTTCCCTGTCAGGCGCGCAGCTGCACCGTATCGATCTCGTGGGCGTGAGCCTCGCCGGAACGGATCTCAGCCGGGCCGACCTCACGAAAGCGATCCTGACGGGCGCCGACCTGAGCCGGACCGACCTGACCCGGACACGGCTGACGCAGGCGAACCTGTCGGGAGCCAGGCTGAAGGGCGCGAACCTGTCGGGAGCGAACACCGTGGGCGCGGACGTGACCGGCGCGATCCTAACCGGCGCGAACCTGGCAGACGTCTATCTGGTGGACGCGAATCTGTCCGGTGCCCGCCTGACCTGTACGAACCTGACTGGCGCCCTGCTCTCGGGGACGAAGTTGACGGGGGCCGACCTGACCGACTCCGACCTCACCGATGTCGCCCTGGACAAGGCGGACCTGCGCGGCGCGAAGCTCCTGCGGGCCCAGCTGACCTCCGCTGACCTGAGTGAGGCCGACCTGACCAAGGCCATCCTCACCGAAGCCGACCTGACCTGCGCCCATCTCTTCGCCGCGGACTTTTCCCAGGCCCAGATGATCAGGGCCAGGCTCACTCTGGCCTTTCTGTACAACGCGAAGCTGACGGGCGCCGACCTCACCCACGCGGACCTGGCCGGAGCCGAGCTGACCGGAGCGTGCCTCAGAGGGGCCAAGCTGGTCGGAGCCCGGCTGCGCGGCGCGGACCTGGTCGGGGCCGACCTGAGTGGAACCCGCACCGACGGTGCCGACTTCGCGGAGGCGGTCTGGTCCAGCACGACCAAGTGGCCCGGCACGATCGCCGGGACTATCCGGGATCGCTCCGAAACGGCCCCCGACGGCACCTTCCGCGTACGCACTACAACCCTGGGCAAGCACCACTTCCCCAGCTCGGGAACCTCCGAACGGTAGCCTGAAGCCGTCCAAGAACCTCCGCATCCAGTTCAACCGACTCCACTTCCCATCCGCGACAGGATGCCCCTCTGGCCCACTGTTGAGGTACCGACCGGCCGGCACGCCGATTTCCGGTACTTCATGCGTCGCCCGTCTTCATGCGAACGCGGCCGTGGCCGAGCAGGACCTGCTCGGCCACGGCGCTCGAACCGGTGTCCGGGTGACGCGACGAACAGGTCCACCGAGTCGACCGCGACGGCGAAATCGTCGACGAACCGCGAACCACTCGAACAGGTACTGCTCGTGGCCGCCTTCACCCTGCTCAGAGCCCGCGTACTCCTCCAGCCATAGCCATCACGGATGGGCCGTCACAACCCTCTGGCCAGCTGTCTGCCCCGTCGCCGTCGTGGCTTCCTCCACGCTCATGTCCTGCCCGAGGTGCTCGCCGAAGGTTCGGTTCCGGGACAGCGGCGAGGAGCAGGTGGCTATGAGGTCGCCGACCCCGGCGAGGCCGGAGAAGGTCAGCGGGTCGGCGCCCATCGCCTGGCCGAGACGCGCGGTCTCCGCGAGGCCGCGGGTGACGAGCAGGGCACGAGAGTTGTCGCCCATGCCCAGCCCCCGGCGAGGCTGACCGCGAGGGCGATGACGTTCTTGATCACTCCGCCGAGCTCGCAACGCGGTCCTTCCCGGGTACGTTCATCTGTACGCGCCTGACCGGGCCCGGTCTCCCGCCGACGGCCGGGGAACCGTACCTTCCGAGGAATTGCAACTCCTCCCGAGCGGACCGTTTCCCGTCCCTTTCGGGGGTACACGAGCGCTGAACTCACCGGAGAACGGCGTCAGGAGTGCCATGCGTGCCAAGGTCGGATACTTCAAGGCCAGGTCACTCAGGAGACGTCTGCGCCGCTGCGCCCGCGAGGTGTTCGGCTGGGAGCGACTGCGCCCCTCCCAGCTCGACGCCATGACAGCCGTGATGGAGGGACGCGACACCATCGTGGTGATGCCGACCGGCGCCGGGAAGTCCGCCGTGTACCAGGTGCCGGGGGTGCTGCTGAACGGGCCGACCGTCGTGGTCTCGCCCCTGATCGCCCTCCAGCGGGACCAGGTCGCCCATCTCGCCCGCATCGAGGGATCCGATGCCTCGGCCGTCAACTCAGCCCAGCGCCCGCGGGACAACGAGGCGGTGTGGGAGCGCGTACGCGAAGGCCGCCTGGACTTCCTGTTCGTCTCGCCCGAGCAGCTCGCGAAGGACGAGGTGGTGGAGCAGATCGCCGCGGCCGGCCCCGCGTTGATGGTAGTCGACGAGGCGCACTGCGTGTCCTCCTGGGGATACGACTTCCGTCCCGACTACCTGTCCCTGTGCCATGTCCGCGAACGCATCGGCCGGCCTCCCCTCCTGGCCCTCACCGCCAGCGCGGCGGCCCCCGTGCGGGCCGACATCGTGGAGCGCCTCGGCATGCGCGAGACGCACCAGGTGGTCGCGGGGTTCGACCGCCGCAACATCAGTCTGGAGGTCGTACGGCACCGGGAGAACGCGGGCAAGCGCCGGTGGGTGGTGGAGCGGGCCGCGGCGGAGGCCAAACCGGGCATCGTCTACGCGGGAACACGGCGGGAGGCGGAGGAGTACGCCCGGGAGCTGTCGGCGCTCGGATTCGACAGCGCCGCCTATCACGCGGGGCTGGCGGCGGCCGAACGCTCCCGCACACACGATCGCTTCCGGGACGGCGAACTCGACGTGGTCGTCGCCACCTCCGCGTTCGGGATGGGCATCGACAAGCCGAACATCCGCTTCGTGCTGCACGCGTCGGTGCCCGGTTCCCTCGACACGTACTACCAGGAGATCGGCCGGGCGGGCCGCGACGGAGAGGCGTCGACGGCGATCCTCGCCTACCGGCCCGAGGACCTCGGCGTGCAGCGGTTCCGGACGGGCACACCCCCCGACCCGGAGGTACTGGGCGGACTGATCGACGCGGTGCGCGAGCACCCGGAACCGGTCACGGCGACCGATCTGCGCGAACGGACCGGGCTGTCTCCGACCCCGCTGACGTCGATGCTGCACCTGCTGGAGGAGGCCGGAGCCGTGACGACGCGCAAGCGCGGTGCCATCGCGGCCGTGCCCGGGGCGCGGCGGGACGCCTGCGTCCGCGAGGCGGTGCGCATCGCCTCCGCCCGTGTCGATCTGGAGCGTTCCCGGGTGGAGATGATGCGGGCGTACGCCGAGACGAACGGCTGCCGCCGCAGGCACATGCTCGGATACTTCGGCCAGAGCCTGGCGGAAGGAGACTGCGCGGGCTGCGACACCTGCGCCCGTACGAAGGAGTTGCAGGAGGCCCCCCTGCGGACGGAGGACATCCTGTCCGGTACGGGTCCTGAGCCGCTCGGGCCCGTGGCGTCCGACGGCGCCTTCCCGCCCGGGACGCGGGTGGGACACAGGACGTGGGGCGAGGGCGAGGTGATGAGCGAGGAGGGGAACAGGATCACCGTCCTGTTCGAGAGCGTGGGCTATCGCACCCTGTCCCTCCCCGCCGTCCAGGCGCGGGGCCTTCTGACACCGGTGCCGTCGACCGCGACGAGGAACTGACCGCTGCCCGCTGAGGAGACAGCCGCCCCCGCCGGCAGGCATCGACGACCCGGACCGGCGCCGCCAGCGCTACCCGGAACCTGCGGGCCGCTGACGGCTTGCGCGGGCCGGGCCGACCTCTTCGCACGAGGGGACTTGCTCAGGGGCCGGGCCGCAGTTCAGTGAGAAGCCCCGTTCCTGCTGTGCCAGGAACGGGGCTTCTCCATTCGGGCTGGTGGGTCAGTGCTCGGAGGTTTGCCAGGTGAGCTGTGCGGGGTCCGTGTTCGCTCCGCACAGCACGACGGCGACCTTCTCGCCATTGGCGGGGCGGTAGTTGCGGGACGGCCTGGTGAGCAGGTCGCGGTCGGGTACATGGTGCGGCGCGGCTGTGAGGGCGGCGAGCGCGGTTGCCGCTCCGTGCTCCACGGCGATGCGGCGGTGGTCCCACAGTGCCTGGCGGGCCCGGATGATTTCGCTGTCCGATACGAGCACGGAGTGCACGCCTTCCTGCTGGGCGGCGTGCAGTGCCATGGCGGAGGTGCGGCGGGCGCCGAGGGAGTCGGCGGCGACGGAGTCCACGGTGACGTCGACGAGGTGGCCGGCCTCGAGGGCGGCGTTGAGGGCGCGGCAGTTCTCCGGTTCCACGGCGACGGTGCGGATGCCGTGGTGCTGGGCGGCGGTGGCGATGCCGGCGAACAGGCCGCCGCCGCCGACGGCGACCACCACGGTGTCCAGGCCCGGGATCTGGGTGCGGATCTCCTGCAGCAGGGTGCCGGCCCCGGCGGCGATCAGGGGGTGGTCGTAGGCGTGGGAGGGGAGTGCACCGGTCGCGGCCGTGAAGTTCTCGCAGGCGGTGAGCGCTTCGGCGTACTCCGAGCCCACCAGGCGCACGTCCGCGCCGTAGCCGCGGAGCTTGGCGACCTTGACCTCCGGGGCGGTGGCCGGGAGGAACACCGTGGCCCGCACGCCCTGTTGCTGGGCCGCCCACGCGCACGCGAGTCCGGCGTTGCCGCCGGAGGCGATGCTCACCCCCGCCTCCGGGAGGGTGCCGGCCTCGCGGTGGGCCTGGATGAAGTTCTGGGCACCGCGGGCTTTGAAGGAGCCGGTGTGTTGCATGTACTCCAGCGCGAGCCATACCTCGCAGTCCTGTGGCTCGCGGTCGTCCGGGGGGTCACGGTGTGCAGTGCGGATAGCGCCGGGGTCGACGGGGGCGAGGGTGACGGGGCGGATGCGTCCGGCGATCCGGTCGGTTGCTGCCTTGATGTCGCCGTACGTGAGCTGGTGCACGTTGTTGCTCCTGCTGTGGGAGAGGGTCAGGACCAGGCGATGAGCTGGCCGGTGGTGGTGAGTGCCAGGAAGAGGGCGAAGGCGATCCGCCGCTGTCCGGGGCAGGGCTCGACCGCGTGGAAGTCGGCCGGGTTGAACAGCAGCCCGTCGCCGAGCTCCGGCCGCAGGCTGACCCGCTGGCAGTGCTCGACGGTCTGGGGCTGGTAGCCGTACGCCTGGCGGTGCTGTTCGTCGGTCGGCTCCCAGCGGTGGCGCCACACGGTGGTCGTCCCGCCGGCGGCGGGGACGGCCACCCAGACGTTGAACGCGAGCTGCGCGACGACCTCTTGGTCGAAGAGCCCGGCGGAGAACTCCCGGGTGATCGAGTCGTAGTGGACCAGGGCCCCGGCGTTGATTTCGCGCAGGGTTCCGCCGAAGACCGCCCTTCCGCCGATGGTGGCCGCGGTGCCGGCGGCGCCCGAGGCGGAGCCGAGCCGAGCCAGCGAGACGGTGATCGGGTGCGGGCGCATCCCTGCCCGGTGCCAGGCCGCCCGGGCCGCCTCGGCGTCGCGCCAGTACCGCTCGGCGTCCAGTCGGCCGTCCTGCTGGACGCGGTAGTCGTTGAGCGCCGGGCCGAAGCGGAGGATCGGGGTCGGCACCCGGGCCGGGTCGTGGTCGGCTGTGGGCAGCCGGTCCAGCGCGGCCAGCGCGCTGGCACAGGTCTGCCGGTCGAGGAAGCCGGGAACTCGGACGGCAGCGAGGGAGCCGGCCGCGAGGTTGGCCAGGTGCCGGTCGGTGAAGGCCGCAGTGTTCACGGCGGTGGACAGCGGGTCGAGCGCCGTGGTGCGAGGCATGGCGCCTCCGTAACGAGATGGAAGCCTACCGTGACGATACGCCGTACCGTACGCTGACTCACATGCCACGGCAATCCGCTTCCCTGGACCTCGCGACTCCCGAACGCATCGCCGAGACAGCCCTGTTGATCGTGGATCAGCAAGGCCCTGGCGCACTCAGCTTCCGCACCCTCGCCTCCGCGCTGGACATCTCTGTCGCCTCGCTCCAGCGCCGCTGCACCGACCTGGCCGGCCTGCTGGACCTGGTGACCGACCAACTCGCCGCCCACCTGCCCGAGATCCCGCCCGGCACCGACTGGGCGACCGCCTCCGAGATCCGCTTCACCGCGCTGTACGAGCTACTGACGGCCCATCCGGGCCTGGTCGCCCTGCGAGGCGGCCGGCCCTGGCTCGGCCCGCAACTGCTGAAGCGCCTGGTCGAGCCGCAGCTCGCCGACTCTCTTACGGCCGGTATGACCGCCGCGGAGGCGATCACCTGCTACCGGCGGCTTTACCTGCTCACCCTGGGCAGCGCGAGCTTCGTCGACCACCGCGACCCGAAGTCCGCCCAGGCCGCCACCCGGCGGGCGCTGGCCCCGCTCGACCCCGAGGAGTTCCCGGTGCTGACCGGCCACCTCGCCGCCATCCTGCCCGCCATGGTCGACCACCAGGTCTACTCCGGCGGGCTCCGCCAACTCATCCACGCCGCCGACCCCACCCGCACCGGCAAAGACCACGACCACACGGGGATCGAACCTACCCACGAAGCGGACTAGCCGACGATGGGCAGCAGCCACAGTCCCACCAGAAGCGCCCCCTCACCCTCACACACCGACTCCACCACCCCAGCCCCAGAGCGCCGCGGCCTTCAACTGCACACCCACGGCGCCCCCTCCCCGGCCCTGCTGGCCCGAGCAGACCAGGGCTTCACCCGGTTCCTCGCCCAGTGGACCGAGGACCGGGACGACGGAGCCGACGGCAGCGAGGACCCTCAGCGGTGACCGCCGACCACCCGCGCGAAGACGCCCCGGCAGCGAGGCCCGCCATGCACACCAGCAGCTACTCGGTCCTGTACGACCCCGACGGGCTGATCGAGGCGGAGCTCCCGCTCGACCGCGAGCCGTACGAGAGCCTCGTCAAGGCCGTCCGCGCCTGGACCGGCGAGGACACGCTCGCGATCCGCGACTACGAGCAGATCGGCCTCCAGCTGACCGGCCACGCCCGCGCGGTCGCCTCCGACGTCCGGCGCTGCGCGAACCAGCTGCCCAAGGACAACGGACCCCGGGCGCTCGCCGACGTCGTCCTGCGAGGCGGAAGGCCGGCTGCCCGCGAAGCTGGAGGCACCGTGCGCTGCGTCCAGAACCGCGCCCGTCTGGTCCGCGCTCTCTACGAGAGGCTGGCCCGACTGGAGGCTGCGCTCGCCCCGAGGAAGGCTGCACCGACCGTCGGCTGACCGACCATAGGCCCGACCATGCAGGGCCCGCGCCCCGACCACGGGGGCGGTCCAGACGAGTCCGAAGTGCCACGCAATTCAAACAAGCGACCTAATGCGGGTGTGGGCGCGACCGACCTCCCCGACGACCTTGTGCAGACGCAAGCAGCCTGGAATGCCACCGATCACCGCTGTACTCGCCTCCCCCTGACCCGGACACCGAACAGTGCATGCGCGCCCACCACGCCAGCGCCGCCCGGGCCCTGGACGTCCGGACGGAGCCTGGCTCGGAGTTCTGGGGGTGGGCCGGACGCACTCTAGGAGCTCCGGCCCGCACCGCCGCCGGAGGGCCCGCCTGGCTGCGCCTGGCGGCCGCGCCCGAGGACAAGGCCTCGGGGAAGTTGTGGCACGGAGCCCTGGACGCGCAGCACGCCTTCGGCGACCTTGACGGGCACCGGCCCGTGCTCCTGGGCGTGTACGACGCTCTGTTCCCCGCCTGATCTGGTGCCCTTGTTGTGCGGAGATGAATGTTGTGCGGTCGGTTCTCAGGGACGCGTGCGGCTGGTCCCCGTGCCGTACGGCGTGCCGCCGTCGGGATGCTCGTGGGGCAGTGGGGCACGTACGAAGCGGGTACAGCGCTTGTCGCATGCGCCGATCTCCTGGTAATTCCGGCGGGCCTCTCGAAGGCTCAAGCCTCGGTTCGGGCCGCCTCGGACCTCGCTCGCGTCGTGTTCGTCCTGGCCGTCGTCCTCCCAAAAGCAGACACGGCAGATCGCGTACGCTCCGCGTTCGGCGAGGGTGATGAAGCCACAGCAGGGACACCGATACGGTCCGGCTGCGGCTCCGCCCTGAACATTGATGAAGGCCACGGGTCCATCTTTGTCGACCAGTACTGGCAACGGCCCTCGACTTTTCAGTAGTGGGTTGATCGGCAGGGACTGCCAGCTGGTTACCGACATAGCAGGAGGGCTTCGTGGCTGGTGAAGCAGCGAATGAGCCAGCGACCTCTTCGTCCCGAAGCAACTTGCGTGGGGCTTCTACCTTGGGCGGTCGTACCTCCGACCTGTGTTGACGGTCCGCACGCGTTCGTGTTCGTCCGCCGATGTTCGTCGGCGTTGTCACGCAGTTAGACACTCACCTGGTGCGGCTCCGGTGCGCGGGATCGGCGGACGTCAGCTCAGTTCCGATCTGGCAGTCGGCCGCAAGCGGTGGGGCAGAGAGTCGCACGCGCGAACAGAGGCCAGCACTGAAGCGCTGAAGGGCGTTCCATTCTCAGTCGCCGATGTAAAGAAACCGTGTGCGCCAAAGGGTGCAGGAACGCCATGCTGATGACCAGGCCGAATCTCGCACATTCCCCGTTTAGCGCCCCCGTCGAGTTGATCAACAGCGAGATGGTCCGCGGCTTCCTGGCGCTGGAGCTGGAAGAGAGTTTCACCCTCGACTACAAACGTAATGTCGATGCAGTGTCCGACACCGTCGCAGCCATGGCTAACAGTTACGGTGGCATCGTCCTCATCGGCGTTGACGCCCACCCTAAGCACAAGAACCTGCCCGGGGAACTGGTCGGGGTCAAGGCGATCGACAAAGACAGGCTGGTCAGCAAGATGGCGACCACCTTCGACCCGCCTGGCTGGACGCCGGATGTCATCCCGGTCACTGTGGACGACCGGCTCCTTCTCGTAGTGCGGATTGACCCGGGCAGCGTGCCCCGACCGCTGTTTCACCAGGGAGTCGTCCGAGTCCGTCTGGACGGCCGCAACATTCCCGCTGACCGTCGCCTCGTGTACGCACTCTTCCAGCAGGCCGCCGATCCGGTGCTTGCCTACACCGGTGACCCGCGCTTCCTGCCTGACCACCGCTCGGCCACACGCTTCCAGAGGGCTGCGGCGCCGCCCGACCTAGTCATCCGTGCCGCGGTTTCCCGGCCACTGCGAAGGGAGGCCGCCCGTCTTCAGCTGCACGGCACAACGGTCGACGTCCTCATGCGGTCGCTAAGCGCGCCCAGTCTCACAGGCGCGTACAAGCTGCCAGAGCGGCTGCACGCGCTTGTGCAGCGGGTAGGGTCCCACCAGGACCAGCAGCCATGGACGATCGATCCCGAGCACGGGAACGGTCGTCACGTCCGGCTCGCGGCCGGCCATCTCGTTCCCGGTTCCACATCAGGCGGGCATACGCCTGGAGTGCAGTGCCACCCTGCCCAACGGCGGCAGCAGCCTGGACGTGCTCTTCGACCTGCTTCTCTGGACCGGTGGCAGGAAGATCGCAAACGACTTGTGGGTACAAGCGTGCTACGAGGCCGTACGCGCGCTGATCCGGCACGCCCTGCCCACGCTCACCCTGGAGCTGCTCGGCACTGCGTCGATTCCCACGCCGCCCATCGAACTGCACATTGCTTCCGGCGTGCAGGGGGATCCGTGGCTAGAGAACACACTCAGCACCGACCTTCTCGGCGAGCCGACCGGCGCAGGACGCCTCCGCGGCGGCAGCGAGCACCTGAACGAGGAACTCGTGGCTGCCGGCGAGCTGCCGAGTGCGGTCATCCAAGCCCTACGCAACATGGCGCTGGATTGGCGCTATCTCCATCCCAACTTCCCGGTCCTGCACGACTGACCAGCAACCGGACTACGGCGCACAAAAGTCGGCGGTGGATAGGAGTGGCGCGGAGGGGCCTCACTGACGATAACGAGGGTGAGTCGAGAGCAGTCGGATACACCCAGTAGCCGAAGAAGTGCGGGACGGGGTCTCCGACCTGCACCCCTGCAACCGATCAACGCTGCGACCTGCGACTTAGCCGTCGACGGTTGTCAGCGTTGGTTGTCGTTGAGCACCGTCGGACGGCCCAGAGACGGCCCGGAGGTACTCAACACAATGACGGGTGAAGTCCTCGTCACCAGAGTCCTAGTAGGACTCCGTTAGGTCTGTCTCGCTCTTGGTGTCGAACGTGTTCTGGCAGGGAGGGGCTGGTGGCAGGTGGTGCATGTGCCGGTCCAGC
>NZ_JBVHLK010000035.1:0-39806 GCF_055559015.1 Streptomyces sp. NPDC024698 | reverse complement strand
CGCCCGCTGGGCATCAGTGACCGACAACGGCGGAATCCTCGGACCCGGACGACTCATGCCCGACTAACGACGAACCTCTGACTCAGGTCACTAGCTGTGCGTCTCGTGATGCCCCGGTATCGGACGGCACCTGCGGAAGAGTCATCCGCGAAAGAACGCTGACCCCGACAGGGGACGGCCATTGAGAGGACGTCGTCCTGGACACGCGGTGGAGCGGAGGTGAGACCGCCCGCCCGATCCGTCTGGATCGGGCGGGCGGTTTTCCTCGTGGTGCGTAACAGCGCTCCTCGAAGAACGTTTTGTCCGGCCGGTCATGTTTGGCTCCGGGTTTGGCCTCGTCGTTTCACTTGGGGATGACTGACGCTGGGGCGGAGATACGAAAGTGGTTCAGGGGGTGGATGGGGGCGACTGCAGGATGCTGCGGATGGCAGGCGTATGGGCGACGACGACTTCCTCTGGTGTCATGCGCCTGGGATTCGCAGCATTTGGCGGGTGAGTGCGAGGCCTGGCAGCTGGGTGGAGATCGGGCCGACCTTCCCGGAATGGGCTTCGCCGAGGGCGGGAGCGACCTGGCCGGCAAAGATCTCCCGCATGCGCTGGGCGGCCTGACTGTTGGTGACGGCGGATCGCAGCAGGAGGAACAGAGCGTCGTCGGCGCCGTCATGTTCCCAGCGCTGCAGGAAGTGCAGCGATGACCTCGGCGAGTTCATCGGCCGGGGTGGTGGACAGATCGGGAAGGTTCAGGTCGATGTCGAGTACGGCGTCGAGGATGGCTGCCCGCGTGCGAGCGGCGCGGTGCGGGGGCTTTTCCGGGTTCGCATACTTCCATGCCAACGGACGTAGGCCACCACGCGTTGACTTTCCAGGGCGCAGAGTGCATTCTTTCAACATGCGTTGGCCAACGCTTGTTGGCTAAGCGATGTGGGGGCAAGCCGAGTCTCGTGATGAGCGTGCTTCTGCTACGTCTTCCCAGCTCAAGGGACAGGCCGTGGCAGCCGACTCGGCGGATGGCGGCACGATGCTCCCCGAAAAATGTGGCCGGGTAACCGCCATCAACCTCGATACAAGGTCGCACGCTTTGCGTGCGGGACCCACCGACCCTGCGCTCCGCTCCACGCCGCTCCCTGGCGGCATCGGGTCCACCTGCGGTAGCAGCGCAACACAGCAGCCGGAAAGGACGCCTCTCATGAATCGGCGCCTCACACCCCGAGGCCAAAAGGTAGTACGTCACGGCGCAGTCCTGGCCGTCACCTGCCTGGCCCTGGCAACCGTCGTATCGGCCATGGCGTCGCTCAACGTGGCTCTGCCCGACATCGCCCGTGAAACGCACGCGAGCCAGACGCAGCTGTCATGGATCATCGACGCCTACAGCCTGGTTTTCGCCGCTCTCCTGCTGCTCGCCGCAACCCTGGGCGACCGATTCGGACGGCGCAGGGCTCTCCTGGGCGGTCTGGCACTGTTCGGAGGCGGCTCGATCGCCGCGACGTTCTCTTCGGAACCGGCAGTGCTGATCACTCTGAGGGCTGTGCTCGGCGTGGCGGCCGCATTCGTCATGCCGGCCACGCTGTCCACGATCACCACTACCTTCCCGCGTGAGCAAAGGACGCGTGCGGTCAGTGTCTGGGCGGCCGTCGCAGGAGCGAGCGCCGTACTGGGCCTGCTCGCCTCCGGGGCCGTGCTTGAAGTGTGGTCCTGGCGCTCGGTCTTCTGGCTGAACGTCATTCTGGCGGTCGTCGCCTTCATAGGTACCTACATCTTCGTACCGGAATCCGCCGAGCCTGAAAAACAGCGCGTCGACGCAGTCGGAGCAACGCTCACTGTGGTGGGCCTGGGAATCCTGGTCTACTCAGTCATCCAGGCACCCGAGCACGGCTGGGCGAGCGCCCGAACTCTGGCCGGCATCACTCTCGGGCTCGTCGTGCTCGCTGGCTTCGTCGCCTGGGAACTGCGTCACCCCCACCCCCTGCTGGACCCGCGACTGTTCCGCAACAAGCTCTTCGCCGCAGGAACCCTGTCGATCACGCTCCAGTTCTTCGCCTTCTTCGGCTTCATCTTCGTCGTCATGCAGTACCTCCAGCTCGTCCGGGGCGACAGCGCGTTGGTGGCTGCACTGAGCGTGCTGCCCATGTCCGCCGCCATGATCCCGAGCGCCCGACTGGCGCCGAAGCTGGCAGCGAAATTCGGGGCACGCCGTCCCTGGCTCGTGGGCCTGATCGCCGTTGCCGTCGGCCTGGCCGTGCTCGCCGAACTCGACCAGAGCAGCTCCTACTGGCTGATCCTGACCGGTCTGATCCCCCTGGGTGCAGGCATGGGTCTGGCCATGACGCCCGCCACCGCGGCCATCACCGAGGCACTGCCGTCCCGCCTGCAGAATGTCGGCTCCGCGGTCAACGACCTGTCCCGCGAACTGGGCGGAGCTCTGGGCATCGCCGTTCTCGGCAGCGCGCTGAACGCCGGCTACCGCGACACGCTCGACTTCGGCGCAGTTCCCTCGCCCATCGAGGAGGCGGCCCGCTCGTCCCTCGCAGCAGCCAACGCTGTGGGAACCAAGACGGGCAACGTCTCGCTGATCGACAACGCGCGTGAAGCCTTCGCCTCCGGCCTGCATCTCGCTCTGCTCACGGGAGCCGGAGCGGCAGTCCTCGGAGCGATTGCCGTGGCTCTCCTCCTGCGGAACAAGCCCACCCGGGCACCCGCACCTACCGACGCCGAACTCACCACGACCGGGAAGGGATGAGGCCGACACATCGGTGGTGAGGCAGCAGGGCAGTCATTGCCAGGCGGTCTCACCACAAACGTGGTTCGCATTTTCGGTGCCACAACCAAGACGATCGCGATGGTCCAAGGGCCGCGACACAAGGCGCTCTACGCCACGTTCGCGGCCCTTGGACACCAGGCCGGGATCCGGAGATTGAAGCTCTGACACCACAACTGCAAGGCGCGGGCGCCGCCGCCACGGCTTACGGGCGGCCGGGAACGTGCCGGGGCCGCAACCTTGGGTCCGCCGGCACGCTTCGACAGCATCTTCCAGCCCGGTCACGACTCCGATACCGACCAACCGCCCAGGCACTGGACCCGCATGCAACGCCTTGAAGACATCGCCTTGCGCCGCAGGGAAAGGGGCCTGCTATGACCATCCCGCCGTCTGTTCCACCGACGGACTCGTTCGCATCCTCGCAGCACATCCAAGGGGTTGCAGCCCTGACTCATGCCCTCGCAATGCTGGGGACACCCGGAGTCGGCCCGATCATCGCAGCGTTGGGGCACGGGCCAGCGGACTTTGCGCAGCTCCGTGACCGTGTTTCAGGGATCGACACAGAAGCGCTCGCCCTGCGCCTGGCGCAGATGGCTGCCGCTGGCCTGGTGACCCGAACGGTCGCACAGGACGCGTCACGCCAGGTGTTCTACACGCTGGACACCCACGGCAGAGCGCTCCTTATCCCGCTGGCCGCCCTCTGGATATGGGCTGAAGAACATCTGAGCCTCAATGGCTCCCGTCCTGTTGGGGGCGCAGCGGACAACGGGGGCTGGTGCAACCGGCCTGCCACGCCTCGCCCTGACGTGGCGGACGGAGGCGATGCGGGCAGTCGCCCGCAGGACGGCAGCCATGCTGAGCGTGGTGGTCAGCAATGACGAGCAGGTCTCGTGGGCGGCCCTCCGGTCGCTCCGACACCAAGGAACGTATCCTGACGGCAGCACGCACATCGTTCCTGCGACACGGTTACAACGCGACGACTATGCGGGTAATCGGGGCGGCTGCCGATGTGGACCAAGCGCTCATCAGCTACTACTTCGGATCCAAGCAGGGGCTGTTCGGGTCCGCCATGTCTCTGGAGACGACCCCCGGCCAGATCATGGAGCGCGCCCTGCGTGGCACGCCTGAGCATTTGCCCCAGGCGATCCTGGAGGCATTGATCGACGCATGGGACAACCCCGAGGTTGGCCCACCTCTGATTCTGCTGGTCACCCGTGCGCAGGCGGACCCGGCTCTCCAACGCGCCCTCGGAGAGTACGTCCAGCGAGAGTTGACCGGCCGTCTGGCAGCACACATCGGCGGCAGACGCGCTGCCGAACGGGCCGGAAACGCCCTGACAGCGACGCTTGGAGTGATCATCAGCCGGTACGTGCTGAAACTGCATCCCCTCGCCACGATGGAAGCCGAGCGCGTGGTGCAACTACTGATACCCAGTCTGACCGCCGCTCTTCAACAGTCCGATGTGACGCTTGACTGACCGTTTCGGAATGAGGTTTGAGTCGTCTCAAGCAGATGATGCTGCAAGCGAGTTGGAGACATCCGAGGTGGAGGTCGGCACGTATCTCGTAGCGGATGCGGAGTCGTTTGAACTGGTGAGGCCAGGCGAAGGGGCGCTCGACGACCCATCGTGTCCGGCCCAGGCCGGAGCCATGTGAGGCTCCACGGCGGGCGATCTTGGGTGTGATGCCGCGAGCTCGGATGAGGCGGCGTTACTCGTCGAAGTCGTAGCCGCGCCCGGCGAACAGCCGTCGCGGCCGACGTATGTGCCTCAGACCTTGGCGATCTGGAGTGCCAGGTGCCCCGCACCTCCGGCCACCGCAAAGATGAGAGCACGCTGACCGTTGGTGAAACCAGCCACGGTGACGAGGGTCTGCCCCCTGGAACGTTGATGCCGCAACCGACGTGCATCACGGGCCTTCCGTCGGCCAGGTGCGGTTCACAACCGGGATTTGATCTCACCTGAGCACTGATTGCTCAAGTCCACCTGCGGGGTGGCGTTGAGGATGGCTTCCCGAGGCGCACTCGCCTCACTCGACGTGCCGCGCTCTCGGCCGGCCCTGCCAAGGAATGGTGCACTTGAATCGAACCCGCAAGGCTCTTGCGGTGGCGGCTGTGGCCGCTGCCGCGGTGTCTGTCCCGACGCTGGCTCACGCCGATGCTGTGGGCACCCCCACAGACGGAAACCACTCGGTGACGGCAAGTCGGTCCGTCAGCCCTGACATGGACCCTGGCGGCGGCGGGGGCAGGCTCCTGCCCGCCGTGTATCACCTCAGCCTCGGCAAGACCATGGACCCTGGCGGCGGCGGAGGGTGACGGAGATGGGGGCAGCCCCACCCCCTGTTGTTGAGCGCCACGGACCGAGGGCGGGAGAGAGCCGCATTCGACGGAGCCCTCCACATCGTGGGCGTCCCGGCCAGGGGCGCGGCTCCGTATGAGGACATCCACGCCGTGGAGTATCGAGGCCACGTCCCGGGTGTGCCCGACGCGGAAGACCGTAGGCAGGGGCCATAGGACAGCGTCGGCACACGAAGCAGCCGTTCCGGGGACACAGTCTGCCCCTGTCGGTTGATCATTGGGAGCGGATCATGCCTAACAAGGAGCCCGTGACCCCGCCCTGCGCAGGGGGCTCGGCCGTTCCGCGCGCTGGGTGCGCCGCGTCGCCGTCGTAGCCCTGCTGAAGGCGCGAGCAACCTCCGGCCCGAGGCAACCAACCTCGGTCCGTGCCTGAAGAGGTTCGCGTGGGTCTCGGGATGATCGTCACACGCGACGGGTGTGCTGACCTCGGAGTCCTTCGCGCGCTTCGCGCTGGTCGGTTCCGCCGCGCCCCTGCCGGTACGGGACCGACGCGGTCAACCGCGACGGGCGGACGCTGCAGCAACATCACCGTCGAGTCGGCCGCGCGGCCGTCAACCTGTACGTACTCCGGCCGCGAACACATTGGCCAGGCCCGGACGTTGATGGCCAGACATTGCCCTAGGGGCGCCTGGGCCGCTGTGCCGGGGGAGCGGGCCAGGCACAGAAGATTTCGAGAGGCGGCGGCTCGGCCGGCCGTCGGTGGGAGGGGTTCACTCAATGGCGGCGCAATTCGGCAGGAGGCTGCGCAAGGGCGCGGCTGCCACCGCTGTGGTCGCGGTCGCGGTCGCGGCTCTGTCCGCCTCGCAGGCCCCGGGAGTGAGCACCGACGGCAACGGCAGACAGAGGGCCGGTGTTCACACCGACGCGAACGCGGATAAGTGGACCGCGAGTGGCAGCACGCTCTACTTCACGGATCTTCCACCGCTCGAGAGCCTAAAGCCCGCACCGACCACGGGCAGGGGCGCGGCAGGCGCGGCGCAAGCGGGTATCCCCGCGAGTGTGCTGGCCGCCTACAAGCGGGCCGAGGCGTCGCTGCGCGAGGCGAAGCCGGCCTGCAATCTTCCCTGGCAGCTCCTCGCCGCGATCGGCAAGGTCGAGTCGGGCCAGGCCCGCGGAGGCCGCGTCGACGCGAACGGCACCACCCTCTCGCCGATCCTCGGCCCGGTCCTGAACGGCAACGGCTTCGCCAGCATCAAGGACACCGACCACGGCGCGTACGACGGCGACAGCACGTACGACCGGGCCGTCGGGCCCATGCAGTTCATCCCCTCCACCTGGGAATGGGCCGGCCGCGACGGCAACGGCGACGGCAAGAAGGACCCCAACAACGTCTACGACGCGGCGCTGGCCGCCGGGCACTACCTGTGCCGCTTCGACCACGACATGTCGGTCCAGGCGCAGCTGAACGCGGCGATCCTCAGCTACAACAACTCGACGGCGTACCTGAACACCGTCCTGTCGTGGCTGGAGTACTACCGCAAGGGCACGCACGAGATCCCCAACGACACCGGCACGCTGCCCTCGCACCACAGCGACCAGCCAGCCTCGCCGAGCCCCGGCCCCACACCCTCGGCGCCCACGGCCCCGCCGAGCGGCGGCCCTGAGAGCCCCGCCCCCGAGCCGTCCAAGCCCTCCAAGCCGTCCCAGCCCACACCGTCCCCGACGAGCCCACCCACCTCCCCGCCGACGTCCACCGAGACGGTGGACCACCTGGCGGACCGGGGGACCGGCGAGCTCACGGCGACGGCCGGCGACACCTTCGCGCGGAAGATCACCGTGCGGACCGAGGACGACGCCGGCAAGCCTGTGGCCAAGGTCCGTGTGAGGTTCACCGTCATCGGCGACACGGACACCACCTTCACGGGCGGCGAGAGCGTGGCGACCGTGGTCACCGACTGGCTGGGCACGGCCACCGCGCCCGCGCTCGTGGCCGGGGAGAAGACCGGTGACGTCACCGTCCGCGCCACCGTCGTGGGCCGCGTCATGTCCGGCCTCGACTACACGGCGACCGTCACCGCCCGTCAGGCCGACGCCCTGGCCCGCACCGCCGACACCGCGCCGACCTGTGTGCCGGGCGGCGAGTTCGCCGAGCAGATCGAGGTGAAGGCCACCTATAAGGGCGCAGCCGCGGGCAAGGTCGCGGCCACCGCGACCCTCGTCAAGTCCGCCGACGACGCTGGCGAGAACGACAAGGGCCCCTACTTCAAGGACGCCGACGGCAAGACCGTCCGCACCCTTACCGACCTCACCACCGACGCGGACGGCCTGCTCAAACTGCCGAAGTTGTACGCCGACGACACCACCGGCACCTACCTCCTCCGCATCACCACCAGGGGAGGAGCGACGCTGACCGTCGAACTGACCGTGGCCGCCACTTCCTAGACCCGCGCCGCCCTACAGCCGTGCTCCGCGAGGCCGCGAACGTGAAGCTCGAAATCGACACCGACCTGGCCGCCCAAAATAATGGTGGGGCAACACTCTTCGATCAGGTCAAAGGCACGCTGGACTCCAGTTCCTGGGGCTAGAAGGTCGACGAGGCGAAGGACGACGCGGTTGCCGCGCCCGACACCACAACCACCAGGAAAGCCAGCCCGGCCTGGGCAATGATTCGTCTCGTGCGGCGGAAGTAGAGACGAGTAAGTCTGTAGAGATACGTGACCACGGGAGCTCCCAAAGGGCTCGATCAGCGCGGGAGGAAAGGGCTGGCCCGGTGCTGCAACCGGATTGCAGACGCGACCTTTAAGGATCATCCAGATCAGGCCGCATCAAGGCTTGCCCAATGGTCGACGATCTCTTCGGTTTCGCGTCCCGCTCCGACTTGGGCGGCGAGAGCCGAGACGATCATGTCGCCGCGGCCGTGTTCATCGGCAGGCCGGGTTGCTACCCAGTTGTCCGGGGTGGCCTGGGAGCCGCCGTCGCTGACATGGATCTGGATAGGTCCGGAACCTTCGGCAGCGGCGTGCAGGTACAGCACGACGGGCGGGAGTGCGTGGGAGACAGCGTTGGTGACGAGCTCGGAAATAACCAGGAGTGTGTCGTAGATCCGGTCGTCGTCCAGTCCCCACGTAGCCAGGACCGAGCGGGACTTGCGACGGGCCAAGGCCGGAGAAAGGGGTCCGTGTTCCAGAGGCAGGACGAACACGCGCTCGCCGGTGGAAGCGGCATGCAGGTCGGGGCGGTGCCCCGGACGTGAGATCTTGGCCTTGTTCATCAGAATCACTGCCTGCGGAGCTGGAATGGATTTCCTGGCCCTTCCAGAACACCTCCAGATGACGGTGAATCCATGAGGAATCCGTACCTATAAGCAGAAAGTCGTGATACCCGGTCGCGCCGCAGGGCTCCCGCCGTGCCGCCAGTGAGGACACAAGACTGCGCCTCCTCGCGGCAGGCGCGATGCAGAGCTCTCCGTGCAGTAGGAGGGCCCAGAACACCGTCCACCGCCGGGGTCGACGAACTCGGGGCATCGACGTGGAAGTTGTCCAACGTGCCCCGGGCGTCAAAGGCTTCAAGGTGATCCCGCGACGCTGGGTCGAGCGGACCTTCGGCTGGCAGAACACCTTCCACTGCCTGGTCTGCTGCTACGAACGCCGCACCACCGTCATCGAAGCGTTCTTCGATCTTGCCGACGCGATCATCACCACGCGCAGCCTGATCCGCCGGGCCTGGACCACCCACCGCTGGGACACACGCCCCCATCGTCGACCATGACCGCGCTCTGACGTCACGACCCCAGCAAGAGCGCTACAAGGGAGAGCGGCCGTTGAGGAGCCTCTGGAACAGCATGTGGTCACGCCACTTGCCATCGATATGCAGGTACTCCGGCGCGGTACCGATCAAGGAGAAGTCGCACTTGGCCAGCACTCGCTGCGATGCCCGATTGGCGATCACCGTGCCTGCCTCCACTCTGTGCAAACCAAGCCGCTCGTCAGCCGCCCGGCAGGCTGCTTGTACGGCCACGGTCGCCAGCCCACGTCCTGCACGCTGGGCATCAACCCAGTATCCGAGATTCGCGCTGCGGAACGGCCCGAGCGCGACATTGGACAACGTCACTGCCCCGACCACTTCGTCCCCAACGGCCAGCACCCATGGAACCGCACGCCCCGCGTCTCGCTCCTTCAACTGGCCACTCACGCGTTCGGCCTGCCCCTGCGCGGTGAAGAAATCCTCGCTCCTACGGGGTTCCCAAGGATGCAGATGATGACGATTGCGCAGATACGCCCGGCACAGCGTTTTGGAATCCGCTGCCTCAAGCGGGCGCATAACAACATCGTCGGTGACAGCCAAAGGGAATGTGATCATCGCGTTACGGTACACCGCCCTCCAGGCGCATCCGAAAAGGCCTGGAGCGGTCACGGCCAGGACCTACCTACCTGCCACCCACTGCCTATCTGCGCGCCCTTCAAGCCGCAGAGTCATCCGCGAATCCACCACAACCGGCGCGACACCTGAAGCTCGAACCGAACAACCTCGGCAGGAAAGAACGCCTCATTTTTTTGGGGGGGGGCTCGATGCCGGCACTACCTTTGCGGGCCATTGCGTACGACAGGCAAAAGGTGCCACTGGCGGCATCATCGATGCTGGCGACCGCAGCCGATGTCATCCCCGCACCATCGAACTGGGCACCCGGTACCACGTCAGCGCCCCACTGCTGGGTATACGGTCACGTTCGCGACTTGCGGTATTCACCGGCGGCCACGCCTCAGCGGGTCGCGTCACCAGCCTCTCCGAACAGCAGCTGGCTCGGCTCGAGTGTGGCCTCGATGGCCGGGGCGAGGCCGTCTTCGATCTCGTCCCGTGTGAGGGCGGTCACTGCAGGAAGGCGCAGCAGGTAGCGGGTCAGTCCTAGGCCGAGGAGTTGGGAGGAGACCAGGCCGGCCCGGCGTGCGGCGAGTTCAGGGCCCAGGGCCGCGGCCAGTGCCGGTGCGATCTGGGTTGCGAAGATCTCGTGCATCCGGGTTGCCGCGTGTTCGTTGGTGACCGCCGAGCGCAGCAGGACCAGCAGTGCGTCGTCGGCCGGGTCGCTCTCCCAGCGCTCGAGGAAGTGCCGCACCAGTGCCCGTGCCAGTTCGTCCGGCGGAACGGCTGTGAGGTCCGGCAGTCGCAGGTCGATGGCCAGCGCCGCGTCGAAGAGCTGTGCCTTGTTGCCGAAATAGCGCATGACCATTGAAGGGTCGATGTCGGCGTCGGAGGCCACGGCGCGGATGGTGGTGCGTTCGTAGCCCTGGGCCGCGAATCGCTCGCGTGCGGCGCGCAGGATCGCGGCCCTGGTTCGATCGGAACGCTTGCCTGTGCTGGTGGTCTCACTGTCCGGCATCATGTCAACAATTGTAGGCCAACGCAGGTTGACTTTCCAGTGGGGGTCAGGGCAATCTGTCAACGGATGTAGGCCAACGTCTGTTGTTTTTCCTTCTGGATGCGAACGGAAGACTCCGCTATGAACACCACCGCACTCCCCGCCCGCACCGAGGTCGCCATCGTCGGCGCCGGCCCCGCCGGCCTCGCGCTCGCCGTCACCCTCGCCGACGCCGGCATCGATTTCGTCGTCCTGGACAAGCTGGCGGAGGGCGCGAACACCTCGCGCGCGGCCGTCGTACACGCCCGCACCCTGGAGGTTCTGGACGAGCTGGGAGCCTCCGAGGAGCTGATCGCGCGCGGCATCCAGGTGACCCGGTTCGCCGTCCGCGACGGCTCCCGCCGGCTGCTGACCGTGCCGTTCGACAGCCTGCCCACGGCCCACCCCTACACGCTGATGGTTCCCCAGTACGAGACCGAGAGTGTGCTGCTGGCCCGGCTGCGGGCGCTCGGCGCCGATGTGCACCGCCCGCACGAGGTCACTTCGGTCGTCCAGGATGAGGACGGCGTCACGTTGACCACGAGCACCGGGCAGATACTGCGTGCAGGGTACGCCGTCGGCACTGACGGCATGCACAGCACCGTGCGCGAAGCGTCGGGCATCGGGTTCACCGGCAGCGCCTACGGCGAGTCCTTCGTGCTCGCCGACGTCGTGATGGACTGGGCTCCGGGCCCCAGCGAGGTGTCGCTCACCTTCGGCACTGCCGGTCTCACCGTCGTCGCGCCGCTCCCCGGCGGTCACTACCGGGTCGTCGCCACCGTGGACGACGCTCCCGACTCTCCCGACCTCGCCTTCGTCCAGCAACTGTTGGACGAACGAGCCCCCGGCCAGGCCAAAGTCAGCGCCTGTGCCTGGTCTTCACGGTTCCGGGTGCACCACCGGGTCGCCGACCAATACAAGGCTGGCCGTGTGCTGCTGGCCGGCGACGCCGCGCATGTGCACAGTCCCGCCGGCGGCCAGGGGATGAACACCGGTATCCAGGACGGCTATGCCCTGGGGCGGGCGTTCGCCACCGGGCAGCTCGACGGCTACGAGGCCCGGCGTCGCCCCGTTGCTCAGCGGGTGGTCGCCTTCACTGACCGGATGACCCGCATCGCCACCACCCATAACGCCATCGTCCGCGGTGTCCGCAACATAGTCCTTCCCCTGCTCGGTCACACCGGCCTGCCCAAGAAGCTCGCCACCGAACTTGCCGAGCTCAACTACCGGTAGAGACAGGCCTCGGGGGAAAAGGCGGTGACGGCGGCGCGCCGTCACCGGCAGGTACGACGCACGACGAGTGTTGCGCGACTGTGGTGGGAGAGGGGCGTCGGGGAACCGGACTGGTGGCCCCGGAGGGAGTCGTGAGGAAGACGGAACCGGCGAAGCAGGGTTGGGCCGGGGTGGTGTGGTCAGACCTGGCAGGAGCTCCAGCGCGTACCAGGCAATCGCCGCACAGTTGCAGTGGCTTGTGAACCGTTCCGGGTTCGGTAGGGACTCGATCGTTTGAGAGGATCGAGTCATGGCACGTCCTTCCCAGTACCCGCTTGAGCTGCGCCGTCGTGCGGTGAGAATGGTCGCCGAGGTGCGGCCCGACTACGACACCGAGTGGGCCGCGATGAAAGCGGTCGCCCAGAAACTGGGCATCGGCACAACCGAGACGCTGCGCAAGTGGGTCCGGCAGGACCAGATCGACGCCGGCGCCCGTCCGGGTACGACGACGGAGGAGTCGGCCGAGCTGAAGCGGCTGAAGAAGGAGAACGCCGAGCTGAAACGGGCGAACGACATCCTGAAGGCTGCGGCATCTTTCTTCGCGGCCGAGCTCGACCGGCCACACACACGCTCGTAGCGTTCATCGACGAGCACAAGGACCGCTTCGGCGGCGTCGAGCCGATCTGCCGGGTCCTCACCGACCACGACTGCAAGATCGCCCCCTCCACCTACTACGCCCACCGCAAACGCCAGACCGCACCCGCGGCCCGCACCCTCCGCGACGCCGAACTGAAGACCCTGATCACTCAGGCCTACGAGACCAACTACCGCGTCTACGGCGCCCGGAAGATCTGGCGGCACCTGAACCGCCAGGAGGTCACGGTGGCCCGCTGCACCGTCGAACGCCTCATGCGCGAACTCCGCATCACCGGTGCGGTCCGCGGCAAGAAGGTGATCACCACGATCCCCGACGCGAGCGCCCAGCGGGCCCCCGACCTCGTGGACCGCGACTTCGTCGCCCCAGCCCCGAACCGCTGCTGGGTCGCCGACTTCACCCACGTCGCCACGTTCGCCGGCGTCGTCTACGTCGCCTTCGTCGTGGACACCTTCTCCCGCCGCATCGTCGGCTGGTCCGCGGCCACCTCGAAGGAGACACGCCTCGTCCTGGACGCCCTGGAGATGGCTCTGTGGCAGCGCGACCGAGACCAACACCCGCACCAGAAAGGCGAGTTGATACACCACAGTGATGCCGGGTCGCAGTACACATCGTTCGCGCTCGCCGAACACCTCGACCGAGCCGGCATCGCCGCGTCGATCGGAACTGTCGGCGACGCCTACGACAACTCCCTGATGGAGTCCACGATCGGACTCTTCAAAACCGAGCTGATCAAGCCTCGCCGCCCATGGAAGACACTGTCCGAGGTCGAGCTGGCAACCGCCGAGTGGGTCGACTGATACTGCCACCGCCGACTCCACGGTGAGATCGGGCACACCCCGCCCGTCGAATACGAGACCAACTACTACCGCGAGACCAGAAAAATCCAGGTCACAGTCAAGATCTAGAGTCTCGATCAAACCCGGAACGGTTCATTGCGTCGCTGGAGGGCATGGGCGGGGAGTTCGAGTGGAAGCTGTACTCGCACGACCGCTCCGCCGACCTCGCCGGGCGGCTCACCGCCCTCCCCGAGACGCTCATGTCAAGGAGATCGCCGCGCTGGCGAAGGGCACCTCGCCGCCGGCTGGCATCCGCTTCGAAACAGTGATCGACGCGGGCGGGTGTCGACCTTCTCGCCGAGGTCGACGAACGTCGCTTCGGCGCCGTCAATACACCTCCGCGTACGCCTGTTGACTCAACTGGGCAGCGATGACGTCCATATGACCGTGGCGAGGGTGAGTGAGCAGGCGGTCAGCGGGACCCGGCTGGAATTCACCCGGGAACGCAGCTTGCGAGTCTGTGGGGCGGCGGAACCGTGAAGGAGTCGGCGCGGCCGCGATATCTACGTGCGCTTGTCGCCCACCGCGCCCGTATCGCCGTCGACCGAGGCCGCCGCCATTCTTCAGGTGGACGCCTCGGAGCAGAGCCGCGCGATTCTGGAGCGGCTCGGCTTTGCGACGTTGAGCGTCATGACGCCGTACCTCATCCAGGGATGATGCAGGACAGGAGAGTTCACGGCTATGAGGGTGCCAGCGTTGGCCTGAGCACCGGCTCGCGGCTGCGGCACCGCGACGTCGGCGAGGCCACTGAGCCTTTCTCCTCAGCGGCCGTCGGCCCGGAGAAGAGAATCCGTTGAGTCGGGGCGCGCACGGGTGCCTTGTCAGTTTCAAGCTGCCGAGGCCACGGCTTCGTCCCGCCGAGTCATCTGCCCACCGTGTGACCAGCCCGTAGCCATCGCGCGGTCTGCTCGGCAACCGATTCAGCTGGATGCAACTGTGCTGACAGAGGCTTTCCACAATGCGGGCGCCGCCGTGCCGCGAGATGAGGAGCAGAACGGCCGCGGCCACACTCAGGTGAATCTGGTCGGCGGGCCGCTTGGTATTCGAGGGCTTTGGCGAGGTCAGCTCGGTTGCGCACGCAGAGTTTGAGAAGGGTGTGCTGGAGGTGATTGTCGACGATACGCACCCACCGCGCCGCCGGGATGAGCAAGTTTACGCAGCCGACCACGAATGGCTCACCATCGTCCAACTGTCTTTCTGTAGACCGGACTTGAATCCCGTGGAAGGCATCTGGTCTCTGCTGCGGCGCGGGCCGATGGCCAACACCGCATTCACCGACCCTGACCATTTCACCCGCACCCTCCGCCGCGGACTTGCCCGCATCCAGCGCCATCCCGGACTCATCGACGGCTGCCTCACCGAGACCGGGCTGACCCTCACCCCAGCCGTGCAGGCCGCGCTCGACGAGTGAGGTGCAGGCGTTGCCCGAGTCGTAGCCGCATCGAGGTGGTCAGTGATCTGGTCAAGCGGCGGTCCCAAGTTCATTCAGCAAGTCGAGTGTTGGGGCAGGCCCCGGCGGGGGGCGAAGTGGCTGGACACTCACTCCGTCGACTACGGAAAGCAGAGCATGAATCGCTCCGGCATGACCGACGGCTATGGCATCCCACTCGGCCGCGTGCTGGCCGGCGCCAACCGCTACGACTCGCCACTGCCGGCCCCAACACTGCTGGCTCCGTCGATGGCGATGTCGTCCAAGGCCAGGTCAACGAGGCGGTCGTAGGCGTCCAGGGGGATTTGTTTCACCCCTCGCTGGCTGCAGACGAAGGTGGGCCTATGGATCAAGCGCAAGGACGGCAGACGGAGTTCGAGTTCCTGGTGGTGAAGGAGGTCGCGCCAGCCGCACTCCTCAAAAGAGCGTGCGGCAGCGGTGTGCGGCTGTGGAGCAGCCATCTCGGCAGTGACCCCCTGTGACGGGAAGGCCGCCGGTGTCTTCGACCAACTGCGCCGCATTCTGCTCGCCGAGCTGAACGAGGTCAGCGAACTCGGCTGGTTGCGCAGGTGCGTGGACGGCTCCCGCGTCCGCGCGAAAGAAGAGGGGAGCCGACATCGGTCCGTCGCCGGTCGGCCGGCGGGAGACGGGCAGCAGACACCGCTTGATCTGCGACGGACGCGGCATCCTGCTCAAGGATCACCATCGCGGCAAACGTCGTCGAGCGGCGGCTGGGGAGCCGTCTTGTTCGCGACGGTTGAGTGAGGAGCGCGGGCTGGCATGGGCGGGCGTGCTCAGTGTTGTCCGAGGGTGGCCCGGATGGCGGGGGCAAGGGTGGAGACGATCTCGTCGGGGGTGAGGCGGGCGACTGCCGGGAGGCGCAGCAGGTAGCGGGTGAGGGCGAGGCCGAGGAGCTGGGTGGAGACCAGGCCGGCCCGGGCGGCAGCCTGTTCAGGGCCGAGTGCTGCAGTGAGGGCGGGGGCGACCTGGGCGGCGAAGATTCCGTGCATGCGTTGCGCGGCGTGGTCGTTGGTGACGGCGGAGCGCAGCAGTAGGAGCAGGGCGTCGTCGTTGCCGTCGTGCTCCCAGCGGTCGAGGAAGTGGCGCACCCAAACCTGGGCAAGGTCGTCTGCTGGGACGCTGGTGAGGTTGGGGAGGTGTAGGTCGACGTCGAGGGCGGCGTCGAAGAGTTGGGCCTTGTTTCCGTAGTAGCGCATGACCATCGAGGGGTCGATGTCGGCGTCGGCGGCGATGGCGCGGATCGTGGTGCGCTCGTAGCCGTGGGCGGCGAAGCGTCGGCGGGCGGCTTCCAGGATGGCTGCCCGGGTGCGGTCGGAGCGCCGGGGGGCTGTGGTGTTTTCGGTTTCCTTCAGCATGCCAACAAACGTAGGCCAACCTGCGTTGACTTTCCAGCCGGGGATGGGCATCCTGTCAACAAGTGATGGCCAACGCTTGTAGGCCACCTGTTCCGCACCCGTCCCGGAGACAAAGGTGCACAGCCCCCGATCCGGAAGGAACATCGCCATGAAGTCGCTGCTCCCCTCGAAGCCCGGTAGGGCGTACGAGGCGCAGCACACAGACCGGACAGAAGTCGGCATAGACAAGGCGCACCGGACAGCGGCCGCTCCCGGCCCGCTCGCCTCCTTCGCCCGGTTCGTCCTGTGCGGCGGCGGTGTCGGTCTCGCGTCCGGCCCGGCCGTGGCACTGCTGGCCACGCTGATGCCCTGGGCGTTGGCGAACGCGCTGGTCACCGCAGTTTCCACCATCCTCTGCACGGAACTCCACGGGCGCTTCACCTTCGAGGCCGGGCGCCATGCCGGATGGCGCCAGCACTGGCAGTCCGCAGGGTCGGCCTCGGCCGCCTACGCGGTGACTTGCGCGGCGATGTTCATCCTGCACTTGATGCAGCCGTCGGCCGGGACGCTGAGCGAGCAGGCCGTCTACCTCAGCGCTTCCGGGCTCGCCGGAATCGGGCGCTTCCTGGTGCTGCGCCTGTTCGTCTTCGCCGTCGCTGGCAGTCCGACCACGGTGCAGGAGAGCAGCCCGGTGGGGGTTCAGGGAGCGAACGAGACCGTGTCTCGGTTCGTCGCGACTCCGGCGTGGCCGAAGGCCATGCAGTCGGTGAGCGAACCATCGTGTGCGGGGCGAGGGCGGCGGCCCTGCCCTCGGCCATCCGGGCCTGCGCACCGATCTCGCCACCGAGCTCAACTACCGATAGACCGGACTCGGCTACAAGACTCCCGCAGAAGTCCACGCCGAGTACGAGAAGTTGCAGGCAGCGGCATAAGGAACCCTCAACACCGCTGTCCGAGAAGCGCAGGGCCCCTCAGTCGCCAAGGCCCTCAAGTCCGTCTACACCGCGCCCGGCGAGGACGCGGCGACGGAGCGGTTCCTGGAGTTCCAGGAGGCGTGGGGCCGCAAGTATCCGGCGATCGTGAAGCTGTGGTCGGACGCCTGGGCCGAGTTCGTGCCCTTCCTCTCCTTCGACGTCGAGATACGCAAGGTCATCTGCAGCACGAACGCGATGACCGATCAAATCGGGTGCTTTCGATGCCTCCTGGTCCGCGACGGTGGTGCGGTGCTGGCGGCTCAGGCGGACTCCCTCGAGCCCGATGGTCCGCATGATCCCCGCGACCCGCTTGTGGTTGACCACCGGGCCGCCCTCGACGGTGATCCTTGGGGCTCCGTAGGTGCCGTTGGAGTTCTGGTGGACCGTGCGTATCCGCTCTGCAAGCCCGGCCTCGACGGTCTGCCGGGCCGCCCTTGCGGCCGCGGTGTGCGGCGCCAGTAGTAGAAGCTCGAGCGGGAGAGGCCGAGGATGTCGCAGAGCCGCTTCACGCCGTGACGGCGCTGGTGGTCGTCAACGAACTGGCAGCGGTTCACCAGCGCGTCTCCGTCGCGAAATACCGGGCCGCCTGGCGCAGGATGTCGCGTTCTTCCTCCAGCCCACGGATCCTCTTCCGGGCAGCGGCCTGCGGCGAGAAGTGGGCGCTGGGGAGGCGCCCGTCGGCGGTCCGGATCCAGTTCCGCAGCGTCTCGGTGTTCACGCCCAGATCAGCAGCGACCGACTTGATCGTCGCTCCCGGCCTCGACCGGTAACGCGACCCCGTCCGCCTTGAACTCGGCGGGGTAGTGCTTCATCCCCACAGGGACTCCGTTCTCCTGGACCATCAAGATCCAAGGGTCAGGGCCCATGAGCAATAGGCTTTGGAGGGGATACGCGCGGTAGCGCCCGGGGCATGCCCCGGGCGCTACCGCGCGTATCCCCTCCAAAGCCCCGGGGTCTGTTGTGCGAGGACAGCGATGCGCTCCTGAACACGGAAAGTGATGGTGGTTGGGTCTCATCTACAAGGACTGGTGACGCGAACGTCACCGCACCAATGGGCGCTGGTGTTTGGCCCAGTATTCGGCGGCGGTGATGCCAAGCAGCACAACGTCGTGGTAGCTGCCAGCGAAAAATTCATGCTCGCGAAGCCGTCCCTCCTCGACGAAGCCCCGCCTGCGGTAGAGGGCGAGAGGCGTCGTTGAAGGCGTAGACCTCCACCTCGCACTTGTTGTAACGCTGCTCGGCAAACATGTAGGCGAGGATGAGTTCGGTCGCCTCGGCCGCGTATCCCCTGCGGCGGCGACCGCGGATAATCTCGACGCCCGTCTTGAATCGCCCTGCACGGCTGTCGGTCTCTTCGACGGTCACAGACCCTGCGAATGCGTGGTCGGCCGCCGCCTCGACCACCAGGCGGAATGATTCACCTCCCGGTGAACGCCCAGCCCGCTCAGCAGTCCAGGAACGGAAGCTCTCAGCAGAGCGCGGAGGGCGACCAGGTCGGCGTTGCGACCATCGAGCGTATTCTGGGCCAGGTCACGAAATCCTTCCCAGTCTTCCGGCTCGACACCCCGCAGGCTTACCTTCTCGCCGGTCCACATGTCGCTCATTGCATCTACTATTTCCGTCCTTGCATTTAAATGCACTGCAACTTAAAATAGGTAACCGAGCAAGTCGACGATACCTGAACCCCAAGGCTTTCCAGAAATCATTTTCACCATCATTCCGTCCAAGGGTTTTTCGGCAATCCCCAAGGTTTCGTGGTTATTAATCATGAGCCATCTTCCATGATTCTGAACACCTTGGTACCCATTTGCGAGATATACGCGCGGATCGTCCGCGAAGAGGATTATCGCATCGACCCCAGAAGATCGTGCATCAGATTCGACCTCCGAGAGAAGGCGGGCCGCGCATCCCTGTGAGCGCAGTGATGTAGTGACACAAAGGTCGATAACACCGAAGACCCTTAGTGGGATGCTTCCGTTCCTGATCATTCGATGCTCGACGCCTGCATGCGCAAGCAACTCTCCGTTCCCCCACGTCAAGTATCTGAATTGTGGAAGCTGTTTGAAATAGCTACGTGGGGGATATCCAGGAAAGCATTCCCCGAGAAGCTCGCGAATTTTTTCGTGAAGTTGCGGATTGATCTCATGTTCTATTTTTGCTTCGATGTGCAATTGCGCTCCAATGATGAAATCCAACCTGCTGGTGCAAGTGTCCCAGAGTTTCTGCAAATTCAACAGAGCTCACACCGGTATTCCTGGGTGAAGAAGGCAGCCGCTTTCTCCCAGGAACTCGGTCTTCATGCGGAGTTCCCGGTTCTCACGTTCCAGCTCGCGCAGGCGGGCGCGTTCGCTGATGTTCAGGGGAGGCTCCTCTCCGGCGTGCTCTTGCCGGTACCGGCTGACCCAGGTGCCCAGCGTTCCCTCGTCAACTTGTATCTCTCGGGCGACCTCGGCAATCGGGCGGGACTCCACGACCACCATCTTGACCGCCTCGTCCCGAAACTCAGGACTGAACTTCCTACGCTTCTGTGCCACGTGCTCTCTCCGCCGTTCTGGACTTCGATCCCATGGGGACCGCTGTCCGAGAAATTCGGGGCACCTCAGTGCGTTCATAGAAGCGATCCATGCGCACCTTCTGCACAGGACGAGGAGAACCCTTGCCGGGCGGCTGACAGGGTCGGGTGATCGAAGGTGACGTGCGGGGCGAGGATGGCGATGGCCCGGGTGTAGTGCAGGACGGCCTGGCTGAGGTCGCCACGCTGACGGTGGGCTGTGGCGAGGTTGACCAGGGTGGTGGCCAGGTCGGGATGGGAGTCGCCGAGCAGGCGTGCTTTGAGGGCGAGGGCACGGGTGTAGTCATCGATGGCGGCGGTGTGGTGACCTCGGCGGTGCTGGAGGGCGGCGAGGTTGTGTGTCGTGACAGCGATCTCGTAGTGCTCGGCGCCATGGACGCGCTGAAAGACGGCGAGGGCAGAGCGCAGTTGGGTTTCCGCGTCGTCGAAGCGGCCGCAGCCGTCCAGGAGCGCGGCCCAGGCTGCCCGGTCGGCCGCGACGAGCAAGTGGTCGGGACCGTGCAGACGGGTGCGGATGCTCACCGATCGGGCTGCCCAGGGCTCGCCCTCGTGGGAGTCTCCGCGGGTGTGGGCCAGGCCGCCGAGGTTGTGGCAGAGGGTGGCGACGATGTCATGATCACTGCCGTAGGCGTTCTCGCAGATGCTCAGTGCCCGCAGATAGAGGGCCTGGGACCGGTCGAAGTGGCCGGTGTACTTGCCCAGCACGCCCCATTCATTGCACACCGCGGCGACCTCGAGGGAGTCGGGGCCGGAGCTGTGTTCGGCGGCACTGAGAGTCAGAGCCAGCAGGATTCCGGCGCGTCGGTAGTCGCCGCGCTCACGCCAGAGACGGGCCAGCGCGAGCTGGGCACCCAAGCGCCCGGCGGGGTCGTGACGGTGGCAGGCGATGGCGGCCCGCAGGGCGTCTTCGGTCGGCGCGGTTTTCCGGGGCAGGGTCATGGTGCTGAGTCCTTCGACACGGGCTGCTGCGGTATGGGGAGAGGGAAATGAATCAGTGCTGCGGGCAGGAAATGACCTCTCCGGTGCCACAGGAAGCCTGCGGTCAGCGCCAAGGCGGCGGCGCAGAAGGGGAAGAGGGCACGGATGGCGCCGGCGGCGAGCAGAGAGCTGGTGACTGTCGCGCCGATGGCGAAGCCGCCGGTCCAGGCGAGCATGTGGGCGCCGTTGTAGCGGCCGCGCAGTGCTGATGGAGCGATGTCGTTGACCACAGTGGGCAGGACCGGACTGAACAAGGTGCTGCCCACGGCGAAGACTCCTGCCGCGACGGAGAGGATCACCGGCGAAGGGGGAGAGACGGAGATGATCGTCCAGGCGAGGGCCATGCACGTGAGCGCGGCGGCCAGGACGCCAGCCCGGTTCCTTCCGGGCAGCCGGTGCTCAACAGGGATCTGCAGGATGGCGCTGGTGACCATGAACGCCGCGAACATCCAGCCGAGTCCGGCCTGAGTACCGTCGGCAGTGGCCAAGGCAGGGAGGCCTATCTGCAGTTGGGCGAACCCGGCAGCGACAGTGAAGGCCACCACAAGGCATATCCGGCGCAGAACCGGGTCTGCCAGCGTGGCGGCGTACCCGCCGTCCCGCCTCGCGGCGCGGGGCGCGGCCAGCTCCGCCCCCCGCGAGTCCTCGGGCTGGGGCGAGGGGGCGACCCGTACGGCGACGAGCAGGGCGAATCCGGCGAAGGAGACTGCGTCCAGGACGTACAGCACCGGCAGCCCGCTGCCGGTGCCCAAGAGGAAGAGTGTGGCCGAGGCGGCTGCGGCGCCCAGCGCGCCCCCGAGGTTGACGGCGGTGTTGCGCCAGGCGAATGCCGCCTGGCGGACAGGGCCCGGTGCCGCCTGGGCCAGCATCGCGCTCAGGGCCGGGGCCAGCACGGTGAAGGCGGCGGTGTGGGCGAGCAGCGCCGCGCCGCCGGCCAGCGGACTGGTTGCGGCGGCCATCCCGATCGAACACACCGCGGACACGGCCAGGGCCGTGACGACGACCGCCTTCGGCCCGATCCGGTCGCACAGAGTGCCCCCGAGGAGGGCACCGGCCAGTGCTACGACGGCCCGCACCACGAGCAGCAGGCCGACGACACCGACCGGGCTGTGACACACGTCGCGCAGATAGACCAGCAGAAACGGGACGGTGGTGCCCGTCCCGACGCTGGACAGCAGTTCTCCGCCCACCACGATCCGTGCGGCCGCGGGAAGGGTAGGCGCCTTCCCGGCGTGGGGGGCGGACCGGAAGCGGTCACGGATCGTTTCGGTCGTCAGCACGGTGGAGCCCTTACCGGCTCCACGCGCCGTCTCCGGCTGCCGCTGTCCGGAGGACCTGCAGACCGGTGTCGTGGTGGGCCTTGTCGTACGGATAGAAGGACCGGGCGCATGCGAGGAAAACCCTCTCGCTCCGCAACCGGGCTGTCCGCATCGTGGGGCGCTGTAGCCACAGAGTCCGGTGGATATCCAGGACGGTCAGTTGCCACCGGCTCCGGAGGAACCGTATGCAGGGCCCCGGCCGTCACCAGCTTGCCGACATGAGCCATTCCGCCCGCACCCACCGATCCACCGTCAGAGGACACGCGGGGCGCCCCGGCCAGATCCGCTCCTACGAAAACTGGCCGAAGCTGCCCCACGTGCGAGCGGTGACAGGATCAGTCGGCGATGACGATCTCGTTGTGGTTTATCCAGCTGTCCCCACCGACGGCAGACACCGGGACGGGCGCTACCTCGGTGTCAAGGTCGACAGGAACGACGATCTCGTTGTGGTTGTAGCTGCCCGTCTTGCTGGCGCGGATGATCCCGAACTCGGCAACGTCCTTCATGGCTTCTCCTGCTTCGTGTCCAACGGATACCCGCTGGTGCGCGGTAATTCGGATGCCTGAAACGTATGCGGGCGCCAACGCCCTTGAATGAGTAGTCCGTACCCACATCGCTTCGGACGCCCCGTCGATTCTCACCCGGCATTCACGAAGTCGGTGTGGAACCGGAACTGACCGCCGATGCCCGCGAGAGCTGTTCGCCCCTCGTTCGGCCCTGACATGGCGGAGTCGAGCACGGCGCGGGAGAGGTCCATCAGGAGGCGCTGCGGAGCCGGCGCAGGATCTCCTCATGGACGCGATCCCCAGGCGCCAGCTCCTCGACCAGCTCAAGACCGGCCGTGAGCCGCCGACTTCGACAGGCCGAAGTACGGTGGCAGAGGCCTGTCAGGCGCATCCGCTGACCAGGACACAGATGATGGCCGCAAACAGCGTCTCATCAGGCATGTCCTGCGTTCCGCCGCCCTGCGATCGGACCATCGAAGGCGAGATCGCGTCCCGCGCTACGCCCGTCCAGAAGGTTCCTCGTGCTTCAGGGCCAGAACGAGATACCTGCGACTGCGGACCCCGAGTTTGAGATGCCGGGCAGATCGCGGCTGTGGCCTCGATGGACGACTGCGGACAGGCGAGTAGCAGCTACTCAGGCGTCCCATGGCGCCGACAGGCATTCTTGCCGGTGACATGAAGACCGCCGATCCGAAAGAACGGCTGTGATGCGTTCCTACAGCAGCCTCGCGGCACACACGGAACGGCGAACCGGACGCGCCGTCGGGCGAAGCGCCTTCCTCGGTGAACTGGACGTGACAGACACACGTACGGCAGTTGGGGTCCATCAGGTCGCCCGCCGCTCGTATGCGGTAGAGGCCGAACTGATCGGCTTCGACGGCATACCCGCCCTCACCGAGACCCTGGAGGAAATGCAGGCGCAGCCACTGCGCTGGCTCGGGATGGTCACACGTGACGGCCGGATTGCCGCCTTCGCGGCCTGGCAACGCCTGGCCGGGGAAGACGGTATAGACATCGATCGCGTCTGCGTCGATCCGCAATGGTTCCGCCGCGGTTTGGCACTGAAGCTGCTCGACCATCTGTTGGCCGAGCTGGCCCCCGGCGGCAAGGCACTGGTCAGCACAGGCGCGGACAACCGGCCGGCCATTTCCCTCTACGAGCGGCTCGGCTTCACCCGTGTCGGCACCGTCCAGCGGGCGCCCGGCCTGCGCCTGGCCGAGTTCCGGTTCACACGGGAGCCAGCAGCGCATCCCATCGGAAGCCGCATCCATGCTGGAGCCGCTGAAGCGGGACAGGGCGCCGAACAGTGCTGGGCCGAAATTCGCCCATGAGAAGGAAGGCAGGGTCCCCGGAGGGGGGATCCGGGGACCCTGCCGGCTCATCGCACGCCGGAGTTCTTTGGGTTGGGGCGGGAGCGAGTCGCCCGGACGCTCCGACGTGGAGCTGTACTCCCTGTGCGGCACCCGCATCCGCACGCTAACCTGTCCCACCCGCAGGCCACTTGAGCAACCCGTACTTACCTTGCTCTTCCCGGGGGCAGCGCCACACCGGCTGCTGAGCGCATTTTGTTGAACCTGTCCGGTGGCTATCGGCAACCTCGGGGACGCGTTTCTCAACCAGGTGTAGTCGACCGGCTGGGCGGCATTGCAGTCCTCTGCGAGGCCGGGATCGACCAGCACGAATCCCGCGCCCAGGCAGCACCCGAGTGCCCTGCCGTTGTCCGGGCGTACTCGCACGAACATGGTCGAAGCCTGCTTCGACAGCGCGCGCGAGAAGGCCTCGAACGAGCTCACGGCCCAGTTCTTGCCTCCGGACCCCGGGATCTACGATGAGCCGCGCCAGCTCGGCCTCGTCCTTCTCGGCGTCGAAACACAACTCCCCTTATGCCAGGGGTCTTTCGCCGTCGACAAGCACGTGAGCCTGCACGTCGTCGCCCTGCTGCCATCCGGAGACCATCTGCTTAGGCACGGGAAGCTTGCTCCCGCACCACATGACGACTTCCGTCAGGGACCGTGGCCAGCCCGCGACAGCGGCGACGTGACCAGGAGCAAAGGGAACAAGGGTTTGATTATCCCCTTCGGTCAGCTACCACCCCGCACCCCTACGCGCTCATGTCGAAGAGGTGGGCCTTATTGTCGTAGTAGCGCATGACCATCGACGGGTCGTGGTGGTGCGTTCGAAGCCGTGAGCGGCGGAGCGGCGGCGGGCGGCGAGCTTCACACCTCGGCCGATCACAGGCCAGGCACCCGAACACCCTGACCTCACCCTCGTGCAGCAACTCCTCGACCAGCGCACCCCCTGCCAGGCCGCGGTCACCGACGTCGCCTGGTCCTCCCGCTTTCGCGTCCACCACCGCGTCGCCGACCACTACCGCGCCCGGCGGTTCTTCCTCGCCGGAGACGCAGCCCACGTCCACAGCCCCGCTGGCAGCCAGGGCGTGAACACCGGCATCCAGGACGGCTACGCCCTCGGCACCGCCTTCGCCACGGACATCCTCGACGGCTCGAAGCCCACCGCCGCCCGGTCGCCGAAAGCGTCGTCGCCTTCACCGACCGCATGACCCGCATCGCCACCACACGCAACCCCGCCGCGCGCAGCCTGCGCAACATCGCCATGCGCCTCATGGGCCACACCCCCCTGCCCGCCAAGCTCGCCGCCGAACTCGCCGAGCTCAACTACCGATAGGCGATCTGCCTGCTCCACAACGCTGCGGGCAGCACTGGAACGACTGCGGCCATCGCGGCCTCACGTACATACCGTCTGCGGTTACCAGCGCGGGCTTACCGGAGACCATCTCGAGCCGCAACCGCCCCGGGCCGGCGCACAAGGTTGAGTACCGGTTGCTCAGTCGCCACCGCACCCAACAGATGTCTCCTGGAGGGGCAGTGAATCAGCCCTTCGGGATATGGCCGCTCCGCGTCAAGGCCAGCGGCATCCGACGGCACCGCCGTCGACTGCTTCCCGGGGGAGCGGGCGTCACATGATCAAGAGGGAAAGCCATGCACAAGCCCCTGACGGCAGCAGGCCTCACCGCAGCAGTAGCCGGCGTACTTCTCGCGATTCCCGTCGCATCGATCACCGTGGCACGACCGGAGACCCCGGCACCCGCGGGCAACAGTGCTCCGTCCACCCCTACGGAGCATGAGATCGATCAACTTGCCGACGCCGCCTCTCGGGGCAAAGTGGCAAGCGGCAGACAGAGCCCCCTCATGGGCCCTTTCAACGGACACTGGTCAAACCGGTGGCCGACGCTCGCAGCTGATCAACCCACCCGGCACTCCGATCTCATCAAGATCGACCGCATTCTGCCGGGCACCCCCGGGTGAGGACCCGACGCAGTCGAGACGACCTCTTGACGGAGAGGGCTGGCTCACGGGCAATCCTCCTCCAGCGGGCTGCCCTGACCGCATCCGCAGAGAAGTCCTCCGTCACCCGGCTGACTCTCTCTCAACTCCTGCACGCGGTAGCGTCAAACAGACACGAGGACGGACCGCCTTCGGCACACGTCAGAAGTGCCTCGCTTGCGGCAGGCCTGCAACAGCACCCCGCCGACCGGGCGGAACACCGGTCCCGCAGGAGACCGATCGTCTGATACTCCCCGGAGCCAAGCACTACACGAAATGACAAGTCCCTTGAATCTTCTGTCCACCAGTGCACGCAGATGCCGCGCCACCACCGGCATAGGGTGCCAGGCAGCGGAGGTCGCGCCCAGCCAGCTGTGGTGGACGGCCCGCCAAGCAATCGGGACCCTCGACCGCAAACCAGCCCAGACCGATGATCTGCGCCGGTGGGTACCGCTTCCTCAGTCCTGAAAGGGCGCACGGCCGTTTCCTGGAAGAGTCGCACAGCAGCTCTCCGAGGTCGTGATCACCATGACGTGCCCCACCACCACAGCCGGCTCGCCGCAGACTCTCCTCGCCTCCCCGACGGCCGGACCGTCGCCGGCGGATGAGACGTCGGGCGTCTGGCGGCTGGTCCTGGAGCACGGTCCGCAGGCGCCTTCGTCCGCGCGCCGCGCGGCATGCACGCCTGGGGCGTCCACGAGGAGACCGCGGACGACGTCCTGATGGTCGTCTCCGAGTTCGTGACGAACGCGGTCCACTACGCCGAGCCGCCGATCGCCGTGAACCTGTGGCACTGCGAGGAGGCCGTCCTGGTCTCGGTCACCGACGGCGGCCCCCGCCCCGCCGACGACCAGTACGGCGCCGACCGCCCCGCCGACGAACACGGCCGCGGCACCCACATCGTGGACGCCCTGGCCACGGACGCCGGCGACGCCGCCCACGACGGGCTGGTCAGCCACTGGGCGATCGTGAGCCCCTGACCGGGTTGAGTGCGCGTTACTCATCCCCCGCGAGCGGGCCACCGACAGGCTGGTGAGCAGCACGAAATCCACGCATCCGGCATCGTCCAGCCGCTCGTCCGCTTCGGATCATTCGTCCAAGGAACTTCCGTGAATGGTCTCACCCTCTCAGACCATCCCGACGGCCCGGCACCCGCCGTGCGTCACGGCGCCGTACTGGTCGTGACCTGTCTGGCCCTGGCGACCGTCGTCTCGGCGATGGCCTCGCTGAACGTGGCCCTCCCGGACATCGCCCGCGACACCCACGCCGACCAGACCCAGCTCTCGTGGATCATCGACGCCTACAGCCTGATCTTCGCCGCCCTGCTGCTCCTCGTGGCCACCCTGGGCGACCGCTTCGGCCGCCGCAAGGCACTCCTCGGCGGCCTGGCGACCTTCGCCGGAGTCTCCCTGGCCGCCACGTTCACCACCGACCCGATCGTCCTGATCGTCCTGCGCGGCGTGCTGGGCGTGGCGGCGGCCTTCATCATGTCGGCGACGCTTTCCACCATCACCAGCACCTTCCCGCGCGCCCAGCAGGCGCGGGCGGTCAGCATCTGGGCCGCCGTGGCCGGCGCCAGCGCGGTCCTGGGTCTGCTGGCCTCCGGCGCCGCCCTCGAACTGTGGTCCTGGCGCTCGGTGTTCTGGCTGAACGTCGTCCTGGTGGGCGTTGCGATGATCGGCACCCACCGTTTCGTCCCGGAGTCGGCGCAGCCCGACAGGCGGCGCGTCGACGTGGTCGGCGCGGTCCTGACCGTGCTGGGCCTGGGCGTGCTGGTCTTCTCGGTCATTCAAGCACCGGAGCAGGGCTGGGCGAGCCCGCGTACCCTGGTGGGCATCGCCGCCGGCCTGGTGGTGCTGGGCGTGTTCGTGGCCTGGGAGCTGCGGCACCCGCACCCCCTGCTGGACCCGAGGCTGTTCCGGCGGATGCCGTTTGCGGCCGGATCGCTGTTGATCACGCTGCAGTTCTTCGCCTTCTTCGGATTCATCTTCGTCGTCATGCAGTATCTGCAGCTCGTACGGGGTGACAGTGCCCTGGTGGCCGCGGTGAGCGTGTTGCCGATGTCCGCGGCGATGATCCCGAGCGCCCGCCTGAGCCCGCGTCTCGTCGCCCGCAGGGGAGTCCGCGGCCCCTGGTGCGTGGGACTGCTCCTGGTCGCCACCGGCCTGTTCGTCATGGCACGGCTGGACGCCGACAGCTCGTACTGGCTGCTGGCGACCGGGCTCGTGCCGCTGGGCGCGGGGATGGGGCTGGCCATGGCCCCCGCCACCGCCGCGATCACGGACGCGCTGCCGCCGCACCTGCAGAACGTCGGCTCCGCCGTCAACGACCTGTCCCGGGAACTGGGCGGCGCGCTGGGCATCGCGGTCCTGGGCAGCGTCCTGAGCGCCGGATACCGCAGCCACCTCGACGTCGGCGCGGTCCCCGCCCCGGTCGCGGACGCCGCCCGCTCCTCGCTTGCGGCAGCTGGCCACGCGGGGGAGGCCACCGGAAACCTGTCGCTGGTCGACCAGGCGCGGGACGCCTTCGCCTCCGGCATGCACCTCGGCCATGGTCAGCGGCGCAGCTGCCGCCGTCTTGGCTGCCGTGTCGTCGCTCTCCTGCTGCGGCGTACGGCCAAGAGCCACACCGTTGGCTGGCCACCGGCAGACCGACGCGGCCAGCCGGGCCGCGCGCTCGGCACGGTAGCGGGGCCGCACCGGCCACCGGGCCGTGCGGACACGCGCCCCCAGCGGACGCCGACCGCGCGGCCCAGGCCCCCGGACGAACCACCCCGATCGAAGGTCATTTCCTGTCCTGGAGGGACGAGGCCCAGCCATGACTGTCCTGACGTTCAACGACATCTATGCCGCCCGCCAACGCCTTGAGCCCGTCATCTCCCACACCCCGCTGCTTGCCGCGCCCTGGGCCTCCTGCGGACACCGCTCACTGCTCCTGAAGCCCGAGAACTTGCAGGTCACCGGCTCGTTCAAAATCCGGGGCGCCGGTAATTTCCTCCTGCGGCTGCCCGCTTCCCAAAGGGCACGAGGGGTCGTCGCGGGCGCGAGCGCCAACCACGGCAGAGCCCTCGCTCACGCGGCCCGCCTCGAAGGCGTGAAGGCCACGGTCGTCCTGCCCTCCACCACCCCCGAAGCGACGATCGGCAGCGTCACCGGACAAGGCGCCGAGGTCCGGCTGGCACCGGCGCAGGACTGCGCCCGCCTCGCCGAGCAGCTCGCCGAGGAACACGGTCACGTGCTCGTTCCGCCCTTCGACGATCTCGACATCATCGCCGGCCAGGCGACGGTCGGCCTCGAGATCGCCGAAGAGGCCGTGGCCCTGGGCCTGGACGTCGCCACCGTGCTGGTGCCGGTCGGCGGCGGCGGACTGATCGCAGGGGTCGCGGCCGCGCTGAAGCTCACCCGCCCCGGCATCAAAGTGGTGGGCGTCGAGCCCGAACTCGCGGCGGACGCCCAGGAGAGCCTGCACCGCGGACGGCGGGTGTCCTGGCCGGCCGAACGCGTCGGCCGCACCCTGGCCGACAGCCTGGGCACGACCACCGTCGGACAGCTCGCCTTCGAGCACCTGCGGGCGTTCGTCGACGACATCGTCACCGTCACCGAGGACGAGATCGCCTCCAGCATGTCCCTGCTGGCACGGCACACCGGCATGAGCGTCGAACCGTCCGCGGCGGTCACCACAGCGGCACACCTCTACCACGAGCACGACCTCGCGGCCGCCGGCAGACAGGTGGCCGTGATCAGCGGCGGGAACATCGATCCCGCGCTCTTCGCGCGGCTGCGCGAAGAAGTCCCACTGCCTTTCCATAACTGTGCCGGCTGAACCCCCGCCGCCGGGCCCCTGAAACAGGACACCGGACCGGCCGCCGGACTCAATAGCAGGACCAGGGCGACGCCGGACGCCGCGCGTATGATGGGGAGCCTGGGAATGATCCGTGGACCGGATATTCCCCGACGGTGGATCCCACATTGCTGCGAGGACGTTCGAGGATGAAAAAAGTCGGCGCCGGACAACAGCCTCTCGTGGGACGCATCACCGAATTGGCCCTCTACGGCGAGGCATTGGCCGATCCCGGGGGGCGGGGTTTCTCGATCCACGGCCCCCAGGGAGTGGGAAAGTCCAGACTCGCCGACGAATGCCTTCACATCGGCGCGTCGAAGGGCTGGAACACCGTCCGGGCGACCGCCACCCAAGGCGCTTCGGCCGTCCCCTTCGGAGCCCTCGCCCACATCATCCCGGCAGGCACCACCACCGCCGACGTCACGGGCGTGTTCACCGGCATCGCATCGGAAATCGAAGGAGGGAAGAAGGGAACCCTCTTCCTTGTCGAGGACATTCCCCTGCTCGACCAGTCCTCCCTCATCATCCTCCAACGCCTTTCCGACGCGGGAAAAATATTCCTTCTCTCGACCGCGCGCGACGGTCAATCGGCAACCCAGGACGCCCGGTCGCTGACCACCGGATTCGGATTCCGTCAGGTGAATCTCAAGAACCTCGACCAGGAGGGAACCCACCATCTCCTCGAGTCGATGCTCGACGGACCCGTCAGCCGAAGAACGTCGTACGAGATATACCTGAAGAGCGCGGGAAATCCCCTTTTCCTGCGGGAACTCGTCATCGCCGCACTGGACGCCCGGACCATGCACAACGACGGCGAGGTCTGGGAACTGGCGCCCGCCGCACAGCCGGAGACCACCACACCGCACCTGGCCGAACTCGTCGAGACGAGACTGTCGGCCCTCTCACCCCCCGCGCGCACCCTCCTGGAAGCCATCTCCCTCTGCGGCACCATCACCCCGGACAGTCTCCTGCCCGAGACGGAACGCGACGAAGCCCTGCTCGAACTCGAAGCCGAAGACCTGGCACACGTCTTCCTCGACCGACGCCGCACCCGCATCGACCTGACCCACCCGGTCTACGGCGAAGTCCTCCAGGCGAACATGCCCCCCTTCAAACGCCGACAGCTCTACCTCAACCAGGCACAGGCCCTGACCGCACACGGCCTGCGCCGGCGCGGCGACTTCTTCCGCTCCGTCGCCTGGCAGGTCGAGGCCACCGGCACCGCCGAGACCGGACAACTCCTCGCCGCCGCCCGCATCGCCCAGGACACCCACAGCTACGACCGGGCCGTACAACTCCTGGAAGCCGTCCCGCAGGAGGAGAGGGACACCGCCTGCCTGCTGCTCCTCGGCCACTGCCTCGCACAGGCCGGCCGGACCGACGAAGTGGAAGCGGTCCTCGTACAGGCCCAGAAACTGGCACAGGGCGATGACGAGATCCTCGGCGTCGCCTTCACCCGGGTGCAGAACCTGTTCTGGGTACAGGGACACCAGGCCGAAGCCCTCACAGTGATCGAACAGGCGGCCCGGCACGCCCACAGCCCGTCCGCGAAGTTCCGCATCCGCTCCGCCGAGGCGACCATCCGCATCGCCTGCGGCGACCCCCAGGCCGGCCTCGACGCCCTGGGCGAGATCACGTACGAGACCGACAACCCGGCGGACGTCAACGTGCTGCTCCTCAGCCTCATGTACAAGTCCCCGGGGCTGACGATGACGGGCCGCACCGCCGAAGCCGTCACGACCGCCGAGACCGCCTACGACGTCCACCTCCGACACCACGACCAGGCCCTCTACCTGCACCCCGCGGCCCAGCGCAACGGCCTGGTCTTCGCCCTCGCCGAGGCCGGTCGGCTGGACGAGGCACGCACCGTCGGCGACCAGGCCCTGACCGAACTCATGGCGGCACGCGCACACGTGCCGCACGTCTGGACCGCACTGCAGCTCGCCCGCGCCGAATGGCTCGCCGGCCACCCCCGCTCCGCACGCCACTGGTACGCCGAAGCGATCGCTCTGGGCCGCCCGCTCGGACAGACCCTCGTCATGCGCCCCGCCCTGTGCGGGCTAGCGGCCGCCGCCGCGCAGGTCGACGACGACGCCGCCGCCGAGAAGGCACTGGCCGAGGCACACCAGTACCCGCGCGTCGGCCTGTTCGTGGGCGAGGACGACCTCGCCACAGCCTGGTTGCACGCCGCCGCGGGCCGGCTCGAGGCCGCCCGCGAAGTGCTCGTCGAGGCGGCCCTGCTGGCCCGGGACGCGGGCGTCGTCAGTTCGGAGGCCGCGCTGCTCACCGACGTCGCCCGGCTGGGTGACCCCCGGCAGGTGGTGGAGCGGATCACCCACCTCGCGCGGACCAGCGACTCCCCCTTCACCCACGCCCGGGCCGCCTACGTCACCGAGCTGGCCACAGGAGACGCCAAAGCTCTCGAAGCCGTGTCGCGGTCCTTCGAGGAGATGGGCGCGGACCTGCTGGCGGCCGAGGCCTCCGCGGCGGCCGCCGCGGGATGGAAACGCGCAGGCGAGGCCCGCAAAGCCACCGCGGCGGCCAACCGTACGGGCCTGCTCGCCGCGCAGTGCGAGGGCGCCCGCACCCCCCTGCTGAGCACAGCCCCCGAACCGGCGGCGGCACTGACGCCCCGCGAGCGCGACATCGCGCTCCTGACCAGCTCGGGCGCCTCGGCGCAGGAAGTCGCCGACGCGCTGTCCATCTCCCGCCGGACCGTGGAGAACCACCTGTACAACATCTACGGGAAACTCGGCGTGTCCACGCGCGCGGAACTCAAGAAGGCTCTGAACCAGAAGACTTGAGCCGGCGGCGCGGCGGGGCGAGGGCACCGTCCTAGCGCGTGTGCCGGTTCAGGTGCAGGCAGGCATGGAGGAAGTTGTGCCGCGTGTTCAGGAGATGGGCCGTGACACCAGGATCCTCTTCGGACTGTCTCGACTGCACGGCCGCCGCGGCACTCTGCCTGACGAGGCCCCGGACAGCGTCCACCAGATGGGGAACCCAGAGCTGGTACAGGCGCTGGTCGGTGGGCAGGGCAAGGCGGATCTGCGTTCGCTGCCGGGCATGGACCAGCCATCGTCGCGTCGGCAGATTCCCCGTGATGGGGGACAGCCGGTGCCGGGTAGCGAAGGACATCCGTCGCCGCCACACATCGCCTTGTGGACCCGGCAACCGCTGTATGTCGTCGTCGAAGCCGAGAAGGGCGTCGATGAGGACGCCGGCCCACTGACGCAAGTGATCCGCCTGGACGGGCGGACGCTCGGATTGTCCGGCCGTCTGCCGAGCGGTCCACCACAACTGGTGTCGCGCCGCCGCGTCCACGTCGCACGCCGCTCCATGGGGCCGGGCGGGGCACGTGCGGGAGCGGGCGGACGACGTCCTGAGGGTGCTGGTCATGGCGCGAATCTCCACACGGTCGGGGATCAGGGACGAGTGAGCTGCGGGAGCGGGCTGCCCGGTCGGGGTGTCAGGTCGTCAGGCTCTCTCGTTCGCGTGAGCGTGGATTCGCCGGGCCGGCGCGTGAAGACGGCACGCAGAACCGCGAATCGGGCGATCCCGGTCAGTGCCGACGCCGAGAGGTAAACTCCTTGTTCGACCAGAACCGAGGGCTGTGGCGAGAACTCGTGTAGGACCAGAAGCGCCACTGTCGTCACGAGGTACCCCAGTGCCACCGTCAGCCCGGACTGCAGTTGCACGCACCGGCCGCCACGGGGGCTGCGAAAGGTGACGCGCTGGTGCAGCCTGGTCCCGATCACGGTGGAGGCGAGGGTGATCGCCGCGTTGGCGACGGGCAGGGGCACGGCATCGTCCACGAGGACAAGGGCCGCACCGGACAGCACCCCCAGCCCCCCTCCGCAGACGACGAACCGTACGAACGCCGCGGCCAGGGGGTGTGCAGGCCCGTGTGGGGGCGTCTGTGCACTCACTGGATACCTCCAGAGGGCCGAACAGGGTGCCGGCGGCCCGTAGCCGGCCGTCGGATGCGGTGTACTGCCGTACCGGGGCAGCCCGGTTGAGCTCGTGCGGGGTGAGGCGGCCGTGTCGCCCGGCTTGTTTCCCGGGCGAGACACGACCACCTGTGCGCGACGGTCCCGTCCCCACGGGACGCCGTCACACGACCGGGGACCTGGGCCACCGCTCATGGCGGGCCCCCGGAATCTGGGAAGACACGTTCTCGTGCCATCCACGGTGAGCCACGGGCGAGGCGGGCACATGAGTAGACCGTGCTCACTGCTGCGCGGGAGCCGGCCGTCAGCCGTATGCGAGTCGAAGGGTTCGCGGCGGGCGGCGCGAGTCAGTGGCCGGTGCGCAGTCGGCGGAGGCTGCCCGCGTCCCGGTAGCCCACGCGGTGGGCGATGTCCTCGGCCGGCAGTGAGGTGGTGGCGCGAAGGTGGGTCGCGCGCTCTGCGCGCAGGGCGCGCAGGAAGGCGTAGGGAGAGGTCCCCAATCCTTCCCTCACCCGGCGTTCCAGGGTGCGGCGGGTCACTTTGAGGGCGAGTGCGGCATCGGCCACCCCGACCTGGAGGTGCAGGTGTGTGCGCGCCCATGCTTCGAAGTCGCTCAGCAGCTGGTCCTGGTCGTGAAGGTGGTCGGTGAATGCGGCCACGCTTGGCGTGGGCCGTTGGTCGATCAGGAGTGCGCGGGCGGTCTGGGAGGCCAGTTGTGGACTGATCCGTGCGACCAGGGACACCGCGAGGTCGATATGGGCGAACGCTGCACCGGCGGTGACGATGGCGCCGTCCCGTACCACCATGCGGTCCATGTCCAGCGTGACCTTCGGGTAGCGCTGGACGAACAGGTCACGCAGCCAGCACGTGGTTGTCGCGCGGCGGCCGTCGAGCAGTCCGGCTTCGGCGAGCAGGAAGGTGCTCGTGCAGGCGGCGGCCACCAGACCGCCACCCTCGGTCCAGCGCTGCAGAGCGGAACGAACCGTGCGAATCTGCGGGCGCATGAGCGCGTCGACCATGGTCGCCGGGCTCTGTGCGCCGAGTGCCGGGACGAGTAGCAGGTCGATTCCTGCCGTGGCCGCGTCTTCCAGGGGGCATGCTCCGGCCACGAGGAGTCCGCCCGCTGTGGTGACCTGGGCACCGCCGGGTGTGAGGAGCACGCAGTCCAGGCCGGGGAGCTTGGGATCGACGCGGTCACGCGCGGCGTGGGCGGTCCGCAGGACGTCGAGTACTGAGGTCAGTCCGGAGTCCCAGCATCCGTCGACTGCCACCACACCGAATCGCATGGCATACCCGCCTCTCCTCGCACCGGCCCTGGTGTCCCGGAACCGGGTGGCGGGCGCCGGTCCCGCGTCCGCCACGGCCGTGGGGCGTCCGGCGCGGATCACGGTACCGGACGGGTCAGGCCTGATGGCCGATGACCGGGACGGCCTCCGGTGCGGGCGGCCGTCCCAGGGGCGCGAAGTGGAGGAGTTCCCACAGGGCCCTGGCCCGGAGCGTGTCGGCGCCGGCACGGTGCAGGGACGCGACGCCCAGGAACCGGTGGTAAGCGCCCGCCTGCCCGAAGTCGAGGTGGAACACGTCCTGTTCGTGGTCGAAGGTCACCGTGTACTGGTGTGACCCGTTCGACACGTGGTATTCGAGGTGTGAGCCGACCGGAACGCGCGTCGTTGGGCGGACACGGACGTCCCGTTCGGTGAACGACACCGCGTCGGCACCGACTGCGGAGACCTTGATGTCGCTCTCGTGGGCGACGAGCACTGCGGGCAGCGGGACCTTTCCGAACCGCTCGTGGCTCACGAACATGAGCGTGACCACGGTGTGGTCGCCGATCTGGGCCCGCCCCCAGTACCAGTGATCCAGCACCTTGCGCGGTGCGATGTTGCCCCAGTTGTGGTCGTGGTAGCCGCTGCCCCTGAGACTGCGCACCGTGCCGCCGACGTCCAGGCGAGCCTGTACGTCGCCTCGGGCCACCATGGGCAGCCAGGCGATGTAGTGCTTTTCCTCGGGGCCGAAGAAGGCGTGCCCGGTGGCCGGACGCCAGGGCGGAACCCGGGCGGTGAGCTTGAGGTCCAGTTCGACGTCCTCGATCTCGACATGGATGGCGTAGCCGTCCGGTCCGCCCCGGAAGGTGTTGCGGCCGATGACGACATCACAGCCTTCGGTGGACGCTGAGAAGTCGCTGGGGGTCCCGGTGAAGGTCTTGTCGGTCCGGGTCCCGTCGGGAGCGGTCATGGTGAGCAGGACGAAGGGGGTGAGCGGTGCCTTCGGAGAGACGAACGGGGGTTTCGTGTGGAACTCCACCGTCAGTGTGGTCCCGTCGTCGAGATGGGCGTCGCAGTACCACCACTCGAACGTTCCGGCGGAGGGGTCGGTCCGCAGCCCGTCCTCCCAGTCCTGGACGACACCGGGTGTCAGACCCAGCCTCTCGTAATGCCGTGGCTGGTCACCGATGTGTGCGTGCATGCGTTCTTCCTCTGTTCGCGGGCGGGAGTTGTCGCCGGCCGGGGTGTTCCGCGGCTGGTCAGGCGCCTCGGAAGACGGGCGCCCTGCGCTCGATCAAGGAGGCGACGCCTTCCGCGGCGTCGCCCGTGGCGAAGAGCCGCGGGCCCACGTCGCCGCGCAGGGCGGCCGCCGACTTCGCGATGTGCCCGGCCAGAACGGTGCGCGCGTCGGCCAGGGTGGCCTCAACCGCGAGCGGGGCCTGCGCCGCGATCCGGTGCGCCAGTTCCAGCGCCCGGTCCAGGTGCTCGCCGGCGGGGACCACCTCCTGCACCAGGCCGATGCGCCAGGCCTCTTGTGCGTCGAACTCGTCACCGGTGAGGAGGTAGCGCATGGCGTTGCCCCAGCCAACCCGCTCGGGCAGCCGTATCGTCGCGCCGCCGAGCGCGACGATGCCCCGGCTCACCTCCTGCTGCCCGAAGACGGTGTCTGCGGCGGCGACGCATATCTCGCTGCTGAGGACGAGTTCGAGACCTGCGGTGAAGCAGCGTCCGTGAACCGCCGTGACGACAGGCTTGCCGGACGGGGCCCGGTACAGACCCCAGGGATCCCGCCCGTCCTCGGGAAGAACGCTGTCGTCGCCCGTCGCCAGCCGCGGGGCCATGGACGCGAGGTCGAGGCCGCCGGTGAAGTGTTTTCCGTTGCCGTGGAGGACCGCGACGCGCAGCCCGGGATCGTCCGAGAGCAGGGTCAGGGCGGACGACAACTGCGCGACCATGTCCGCGTCCAGGGCGTTGGCCTTCTCCGGCCGGTTGAGCGCGACGCGCAGCACCGGCCCGTCCCGCTCGACCAGCACTTTCGCCGCGGGGCTGTTCTCGCCGGCCACTGCTGGCTGTGTGAGTGTCATGGCTTCACCGTAGGAAGCGCGGGGCGGCAGAAAGCGACATGCGCCGGGGAGTCCGCGACAACCCTGCTCTCCAGCCTCGCCGTTGAGCATCCGGTGGCCCGCATCGCACGACGTGTCGGTGCCCGTGGACGTCGGCAAGGAGCGCTCAGTCACCCGCGCCGACGTGTCCGGTGTTCGGGTTCCATGACGTGATCAGCAACGAGAGGAAGACCCGTCACGAACGAGACTCCCGATCACGACCCAAGCTCACACCGACGGCGAAGAAGCGACTTTGTTGACCACGACCCTCAGTTCAACGTGCCTGACGTCTGGTCGGCCGACAAGGCCACGGTCTCCAGCCGCTGGACCTCCCAGCCCGCACTGCACACCCGGCACGCGACGTCCACCGAGACCAGGGGCAACCCGAAGTGCGGCGCGGACGGCTGCCGACGTCACCTCCCTCGTGCAGACCTGGGCCTCTGCCAAGGCACCCCACTCCAGCCTGGGCCTCAAGGCCGCCAACGAGTCCGCCGTCGGTCAGTGGAAGCGGGTCAACTCCGCCAACGCCACGAGTAATCCGCCCAAAATAACGGTCACCTACAATTTCCGTCCCCGTTCGGGAGACAACCGCCAGGCCAGCCCGCCCTTCGCCAAGGACGCCTCCGGCACCTGGCAGGTCGACACCACGACGCCGACCCTGCGCGACACCTTCTCCGACAAGGACGGAGACCGCGTCACCGGCACCTTCGAGATCGTCGACGCGGCGACCGGCAAGCAGCTCGGAGAGCGCCTTGTCTCGACTCCGGACGCGCCGCGGCGTGACCGTCCCCGACGGCGTCCTCAAGGACGGCGCGACCTACAGGTTCCGCACCAGCCCCTTCGACGGCACGCACTACAACCTCGCCTGGTCCGACTGGGCCACCTTTACAGTCGCCACCGGCCGCCGCCCCGGCGGTCTGCCGGACATGCCGCAGGCCCTGGCGCGGCGACGTGAGGAAGACCTCACCTCATCACGCGAGGGCAGGGTCAGATTCGACGGCACCGCGTTCCGGGACTTCAGCCACGGTGACAACAGGTCGGCGTCCGGCCATGCGGCAGCCAACGCAGCCGAGGTGTCCTTGGCGAGCAGTGAGGTCCTTAACCCGCCAGCTCCATTGGTCAGCCGGTCGAGGACCGCTGGGCTTACCCCACCCAGCAAGATGCAGAATCCACGTAACGACTGCTGCGATGACTACCAGCGCACCGCCGGCGGCGACCACGAGGCCGGAGACAGTGATCACGCCAACACCGAGCGTGCCAAAGGCCGCCAGCGCGACTGAAGTTCCGGCCCAGCCAGCCACGGTGTGGCCCAGATCTACGTCCCCGTGTGCACTCACGACTACTCCTAAAGCCTTGGCGGATAGCGCATGCTCTCTGACGAGCATGGGCAGTCAGGGGCACAAAGGGCTTGAGTACTCGCTACTCGTCTACTCGTGGTGTCTGGGCCGGTCATGTCATCCCAGCGATCCCGAGTTTGCGGTTCGGTGACAACGGGCTGAGTGTGTCGAACTATGTCAACGCCACCGATCCCACCAGGTACGACCTCGGCTGGGCTGGCAGCGACGGCACCTGCGGCTACCTCACCACCGATCCGAACATGTCACCGACTGGGCACCGAGCGCGACCACGACTGTCGGCGGGCCGGCATCTGCCTGCACCTGGACGAGGTCTGCTACTGACCTTTCCGTTGAGTTGTGTCGGCACCTGCCCGGACCGCTCGTCGTCGGGTGACTTTCCTTGGTCCCTGCGGTAGTTCGGGGTCGTGAGGTATGCCCAGGGCGGTGGGCTGACTCCGCAGGGACAGGCCGCGCGTGAGCGGGTGCGTATGCGCGCCGCCGACGGCTTTGCTCGGGGCGAGAAGAACGTTGAGATAGCCAAACGCTGCGGGTCAGTGCGCGGTCGGTGGAACGGTGGCGCCGGTCCTGGCGTGAGGGAGGGCGGCAGGCCCTGTGCATTTCGGGTCCTGCCAAGCGGCCGAAGGTCGGCGACAGTGAGTTCGCCGAGCTTGAGCCGCTCCTGCTGAACGGTGCGATAGCCCAAGGCTGGACGGACGAGCGGTGGACGCTCTCGAGAGTGCGCGTGCTGATCGCGGAACGGCTCGGCGTGTCACTGTCGGTCCGAGGAGTGTGGGAGCTGCTGCGACGGCATGGCTGGTCGTGCCGACAGCCCGCGCGGCGGGCGGTCGAACGGGATGAGGCGGCGGTGGCCGGCTGGGTGAAGGAAGCCTGGCCCCGGGCAAAGCCACCGCGGCGGCGCTCGGGGCCAGGCTGGTCTTCGAGGACGAGGCCGCCGTCTCGATGACGTCGCACCGCTCACGCACCTGGGGCCCCAAAGGGAACACACCCGTGGTGCGGTTCAACGGCGCTTCCCGCGGCCGCATCTCGATGGCCGCGCTGGTGTGCTTCAAGGCCGGCGAACGCAGCCGTCTGATCTACCGTCCTCGCATCCAGGGCCATCACCGAGGCGCCCACCGTGGCTTCACCTGGCAGGACTACCGTGACCTTCGCGTGCGGGCTCACCTCCAACGCGGCGGCCCCGTCGTGGTGATCTGGGACAATCTGAATGTTTACCGCTGCACCCGATTACGCGAGTACGCGGCAGAGCACGCCTGGCTCACCATCGTCCAACTGCCCAGCTATGCCCCGACCTCAATCCCGTCGACGGCATCTGGTCGCTGCTTCGTCGCAGCGCTACCGCCAATGTCGTCTTCCGCGACCGTGACCACCTTGTTGACGCCGTCCGCAGCAGCCTGCGCCGCATCCAACGACGCCCCGACCTCATTGAGGGCTGGCTCGCCGAAACCGGATTCGCTCGACACTCAGCGCTGTCGGGATCGCCTGAATACGCAGAGTATGAGGACAAACCTCCGCGTTGCAATACACCGCATCCGACGCCGCGCCCAGATCCAGCGGAGATTTCGGGACAGCCCTTACCTAGTGACCTGAGTCAGAGGTTCGTCGTTAGTCGGGCATGAGTCGTCCGGGTCCGAGGATTCCGCCGTTGTCGGTCACTGATGCCCAGCGGGCG
>NZ_JBVHLK010000034.1:0-45470 GCF_055559015.1 Streptomyces sp. NPDC024698 | reverse complement strand
CGACTTCCTCCACGGCTACAACTACCATCGCTGCCACACCGCCCTCGGAGGCCAGCCACCCATCAGCCGTGTGAACAACGCTGCGGGTCAATACAGCTAGGTCGTGTCCGCGAAGTCCCGTCGTCCGCCCGGGGGGCGGGCCAGGCGTCGCCGGGCAGGCGAGACTTTGCGGACACGACCTAGCCGGCCCGGCTCCGAACGGGTGACGAACCCCGCCCCTCCCGTCGCCCTCGTGATGCGGGACACGTCGGTCTTAACGCAAGCTTGACGCCTGAGGCCCCTCGACGCTTGGGCCCATGGATCACTCTCTGCATACGCTGATGGGCGCCGTCTCCTCGATGGCCGGAAAGTTCGATGAGACGCACGTCAGGAGAGTCACCGATGGCCAGCACCGAGCCCGCCCCGCCGAGCCGCCTGCGGGCGTGGATGCTGGAAGGCCTGTCCGACATCGGCAAGAGCAAGGGCCGCCAGTTGCCGAAGCCGGCCGAGCCCGCGCCCGTGCACAAGGGACAGCGCTGGTGGCGCGTCATGTGCCTGACCGGCGTCGACTACTTCTCCACCCTCGGCTACCAGCCCGGCATCGCCGCCCTCGCCGCCGGACTGCTGTCCCCCGTGGCGACCGTCGTGCTCGTCATCGTCACCCTCGCCGGCGCGCTGCCCGTCTACCGCCGCGTCGCCGAGGAGAGCCCCCACGGCGAGGGCTCCATCGCGATGCTGGAACGCCTGCTCTCCTTCTGGAAGGGCAAGCTGTTCGTCCTGACCCTCCTCGGCTTCGCCGCCACCGACTTCCTGATCACCATCACCCTCTCGGCGGCCGACGCCTCCACCCACCTGGTGGAGAACCCCCATCTGAACAGCGCCCTGCACGACAAACAGATGGTGATCACCCTCTTCCTTGTGGCCCTGCTCGGCGCCGTCTTCCTCAAGGGCTTCCTGGAGGCGATCGGCGTCGCGGTCGTCCTCGTCGGCATCTACCTCGGACTCAACGTCGTGGTCGCCGTGGCGGGAATCTGGGAGGTCGCCACCCACGAACACCTGGTCACCGACTGGTCCACCGCGCTCACCGCCGAACACGGCAACGTCGTCGCCATGATCGGCGTGTCCCTGCTCGTCTTCCCGAAACTCGCCCTCGGCCTGTCCGGCTTCGAGACCGGGGTCGCGGTCATGCCGCACGTCGAAGGCCACTCGGGCGACACCGAGGAGAAGCCCACCGGACGCATCCGCGGCGCCAAGAAGCTGCTCACCACCGCCGCCGTGATCATGAGCGTCTTCCTCATCGTCACCAGCTTCATCACCACCGTGCTGATCCCCGAGAAGGAGTTCCAGCCCGGCGGCCAGGCCAACGGACGCGCCCTCGCCTACCTGGCCCACGAATACCTCGGCAACGCCTTCGGCACCGTCTACGACGTCTCCACCATCTGCATCCTGTGGTTCGCCGGCGCCTCCGCCATGGCCGGCCTGCTCAACCTCATGCCGCGCTACCTCCCCCGCTACGGCATGGCCCCCCACTGGGCCCGCGCCGTCCGCCCCATGGTGATCGTCTTCACCCTGATCGCCTTCCTCGTCACCTGGATCTTCGACGCCGACGTCGACGCGCAGGGCGGCGCGTACGCGACCGGTGTCCTCGTCCTGATCAGCTCCGCCGCCATCGCCGTCACCATCGCCGCCCGCAAGGCCGGCCAGAAGCACTGGACCATCGGCTTCGCCGTCATCTCGGCGGTCTTCCTCTACACGACCGTCGTCAACGTCATCGAGCGCCCCGACGGCGTGAAGATCGGCGCCTGCTTCATCGCCGGCATCATCCTCGTCTCCTTGCTCTCCCGGCTCGCCCGCGCCTTCGAGCTGCGGGTGACCAGCATGACCATGGACGACATGGCCGAACGGTTCGTCCGCGACATCGCGAGCCGGCGGATCCGGTTCGTCGCCAACGAGCCCGACAAACGCGACATCGCCGAGTACCGCGAGAAGATCGAGCAGATCCGCGTCGACCACGACCTCCCGGCCCAGGAGGACGTCGTCTTCCTGGAGGTCACCGTGCGCGACCCCTCGGAGTTCGAGTCGGTGATGAACGTACGCGGAGAGGTGCTGCACGGCCGTTACCGCGTCCTCACGCTGGAGTCCGCCTCCATCCCCAACGCCCTCGCCGCCCTGCTGCTGTACGTCCGCGACACCACGGGCCGTATCCCGCACATCTACTTCGAGTGGACCGAGGGCAACCCCTTCACCAACTTCCTGCGCTTCTTCCTCTTCGGCCAGGGCGAGGTCGCCCCCGTCACCAGGGAGGTCCTGCGCGAGGCCGAACCCGACCGCGCACGACGCCCGCGCGTGCACGTCGGCTGACCCCGCCCACGACAGGACAGGGACCTTTCCGGGCACGTCCGACACACCGGACAGGGGTGAGAGGCCGGTAAGAAGGCCCGTCACGGACCCGCTCACCAGCTCGCACACGACCGGCGGCTTGGCAGACTGGTCGCGTGCCCCAGAACGTACTGCTCGCCGAGGACGACCGCGCCATCCGCCATGCCCTGGAAAGGGCACTGACACTGGAGGGCTACGCGGTCACCGCCGTGGCCGACGGGGTGGAAGCGCTGGCCCAGGCCCACCGCACCCCACCGGACGTCCTCGTCCTCGACGTCATGATGCCCGGCATCGACGGCCTCCAGGTCTGCCGCGTGCTGCGCGCCGAGGGCGACCGGACCCCGATCCTGATGCTCACCGCGCTCGTCGAGACCGCCGACCGCATCGCCGGCCTCGACGCCGGCGCCGACGACTACGTCGTCAAGCCGTTCGACGTCGAGGAGGTCTTCGCCCGGCTGCGCGCCCTGCTGCGCCGCACCGGGAACGGCTCCCTCGACGAGGACACGACGCCGCCCGCGCCCCGCGCACCCCAGACCTCCGGCACCCAGATCTCCGCGGCCGGACTGCGCATGGACATCCAGGCCCGCCGGGCCTGGCGCGGACAGCGCGAGCTGGAACTGACCAGGACCGAGTTCGAGCTCCTCGAACTGCTCGTCCGCAACGCGGGCATCGTCCTGGACCACTCCACGATCTACGACCGGATCTGGGGCTACGACTTCGGCCCCGGCTCCAAGAACCTCGCCGTCTACGTGGGCTACCTGCGGCGCAAGCTCGACGAGCCCGGCGCCCCGGCGCTGATCCACACCGTACGGGGCGTGGGGTACGTCCTGAGGGAGGACTGAGTGCGACGACGGCTGCGGCAGGTGTCGTCCCTGCGGACCACCTTCACCGTGTCCTTCGCGGCCGTCGCCGCCGCCGTCACGGTCCTCGTCGGATTCCTGAGCTACGACGCCGCCGCCCGGCTGGTGCGCGTCGACCAGCAGACCGTGTTCGCCGAGGTGGTGCAGGATCTGCGCGACCAGGTGCGTGAGCACCCGCTGGAGCCGGGCGACTTCGCCTCCTCCGACCCCGACCACGACGGGCCCCTCGACGACATCATCCGGCCCAGCCGCACCGACGTACAGGTACTCGGACCCGACGGCGTGATCGCCGACCACGGCGTTCCGCCGCTGCCCGTGGACGGCCACGACCGGGCGATCGCCGACGACGGCAAGGCGGGCAAGCTCGAACAGCACAAGGACGTCGACGTCGCCGGCGACCGCTACCGGCTGGCGACGGTCTCGCTGGGCGGCGGGCGCGGTGCCGTCCAGGTCGCCCAGCAGTTCAGCGACACCGAGGACCTGCTCCGCACGCTCCAGCAGCGGACCGTGGTGCTCGTCGGCGCCGTCGTGATCGCCGCGGGGCTGTTCGGCTGGTGGCTGGCCCGGCGCATCACCCGGCGCCTCGTCCGGCTCGCCGGGGCCGCCGAGGACGTCGCGCGCACCGGGCGTCTGGGCATCCAGGTGCCGGTGACCGGCCACGACGAGGTGGCCCGGCTCGGCCGCTCCTTCGACCGGATGCTCGGCCGCCTCGCCCAGTCCGAGGAGGACCAGCGCCGGCTGGTCCAGGACGCGGGACACGAGCTGCGTACGCCGCTGACCTCCCTGCGCACGAACATCTCCATGCTCCGCCGGATCGACGAACTGCCGCCCGACGCCCGCGAGGAACTCGTCGCCGACCTGGCCCTGGAGTCACGGGAGCTGACCGACCTGGTCAACGAACTCGTGGCCCTCGCCGCCGGGCAGTCGGACACCGAGCCCGTGCGCCGGCTCGACCTCGCCGAACTCGCCGAGGACGTCGCGACCGTCGCGCGCCGCCGCACCGCCCGGGAGATCACCGTCCAGGTCACCGGCGACACCACGGTCGACGGCCGCCCGAGCGCTCTCCAGCGCGCGGTCTCCAACCTCGTGGAGAACGCCGCCAAGTTCGACCGGGGCGGAACGACGCCGATCGAGGTCGTGGTGACGGGGCCCGCCGGGCACGCGGGCGCGGCCCATCCCGGCGAGCCGGGCACCCCCGCGAGCTCTGTCATCCACCTCGGGGCCGCGGCCGGTCACGGGAGCCGGCCGGGGCTGGTCCGGGTCGAGGTGCTCGACCGGGGGCCCGGCATCGGCGAGGACGACCTCATGCGGGTCTTCGACCGCTTCTACCGGGCCGCCGACGCCCGCAGCCTCCCCGGCTCCGGCCTCGGCCTGTCGATCGTCCGCGAGGTCGCGACGGCCCACGGAGGCGACCCGTTCGCCCACCCCCGCAAGGGCGGCGGCACGGTGATCGGCTTCACGGTGGAAGCCGCACACGGCCTGCCCTGAACCTCCACTCGGCGTCCGGCCCCCGGTCCGTGGGTGGGTCGGGGGCGGGTAGCAGACGGAGAGGTTCAGCCCCGGCCGGGGAAGTTTCAGCCCCTCCGGCGTTTGAGGAGCGGGGTCTGGGGCGGAGCCCCAGGGGTGGCCCGCCCTTCGGGTTCCGGGGAAGTTTCAGCCCCTCCGGCGTTTGAGGAGCGGGGGTCCGGGGGCGGAGCCCCCGGGTACGGGTCGGGTAGGGGCGGAGGGGGCGAAAACCACTCGCTACGCCCGCAGCGCCGCCAGCTGTTCCTCGAACGGGACCACCTGGAAACCGTCCGCCCGGCCGGGCGCGACACCCTGAGCGGGCACCACCGCCTCGACCCCGGCCGCAGCCGGAGCGGCAGACGCCGGACCCGCGTCGGGCGAGGCCACCGCCAACGCCGGCATCAACCCGGCCAACTCCCCCGCCGCCCGCCCGATCCGCTCGGCAAGCCCCTCCGCCCCCCAGTCCTCCGAAGCGGCATACACCCCGGTGGGCACGACCACGGCCCGCAGATAGGCGAACAACGGCCGCAACGCGTGCTCCAGGACGAGCGAGTGCCGCCCCGTCCCCCCGGTCGCCGCGATCAGCACGGGCTTCCCCGCCAGCGCATCCTTGTCGAGCACGTCGAAGAACGACTTGAACAGCCCGCTGTAGGAGGCGGAGAAGACCGGGGTCACGACGATCAGACCGTCCGCCGAGGTCACGTCGTCGATCGCGGCGGACAACCCCCGGCCGGGAAACCCGCTGGTGAAGTTGTGCGCGATCTCGACAGCGAGGTCGCGCAGCTCGACGACCCGCAGATCCACCGCCCCGGACACCCGGCCGACGGTCGCGGCCGCCAGCCGGTCACCCAGCAGCCGCGTGGACGACGGAACACTCAGCCCCGCCGAGACGACGACGAGCTTCATGCGTGACTCACCTCTTCCTGGGCCGCGGCCACCCGCGCCGCATGGGTCGGCGCGTCCGGCACCCCGGCCGGACGGTTCTTGGCGAACTCCTCGCGCAGCACCGGCACGACCTGCTCGCCCAGCAGGTCGAGCTGCTCCAGGACCGTCTTGAGCGGCAGCCCGGCGTGGTCCATGAGGAACAGCTGGCGCTGGTAGTCACCGGCGTACTCGCGGAACGCCAGCGTCTTCTCGATGACCTGCTGCGGCGAGCCGACGGTCAGCGGCGTCTGCTCGGTGAACTCCTCCAGCGAGGGCCCGTGCCCGTAGACGGGCGCGTTGTCGAAGTACGGCCGGAACTCCCGTACGGCGTCCTGGGAGTTGGGCCGCATGAACACCTGGCCGCCGAGGCCGACGATCGCCTGCTCGGCCGTGCCGTGCCCGTAGTGCGCGTACCGCTCGCGGTAGAGCTCGATCATCTTCTTGGTGTGGTCGGCGGGCCAGAAGATGTTGTTGTGGAAGAAGCCGTCGCCGTAGTACGCGGCCTGCTCGGCGATCTCGGGCGAGCGGATCGAGCCGTGCCAGACGAACGGCGCGACACCGTCCAGCGGGCGCGGGGTCGACGTGAACGACTGGAGCGGCGTACGGAACTTGCCCTCCCAGGTCACCACGTCCTCGCGCCACAGGCGGCGCAGCAGCGCGTAGTTCTCGACGGCGAGGTTGATGCCCTGCCGGATGTCCTGCCCGAACCAGGGATAGACGGGACCGGTGTTGCCGCGGCCCATCATCAGGTCGACCCGGCCGTCCGCGAGATGCTGGAGCATCGCGTAGTCCTCGGCGATCTTCACCGGGTCGTTGGTGGTGATCAGGGTCGTGGACGTGGACAGGACCAGCTTCTCGGTGCGCGCCGCGATGTAGCCGAGCAGCGTGGTCGGGGACGACGGCACGAACGGCGGGTTGTGGTGCTCGCCGGTCGCGAAGACGTCGAGGCCGACCTCCTCGGCCTTCAGCGCGATGGCGACCATGGCCTTGATGCGCCCGCGCTCGCTCGGCTCCCGGCCCGTGGTCGGGTCCGGTGTCACATCGCCGACGCTGAAGATCCCGAACTGCATGGTCGCTCACCCTCCAAGTTGTTGACGCTTCAACTATACCCTCGAACCACCACCCCGCCCCAGGTATTCCGCCCCTGTCGGTGCCCCGCCCTACGATCCCGTCATGGCCGCCCCACGCCGTGACACACGAGGCATCGTCGACGCCGCCGAACTCTTCGCCCAGGTCCGCTTCCGCCGCCACGAACCGGCCGAACCGCTGCGCCCCTATCTGGAGCACTACTGGCTGATCGACTGGGACCTCAGCCGGCCCTACGCCTCGCACGTGGTCCCGCACCCCTCGGTCAACATCGTCTTCCAGCGCCACCCGGGACAGGACCCCTTCGCCGAGGTCGCCGGCATCGGACTCGGCCTGTTCACCCAGAAACTCGAAGGAAGGGGCAGGGTCTGCGGGATCCAGTTCCGCCCCGGCGGCTTCCGCCCCTTCGCCCCGGACCGCCCGCTCTCGGCCCTCACCGGACAACGGCTCCCCCTCCCCGACGTCTTCCCCTCCTCCGCGAACGCCCTCGCGGCCGTCCTCGACCCGGACGACGAGCGGGCCCGCGTCGCCGCCCTCGACGCCTTCCTCCTGGACCTCGACCCGCGCCCGGACCCACGGGCGGCCCTCGCGGCAGCCCTGGTCGACCGCGTCCGCACCGACCGCACGATCCGAGGCGCCGCCGCGCTCGCCGAGACCGAGGGCATGACGGTCCGCGCGCTCCAGCGCCTGTTCTCCGCGTACGTGGGCGTCGGCCCGAAGTGGGTCGTCCTGCGCTACCGCATCCACGAGGCCCTGGAACACGCCGAGGGCCCTGAGCCGGTGAACTGGGCCGCCCTGGCCGCCGACCTCGGCTACGCCGACCAGGCCCACCTGGTCCGGGACTTCACCGCGACGGTCGGAGTCCCGCCGACGGCGTACGCGGCCGGCCACAGCCCCGCCTGACCGGCTCCAGCGACTCGCCGACGCGATCCGGAGCCTGCGCCGACGTGATCGGAGCCGCAGCCGTCACCACCGTCCGCTTCCGGGCCGACGGCGGCGGCACCCACGCCACCGCCGTGAACCTCACCGACTCCACCGTCACCCCGCCGCGCCTCCCCCAGGTACCCCCTGGGGCTCCGCCGCCGCCCCCGCTGCTCGAACGCCGAGGGGCTGCATCCCTCCCTCCCACGCCCGAAAGGCGGGAGTCGCCGCTCTGCCAGAGTGACCCCATGCTCATCGCCCGCTCCGCCGCCCTCTTCGTCCTCGCCGCGCTCCTGGAGATCGGCGGCGCCTGGCTCGTCTGGCAGGGCGTACGCGAACACCGCGGCGCCCTGTGGATCGGCGCCGGAGTCATGGCACTGGGCGTGTACGGCTTCGTGGCCACCCTCCAGCCGGACGCCGAGTTCGGCCGCGTCCTCGCCGCGTACGGCGGAGTCTTCGTGGCCGGCTCCCTCGCCTGGGGCGTGATCGCCGACGGCTACCGCCCCGACCGCTGGGACATCACCGGCGCCCTGATCTGCCTGGCCGGAGCCGCCGTGATCATGTACGCGCCCCGGGGCGGCCACTGACCCCGCCTATCCTGGCCGGAGGCACCACAGACATCGCAGCACCCGCCGACCCCGCCAAGGAGCAGCCGTATGACCCCCGCCGCCGCGTCCCGTATCGCCGTCATCACCGGTGCAAGCAGCGGAATCGGCGCCGCGACGGCCCGGCAGCTCGCGGCCGAGGGCTACCGCGTCGTCCTCACGGCCCGCCGCAAGGACCGCATCGAGGCCCTCGCGGAGGAGATCACCGCGGCCGGCGGCCAGGCCACCGCGTACGCCCTGGACATCACGGACCGCACCGCGGTCGACGAGTTCGCGACGGCGTTCAAGACGATCGGCGTGCTGGTCAACAACGCCGGCGGCGCACTCGGCGCCGACCCCGTCGCGACCGGCGACCCGGCCCAGTGGCGCCAGATGTACGAGACGAACGTCATCGGCACCCTGAACATCACCCAGGCACTCCTCCCCGCGCTCACCTCCAGCGGCGACGGCACGGTCGTCGTCCTGTCCTCCACCGCGGGCCACGGCACCTACGAGGGCGGCGGCGGCTACGTGGCCGCCAAGCACGCCGAACACGTGCTCGCGGAGACGCTGCGCCTGGAGATCGTCGGCACGCCGGTCCGCGTGATCGAGGTGGCCCCCGGCATGGTCAAGACGGAGGAGTTCGCCCTCACCCGCTTCGGCGGCGACACGGAGAGGGCCGCCAAGGTCTACGCGGGCGTGGCCCAGCCCCTGACCGCCGACGACGTCGCCGAGACGATCACCTGGGCGGTCACCCGCCCCAGCCACGTGAACATCGACCTCCTGGTGGTCCGCCCCCGCGCCCAGGCGTCGAACACGAAGATCCACCGCGAACAGTGACACCGGACCGGCCGCCCACCGAACAACCGCCCCGACTCCCGCCCCCGCCGGACGAACAGGCCCGCCTGGCCCTGGAGAAGAAACGCGAACGCTACGTCTGGTACTACCTCGCGTACTTCCTCTTCGGCATCCACATCGTGGCCTTCGTCATGATCTACGCGGTCCTGTCGACGAAGTGACGCACCACCCGAGGACAACACCCCGCCTCAGCGGCCCCCACCCAGCTCACACGGGTGAACCAAACTCGATGACCATCACGCCTCCGCGCGTCCCCTTCTCGCAACGCGACTATCTCCGGGAAATGATCGACGCGGACGGCTCGGTGGGCTTCACGGCCAAGGGTCTCCCCTTCGTCGTCTGCTACGTCCGCCTCTGGCGCCTGCGGACCGGCAAGACCCCTCTACCGGCCGGCACCTGAGCGACCGAACGGTGAGGCCCCGAATCGGGGCCTCACCCGCATCAACCCTTCACACAGACAAACTGCTTCAGCTTCGCCACGACCTCCACGAGGTCGCGCTGCTGCTCGATGACCTGCTCGATCGGCTTGTAGGCACCCGGGATCTCGTCCACGACGCCGGAGTCCTTGCGGCACTCCACACCCCGCGTCTGCTCCTCCAGGTCCTTCGTCGTGAACCGGCGCTTCGCGGCATTCCGGCTCATGCGCCGACCCGCGCCGTGCGACGCCGAGTTGAAGGCCTTCTCGTTGCCGAGACCCTTCACGATGTACGAGCTGGTCCCCATGGAGCCCGGGATGATCCCGTACTCGCCGGAGCCCGCGCGAATGGCACCCTTCCGCGTGACGAGCAGGTCCATGCCCTCGTACCGCTCCTCCGCTACGTAGTTGTGGTGGCAGGAGATCTCGGGCTCGAACACCGGCTTCGCCTTCTTGAACTCCTTGCGGATCACGTCCTTGAGGAGCGCCATCATCAGCGTGCGGTTGTTCTTCGCGTACTCCTGGGCCCAGAACAGGTCATTGCGGTACGCCGCCATCTGGGGCGTGTCCGCGACGAAGACGGCGAGGTCCCGGTCCACCAGGCCCTGGTTGTGCGGGAGCTTCTGCGCGACACCGATGTGATGCTCGGCCAGCTCCTTGCCGATGTTCCGGGAACCGGAGTGCAGCGTAAGCCACACAACCCCCTCAGAATCGAACAATAGTTCGATATAGTGGTTGCCCCCGCCTAGTGTCGCCATCTGCTTCACAGCCCGGTCCTGCCGGAACTTCACCGCGTCCGCCACCCCGTCGAACCGCCCCCAGAAGTCGTCCCACCCGGCGGTGGCCAGGCCGTGGAAGCGGTCCGGGGTGACCGGGGAGTCGTGCATCCCGCGGCCCACCGGGATCGCCTGCTCGATCTGCGAGCGCAGCCGCGAGAGGTCGCCCGGCAGGTCGTTGGCGGTGAGGGAGGTCCTGACCGCGGACATTCCGCAGCCGATGTCGACGCCCACCGCCGCCGGGCACACCGCGTCCCGCATCGCGATGACCGAGCCGACCGTCGCGCCCTTGCCGTAGTGGACGTCCGGCATGACGGCGAGCCCCTTGATCCAGGGAAGGGTCGCCACGTTCTGGAGCTGGCGGAGCGCGACGTCCTCGACCGAGGCAGGGTCGGCCCACATACGGATGGGAACCCGCGCCCCCGGCATCTCTACGTACGACATATCGTCCTCTTCCCCCACAAAACCAACAGAAGTCTTAAATCGCAAAACCGGCGCCTAGGTCGACGTATAGGACAACGGACCGGCGTCCACGGCTGTGCGTGCGATACACATTGTCTCCAGGGGCCGCCCCCACGCGGCAACCGAATAACCACAGGACACCCGGGCCGAAGCGCCGTCGGGAACCGTCGAGAGGAGCCTGACCGTGCAGCGGAAGGCGTACGTATCTGGCGCCGCCGTGCTCCTCGCGGCGATGCTGGCGGGCTGCACGGGCGCCGGGGGCGCGGGCGGTCCGGCTCCGGACTCCAAGGGCGGTGACACGGGCACGACGGCCCCGGTGGCCCAGCCGGGCAAGTACCGCACCCTCCCGGAGGCGTGCGGAGCGGCCGACCACGACACGCTCGACACATTGCTGCCCGGCATCCAGGAGAGCGACGACGAGGCGCAGCAGGAGAAGGCGTACGCGGGCGAGGCCACGCTCACCTACGACACGGACCGGCGTGACGGCTGCGACTGGAAGGTGGCGTCCGCCGCCGCCACCGATCACCTCTTCGTCGACTTCGAGCGCGTGGTCTCGTACGACAACACGGTGAGCGACGAGAACAAGGCCGAGGAGCTCTACGCCGCCAAGCAGACGGCGGCCGACCTCCCGCAGCCCGCCTCCTCCGCCTCCGGTGACGCGACCGCGAGTCCGAGCGGCAGCGCGAGCGGTCCGGCCGACGACAACGCCGACGCCGGCGGGGACAACGGCGATGCCTCCGGGGCCCCTTCGGCCCCCAGCGCCTCCACCTCGCAGACTCCGGCCGATCTCCGGTCGCGCGTCCTGGACGATCTCGGTGACGAGGCGTACCTCGACGACAAGCTGAACACCGGTTCGTCGACGGCTCAGCAGCGCACGGTGACTGTGGTGTTCCGCACGTCCAACGTGATCGTGACGATCGAATACTCCGAGCAGCCGACGGCTTCCGCGAGCGCCCCGGACAGCAAGGAATTGCAGGACAGGGCCCTGAAGCTGGCCCAGAAGCTGGACTCCCGGCTCAACGGCTAGCGGTCCCGCGGCCGCTGGGGGCACCCCGGCGCAAACCCCCCGAACGGGAACCGCCCTGGCGCCCCACCGCGTACCGTGGCCCCTCGGACCCGACCGGTCGCACGTGCCATGTGCGGCCGTACCACGAGCCACGAGTGAAGGAACCATGCACCGACCAGTACAGCGAGCAGGCCGAGTACAGCGACTCTCCCGCATCCTTGTCAGCGCGGCCGCCGTCCCGGTGATGCTCGTCGTCGCGGGCTGTTCCTCGGACTCCGGATCCGGTGACGACGCGCAGAAGAACGAGAGCGCGGGACCGGGTGCGACGGTGTCCGTGAGCCCCTCGACCCCCGCCGTCCAGCCCGCCAAGTACGCGACGCTGCCCAAGGCTTGCTCGGTGCTGACGAAGAAGACGCTGGACGAACTGGTCCCGAAGGGGGCCAAGGCGGGCAAGTCCGGCAAGCTGGACGAACCCAAGCAGCGCGGCAACTGCAACTGGAGCAGCCTCGACAACAACGGGGTGAAGGGCTCTCAGTTCCGCTGGCTGAACGTGGCGCTGCTGCGTTTCGACTCGGACGCCCGCGGCTCGGCCGCCGAGCAGGCCCACGCGTACTTCCAGAAGCAGGTCTCGGCCGCGCAGACGGTGGACGGCGCGCTCGGCAGCAAGTCGGCGCCGGTCGCCGGTACGGGCGCCGAGGCGACGGCCGTGCGGTACGGGCTGAAGAAGAAGGAAGGCTCCTTCAAGCAGCAGACGATCGTGGCGCGCGTCGAGAACGTGGTCGTGACGCTCGACTACAACGGCGCCGGACTCGCGGGTGAGAAGACCCCGGACGCGGACACGCTGCTGAAGGCGGCCGAGAAGGCCGCGAAGGAGACGGTGGCCGCGGTGTCCGCCGCGAACGGGGACGGCGGCACGGCGGGCGCGGGCTCCCCTGACCCGGCCGCCTCGTCGAAGGCCCCGTCCTCCACCGCATCGCCGTCGGCCTCGTCGTCGAAGAGCGCCGCCGGGGGCACGTCGAAGACGGCCTCGAAGAGTGCCTCGCCGTCCGGGTCCGCGACGAAGAAGAGCTGACCCGGCCGCAACCGGATCCGGGGTTCGCCCCGGCCTTCCGGAAGGCCCGTGGAGGGGGCCCGGTTCTCGTCGGAACCGGGCTCCGTCCATACCGCGCATCCGTACGCCACACACATGTGCCACTCTGTTGCGCGCAACAACACGCAAGGGACGGGAGTACAGGTGGCCGCGCCCATACAGCTGACACGGATGCACAAGATTCTCATCGGCGTGGTCGTCGCCGGTGCGCTCGTCATCGCCGGAATCGGCTTCGCCGGTTCGTACGCGGCCGTCCGTGAGCTGGCGCTCAAGAAGGGGTTCGGGAATTTCAGTTACGTCTTCCCGATCGGCATCGACGCGGGCATCGGCGTGCTGCTGGCCCTGGACCTGCTGCTGACCTGGATCCGCATCCCGTTCCCGATGCTGCGCCAGACGGCGTGGCTGCTCACGGTGGCGACGATCGCCTTCAACGGCGCGGCGGCCTGGCCGGACCCGCTGGGCGTGGGCATGCACGCGGTCATCCCGGTGCTGTTCGTGGTCTCGGTCGAGGCGGCCCGGCACGCGGTCGGCCGCATCGCCGACATCACGGCCGACAAGCACATGGAGGGCGTGCGCCTCACCCGCTGGCTGCTCTCCCCGATCCCCACCTTCCTGCTGTGGCGCCGGATGAAGCTGTGGGAGCTGCGCTCCTACGAGCAGGTCATCAAGCTCGAACAGGACCGGCTCGTCTACCAGGCCCGTCTGCACTCCCGCTTCGGCCGCTCCTGGCGCCGCAAGGCCCCCGTGGAGTCGTTGATGCCGCTGCGCCTGGCCCGCTACGGCGTCCCCCTCGCGGAGACGGCCCCCGCGGGCCTCGCCGCGGCCGGCATCGAGCCCGCGCTGCTGCCGCCGGCGCCCGCGCCCGCGCCGGTTCAGGCGTCGGTCCCGGCCGCCCCTGCGGCTCCCGAGCCGTTGGAGCTGGAGGCGAACGGGGGCGGCGAGCGGCAGCAGCAGGCCGCGTACGCCCAGCAGAGCCAAGGTCAGAGCCAGGCCCAGGGGCAAGGCCCGGGCCAGGGCCAGGGACAAGGCCAAGCCCAGGCCCAGGGCGCGTATCAGGGTCAGGGTCAGGGGCAGAACCAGTACCAAGGACAGGGCCAGTACCCGGGCCAGGGCCAAGTTCAGGGTCAGGGTCAAGTTCAGGGCCAGGGCCAGTACCCGGGCCAGGCGGCCGACCCGAGTCTGAACCCGTGGTTCGCCACCCCGATCGACCCCCAGGAGATCCCGTACGACGGCGGCTACGACCCGTCGTTCGGGCAGGAGGCGCAGTACCAGCAGTGGTTCGCCGAGCAGGAGGCGCAGGCCTACGAGCCCGGCCCGGAGGAGACGGGCACCTTCCCCATCCCGGCGGGTCCCGGCCGTACGCGCCAGCTCGGTGAGGGCGGCGGCCCCGAGCAGCTGCCCATCCCGTCCCCGCGGGAGGAGCAGTCGCCGGTCCTGGACCAGAAGGCCCAGGACGAGGCGTACTACCAGGTGTTCCGTCAGTCGATAGACGGCAGCTTCCCCACACCGCGGACCCTCGGCGACAACATAGAGGCCACGTACGGGACGACGCTCAGCCCGAGCGCGCTCAAGAACCTGACCGACCGCTTCCAGAACCGTTTCAACACGGAGCTGGAGGAGGACCACATCGCGTAGCGGGCACGTCGGCGCGCGAGCGTGCCGGTGTGGACGCGGCAGGGCGGTACGAGGAAGGGGCTCCCGGTGATCACCGGGAGCCCCTTCCTCGTACCGCCGTGCGTTCCTGACTACGCGCTGAGCAGCTTGCGCACCCGGTCCTGGCCCACGGCGAGCAGCAGGGTGGGCAGGCGCGGCCCGGTGTCGCGGCCGACGAGCAGGTGGTAGAGCAGGGCGAAGAAGGTGCGCTGGGCGACCTTGATCTCGGCGGGGAGTTCCTTGGCGGTGGCGTCGGCGGGGAAGCCCGCCTGGACCTTGGGAACGCCGTAGACGAGGTGGGTGAGGCCGTCCAGGGACCAGTTCGTCTCCAGTCCTTCGAGGAGCAGGCGCAGCGACTCGCGGCCCTGGTCGTCGAGGGACTTCAGGAGTTCGGCGTCGGCTTCCTCACGCACGACGGTGCGCTCCTCGGCGGGGACCTGGGTGTTGATCCAGGTCTCGGCCTTGTCGAGGCGGGGCCTGACCTCGTCCAGGGACGTGAGCGGGTTCTCGGGGTCGAGTTCGCTCAGGATGCGCAGGGTCTGGTCCTCGGCGCCGGCGGTGATGTCGGCGACGGAGGCCAGGGTGCGGTACGCCATCGGGCGGGGGGTCGGGGGCAGCTGTCCGGCGGCGGTGCCGACGGCGCGGCTGTACGCGGCGGCGTCGGCCGGGAGGACCGATCCGTCGGCGACCTTGCCGGCGAGCTTGTCCCACTCGTCGTAGAGCCGCTGGATCTCCTGGTCGAAGGCGATCTTGAACGACTGGTTGGGGCGGCGGCGGGCGTACAGCCAGCGCAGCAGCTGCGGTTCCATGATCTGGAGCGCGTCGGACGCGGTCGGGACCCCGCCCTTGCTGCTGGACATCTTGGCCATGCCGGAGATGCCGACGAAGGCGTACATCGGGCCGATGGGCTGCTCGCCGCCGAAGATCCCGACGATCTGGCCGCCGACCTGGAAGGAGGAGCCCGGGGAGGAGTGGTCGACGCCGCTGGGCTCGAAGATCACGCCTTCGTAGGCCCAGCGCATGGGCCAGTCGACCTTCCAGACGAGCTTGCCGCGGTTGAACTCGCTGAGCAGGACGGTCTCGGCGAAGCCGCAGGCGGAGCAGGTGTACGACAGTTCGGTCGTCGTGTCGTCGTAGGACGTGACGGTGGTCAGGTCCTTCTCGCAGTTCCCGCAGTAGGGCTTGTACGGGTAGTACCCGGACGTGGAGCTGCCGTCGTCCTCGGCGGCGGCGCCCGAGCCCTCGGCGGCCTCGATCTCGGCCTCGTCGACCGGCTTCTGGCCCTGCTGCTTCTTGGCGGGGGCCTTCTTGGTGCGGTACTGGTCGAGGATCGCGTCGATGTCGCCGCGGTGCTTCATCGCGAACAGGACCTGCTCGCGGTAGGTGCCCGCGGTGTACTGCTCGGTCTGGCTGATGCCGTCGTACTCGACGCCGAGCTCGGCCAGGGCCTCGGTCATGGCGGCCTTGAAGTGCTCGGCCCAGTTCGGGTACGCGGAGCCGGCGGGGGCCGGGACGGAGGTCAGGGGCTTGCCGATGTGCTCGGCCCAGGAGTCGTCGATGCCCGCCACGCCGTTGGGCACCTTGCGGTAGCGGTCGTAGTCGTCCCAGGAGATCAGGTGGCGCACGGTGTGTCCGCGGCGGCGGATCTCGTCGGCGACCAGGTGCGGGGTCATGACCTCGCGGAGGTTGCCGAGGTGGATCGGACCGGACGGGGAGAGACCGGACGCGACGACGACAGGTTTGCCCGGGGCTCGGCGCTCCGACTCCTCGATGACCTCATCCGCGAAACGGGAGACCCAGTCGGTGGTCTCGGTGCTCTGAGCCACGATCGGCACGTCCTTCTTCCTCATACACGAGTACGGCTGACGCGCCCATTCTCCCAGCTCGGCCCCGAAGAGCGAAAACGGCTTTTCACCGCGTGGGATACTGGCTTTCCTTGTACTCACAGTCTCCGTACGCGCAGTCTCCGAATGCGGAGTCTCCGGCTTCGGAGTCTCCGGAACCCGAGCAGAAACGGCAGCCACTCCATGGCCTCGGTCACGTCCCTCACCGCTTCCGTCCATCAGCGCCTCGCGGACGCCCTCTCGGCAGCTCTGCCCGAGGCCGGTTCCGCTGACCCGCTGCTGCGCCGAAGCGACCGGGCCGATTTCCAGGCCAACGGGATCCTGGCCCTCGCCAAGAAGGCGAAGGCGAACCCGCGGGAGCTGGCGACCGAGGTCGTGGCCCGGGTCGAGTCGGGTGACGTGATCAAGGACATCGAGGTCTCCGGGCCCGGTTTCCTGAACATCACGATCACCGACGGGGCGATCGTGTCGAACCTGGCGGAGCGGTACGCGGACGGTGAGCGCCTCGGGGTGCCCCTCGCGGCGAACCCGGGCACGACGGTGATCGACTACGCGCAGCCGAACGTGGCCAAGGAGATGCACGTCGGTCATCTGCGGTCCGCGGTGATCGGTGACGCGGTGGTGCAGATCCTGGAGTTCACCGGCGAGTCCGTCGTGCGCAGGCACCACATCGGCGACTGGGGCACGCAGTTCGGCATGCTCATCCAGTATCTGATCGAGCACCCGCACGAGCTGGACCACAAGGGCGGCGAGGTTTCCGGCGAGGAGGCCATGTCGAACCTGAACCGGCTCTACAAGGCGGCACGGACCGTCTTCGACTCCGACGAGGAGTTCAAGACGCGGGCGCGGCGCCGGGTGGTGGACCTCCAGGCGGGTGAGCCCGAGACGCTGGCCATGTGGCAGAAGTTCGTGGACGAGTCGAAGATCTACTTCTACTCGGTCTTCGAGAAGCTGGACATGGACATCCGGGACCCGGACGTGGTCGGCGAGTCCGGTTACAACGACATGCTGGACGAGACGTGCCGGCTCCTGGAGGAGTCGGGCGTGGCGGTCCGCTCGGACGGCGCGCTGTGCGTGTTCTTCGACGACGTGAAGGGCCCGGACGGCAACCCGGTCCCGCTGATCGTGAAGAAGTCGGACGGCGGCTACGGCTACGCGGCCACCGACCTGTCGGCGATCCGCGACCGTGTCTTCAACCTGAAGGCCGACAGCCTGATCTACGTCGTGGACGCGCGGCAGTCCCTGCACTTCAAGATGGTCTTCGAGACCGCGCGCAGGGCCGGCTGGCTGAACGACGACGTCAAGGCCCACCAGCTCGCCTTCGGCACGGTGCTGGGCAAGGACGGCAAGCCGTTCAAGACGCGTGAGGGCGAGACGGTCCGGCTGGTCGACCTGCTGGACGAGGCGATCGACCGGGCGACGGCCGTCGTGCGCGAGAAGGCCGAGAAGGTGGGCCTGAGCGAGCCGGAGATCGAGGAGAACGGCCGGTTCGTCGGCATCGGCGCCGTGAAGTACGCGGACCTGTCCACGTCTGCGGTGCGGGACTACAAGTTCGACCTGGACCAGATGGTCTCGCTGAACGGCGACACGTCCGTGTACCTCCAGTACGCGTACGCCCGTATCCGGTCGATCTTCGGAAAGGCGGGTGACCGTACGCCGGTTGCCCACCCGGAGCTCGAACTGGCCCCGGCGGAGCGGGCGTTGGGCCTGCACCTGGACCGGTTCGGGGAGACGCTGGAGGAGGTCGCGGCCGAGTACGCCCCGCACAAGCTGGCGGCGTACCTGTACCAACTGGCCTCGCTCTACACGACGTTCTACGACCAGTGCCCGGTCATCAAGCCGGCCCCGGCGCAGGAGGTCGCGGAGAACCGCCTGTTCCTCTGCGACCTGACGGCCCGCACCCTCCACCAGGGCATGACCCTGCTGGGCATCAGGACGCCCGAGCGGCTCTGACGGCTCCGACACGCCTGCCGCGGGCCCGGTCCTCCTCGTGAGGGCCGGGCCCGCGGCGCGTTGTCAGTGCCGGGTCCTACAGTCACCGGCATGGCGACCCTTCCCAATCCGCTGCCGCGGCTGACGGCAGACCCGAGCGGGCGCGTGCTCGGGCTCGGCCTCCCGGTCGGGAGACTGATCGACGCGACCATCGACGGCCCGTGGCACGAGCCCTTGCTGTGGCATGCCGAGGACCGGGCGGCTCCCGGGGACTGGGCGGCTGTGTCCGCCGCCCGCGCGTCGGGGCTGCTGCCGGTGCTGTTGGACCTGGACGACTCGCAGAACGGCCTGGAGGAATGGGCGTTGGCACCCGGCGAGATGTCGTACGCAGGGGACCACGACGCCGAGGAGGTGCTGGCGGAGTTCTGGGAGGAGGAGGCGTCCGGAGGCGACGCGTACGAGGACTACCCCGGCAAGGAGGAGGTCGACGAGATCTTCGGCGAAGGGCCGACCCTCGACGAGATGTTCGCGCCGTACGGGCCGCTCTGGCCCGGCCTGGCCGCCGCCTCCCCGCCCGACGCGGATCCGACCGCCCGCGCCGCCGAGATCGCCGACGCCCTGGCACAGCCCGGCTCCTGGCTGAAGCGGCCCCGGCTCGCCCTGGTCCCGGCGCGCCGCAGCGCCGACATCCCGGCGGCCCTCGGCTGGTCGGGGCCCCTGAACCACGAGAACGACGTCGCGCGTCTGTGCACGGTGCTCCGCTCCTGGGAGGACCGCTTCGGGATACGTGTGGTGGCCCTGACCTCCGACCGGCTGGTGCTCTCCGTGGCGGCCCCGCCGACCACGGCTGCCGAGGCCGAGGCGGTCGCGGCGGAGCACTTCGCGTTCTGCCCGGACAACATCGCCCAGGGCGATCACCCGACCCTGCGGGAGTACGCCGCGCAGGAGGTGCTCAACGAGCGGGTCTGGTCCTTCTGGTGGGACTGAGCCCCGTCTCCGCTACTTCCGCAACCCCGTCGCCAGCCGGCGCAGCCCCTCGGTGATCTCCTGCGGGGTCTGGGTGACGAAGCACAGGCGCAGGGTCGACGTGTCCGGTGTGCCCGCGTAGAAGGGGGCGCCGGGGACGTAGGCGACACCCTGGTCGACCACCTGGCGGAGCAGGGCCGTGGTGTCGTACGACTCGGGGAGGCGGGCCCAGAGGAACATGCCGCCTTCCGGGCGGGTCCAGGTGGATCCGTCCGGGAGGGCGGCGCCGATGCCCGCGAGCATGGCGTCCCGGCGTTCGCGGTAGACGGCCGCGACCCGGGCCACGTGGGAGTCCAGGTCGCGGTCGGCCAGATAACGGGCGGCGGCGAGCTGGTTGACGGTCGGGGTGTGCAGATCGGCGGCCTGCTTGGCGACGGCACACGCCCGCCGCAGTGCGGCGGGTGCCCGCAGCCAGCCCAGCCGCAGGCCCGGTGCCATGACCTTGGAGAAGGAGCCGAGGAGGACCGTGCGGTCCCCGGCGCCGTCGTGGGAGGCGATCCAGGGGACCCGCTCGCCCTCGAAGCGCAGTTCTCCGTACGGGTCGTCCTCGATGATCCACAGGCCGTGCGCGGCGGCGGCGCGGGCGACGGCGGCCCGCCTTCCGGCCGGCAGGGTGCGACCGGTCGGGTTCTGGAAGGTGGGCACGGTGTAGAGCAGCTTCGGGCGCTCCCGGAGCACCAGTGCGGCGAGGGCGTCGGGGTCGATGCCGTCGTCGTCGCCGGGCACGGCCAGCACGCGCGCTCCGGCGAAGGCGAACGCCTGAAGTGCCGCCAGATAGCAGGGGCTTTCGACCAGGACGGTGTCACCGGGTTCGAGCAGGGCGGTGGCGAGCAGCGACAGGGCCTGCTGCGAGCCGGTGGTGACGAGGACGTCGTCGGGCCCGGTCGGCAGTCCGCGCGCGCTCATGCGGTCGGCCAGGGCGGACCGCAGGGTCGGTTCGCCCTCGGTCGTCGCGTACTGGAGGGCCCGTCGGGGTTCCTCGGCGAGGACGTCCCGGTAGGCGGCCGCGATGCCGTCCACGTCGAACAGTTCCGGGGCGGGCAGACCGCCCGCGAAGTTGATGACCTCGGGGCGTGCGGTGACCGCGAGGATGTCGCGTACCGGCGAACCGCCGATCGCGGCGGCCCTCGCGGCGAGCGGGGGCACGGGTGCGGTCGCGGTGGCGGGTTCGGCGACGGTCACGATGACGGCTCCTTGTCCTTGCGGGCGAGCCCGTCCTTCCAGAGCTGTCCCTGACCGCACCCTAGGCCGGTACATGGCCTCTACACCCGCCGATTCCGGAATGTGGACGGACCCAACTCCCCTTACCGTCCGCGGAGTTTGCCCACATTCCGCCCCCTGTCCGGTCGGCGGTTCCGGTCAGTCGCCAGGAGGGGCCGTCTGCCATTCGCTGCTGCCCAGCGGGTGATTGTAGGAGGGGCGCCCCACGTTCCCGCTCGTCCGGAACGGCTTTCCGTGGTCGTCGACACGCATGGTTCCGCTCTTGGCCCCGCTGGACCAGTCGAGTTCCAGGTACCAGCTCACGTCGTGCGCCTGAGCGCCCGCGATGATGTAGAAGACCTCGGGGTCGGACTCGCTGACCTTGTAAGGGAAGTTCCGCTGGCCGCCCTTGACCCCGACAGCCGGCCGCCCCGCGTCGAGGTCGACGGTGAACGATTTCGTCTCCACGTCGCCGCCGCAGCCCACACCCGCGGCGAAGTCGTTCCAGGCGAGCGGTGCGCTCTTGTCCAGGACCCGCACGTGCAGCTCCTTCAGGACGACGGTCGCCTTCCCCGTGCCCTGCACGGTGAGCGCGATCATCTGCTCCCCGCCCGGGACCGCGCCGAGCGCGGCGACCCAGCCGCGCGCGTCCGACTCGCCCGGCGGCGGGGGCACTTGGGGCGCGGGCCGGTTCACCAGGTAGTGCTGGCTGCACGGATTCTCGAACTTGTACGCGTCGGTGACGACGGTGGGCGCGCCCGCTCCGTCGGCGGCCGCCGGCTGTCCGGCCGTCGCGTCGCCGCCGTTCCCCGCCGGGTCGACGGGCCCGCCGATGGACGAGACGGACGCCTTGGGGCCGCCCTTGCGCGAGGCGGACGGCGAAGGCGGGCCGTGCCGCGCGCCGTTGGCCGCTCCGGTCTTCCGCAGACCGGTGGTGCTCGGTACGCCCAGGGCCACCGCCTTGCCCCCGGTGTCCTCGTCACCGCCGCCGGACCCGATCCGTACACCCAGCGCGCCGGAGACGGCGGCGGTCACGACGACGACAGCGATCGCGGCGAGCGCCATGACCCGCCGCCCCCGCAACCGGCTCCGCCCGGCCGGCACGACCTCCCCGGAATCCCCGGGCTCGCCGGACTCACCGGCGTCGGCCTCACCGGACTTACCGGTCTCATCGACCTCACGGGCTTTACTGATCCCATCGGCCTTACGGATCCCACTGACCTCAGCGATCTCACTGGTCTCGCTGGCCTCACTGGTCTCGACAGTCTCAGCGCTCGCACCCGGCGGAGCACCGCCCGAACCCGGCGCGGCCCCGCCCGCACCCTTCCTCCCGCGCAGCGCGTCCGCGAGGACCCACCGCCGGTGCAGTTCCACCAGCTCCTGCGGGGTGGCCCGGCACGCGCGTGCCAGCCGCTCCACGGGCGCGTAGTCCGCCGGTACGGCATCCCCGTTGACGTACCGGTGCAGTGTGGACGTACTCACGTGCAGCCGTCTGGCGAGTACCCCGTAGCTGAGACCGGATCGTTCCTTCAGCTCCCGGAGCAGTCCCGCGAACTCGTCCCCCGCCACCGTTCCTCCATCCCCCGTGTCCCGGACCGCATTCCAGGGGAAGTTTGTTTCCCCAGGTCAGACGGCATTTCGGCGTTCCAGCGTCCCGTGTTCCCCGTTGGGCGTGGCGGCCGGGACGGATCACCGCACAAGCTGTGGCCATCCAAGCACGCCGCTCCCGGCGACCGGTCGAGCGGCCGACCCACCAGCGACACCACAGGGGGATCACCCATGTCCGCACGCAGCACCCGCACCACTCGCACCCGTCTCCTCGCCGCCTCCGCGATCACGCTCACCGCGCTCTCGCTCACGGCGTGCGGCAACGGAGACGGCGTCCGTGACGAGGGCGCGTCCGCCACGGCCCGCTCCTCGGCGCGACCGGGCAGCCCGGCGGCCGGCCCGGGCACGACGGCGAAGCCCGCGGGCACCGGCACCACCACGGGCTCGACGAACGGTTCGAAGAACACCGGCACCACCACCGGCGGCACGGGCACCGGCTCCACAGGCAAGAACGGCAAGGGCACGGCGGGCGGTTCAACCGGCAAGACCGGCACCGGCACTGGCTCCGGCACCCGGAACGTGGCGTGCGACGGCACCAACACCCGTACGAGCGCGACGGCCGTCTCCCGGCCGCTGAACCACCTGCTGCTCACCGTCACCAACACGGGTTCGCGCAACTGCGACCTGACGGGCTATCCGATCGCCCGCTTCGGCGAGGCCCAGTCCGTCCCGCCGGTCGCGGAGGAGACCCACCCGCAGGCGGTCGTCACCCTCACTCCCGGCGAGTCCGGCTACGCGGGCGTGCTGCTGTCCTCGGCCGACGGCAGCGGGGGCAACGGCTACACGGCCAAGACCCTGGAGGTCGGCTACGGCAAGAGCCGCGGCGTGACCACCGCGCTTCCCGCGAAGGGCGTGTACGTCGACGACAAGCTCACGGTGACGTACTGGCAGCAGACCTTGGACGCGGCGCTGTCGTACTAGGGCCTAAGGGCTGTCCCGTAATCCCCGGCGGGCACACGACGACAGCTACGGCACCTCGCCGCGTTGTCGGATCGCCCGAATACGCCCAGTATGAGGACGACCCTCCGCCTTGCGATGCACCGCATCTGACGCCGTGCGCTGATCCACCGGGGATTACGGGACAGCCCTTAGCGCAGGCTGCGGGCCGCCTCGGTGGCCCAGTACGTGAGGATGTTCTGGGCGCCGGCGCGCTTGATGCCGGTCAGGGACTCCAGGATCGCCCGGTCGCGGTCGATCCAGCCCTTCTCGGCGGCGGCCTCGACCATCGAGTACTCGCCGGAGATCTGGTAGGCGACGACCGGCACCTCGGAGACGTCGGCGACGCGGGCGAGGATGTCGAGGTAGGGACCGGCGGGCTTCACCATCACCATGTCGGCGCCCTCCTCCAGGTCCAGCGCCAGCTCCCGCAGCGACTCGCGTGCGTTGGCCGGGTCCTGCTGGTACGTCTTGCGGTCGCCCCGCAGGGACGAGCCGACGGCCTCACGGAACGGGCCGTAGAAGGCGGAGGCGTACTTGACGGTGTAGGCGAGGATCGCCACGTCCTCGCGGCCGATCTGGTCGAGGGCGTCACGGATGACACCGATCTGACCGTCCATCATGCCGCTGGGGCCCACGACATGGGCGCCCGCGTCGGCCTGCACCTGGGCCATCTCGGCGTACCGCTCCAGGGTCGCGTCGTTGTCGACCCGGCCCTGGTCGTCGAGCACACCGCAGTGCCCGTGATCGGTGGTCTCGTCCAGACACAGGTCGGACATCACGAGGAGTTCGTCGCCGACCTCGGCGCGCACGTCGCGCAGGGCGACCTGGAGGATCCCGTCCGGATCGGTGCCGGGGGTTCCGACGGCGTCCTTCTTCTCGTCCTCGGGCACTCCGAAGAGCATGATCCCGGAGATCCCGGCCTCCACCGCCTCCAGGGCGGCCTTCTTCAGGCTGTCCCGCGTGTGCTGCACGACCCCGGGCATCGACCCGATCGGCACCGGCTCGCTCACACCCTCGCGCACGAACGCGGGAAGGATGAAGTCAGCGGGGTGCAGCCGGGTCTCGGCGACCATCCGGCGCATGACGGGGGTGGTGCGCAGCCGCCGGGGACGCGTACCGGGGAAGGATCCGTACTTCGTCATGCCATCTACGCTACGCCCGTCACGGAGGCCCCTTTACCGACTCGACGTCGGAGCCCGAAGGGCCCCGGATGGCCCCGCATCCGGTCGGGAGACTCAGGCGGGCACTACCGCGGACGCCGGAGCCACGGGGGCCTTCCCTGGCCGGGCCTCGCGGCAGTCCCGGCACCAGGCTCCGTGGAACGGGGCCCGGAAGGCCCTGTTGCAGCCGCCTTCGCAGTCGGCCATGGCGGAGGGACGGGGCAACGGCCGGCTCAGGAGCGGATCGTCCTCACTTGCCCCCGGCAGGGGAGGCATCGCCGGTGGCAGCAGGTCCAGCAGGCGGTTGCGGAGGAATCCCGCCGGGTGCCGTACGTGGAGGGGAAGGCCGTCGGTCAGGGCGTGGATCACCGACGCTCTGCCGAGACCGTTCTCGAACCAGGCGACGACCAGGGGAGCCAGCCGCCGCACCTCCCGCCCGGACAGGGTCAGCCGGATGTCGGTCCGGCGCAGCCCGGTGAGCAAGGCCTCTGCCGTGCACCGGTGCTCGCCGAGGGGCGGTCGCGGATCGGGGGCTGCCGAAACGGGGGACTTGGCAGACTCGGTGTCGATGGCCGGTGCGCCGACGTGTGCGGCGTCGGGCTCCATGACCGACCGGAGCACGGCACCGGAGGGCGGACCACCGGAGGCGGGGAGGTCCGGGGGTACGAGGTCCGGGGGCTGCGGAGCCGTCGTCAGCGGGGTTGCCAGGGCCGGGACGGCGGTCGTTTCCGGCTCCGCCTCCCGCCGGGCCCGGGTGAGTGCGGGCGCGTGGTACGCGAACGTCCGCGTGACCATCCGCCCGGAGGGGAGCCGTTCCCGCACCCGTTCCACATAGCCATGCGCCTCCAACTCCCTCAGCGCACAGGCGATCCGGGCCCGTCCCTCGGGGAACCGCTCGGCGAGGCTGCGGATGTCGACCCGCGCGCCCTCGGGCAGCGACAGGATGTGCACGGCGATCCCGATCGCGGTCGCCGAGAGCCCTCGGTGCTGGGCGAGGTGGTTGCCGACGATCGTGTACCGGTCGGGCTGGTACTCACGTACGTGCGTGACACCGGAGTGCGTGGCGTTGCGCCGTACTCCCTGACTCGGGCGCAGGGCATCGATAAGCTTGGACACAGCCATGGGGAAGGGTGTTGCCTTCTCGTTTGGTCAGGCCCTCGCACTGGGATTGCAGTCCCGGCGGGGGCCGAAGCATGTGTGGGATGTGGAGTTGTGGATATTGCCTGCGGGGAGCGTGCACGCCCGAACCGCCAACGCGCCAGCCGCATCGGCCGAGTTCAGCCGCCCGTGTGACGTGGGCGGGTTTGGTCGGTGGGTGGGTTCTCTCCCCGGATTCTTGGGTCTTCTATCGCCCGCCGCCCCGGCCCACACGCCACCGAAGGACACGCTTCCGGGCTTCGGTACGGGCATCACCGGCACGCCCCGAGATCGAGTTCCGCCCACACCGTCTTGCACGGCACCGGCCCTGATCGCACACCCCAGCGGTCCGCGAACTCCTCCACGAGCAGCAGCCCGTAGCCGGACTCGGCCTGCCCGGCGGCAGCGGCCCGCACCCGCGCCGGCCACCGTTCACCCCGGGCGTCGGCGACCTCCACGCACAGCGTCCGGGGAGCACGGACGGACAGGGTGAGACGGAAACTCCGGCCGGGGACCCTGCCGTGCAGGACCGCGTTCGCGGCGAGTTCGGCGACGACGAGCCTGGCCGGATCCAACGGCAGCTCCCAGTCGCGCAGTTGCTCGGCCGCGAGCAGCCGGGCGAGACGGGCACCGCGCCGGGTGGCGGAGAGCGGCACCGAGAAGTGGTGGAGCGGAGCGTGCACAGTTCGCTGATTCACGTCACTCAGCGTGTTATTGCGTACGTAATCTGTGAAGGGTGGCAGCCCGTGCGGACGATGTCTGTCCGGGTGGCGTCCGGTTCTGTCCGGGCTGTGCGGGGTGACCGGGAGCGGAGGGACAACGAACGTGAGCGGGTGGGACGCGGGGCTGGAGGACGACGAAGAGGCCGGGGCCGTGATGAGGACCGTGCAGCGCCAGCTCAAGCTGTGGCGGGAGTCGGCCGGCCTCACCCAGGCCGAGTTCGGCGCGGCCGTCGGGTACGGGGAGGAGCTGGTCTCCTCCGTCGAACGGGGGCGGCGTATCCCCCGGCCCGAGTACCTGGACCGCGCCGACGAGATCCTCTCGGCGGGCGGCCGACTCGCGGCCCTGAAGGAGGACCTGGCGGAGGTCCGGTACCCGAAGAAGGTGCGGGACCTGAAGAAACTGGAGGCCGACGCGATCGAGCTCGGCGCCTACAACAACTCCGTGATTCATGGTTTGTTGCAGACCGTGGAGTACGCCGCTTCTGTCTTCGGCGCGCGCCGACCACCGTTCAGTAAGGACGAGCTCGAACAACGGCTGGCGGCACGGGTGTCCCGTCAGCGGATCGTCGACGGCACGGTGGCCCGGCCGTTCTTCAGTTTCGTCCAGTGCGAGTCGACGCTTCGAAGGCCCATCGGGGGCAGCGCTGTCATGCGACGCCAGCTCGAAAGCCTTCTGGAAGTCGCCGAGTTCCCGAACGTCGACCTCCAGGTGCCCCCGCTGAGCCGCGAGGTGAATTCCGGCCTGGCTGGTTCTTTCAGGCTGCTCAGACTCAGGGACGGCGGCACCGTCGGACACGTCGAAGTGCAGCACATCAGCCGCGTGATCACCGACCCGAAGGAAGTCCAGCTGCTCGACATGCGCTATGGGACCATCCGGGCACAAGCTCTCGACCCGCGAGAGTCAACAGCCTTCATCGAGAGAGTGCTTGGAGAGACATGCCCCTGAAGCCAGGCAGCGAAGCGCGCGTCGCACCGGAGTGGATAAGGAGCAGCTACAGCACGGACGAGGGCCCCGACTGCGTCGAGGTTTCCGCAGCCCCCGTCCGCGTCCTCGTTCGCGACTCCAAGAACCCCCGCGGCCCCCGCCTCAGCCTCCCCCCGGATGCCTGGGTCGCCTTCCTGGCGTCCGTCTGACCGGGCGTACAAAGAAGAAACGCCCCGCCGTCTCCCGGAGGAGACGGCGGGGCGTTGCTCACCTGGATCAGGTCGTCCGGCGCCTGCGCGAGCCGGGGCGGCGCTCGCTCGGCCGGGTCACCGGGTCGCCGGCGTCCAGCGCGGCGGCACGGCGGCGCAGGCCGAACTCGGCCAGGGCCTCCGCCAGCTTGTGCACGGAGGGCTCGGGGGCCATGACGTCGACCCGCAGCCCGTGCTCCTCGGCCGTCTTGGCCGTGGCCGGGCCGATGCAGGCGATCACCGTCACGTTGTGCGGCTTGCCCGCGATGCCGACCAGGTTGCGGACCGTGGAGGACGACGTGAAGAGCACGGCGTCGAAGCCGCCGCCCTTGATCGCCTCGCGGGTGTCCGCCGGCGGCGGCGACGCGCGCACGGTGCGGTACGCCGTGACGTCGTCGACCTCCCAGCCCAGCTCGATGAGCCCGGCGACCAGGGTCTCCGTGGCGATGTCGGCACGGGGCAGGAAGACACGGTCGATCGGGTCGAAGACCGGGTCGTAGGGCGGCCAGTCCTCGAGGAGGCCCGCGGCCGACTGCTCACCGCTCGGCACCAGGTCCGGCTTCACACCGAAGGCGACGAGCGCGCTCGCGGTCTGCTCGCCCACCGCGGCGACCTTGATGCCCGCGAAGGCACGCGCGTCGAGGCCGTACTCCTCGAACTTCTCCCGGACCGCCTTGACGGCGTTGACCGAGGTGAACGCGATCCACTCGTAGCGGCCCGTGACCAGGCCCTTGACCGCGCGCTCCATCTGCTGGGGCGTGCGCGGAGGCTCGACGGCGATCGTCGGCACCTCGTAGGGCACGGCCCCGTACGACCGCAGCTGGTCGGAGAGCGAAGCCGCCTGCTCCTTCGTCCGCGGCACGAGCACCTTCCAGCCGAACAGCGGCTTGGACTCGAACCAGGACAACTGGTCGCGCTGGGCGGCTGCGGAACGCTCGCCGACCACGGCTATCACCGGGCGCCCGCCGTCCGGGGACGGCAGCACCTTCGCCTGCTTCAGCGTCTGCGCGATCGTGCCGAGGGTGGCCGACCAGGTGCGCTGGCGGGTCGTCGTACCGGCGATCGTCACCGACATCGGGGTGTCGGGCTTGCGGCCGGAGGCCACCAGCTCGCCCGCGGCGGCCGCCACGGAGTCGAGCGTCGCCGACACCACGACGGTGCCGTCGGAGGCGCCGACCTCGGTCCAGCAGCGGTTCGACGCGGTCCGCGCGTCGACGAACCGTACGTCCGCGCCCTGCGCGTCCCGCAGCGGGACACCCGCGTAGGCGGGCACACCGACGGCGGCCGCGATACCGGGTACCACCTCGAACGGAACACCCGCGGCGACGCAGGCGAGCATTTCCTCGGCCGCGTACGTATCAAGTCCCGGGTCCCCGGACACCGCACGCACGACCCGCTTGCCGCCCCGCGCGGCCGTCATGACAAGATTGGCAGCGTCCCTCGACGCGGGGTCACCAACGGTCGTCGACGCACCGTCAACAACCGTCAGCTGAGGCGTGCCTGTGCTCTGGTACGGAACCGGCGAAGTGTCCGGATCCGTGTTCAGAACAGCGACGCCTTGCCTGGCATGAACACGCACCACGTCGAGCACATCGTGCTCGGCGACGAGAACGTCCGCGTTCGCCAGCGCCTCCACGGCGCGCAGTGTCAACAGCCCTGGATCTCCGGGTCCGGCACCCAGGAAGGTGACGTGCCCGTGGACCGGACCGGCGGGAAAGTTGGTGGGGCTCACAGTGCTCGCTCCCCCATCAGACCGGCCGCGCCCTTGGCAAGCATCTCGGCGGCGAGTTCACGGCCGAGCGACATCGCCTGGTCGTGTGTCTCGGGCACGGGACCGGTGGTGGACAGCTGCACCAGCGTCGAGCCGTCGGTCGTACCGACGACACCGCGCAGACGCAGCTCCTTGACAATCTGCCCGTCGGCCAGAAGATCGGCGTACGCACCCACGGGAGCGCTACAGCCGGCCTCCAGGGCGGCGAGCAGGGATCGCTCGGCGGTCACGGCGGCCCGGGTGAACGGGTCGTCGAGCTCGGCGAGCGCGGCGACGAGGTCCGCGTGATCCGCGGCGCACTCGATCGCCAGGGCCCCCTGGCCGGGGGCGGGCAGAACGGTGTCGACCGACAGGAAGTCGGTGACCTCGTCGATCCGGCCGAGCCGGTTCAGTCCGGCGGCGGCGAGCACGACGGCGTCGAGCTCCCCGGCGTGGACGTAGCCGATCCGGGTGTCTACGTTGCCCCGGATGGCGACCGTCTCGATCGTCATTCCGTGGTTGCGCGCGTAGGCGTTCAGCTGGGCCATGCGGCGCGGCGAACCGGTACCGACGCGCGCGCCGTCCGGCAGCTGCTCGAAGGTCAGCCCGTCGCGGGCGACCAGCACGTCACGGACGTCCTCGCGCACCGGCACGGCGGCCAGCGCGAGGTTCTCGGGCTGCGCGGTCGGCAGATCCTTGAGGGAGTGCACGGCGAAGTCGACCTCCCCGCGCACCAGGGCCTCGCGCAACGCGGTCACGAAGACACCCGTACCGCCGATCTGCGCGAGGTTCTCGCGGGAAACGTCGCCGTACGTCGTGATCTCAACGAGCTCGACGGGCCGTCCGGTCACCTGACTCACGGCTTCCGCCACCTGCCCGGACTGGGCCATGGCGAGTTTGCTGCGCCTGGTCCCGAGCCTCAAAGCCTGCTCACTCATGCTCGCCCTCGGTTCTTGGCGTTCTCGGTGTTGTTCTCGGCCCGCGAGACGGCGGCGACCGTCTCCGGGTCCAGGTCGAACAGGGTCCGCAGCGCGTCCGCGTACCCGGCACCGCCGGGCTCGGCGGCGAGCTGCTTGACCCGTACGGTCGGCGCGTGCAGCAGCTTGTCGACGACGCGCCGCACGGTCTGGGTGATCTCGCCGCGCTGCTTGTCGTCGAGGTCGGGCAGCCGGCCGTCCAGCCGCGCGATCTCGTTCGCGACGACGTCGGCGGCCATGGCGCGCAGGGCCACCACGGTGGGCGTGATGTGCGCGGCCCGCTGGGCGGCGCCGAACGCGGCCACCTCGTCGGAGACGATCCGGCGCACCTGGTCCACGTCGGCGGCCATCGGCGCGTCCGCGGAGGCCTCGGCGAGGGTCTCCAGGTCGACGAACCGCACGCCGAGCAGCCGGTGAACGGCCGCGTCGATGTCACGGGGCATGGCGAGGTCGAGCAGCGCGAGCACCGGCGCGGGGCGGGGAGCCTCGGCGACGGGTTCGGGCCTGCGGCGCTCGGGGATGCGTCCGGTGGTCGCGGCGGCGGTGGCCAGCGCGGCGATGAGTTCGGCGTCGGCCTCGGCGTCCTCGCCGGGCGTACGTCGGCCGTCGCGGCGCTCGACGGTTCCGGTGCCCTTGTCCACCCAGGCCGCGTGCTGCTCCAGCGTGGCGGCGTCCATGCCGGCGACGGCCGCCTCTCCCATGACGGAGAAGCCGGTGGCGCCCTGCACGGCGGACAGGTCGAGCGGGCAGGCGTCCTCGGCGGGAGCGGGCCGGCCGGTCGGGCCGGACGTCGTCGCGCGCAGTGCCGCGGGCGTTCCGGTCCGTCCTTCGACGGCGGCCGCGACGGTCTCGGCCGTCAGGACGAGCCCGGTCGCCCCGGTGCACGAGACGGCGATGTCGGCACGTGTCAGCTCGACCAGCACCGAGTCCATCGGTACCGCGCGGGCCAGCACGTCCGTGTCGTCGCCGCCGGTGAGGATCTCGGCGAGGCGCTCGGCGCGGTCGGGGGTGCGGTTGGCGATCACGATCTCGCCGACGCCCACGCGCGCGAGCGTCGCGGCGGCCAGCGAGGACATCGAGCCCGCGCCGATGACGAGGGCCTTCTTGTCCTTGGCCCAGGCCTCGACGGCCCGCCCGGCGGACAGCTGTTCCAGACCGAAGGTGACCAGGGACTGTCCCGCCCGGTCGATGCCGGTCTCGGAGTGCGCGCGCTTGCCGACCCGCAGGGCCTGCTGGAACAGGTCGTTAAGGAGGCGGCCCGCGGTGTGCAGTTCCTGCGCGGTGGCGAGCGCGTCCTTGATCTGGCCGAGGATCTGGCCCTCGCCGACGACCATCGAGTCCAGGCCGCAGGCCACCGAGAAGAGGTGGTGGACGGCCCGGTCCTCGTAGTGCACGTACAGATGGGGAGTGAGCTCCTCCAGGCCTACGCCGCTGTGCTGGGCGAGGAGCGTGGACAGCTCGGCGACGCCCGCGTGGAACTTGTCCACGTCGGCGTACAGCTCGATGCGGTTGCAGGTCGCGAGGACCGCGCCCTCGGTGGCGGGCTCGGTGGCGACGGTGTCCGAAAGCAGCTTGACCTGCGCGTCCGCGGACAGCGCGGCCCGTTCGAGGACGCTGACCGGAGCGCTGCGGTGGCTCAGCCCGACGACGAGGAGACTCATGCCGGCATCACGGCGGGAAGATCCCCGTCGGGCCCTTTGCCATCGTTCTCCCGCTCGGCGGAGGCGGCGGCACCGGCCTGCGCCTCGGCCTCCTCGCCCGCCTTGCGCTGCTCGTGGAACGCGAGGATCTGAAGCTCGATGGAGAGATCGACCTTGCGCACGTCGACGCCGTCCGGGACGGTCAGGACGGTCGGCGCGAAGTTCAGGATGGAGGTGACTCCGGCCGCGACCAGGCGGTCGCAGACGGGCTGGGCGGCTCCGGCCGGGGTGGCGATGACACCGATCGAGACACCGTTCTCGTCGATGATCTTTTCCAGGTCGTCCGTGTGCTGCACCGGGATCCCGGCGACGGGCTTGCCGGCCATCGCGGGATCGGCGTCGATGAGCGCGGCCACCCGGAATCCACGCGAGGCGAACCCTCCGTAATTGGCCAGTGCCGCACCGAGGTTGCCGATGCCGACGATCACGACCGGCCAGTCCTGGGTCAGGCCCAGTTCGCGGGAGATCTGGTAGACGAGGTATTCGACGTCGTAGCCCACACCTCGGGTCCCGTAGGAGCCGAGGTAGGAGAAGTCCTTGCGCAGCTTCGCGGAGTTGACCCCCGCGGCGGCCGCGAGTTCCTCGGATGAGACCGTGGGTACCGAGCGCTCCGACAGTGCGGTGAGGGCTCGGAGGTACAGCGGAAGCCGGGCGACGGTGGCCTCGGGAATTCCTCGGCTGCGGGTCGCCGGTCGGTGAGTTCGGCCAGTTGCCACGGTGCTCCTGCGGGTAGAGCGGGGCTGAAGGCGGTCACACCTACCTGGACCGCCCCGTCGAATGCAGGCTATGTCTTTGTGAACGCGTGCACAAAGACGGTGTCCGATTTGCCCGGCCAACGTGACCGGGGTCACGCATGCCCGGCGCGCCCGTAGGGAACCGGCGCGCGGACGACTCCGTTCCGCACCTGAAGGGGGCAAAACCGCACACACTCCTCAACGAATCCCGCCCCCGAGACCAATCGCCGTCGATCCTAGGCGACTTTCCGGACACCTTGGGCTGCTCGGTCAGGTCACAGTCGGGGTACATCACGGGGACGACGCGCGCCGTCGCGCACCGCTCACCCCGCGAGGGCTTTGCGAAGGCGTTCCTCGTTCACACGCCAGAAGGTGTGCTGGGCACCGTCCACCAGCACGACCGGGATCTGCTCCCAGTACCGGCGGTGCAGTTCCTCGTCCTCGGTGATGTCCTTCCCCTCCCAGGGGACCCCGAGCTCGCCGCACACCTTCTCGATCACTTCCTGTGCGTCATCACACAGATGACACCCGGGCTTCCTGATCAGCGTGACCAGGTGCTCCGCGGGCGCCTTGCTCTGCGTACGGCGGTCGCTGCGCCGGAACATGGGGCTCATGCCCGCCATTCTCCCGCCCCGGGCGCCCCGGTGGGCACGGCTCGACGCATCAGGCGGCGGCGGGCGGCCGCGGGGGCCGGACCGCGGGACGGCGGGCGCTCACAGAGGGGCGACTCGCCGCGGCGGAGGCGCTTCGGACCGGTCGTTTAACGGCATGGCCGCGGAGAGTTCACAGCGTCGAATCCTCTCGACTCCGGAAGCACCGAACAGACTGGCTATGCTCACGACATGGCCGCTCTCGGATGGCTCACTCCCCGTAGGCGCTCGGCGACCGCGCGGAGCGTGTTGGCAGGCGAGGCCTCGGCAGAGGCAGCGCGCAAGTCCTCGCAGGAACTTCAGGAACTGGAAGAACAGGCGCCACCGGACGCCGTGGAGGAACCCGACTTCCCGGTGCTCGGCGACGACCGGGCCGCCGCGTTCTTCGATCTCGACAACACCGTGATGCAAGGTGCCGCCCTCTTCCACTTCGGACGCGGGCTGTACAAGCGGAAGTTCTTCGAGACCCGCGACCTCGCGAAGTTCGCCTGGCAGCAGGCGTGGTTCCGGCTGGCCGGGGTCGAGGACCCCGAGCACATGCAGGAGGCGCGCGACTCCGCGCTGTCGATCGTGAAGGGCCACCGGGTCTCCGAGCTGATGTCGATCGGCGAGGAGATCTACGACGAGTACATGGCCGAGCGGATCTGGCCCGGGACCCGCGCGCTCGCCCAGGCGCACCTGGACGCCGGCCAGAAGGTGTGGCTCGTCACGGCGGCGCCGGTGGAGATCGCCACGGTGATCGCGCGGCGGCTCGGGCTCACGGGTGCACTCGGAACCGTCGCGGAGTCGGTGGACGGGATCTACACCGGCAAGCTGGTCGGTGAACCGCTGCACGGGCCGGCCAAGGCGGAGGCCGTGCGGGCGCTGGCGTCCGCGGAGGACCTGGACCTGTCGCGCTGCGCCGCGTACAGCGACTCGCACAACGACATTCCGATGCTCTCGCTGGTCGGACACCCGTACGCGATCAACCCGGACTCGAAACTGCGCAGGCACGCGCGGGACTTCGACTGGCGGCTGCGGGACTACCGCACCGCGCGCAAGGCCGCGAAGGTCGGGATTCCCGCCGCGGCCGGGGTCGGCGCGGTGGCCGGCGGCACGGCGGCGGCGATCGCGCTGCACCGGCGGCGTCGCTAGCTCGATCGCCGGCTCGGCCGCCTGTGCGGCTGCGGGTGCGGCGTCGGTCCGGTGGTGGGTCGGGGCCGTGCCGGTGCATCAGCCCGTCGCCGTCGGACGAGAGGTGACCGTCGGTGGCGACGGGCATCGATGTACCGGCACTGCCCCTCACGCGCGTCGCCGGGTGCGGGTGATTCGTGGTGGCGGAAAGGGCATGCGGTGTACCGGCACGGCCCCTCGCGCCGGATTCCGGCTGCGGGATGAGGGTGGCTTGGGTGCAGCCCCTCACGTGCGTGATTTTCAGCCCCTCCGGCGATTGAGGAGCGGGGTCTGGGGCGGAGCCCCAGGTACATGACAGGTAGGGGCGGAGGGGGCGAAAACCTGTCCGGACCTGGGGCGGGAGCGCTGCTCCGGCAGGCAATCACATGGTCCTACCCACGCCGTGGGCCACTCAGTCGCGCTCCGCACAGGCGGGCACAACACGCTCTGCACCCAGGCGGAACACGAACCGAACCGATCAACAAGCGGTCACCGAACGATACTTGAACAGGCACCGATCCGTGCCAAAAGCGTCGTAATCGATGATTTTAGCAACTGGGTGTAGTGCTGCCTGTACGAAGCGTTATTCTCCTCAGACGCAAACCGGTACCCCTCCGTCGCTACGACGGGTGAAAGGTCCCGCACTGCACGTGATGGAAGCTCTGCCTCTGGGAGTCCCGTGTACTCACACGTCGGGGTTGACGCCTCGGGCCTGGCTACGCTGCGCGCAACGGTCCTGGACCGTCTGCGCGGCTTCGTCCCCACCGCGTACGCCGTCCCCGCCTTCGCCCTCCCCACGCCCGTCGGTCCTTGCTATGCCCTGGCCGACGGCAACGCGACGGTCGGCCGGCGGGGCCGCTCGGGCTCGGCCACCACCGCACGCCGTCCGGCCGCGGACAGCGACAGCGCCCGAATGATGGATCTCGTGGAGCGCGCCCAGGCCGGCGAGGCCGACGCCTTCGGACGGCTCTACGACCAGTACAGCGACACCGTGTACCGCTACATCTACTACCGGGTGGGAGGTAAGGCGACTGCCGAGGACCTCACCAGTGAGACCTTTCTGCGCGCGCTACGGCGGATCGGCACCTTCACCTGGCAGGGCCGCGACTTCGGCGCCTGGCTCGTGACCATCGCCCGGAACCTGGTCGCCGACCATTTCAAGTCCAGCCGCTTCCGGCTGGAAGTGACCACCGGCGAGATGCTCGACGCCAACGAGGTCGAGCGGTCTCCCGAGGACTCCGTCCTGGAGTCCCTGTCGAACGCGGCACTGCTCGACGCCGTGAAACGGCTCAACCCCCAGCAGCAGGAGTGCGTCACGCTCCGCTTCCTCCAGGGGCTCTCGGTCGCCGAGACCGCCCGGGTGATGGGCAAGAACGAGGGTGCCATCAAGACCCTCCAGTACCGGGCCGTCCGCACCCTGGCCCGGCTCCTGCCCGACGACGTCCGCTGAGCCCGCTTTCGACCACAGGGGCCCCGCGCACGCTCAGCGACGTCCAACTCACCTTCTGTGAAAGTCTGTTGACTTCGCGGTCTGTGTGTCCGCCGTCCGTAACCGAAGTGCCGTGACACTCGTTGTGCGGGATACAGGCTCCCTGTGGTCACGCCTTGGCCAGCGCCGATCACCCGATCGTGTGCACACGGCCAGGGGGTGCAACCCTCAGGACCCCCTGGGGAGTCGACCGTCATGACGAGAGGAGGTGCCGCCAGTGATCGCGAACGTATCGGCCCACCGGCGGGCGAACGCCTTCGCCCAGGCCCTGGAGGAGATCGACCAGGGCACGGCGGCCGAGCAGCCCGATGGGTCGGCACCGTCACGGGCTGCTGCGGAACAGACCGAGCAAGGGCTGCTGTTGGCCCTCGCCACCGGTCTCGGCGAGCTGCCCCGACCGGAGCTGGACCCCGAGGTCAAGATCGTGCAGCGAGCCCAGCTCGTCGCCGCGATGGAGGCCATGCTGCAAGAAGGCACCGCCGCCGGAGGCGAGGGTCCGGGCCGAGCCCTGCCCGATCAGCGGTCCCATCGGGCCAAGGGCTCGCACCGGGCGACCGGACTGGGGAAGCTGCGGCCCCGGTCCCGGCTGTCCAAGGGACTGGCCGCCGGCGGTCTCACCGTCGGTGTGGCCGCCGGAGCCTTCGGCGGAGTTGCCGCCGCGAGCTCCGACGCCCTGCCCGGTGACTCGCTCTACGGGCTCAAGCGCGGCATGGAGGACATCAAGCTGGGTCTGGCCCACGGCGACAGCGACCGGGGTGAGCTCTACCTCGACCAGGCCTCGAACCGCCTGAACGAAGCCCGCCGGCTGATGGAGCGGGGCCGTTCGGGACATCTCGACCACGAGTCCCTGGGTGAGGTCCGCCGCGCCCTGTCCGGCATGCAGCACGACGCCTCGGAGGGCCACCGGCTGCTGCACGAGGCCTACGAACGGGACGGCTCACTGGGCCCCATCCAGGCCCTGTCCGCCTTCTCCCAGTCGCACCGCGAGGCCTGGGGTGCACTGCGCGACCGGCTGCCCGTGCAGCTCGGTGACGTCAGTGACCAGGTCTCGTCGGTCTTCGCAGCCATAGACGAAGAGGTCGACCCGCTGCGCTCGCTGCTGCCCAGGACGCCCGCCCCCGAGGGCACCGGACGTCACCGGGGCAAGAGCGAGGAGACCACCCGCCCGCCGGGCACGGACACCCCGTCGCCCAGCGCCGGCAGCGGCTCCGCGGAGGCGAGCCACGGCAGCGGCAAGCCCAAGCCGTCGAGTTCGAGCAGCAGCGGCGAGGGCCTGCTCGGCGGCAACACCGGCGGCCTGCTCGACCCGCCGCAGGACGACACCAGTTCCTCCCCGTCGTCCAGCGCCGGCGGCAGGAGCAGCGCGACGAGCGCACCCGACGTCACCCTGCCGCCGCTGCTGCCCGGTCTCCTGCCGGGCCTCGGCATCGACACGCAGAACAGCGACTGACCGGACCCACCGCGGTACGTCGATGGGGGCGCCCTCCTCGGGAAGGGCGCCCCCATCGACGTACAGGCATATCAGGACATGATCAACAGAATCGTAACTGCATGATCAGAAGAAAACGGACCTGCGCTGCACCAGCAGCTTGTACAGGGTGTGCTGGATCTGCTCCCTGACCTGGTCGGTCAGATTGAACATCAGCATCGGGTCGTCGGCCGCCTCCGGCGGATAGCCGTCCGTGCGGATCGGCTCGCCGAACTGGATCGTCCACTTGGTCGGCAGCGGGATCGCGCCGAGCGGACCCAGCCACGGGAACGTCGGGGTGATCGGGAAGTACGGGAATCCCAGCAGCCGCGCGAGGGTCTTCGCGTTGCCGATCATCGGGTAGATCTCCTCCGCCCCGACGATCGAGCACGGGATGATCGGAGTGCCCGCGCGCAGCGCCGTCGAGACGAAGCCGCCCCGGCCGAACCGCTGGAGCTTGTAGCGCTCGCTGAACGGCTTGCCGATCCCCTTGAAGCCCTCCGGCATCACCCCGACCAGTTCACCGCGCTCCAGCAGCCGCTCGGCGTCCTCCGCGCAGGCCAGGGTGTGACCGGCCTTGCGGGCCAGCTCGTTGACGACCGGCAGCATGAACACCAGGTCGGCGGCGAGCAGGCGCAGATGCCGGTTCGCGGGGTGGTTGTCGTGGACGGCGACCTGCATCATCAGGCCGTCCAGCGGCAGGGTGCCCGAGTGGTTGGCGACGATCAGGGCACCGCCCTCGGACGGGATGTTCTCGACGCCCTTGACCTCGACGCGGAAGTACTTCTCGTACACCGGCCGGATCAGCGACATCAGGACCTGGTCGGTCAGTTCGTGGTCGTACCCGAACTCGTCGATCTCGTAGTCGCCGGTGAGCCTGCGGCGCAGGAAGGACAGGCCTCCCGCGATGCGCTGCTCCAGGCTCGTGCCGCCCTGCTCGGGCGGCTGTTCCTCCCGTGTCACAGGAACATCATCCTGCGGGAGGGTCCGTCCGGGCATGGGCTGGACCTCGCGTACGACCACGGGCTCGCCCTTGCGCCGGCTTCCCGCGGCCCGGCGCCTCGACGGGCGCTGCATCGCAGCCCCGCGCGAGCGGTCGTCGTCGAACGGAATGACCTTGGCGTCCGCCATCGTTGATGCGCTCCTCAGTTGGCGCTCTGCGTCGGGGGGTGGCCGCCGCCCAGAACGGGCAGCGCGGCGATCTTGTCCACGGCCCCCGCAAGGGCCTCCGGGGGCAGGAGTCCAGGACCCCTGCTCCGGGCGAAGTCCGCGAAGGTCTCCGCCGTCGTGTACTTCGGCTGATAGCCCAGGGTTTCGCGCATCTGGACCGTGGCCACCACCCTGCCGTGCGTGAGCAGCCGCAGCTGCTCAGGGGAGAAGTCCGTCACCCCCAGGGTACGCACGGCCGTACCGACCCAGCTGAGGGCCGGCAGCAGGAGCGGGACCGTGGGCCGGCCCAGCCGTCGCGCGCACTGCGAGAGCAGCAGGACGCCGTCGCCCGCGATGTTGAACGTGCCGCTGTTGAGCGTGCCCCGGCGCGGCTCGTGCGAGGCGAGCCGCAGGACCTCGACGACATCGCTCTCGTGGACGAACTGGAGCCGGGGGTCGTAGCCGAACACGGTCGGCAGCACCGGCAGCGAGAAGTACGAGGCGAGGGGCGAATCGGCGCTCGGGCCGAGGATGTTGGCGAACCGCAGCACGCACACGGCGACGTCGGGCCTGCGGCGCGCGAAGCCGCGTACGTAGCCCTCGACCTCGGTCGTGTCCTTGGCGAAGCCGCCGCTGGGCAGCGACTTGGGCGAGGTGGTCTCGGTGAAGACGGCGGGGTCGCGGGGCGCGGAGCCGTAGACGTTCGTGCTGGACTTCACGACGAGCCGCTTGACCGTCGGGGACTTCTGGCAGGCACCGAGCAGCTGCATGGTGCCGATGACGTTGGTCTCCTTGACCGTGGTCCGGCTGCCGGAGCCCAGCGCCGTGCCCGTCACGTCCATGTGCACGACCGTGTCGACGGAGTACTCGGCGAGCACCCGGGCGATGGTGGGCTGCCGGATGTCGGCCTGGACGAAGTCGGCGCCGCCGATGTGATGCTCGGGGGGCACCGCGTCCACGGCGATCACCCGGTCCACCTGCGGGTCACGCTGGATCCGTCGTACGAACCGGCCCCCCAGCTGCCGGGCCACCCCGGTCACGAGCACGACCTTCCCCAAGATCAGCGCCTTCCTTCCAGAACTGGACGTAGCTCCGCTCGTACTGCCGGGTTCCCCGTGTCCGGCCAACTTAGCGGGTCGATGTTGCGCTGTGATGACCGCCCGATGCACGAAGTGACGACAGGCGTGGACGTACGACCAGACCCAGCCATTCGGCCCACAGATCCGTGCGGGGCACATGGCCGAAGTCGTTCGACGGTCGAGCGGCCTTTCGGGGTTCCGCGTCCCGGCCGCCGCCGCGCTGGAAGTCCCCGTCCGGGCACTCGGCGCCCCGGCCGGCCCTCGGGGTGGGATTTCCCCGTCCGGGTACGCCTGTGGCCTCCCACCAGCCGGTGGGAGGCCACAGTACGCGTTTCCGCGGCGTCGCTTACTTCTTGTTGCGACGCTGGACGCGAGTGCGCTTGAGCAGCTTGCGGTGCTTCTTCTTCGCCATCCGCTTGCGCCGCTTCTTGATAACAGAGCCCACGACTACCCTCGCTCACTTCTCTTTACTCGGTGCTGGGCTGCATGGGCCCATACGACCTATGAGGGGCCAGCCTACCCGCCCGAGGGCTGAGGTCGTAATCGAGGTGATTCCGGGAGATCGCGAACGGTCTCCCGGAACGCCGTCAGGCGGTCTCCACCCCCACATAGCTCTCACGGAGGTACTCGTGAACCGCTTGCTCCGGCACCCGGAAGGACCTGCCCACCCGGATCGCCGGCAGATGACCGCTGTGCACCAAGCGGTACACGGTCATCTTCGACACTCGCATCACCGAGGCCACTTCCGCCACGGTAAGGAACTGAACCTCGTTCAGAGGCCTCTCGCCTGCCGCCATGCCACACCTGTACCTTCCGCACTCGACGGCCACCGGCTTCCCCTTCCGGTGACTCTTCGTCGTTGCGCACTCACTCCCCAATGTAGGGGCGTGTGATGCGAGTGGGGAAGAGGGGATGCCATCGGCCGCCTACTGTGACAGACACGCTCGATTGAGTACATAGCGAGTAAGCGGTCGGTAGTAATCAGACCGCACAGCGTCATCAAGCGGAACGACGACGGACACCCGTCCCTCTGCCTCTCCGACGAACAGCGCGGGATCGTCCGTATCGGCCAGACCGATGGCCTCGAACCCCAGCTGACCTGCCCCGCAGACCCATCCGTGGTCCCCGATGACCAGCTCGGGGAGCGGGTCTCCGCGCTCCGCGGCGGCGGCCAGAACGGTCCGAACCGGGAGGGGTGAATGGGTGTGTGCGCCGGTCGCACGACCGGCGGCTCCCGCCTCCGGTTCGCGCACCAGCGCGACACCTTGTACGTAGTCGAGGTTGTACGTGCGTAGACCGAACCGGGTCGTTATGTCGATAGAGCTACCCTGCGCGGGGGTGAGGACGGTACATCCGGCCGCCGACAGGGCGTCCGCGAGCGCGGCGTAGAAATCGATCAGACGGTGCGGGTGACCGGTACCGAGGAGCACGGGGTGACGGCGGCGGGCGGCTTCGCCGAGCCGTTCCGCGAAGGCGTCGAGAGCCGCCAGGGTCCGCTCCGGGTCGATCACATCATGCCCCGAAGTGTGCGACGGATCAGCCGAGACTCCGCATTTGTCGGCCATCAACTCGATCAGATCCCGCTGGCACCAAGCCCATTCCGGATCAAGTCCGAGCAGCAGCCGGGGGTCACGGGCCGCGAAGAGCCGGTAGCTGCGCAGGCTCTGCTCGCGCGAGGTGGCCACGGGCCCGGCCAGCCGGGCGGCCAGCAGATGTGCACGCAAAGCTCCGGTGCTCAACACGTCAGCGATGCTGGCGCATCCACCCGTACCCGCTGCCCAAAATGGCGAATATGCCGCACAGTTGGGCTAACAGTCCACCGTGAAGCCGGTGAGGGTCGCCACCGCCGGCGCGGCACGGGTGAGAGGGGGGCGTCCGCGAAGGGCCGACCGGCGGGCCCGCCGCGGGAGTCCGCTCCCGCGCACCCTCCTACGGAAGCATCCCCCGCAGCGGGAACACGGCCTTGCGCGTCGCCACGATCGCCTGGTCGAGCCGGTCCGCCGGGTCGTACCCCGACTCCCAGTCCTTCCAGGACACCGGCCACCTGCCGTCCGTCATCCGCGACGGCGCCAACTGCCGCGTACGGGCGAAGACCTCCTGCCGCCAGCTCTCCGGGATCACCGTCTCGGGCTCGACGGGACGTCCGGCGGCCACGGCCACCAGATGCGTCCACGACCGCGGCACCACTTCCACCACCGCGTACCCGCCGCCCCCGAGCGCGACCCAGCGCCCGTCGGCGTACGTGTGCGCCAGGTCGTGACAGGCGACCTGCACCGCCCGCTGCGCGTCGAGGGAGACGGCGAGGTGCGCGAGCGGGTCCTCGACATGGGTGTCCGCGCCGTGCTGGGTGACCAGCACCTGCGGCCGGAAGTCCGCGATCAGTTCGGGCACCACGGAGTGGAACGCCCGCAGCCAGCCCGCGTCCCCGGTCCCCGCCGGCAGCGCCACATTGACGGCCGTGCCCTCCGCGCTGTCCGCCCCGGTCTCCTCCGGCCACCCCGTCTGCGGGAACAGCGTCCGCGGATGCTCGTGCAGCGAGATCGTCAGAACCCGCGGGTCCTCCCAGAAGGCCGCCTGGACGCCGTCACCGTGGTGCACGTCGACATCGACGTACGCGACCCGCTCGGCGCCCAGCTCCAGCAGCCGGGCGATCGCGAGCGCCGCGTCGTTGTAGACACAGAACCCCGAGGCGGCGCCCGGCATCGCGTGATGCAGCCCGCCCGCGAAGTTCACCGCGTGCAGCGCGTCCCCGCGCCACACGGCCTCCGCCGCCCCCACCGACTGCCCGGCGATCAGCGCGGACACCTCGTGCATCCCGGCGAACGCCGGATCGTCCATGGTCCCGAGACCGTAGGCAAGGTCGGCCGACCCGGGATCGGCGGACGCGGCCTTGACCGCCGCCACATAGTCCTCGCGGTGCACCAGGCGCAGGGTCGAGTCCCCGGCACGCTTCGCCGCCACGACGTCGACGGCCCGGTCGAGCCCGAAGGCGTCGACGAGTCCCCGGGTCAGCCGGAGCCGGACCGGATCCATGGGGTGGTCCGGGCCGAAGTCATATCCCGTTACTGCCTGGTCCCACATCAGCTGTGCGCGGCCGCTCATGCACGTCACCGTATCGGTCCGGTTGAGGTGCGAACGAGCGGGCGTACCCGAGGGTCGCCAGGACCAGGACCATGGGGACGAGCATCGCTCCCCGGTAGTTCCACGCGTCACCGAGCGCGCCCACCAAGGGGGACCCGACCAGGAACCCGACGTAGTTGAAGATGTTCAGCCGCGCGATCGCCGTGTCCGACGCCCCGGGGAAGAGCCGCCCGGCCGCCGCGAAGGTCTGCGGCACGATCACACACAGCCCGAGGCCGAGGAGCGTGAACCCCAGCATGCCCACCCCGGCCCCCGGCGCCAGGGCGACCACACCGAACCCGAGCGCGGCGAGCACGGCGCCCAGCCGCACCACCGCCACGGCCCCGAAGCGCCGCACCCCGAAGTCCCCGACGGCCCGCCCCACCAGCGTCATCACCATGTAGACGTTGTACGGAACGGTCGCCATCTGCTCCGAACTGCCCAGCACGTCCTTGAGGTACTTCGCGCTCCAGTTGGAGACCGTCGAGTCCCCGATGTAGGCGAACGTCATCACCAGGCACAGCGGCAGCAGCAGCTTGAAGACGAGGGGCCCCGCACCCGCACCGGCCGGCGCGGCCTCCGTCCCCTCGGCGTCCGTGGCCGCGCCCCCGTCGACGTACCACCTGCTGCCCACCAGAGCGAGCGGCAGCAGCACCAGCACGACCGGCAGGTACGACACGAAGAGCGACAGATGCCAGTGCGCCCCGGCCCACGCGAGCGAGGCGCCCACGATCCCGCCCAGGCTGTACGCGGCGTGGAAACCGAGCATGATGCTGCGCCCGTACGACCGCTGGAGGCTCACCCCGAGCATGTTCATCGAGGCGTCGAGCCCACCGACCGCCAGGCCGAATGCGCCGAGGGCGACGGCCACCTCGACGAGCTGGTCCCCCGCGCCGACACCGAGAAGGGCCAGCAGCACGACCGGCTGCGACCACCGCAGGATGCGGCTGGGGCGTATGCGCTTGACCAGATGCTCGGTGGTGACACTGCCGAGCCCGGCCAGGACCGGGACGGCCGCCAGGAACGCGGGCAGGAGCGCGTCCGAGATCCCGTAACGGTCCTGGATGGCCGGGATACGCGTCACGAGCAGCGCGAAGGCGGCACCCTGAGCGAAGAAGCTGAACGCCAAAGAGGCCCTACCGCGCCGCAGCACATCTGTCATGGCGGCGAGCGTAGGGCCCCGGCTTACCGGTGGGTAGATCAAGCCGAAGGTGAATTTTGCTCAGCTCTTCGGGGAGGTACGGGGGAGGGACTGCCGAGGCTCTCGGGGCGGACCCGAACAGGCCCGCCGCCAGGGGCCGTTCAGCTGTGCGCCGCGGTCCCGGCGGCGAGCTCCCGCTCCAGCATCTTCTCCATCGGGACGACGGCGAAGCGGCCGCTGAGGAGGAAGGCGAGGACCATCGAGGCGATCATGACGACGGTGCCGAGCCAGACCATGGTGTCGATCGGCAGCGTGTAGGCGCCCACGATCCGGGCGACGCACTCACCGAGCAGGATCGTGCCCCACACCAGCGAGAAGGTCCGCTCGGCCTTCCGGAAGGCCGCGGAACCGGCCGCCAGCCGGTCCCAGGCCGCGGCCCGCGCCACGTCACCCTTCACGAGGAAGGGCTTCATGGCCTGCGTCATCATCGGCCGGCCGAGCCTGACGGACACCAGGACCCCGATCCCGACCGCGCTGCTGACCCCACTGTCCTTCGCCAGCATCAGCCGCGGGTCACCGGCGACCAGGCTGAGCGCGAGCCCGACCACGTTGACGATCAGGATCAGCGCGGCCATCGCGTTGGCCCTGCGCTCCTTCACCAGGCTCCACACGGTCCGCACGGCCGGCACGACACTGCTCCAGCCGAGGGCGGCCATCGTGCTCATCCCGAACCCGTTCTTGAGCAGGTAGTACGACCCGACGGGCACGGCCACGTCCACGATCAGCGGCAGAAAGCTCGGCCGGGGGCCGGCGGTCTCCTGGGCGGCGACCGTGGCCGCCCCGGCAGCGTGGGTGCTTTCTCCGGTGCTGATTTCGGTGGCGGTGATGGTCATGATCGGGTCCCTCCGTCGTCGCTGTGTACGTCCCGTTTCGATGTACTCAGCTTGGCGGTCGGACCCCGCACTCCGACAGAAACGATCGTCCGGTGCTCGGCATGACAAATGTCAGCGCACGCCGATGGGTGCCGTCATACCAGCAGGTCAGCCAACTCCCCCATGTCCGCGAACAGTTGGGTGGCGCCGCTCAACCGGTCGGCCGGTGTCATGGCGGTGAACCCGTACACGTCCATCCCGGCCGCGTTGGCCGCCTGGACGCCCAGCGGGCTGTCCTCGACGACGGCGCACCGCTCCGGTCGTACGCCCATGCGCTCGGCGGCGTGGAGGAACAGATCGGGTGCCGGCTTGCCCCGCCCGACGTCCTGCGAGCTGAAGACCCGCCCCTCGTCGAACCACCGGTCGAGCCCTGTCGTGCGGTGACCGACCCGGATCCGCTCATGGCTGCCGGAGGAGGCCACGCAGTACGGCACGCCGTCCGCGGCCAGCTTCTCCAGCACCTGGCCGGCACCGGGAACCGGCTTCAGCTCCCGTTCGAAGGCGGCGAAGACCCGCGCGTGGAACACGTCGTCGAAGTCGTCCGGCAGTCGCCGGCCGGTGCGCTCCAGGACCAGATCATGGATGCGGTGCATCGCGGAGCCCATGTAGTCGCGCAGGGAGTCCTCGTACGAGGTGGGGTGTCCCAGTTCGGTGAGATAGGCGGCCAGCAGGGTGTTGGAGATCGGCTCACTGTCCACGAGGACGCCGTCGTTGTCGAAAATAATCAGGTCGTAGCGCATACCAAAGACCCTAAACGCAGAAAACCCCCGTACCGGTATCCCCGGCACGGGGGCTTTCTCAAAAATTGTTCGGCGGCGTCCTACTCTCCCACAGGGTCCCCCCTGCAGTACCATCGGCGCTGTGAGGCTTAGCTTCCGGGTTCGGAATG
>NZ_JBVHLK010000033.1:0-50024 GCF_055559015.1 Streptomyces sp. NPDC024698 | reverse complement strand
GCGGCGAGAACCCGGAGACCGCCTCTGGCATATGCCCTGTCTCGGCTCAGTTACATTGAGCGGTTCACGCGCGGCCGGGCGACAAGCATGAAAAAATTAAGCAATTGTACCGACTGGGGGAAATATGGAAAATAGCGGACTGATTTCTACGGTAGTCGAAATATTCGTCGGGGCGGCAAGTGGTGCAGCGAGCACAATCGGGCAGGGTGCTGGCACTGCAGTGGTCGACCTGGTCCGCCGGCAGTTGGGCGACTCCGAGGAGGGCGAGACCGCTCTGACGAATGTCACGAGCAATCCCACGGATCTGGCCTCAGCAAATGCGCTTCGTTCCCTGCTCGCACATGAGTTGGATTCCAACAGTGATTTCCACGATAAGATCGTACGCGCGCTGGCCGATCCGCAGTCATCCGATTCACCCCAGTCCTACTCGCACAGCGTAGTAATCGGTGGTTCCTCCCGGGTTCGCAACAGTCATATTTCACTCGGACCGCTGACGATCAACAACACGCGGGGAAGTCGAATCTCACTGGCTGTTTTAGGCGCCGTAGCGGTTGCGCTCATTTCACTGGGAGGCTACGGCGCCGTGCGACTCATTTCCGACAGCGGAAATAAATCCACCGATTCTGGAAATTCTTCAGTTACTAGCGGCGGTCAAGCCGAAAAAACCTCTCCACGGGCGACACCAAAAAGCGGTTCAAAAGCTTCAGATCCGTGCATTGCTGCAGGTGGTACGCCTCCGCATAAGCCGTCTTTGGGTGCGGGTAATATCCGCTCCGGCGGCTATCCTTGCATTCTTGATGCAGGGAAATCTTACGCCTACAGCGATGGGCTCACCCTTAAAGTTGATCCGTTCAAGCAATTTTACGGGACATCGCTCGATGGGCAGCCAATTTCAATCAGGACCAGTCAGGTCGTAATCTCCGTGAGAGTGACCGTTTTGAACGCCAGCAGCAAACATCTCGTGCTTGGGGAAGATTTTTCCTCCGACGGTTACAAATTCGTTTCCGTCGAAGCTGGCGACAATGAATACATCGGAGACTACGTCGGTGGCAGCAACCACCTGGATTCATCCAGTGGAACGCTGGCTCCCGGACAATCCAAGACCTTCGAATATTTCCAAGCCATCGATCCCGAAAAAGACGGAAAGTTGATAAGACTCGTCCTTACCCGCTCCTGGACACCTCCCAGTGGCTCGGAATTCGAAAATGACGTTGCATGGGACAGTTCGATTCCTGGAGTGAACTGACCGCACTGCCAAGCGATGCCACGAGCCGCGGCGTACGAGAGGTAGAGAGCGGTCCTGCCGGTGTAATTCCGCTCTGCGTTCGAGGCAGGGTCGTTGCGTGAAGGTGCTGTGTTCTGATCTTTCGCTGACGTCCAGTGATGTGACGTCATGTACTGCTTTTGGCTGGCGGGTTGACCCGGGTACAGATACAGGCACGGTGCCGGTGATCATGTGAGTGTCGAAGTCCCATGAGTACCGAGCGAGCCCGTGCCTGCACCCGTATCTTCTCCCATGTCCTGCGCGCTGGACCAACTGGCCCGCGCGAACCGGACTCCACCCCTGGCCGCGGCGGTGGATCTGTTCCAGTTCCTGGCGATCGTCCCGGACCCGCGTGATCCCCGCGGACTGCGGTACCCCCTGGCGGCTCTGCTGTCGGCGGCGTCCGCAGCCGTCCGGACCGGTGCCCGGTCGCTGGCCGCCATCGGGGAGTGGATCACCGACGCTCCCCGCTGGGCGCTTCGGGCGCTCGGCTTCCCTCCAGATCCGCTCACGGGGTCAGTTCCGGTCCCGCATCCCGGGACTGTCCGCCGCCTGCTGGCACGACTGGACGGTGACACCTTCGACCGGGCCGTCGGCAGCTTCCTCGCCACCCGCAGCCCCGCTGGCGAACGGAGGGTGATTGCGGTCGACGGCAAGGCCGTGAGAGGTTCCCGCACCCGTGACCGGCCGGCGGTCACCCTGCTCGCCGCGATGGACCAGCACGGCAACGTCCTGGCCCAGCGGCAGATCGCCGACAAGAGCAACGAGATACCCGCCTTCGCCCCACTGCTGGACACGATCGACCTGAACGGTGCTGTGATCACTGCGGACGCCCTGCACACCCAGCACGACCACGCCCGCTACCTCCGTGGCCGCGGCGCCCACTACATCTCGGTCGTCAAGCCCAACCATCCGACGCTTCACGACCGGATCCGCTGCCTGCCCTGGACCGAGATCAGCCTGGACCACATCGAACGCACCCGGGCCCACCACCGGCACGAGATCCGCCGCCTGAAGACCGCCGCGTTCCGCCACATCGCCTACCCGGGAGCCCGTCAAGCCCTCCAAGTCGTGCGCTGGAGGCGAGACCTTACCGCCGGAAAGCTCACGATCGAACGGGTCTACCTGGTCACCAGCCTGAAGCCCGGCGAAGCGAGCGGAGCACAGATCGCCTGCTGGATCCGCGGGCACTGGGGCATCGAGAACAAGATCCACCACGTCAGGGACCGAACCTTCCGCGAGGACGACTCCAAGGTCCGCACCGACGGTCTGCCCCGCATCATGGCCAGCCTCCGAAACCTCGCGATCGGTCTCCACCGCCAGATGGGCCACCGGAACATCGCAGCAGCCCTCCGCCACACGGCCCGCGACTACCGCCGGCCCTTGACCGCTCTCGGCATCACCGGATGAACCCCGACAAGATCACTTCACGCAAAGACCCTGTCCGCAGGACAGCCCGTCTGCTCAAGGAGGCAGGCCCGTGCGAAGCCCCACCGGTGAAGAGTCACGACGAACTATTGCCGACGGGAGGCTCACCATCGCCAGTCTGAATCGACGCTGAGTTCGTTCCGGTTGGTCGCCTCCTGCGCTACGCGTTGCCCTTTGGTCAGCAGGGCGTGTGCTGCCTGCCGGAGTTCCTTGGGGAGCCATGCTGTGAGGTTGTGGGCCCGTTCGCTGGCGATGATGTCGCTGGCGGTGGATTCGTGGGCGAGCAGCAGGCGATACAGGCCAGTCGCCGGTTCAACGGGTGGCAGTCCGTGTTGTTCGCCGTTGATGGACGCTCTGGCCGGGATGGCGATGCCTTCGGCGTCGAGGTCGCCGTAGTAGACGATCCGGTGGATGTCGAAGAGTTCGGCGATGCATTCGACGGATGCCTCGAAGGCCCTACCGGAGCCGAAGGCGACGTATCCGATGCGACCGGGGGCGGGCTTGAGTAGGTCTCGCAGGGTGGCGTAGGTGTCGCTGTTCTCCACCACGAGCACGGTGTCGCCGCCACCGAGCCGGCGGTAAGCCAGCGGCGGCGGTTCGCGGTAGGTGGAGAGCTGTTCGAGGGTCAGCCTCCCCGGGGCGAAGAGCGCTCCCGTGATCAGGGTGTCGAGGCGCTTTTCTTGGCGGAAGATCTCGTACGAGCGCTCACGTAGGGGGAGCGGAGCGCGTCGGTCTGGGTGGTTGCGGGTATCTCGGAACCAGCGGTTGCAGGCGAGGAGGTCCTCAGTCTGTGATGCGGTCAGCCGTGCACCGTAGGCCCAGTCGAGTTCCGGCCTCCACGAGACATGCCTGCGCGGAGCGGGAGCTCTTACAGTTGCGGCCGTGGGGAGCCGGACCTGCTCGGGAAGGGCTGGGCGGCCAGCGTCCCATTTCGTACGGGCGGTGGGGAGGTGGACGATGCCGTGTTCGGCGATTTCGTACAGGAGGGTGGCGAGGGTGCTGCGTGCGTGCTCGCCGCTGGCAGGGCCCGGTAGAGCCTCGCGGAATGCCTCGATGAGGGTGGCCCGGGCGACTGTGATGCGTTCGGCGCGGGCCTGGAGTGCGGCGCTGAGTTGTGCTGCTGCTGGGGAGAGCAGAGCGCGGACCTGATCCGGGGGTGAGGTCATCGGGCGTCGTCCTGTTTCCTGTACAGCCGGGCTGAGGTGAGGCAGCCGGCGGGTTCGGGGACGTCTTGGTCGGGGGCGATGAGGGGTGTGGGGATGAGGGCGTTGCGCACCTGGTCTTCAAGTCGGATGAGGGAGAGGCCACTTCGGGCCTCGGCGTCGTTGCGGAGCTGAATGCGCATGGGGAAGCGTGAGGTGACGTCCTCGTCGCTCAGTCCGGTGGTGTAGATCAGCTGGATTCCGAGGGCGGCGGCCATCTCCATCTGGATGTCGACGAGGTATCCGGCATTGGCTCGGCCGATGGGGTTGTCGAGTAAGAGCAGTCCGCCGTTGCGTGTGCGGCTGCGCGGTCCCGGAGAGGTGCGCAGGGCGGCCAGAGCGCAGTACAGGAGGATGGCCCCGGTCAGTTCTTGGCCGCCGGAGAAGACCCGGCTCATTTCCTCGACGGGAACGCGGTCCAGGCGCTGGGAGGCGTTGGGCTTCATGACCTCGGCGGTGAATCCGCGGGGGACGGCGGCGAGGAGACAGCGCATTACGACGTCGATGCCCTTGAGGTTGCGCGTGCGCTGATTGCCGGCCAGCGCGTCGACAGACTCATGCATCTGGGCCGTGAGAGCAGCCAGGTCCGGTTTCTTGTAGCGGATAGTGAGGAACTTCTGCCCGGACCAGGGAGCGTCTCCCTCAGGGAAGGCGGAGAAGCGACTGGCCTGGTCGAGGCGCTGCAGGAGGTCAGTGACGTGGCCGCTGAGCTGTGAGGCGAGGGCCTCGCGGGCTTTGGCCATGCCTTCGAGATCTGAGTTCAGGGCCGCGATGCGGGAGGTCAGCGCGTTGGTCCAGGTGGCAGCCATGGCCGGGATGCGGCGGCTGTCCAGGGCGGAGATCTGCGTACGCAGGGGGATGTCGAGTCGTTCGAATCGGACATCGGCGGGTACTTCCTTGAGCCGGCTGACCCTTCCTTCCAGGTTTCGCTCTGTCTGGCGCGTTGTGTCGCGGCATGTGGTGTGGGCGGCTGTCGCCTGGCGGGCGGCGTATGCGGCTGCTTCCGCGGTCCCGTCGTAGGGCGCCCGGTCCGGCGGGACGGTCAGGCCGTGGACAGCGGTTTCCAGCATCGGCAGGACACGGTCGAATGCCGCCAGGTCCTTGGTGGAACTGGCCTGATCGCGGCGGGCGCCGTTGAAGGCACCGGTGGCAAGACGTTCCTTGTCCTGAGCCGTGGCGAGTTCGCCCATGGCCCGGGCTTCCAGCTCGCGGGCCTCAGCAACGGTGGCCGGTGTCCAGGCAGCGGCGTCTTCTTCGTTCAGCAAGACAGCCGGGTCCAAATGCTTGGCGCGCTCTGCAAGACGGCTCGATTGATCCCGCAGCCGCTGAAGAGCCGTGTCGCAGGATTCGATCTCGGTGGTGAGGGCACGCAGAATGGCGTCGCGCTGAACAGCGTCTCCGGCCCGCCTGTCGCGGCTGTGGGTCACGGCCAGCCTCTGCACCTGTTCGGGGACCTTGTCCCATTCCTCCTGGCTGGCCAGGAGGGCCTTCTGCGCTGTCGCGGCTCGCACTTGCTGGTCCTCGCCGACCTCAACGCCTCTCAGCTCGTCCTGCGCTTGCAGGTAGCGATGCTGGAGGGAGGGGAGAGGCAACAGAGGTGCGTCAGAGGCAGCGTGCGCCTGTTGCGCTTGGGACGTGCTGGTGATCTTTTCGCGCGACCGGGCGTATCCGTCTGCTGCTTGCTCGGCTGATTCGATGGCGCGGGTGAAACGCAGGACCTCCTCGCCCGCCTGGTCGATCTGCGATGCCAGCGACTCGAGTTCGTTGTCACGGGTGATCCTTTCGCTGGTAAGGGTCTTGATCCGGTGCTGTGCTTGGTCGGCGGCGGATTCCCCTTCTGCTAGGCGAGCCAGATCCTCTGCGATCCTCTGCGCGGTCTTAAGGCTTTCGGTACGGCGTTCGCATTCGGCCTCAGCGACCCCCAGCGCAGTCTCGTGCTCATTCGCAGCGGTGCGGGCTGCGGCCAGCGCGCTCTCGGACTCCTCAGCAGCAGTCTCCAGAAGTTCCAGTTGATCAAGCAGGTCGGACACCGTCCGGATGCCGCAGGCGTCACGCCAGTTCGCGATCTGGCGGAGAAGGTCGCGTACAGCGGTGATGCGCTGCACGAGCGTGTCCACCTCGCGGGTGACCTCGGTGATGCGGGTGTCGACCGCCGCGCGCTCGTGTGCGGCGGCTTCCTCGTCGTGGAGGGCGGGGGAGGGCTCGACCACGAACCGTCCCGCATCGGACGCTGCTTGGGTGCTCAGCATCCGCTCTCCGGTGCCCACGGTGACGGCGGCGGAGGGCAGGGGGCGAAGGCGCTCCACCAGGATGCGGGCGGGGTCCAAGCCATCGAGTCCGCCCACGATGATCCCGCCGACCAGGTCGGGGTGCGTACTGATGACCTGCTGGCGCTCCGCGGGAAAGATGTTGTCGCGCATCCACTGCCAGCCGGGTACGGCATGGATCCCGTGGTCCGACAGCTTCCCGCACAGGTCCCGTACCTCCTCGGCGGCGGGCAACAGGCCCTCGCTGGTGTCGAGGAGGGAAAGCAGAGTCTGATCGTTCTGCAGGTCGATGCGCCTGCGTGTCAGCGTGGTCTCGAGGCCGCCAGCGCGACGCTCTGCGAGCTGGTGCAGGGCATCGGCGTGGCCATCCAGCCAGTGCAAAGCGTCGCCGTCGCGGAGTTCGTCGCTGTTGGCTTCCAGCAGCTCGCAACACAGCGGGTTACTGCGAACGTCCTCAGCCTGAGCTCGCAGCCGGCTGGTCTCTTTCTCCGCCGCCGTCGCGGCCGCACGTGCGGACCAGACTAGCTTCTCTTGCTCCGCCAGTACGTTCTGGGTTCGGTCCCGTTCGGTTCGGACGCTCTTGCGGGCCTGGTCGGCTTCCCGGAGCAGCTGCTCGCTGTGGCGTGCCTGGTCCTGGGTGCGGGCGGCGGCATCGGCCGCGCTTTCCTGCGGGGCAAGAAGGTCGTGCTCCCGGGCGGCGCGCAGGCGTAACGCGAAGGCATTGGTCTGCTCCTGCAGGGTGCGGCTTTCCTCCTGGGCAGCGCCCGCTGCGGTGAGCAGCTTGTTGCTGCGGGTACGCCATTGCCCGATCTGTTGCTGCGTTTCGGCTGTGGCGTTGTGGTGGGTCAGGATTGTGTGGCGGGCCTCTTTCTCGGCCCGGGCGTAGCCCGCGCGCAGTGCGGCTGCTGCGGTGTCGAGGGCTTGGACGTAGGGGGCGGCGGTGAGTTCGGCCTGAACGAGGGCCTGCTGGGCGCGGTTGTTGTCGTCCTGCGCCTGTGCGTGGCGCAGGGCGATCGGAACGCTCGCCCAAGCCGCGCTCTCATTCTGCGCCTCCTGCCTGTTCTCTCGAGTTGCCTTCTCTTGGGCGGTGATCTCGCCCAGCTCGAGAGTGTGGGAGCACGCCTGCACGTGCTGAACGCATGCGTGGGCGAGTTCGCTGGTGCGCTTGGAGGCTTCTAGCGCGCGGTGAGTCTCCTTGAGGGTGGCGTTTCTCTCGCTCTCGGTGGTGCTGAGCGAGGTGTGACGCGCCCGGACCGCGGAGGTGAGGTGAACGAGGTCCTTCTCAGCATTCTTGGCTTCACCGGCGTGCCGGGAGAGCATGTCGTGGAGGCTGGCGACGTCCTCGCATGCATGGTGCATCTCCACCGCGAACTGCCGCTCCCTCTCCCACTGGGCACGCTGGTCGTGTGCGGCGGCATAACCATGGAAGGCCGTGCCGAGTTCGGTGTACCGGTCATCGTCTGTGGCCTTGCGCAGGAGCCATTCGACGAAGGCGTTGGCAGTGTTGGTGGTGAAGGCTGCGGCGGCGTCGCTCTCCTTGGCGTTCATCCTGCGCTGTACGTCGAAGAGTTCGGGCTGAAGGCCGAGGCCACGCTGGTGCTTTTCCCACTTCTCCTGGCCATCAACGAGGTGCAGCTCTAGCGCTTCCACTCGTTTTTCCCAGTCGCGCAGTTCGGTGCAGTAGTCCTCGTACGGAGTCCAGTGCCCCTCGCGGTGGAAGGGAAGCCGGTCGGCGTCCAGGGCTGCGGAGGGATGGAAGCTGTAGAAGCAGCGGTGCAGTTTGCCGTCACGCTCGGGCGCCAGGACCTGCGCGGTGACCAGCAGGCGTCCGGTGCGGGCGTCGGCCCATTCGAGCACCACGTGCGACGGCTGGGCCAAGGAGACGGTGAAGTTGCGGAGCGTCTCCAGATCGCTGTGCCGGAAGGGGATGGTGGTGCAGGTGATGCCGGTCAGTAAGACGCCTTTTCCGCCGCCGTTCTGCAGCATGACCAGGCTGGCGGGCGCCGGGCGTTGAGCGACGTGTCCGGCATCGGGAATCAGAGAGGCGGTCTCCACCTCGGCTCCAACACCGGAGAAGTCCAGGGGCACGTCCTCGTAGCGGGCATCTCGCGGCCCGAAGTTTCGCAGCAGGATGCGGTTGAGCTCATACATGGAAGAGGTCCTTGGGGAGGGCGGTCAGCTGAACAGGTCGTTTACCGGCGCGGCATCGTCCAGCGACGGGTGATCATCCGGTGATGGCTGGTCGTAGCCGGGTGTGCCGTCCTCGGGGAGGGCTGCGACGCCAAGCGCTGCGAGTTCCTGCAGCATGTCGCGGGCGGCTTGGTCGCGGATCTGCAGCCGGTACTTGACGTTGGTGACGTAAGCGCCGGCGTCCTCATCGCTGACCTTGCGTACGAAGCCGTGGCTCTCCAGGTGCGTGAACGCCTTTTTCACCAGGGCTCTCGTCGAGGCTCGCGGGGCTCTGTCTGTCTGTGCCTTCGTCATACCCGTGGCATTACGGCGCAGGTAGGCCCGCCACAGCCCCTCCAGCCCCGGCTGATCGGAGGGCGGATCAACGTTCCCGCCACTTTGTGCAAGACGGCGTTCGATGGTCGAGGCCAGGACTCGGACCTCTTCATCGACCTGCCGGACTGAGATCCGCCCGACATGCTCGTCATCGTCAAGGTCCTCGGGACGAGGAAAGGCCATGGCCGCAATCGTCAGCTGGGCCAGTAGGTACAGGGGGCGGTCGGTGGTCTGCGGGACGAGGTCGGAGACGGACACCGCGAAGTCGGTCTCGGGCGTGGTACCCAGGACGAGCCCCGTCATGGGATGGACTTCCAGCACCGTCAGCTCGAAGCCCTGGGCGACCTTCCGCACCACCTGCGCGAAGTCCGGCTCGGTATCGAAGCGTCGGACGAGGCGGGCGTACTCGCCCGAACGTGCGGGCGCCTTGCGGCGGGCCATGGCGAAGGCGACCATCCGAGCGGCCTCGGCAGCATCCTCGTGGCGGTTCATGCACTCTCCTGATCAAGCGGCTGGGCGTCAGGGCCTTGCGTGCGCCGCGGTGCGGGGAACGCGGGCAGTGGCGCGTGCACTTCCTGCGTCATGGCGGCGCCCCCGGTGCGGACCAGCAGGAAGTCGCTGCCGCCGAAGCGCTCGTCATCCAGGACCGTGCCGTCGTCTACGGCCACCACGGCAGCCTCGCCGACGGCGAGCTGGCGCACCGGAATGAGCCGGAACAGCTGCTGGACGCGGAGCGTGAGGAGCTCATCGGTGCCGGAGTCCGGCCCTGTGCCAGGGCCGGGTTGGCGTGTGATCTCCAGCAGGGCCGAGAGCCGCACGCCCTGGTTTGTGATGGACGCCAGCAGCGTGTCCACCGCGTGGTGGTGCTCGTCGCTGAAGGCTGAAGGGACGTCGATCTCCGACCAGTCGTGCTCGCTCTGGACCGGCACCAGCTCCTCGCCTGCCTCGTCGGTGACCTTGGTGAGCCCCTCCAGAAAGTCGGGCAGGTACATCACCCGGGGACGCACGGGCCCCATGACCGCGCGAGTGAACGCCTCCAAGGGGCCCAGGCACGCGTCGAGGGAGAGTTCCAGCGCTGGCTGGAGAAGCTGCTCATGCAAGTGCACGCGTGTGTGGATTGCCGGAGCCACGAACACCTGACGGTCTTGTTGCCGGCGGAACTCCGGACCGACCTTCATCAGCATGTCGATCAGTACCGCATGACGTTGCCAGCACTCATGGATGAGCGCCTCCAGGTCTTGCAGCTGACTGCGCTTGCGTTCATCGGCGGTGGCTTCCAGCAGCTGGTTGACCCGCTCCTTTTGCATCGTCTCGGCCGCGGACCGGCTGCGCACGTGCTCCAGAGCCTCATCGACGGAGTCCTTGACCTCCCTCTCCCAGTCCACAGCCCGCACATTGCGCTTCATCGATTCGATGCGCCCATGGATGTCCTTGGCGTACCGGATGCTGTGGATCCGTGCGTTGTGCGCGGCCTGCCACGCTTCGCTGATCCGAGAACGCTTGAGCAGAGCCTCCAGCTTGGCTTCGGCGGCGATCTGTTCCGAGGCAATATCGACGTCGATCGCATGCACCAGCACGGTGATCGCGGCGTCCGTGACGATGAGAGCGGCCTGCCCCACGTGATCGGGGACTTCCTTGAGGATCTGAAAAGATGTCTCGCGCGTTTCGAACCCGTCGTCTGTCACATGCCCGACGTCGTGACGGAAAGCGCGGTCGCGTTCTTCGGTATTGATCAGCCGCTCGGTCACCCAGCGGGCAACCGCCCGGTACTCCTCCCCGGCCCGTTCCGGCAGTTGCAGTGCGGCGAACTCGGCCACGTGATCCACGACCGCCTCTTGTCGCACGGCCGAGCGCATGTCCGTGCGCAGCGTCACGAAGTCAATCGCGGCCAACGCCAGCTCGGCCATGCGGTACCGCTCCCACCCGCGTTCCTTCTTGGCCTTGCTGTTGTCCAAGGTCAGTAGCGGAAAGACCACTGCCAGGGCCCGCATCCGAGAGGTGATGCTCTCGTAGACTTCCGACGGCTCTTCAAAGATCACCAGTTCTGCCCCCAAATTCATCTCTGGCGCGCTGAGTTCAAGCTAAAACACGGCACTGACAATCACAGTGGAAATCGAACCGATGCTTTATTGCGAGTGTGGCTATTGGGGGGTGTAAATGAGCCATGGGGCGCGCTTGAGGTCGAGGGCGAAGCGGCCGATCGTCTCGTGCTGCCGGGCAAGGTGAGCGGGTAGCCGTTCCCGGAGTAGGTGCCTGGTCCGGAGCGGGTGAGCGGGTCTTTTGTGCCGCGGCGCCACTCCCGTTTCATCGTGTCCTGTCGGCCCCGGTGGTGGACATCACCCGTACGGTCACAGTGGCGGTGGGCTGGTTCGCGCCGGGGCAGGGCGAGCTGACAGCCGTCGTGCCGTTCGAGCTGGTCGACGCGATCCTGGAAGAGACGCGGTCGGTGCAGCGGCGACCGCGTGATCTCCCGTCGCGGGTCGGGGTACTTCCTGCTCGCGATGTGCCTTTTCCGGCATTACCACTGCGTCACGATCGATGAGAGCGGCCGCCGGCTGCTGTCCCGACGCGTCGGCCAACGACGAACCCGAAATCCTCGAACTGCTCACCGAGGTCATGGCCCTGGGCGACGAGGTGACCTGGGGCATCGACCTGGCCGACGGTGGCGCCGCCCTGGCCATCACGATCCTGCTCCTCCGCGACGAACGGACCTACGAACCCGCGCCACCAAGCACACTCGAGGCTTGACAGACCGCATTAGGAATCACTGTGGGAGCAAGTTGCTCGGCTGTACTTCAGGCTGGGTGGAGGCCGATCCGGCCCAGTTGCCCCCGGCCTCTGCTGCAGAGCCCGCAGACGTTGAATGTCAACGTCATCGCTGTCGCCGTCATAACCTCCTCACGTGGCGACGACCGAGGCTGACTGGGCGTATGAACTGGCCGACGAGCTGTTGCGGGACAGCCTTCCGCGTAGATGGGCGCACACGCAGGGCGTTGCCGCGTGTGCCCGGACGCTGGCGCCGCTGGTCGGCGATGAGGCCGGCGTTCTGGAATGCGCGGCAGTGCTGCACGATGTCGGCTACGCGCCCCCGCTTGTCGACACCGGATTCCATCCGCTGGACGGAGCCCGCTATCTGCGGGACGCACACGCGGCGGACGGGCGGGTCGTCCGGCTGGTGGCGAACCACACGTACGCCCTGCTGGAAGCCGAGGAGCGCGGCCTGCGGGACGAGCTGGCCGACGAGTTCCCTCTCCTGAACGATCCATTGCTCGTGGACGCGCTGGTCTACTGCGATATGACCACGACGCCGGACGGCCGGCGGACGACGTCCCATGAGCGGCTCAGAGAAATCCTGGACCGCTACGGCGAGGACAGCGTGGTGGGACGCTTCATCCGACGGGCCGCACCGCACATCCACGCGAGTGTGGATCGTGTGCGGGCGGCCGCGGCCGAGGCCGGCGTCGAGTTGTGAACGCGAACGATCAGCCGAGGTAGGGGTACGCGCCGGTGAGGTAGTGGCCGATCTGCTCGTGCATGCTCGGGTGGATGTCGAGCATGTGCAGGTCGTCCGGGTGGACCCAGCGCACGCCGTCGGCTTCGTCGTTGACGGTGGGCTTGCCGCCGACCGGGCGGCCGATGTAGGCGGCCTCGTACTGCTGTCGGATCTCGCCGTCGGTGTACTCGATGATGTGGTCCGGGTTGGAGTAGACGCCCAGGAAGCCGGTGACCTCTGCGACGATCCCAGTCTCCTCCTGGCACTCGCGGACGGCGCACTGTGCCGGACTCTCGCCGATGTCCTGGGCCCCGCCGGGCAGAGCCCACTGGCCTGTGTCACGGCGGCGCTGGAGCAGGATGGCGCCTTCGTCGTTGACCACGAGCAGGTTGCTTGCGGGGATGAGGGTGTTGGCCTTGGGGGCCTTGCGGTCGTGGTAGTACTCGGTCCTGCCCACGGTGGTGCTACTCCTGCCTGTCGGGCGCCCAGGGGCGCGCGGATGCCCATACGGCCTCGAAGCTGTCGCTGTACCGCTGGAACCACTCCCCGCCGTCTGCATTGCGGAGTTGGAGTAGCGGGTTGGCGCTGGCCGGCTGGCCCCAGATGTGCGGGTTGACCATGAGGTGGTCGTCGTATCGGAAGATCGAGTTGTAGAGCGTCGTGTCGTGCAGGCGCACCTCACAGCCTGGGTAGCCGACGAGGTCGCGGTAGTAGGTGAGGGACGCCTTGATCTTGGCCGCGAGCGTGCCTCCGATGCCCTCCTCCTTGTCCCTGACACGGACCGCCGACCCGTCCGGATCGCCGAAGCACAGCCGGACACGAACGCCTGCCTCCGCTCTTTCCTGGAGCATCCTCGCGATGTGAGGGTTCGTCTGAGCGAAGAAGGTTCCCGAGAAAACGAGCACATCAACCTGCTTCATGGCGCCCAGAAGCAAGGAGAGCCACACATCGCGGGGGACGCTCGCCCGGTTGGGGTAGGTGTCGACGAGCTCCGGGCGGGCCGAGCCAAGCCGTTGATCTCCGTGGCCGCTGTCCGGCCACAGGTATGTCTCGTCGACCCGCAGCAGGTTCGCGACCGTCCAGCGGTGTCGGCGGTGGGGGATCCGCCCGCCGACCCACCGGCTGGCCGTCTTCGGGTCCACGGAGCAGGCTCCTGCCAACTCCTCCACTGTCAGGCCCCGCTGCACGAGTGCGGAACGCAGTCGCTCATTCACCCAGGCAAGCCAACCGGACCGTGACAGCAGGCCGCAAGTGAGATGAGCCCACTGGACGCGGTTGTGGCCGGAACTGTTCGTACGTCTACGCTGGACCGGTGCCACTGATCGTGCTCTGGGATATCGACCACACCCTCATCGAGAACTCCGGCGTGAGCAAAGAGATCTACGCCGCCGCGTTCGAAGGCGTCGCTGGCCGTGCCGCCGACCATCCAGCCCGCACAGAGGGCCGGACCGACCGGCTGATCCTCTTGGGGATGTTTCAGGACCACGGGATGGAGCCACCGGAGTGGGAGGTGATCCAGTCCGCCCTGGAGGCCGCCGGCGCGGCACGGGAGGCTGAGCTCGCCCGTCGTGGCTGGGTGCTTCCCGGTGCCCGCGAGGCTCTCGCCGCGGTGGCGGCCGAGCCCGGCATAATCTCCTCGGTCCTCACCGGAAACGTTCAGGCGAACGCCCGGGTCAAGCTCAGGGCTTTCGGCCTGGACGGCCTGGTCGACATCGAGTGCGGAGGGTACGGAGCGGACGCGACGGACCGGGCGGACCTGGTCGACGTTGCACGGACCCGTGTCGGGGAGGCGTACGGCACGCCGACCGAGGCGCCTGTGGTCCTCATCGGCGATACCCCGCGTGACGTCCAAGCCGCCCTCGGCTCCGGCGCGCACGTCATTGCGGTGGCGTCTGGCGTCCACAGCGCGGACGAGCTGGAGGAGTCCGGAGCGAGCACGGTGCTCGCTGATCTCACCGATGTCGCCGCCCTGATGTGCCACCTCCGGTCGCTGACTCACGCCGTCTGCTGAAAACGTCCCGGGACGTCCGTGAGAAGTCCCTGCGCGTGGTTCGCCGTCCTGCCTTACGACGGCACGCTCTTGGGAGCCGTCGGCGGAGCGCCCCTTGTGTTCCGCCGACGTGCCATCCCCTCTCCGGCCTCATGGATGGAGCACGCGCGTGACAGCTTTACTCGGCGGACAGGCGGGCGTGACGTCCACACTCGCGGATGTGGAACGACTCGCGCGGAGGTACGGGTTGCCGGTCGAAGACGCCCTGCTGATCGCGATCAACCTCCACGGCGTCGACGGGGAAGCACCGCGACACCGCGCCCGTCTCCAGGTGAGGCTGAACAGCGCGCCGTCGGCGCCCTGGCAGCTCATCGTCCCGCTGAACGCGGCGACATCGCCCTTCCGCCTGATGGAGAACGGACAGCTGCTGCTGGGCGACTCCCCACTCGGCTTGGTGGAGCGTGTCGATGCCGATGAGGCCGTCGGTGGCTACTTCCGTGACGTCGGCACCGCCTTGACGCTCAATCCGAACGCCCGGAGTCGGTGCGTGGGCTGTGCCTTCTGTCCCAACACGCTGGAGGCGGCCGCAGACCCCCGACTGTCGGAGGAACAGGACCTCCGAGAACTCTTCACCGCGCTGCGCGAGCAGCACCCGCGGCGGGACCTGGCGGAAGTTCGAGAGGTCACCGTCTCCACCGGCTGCTTCGAGCGGGAGGCCGCGGCAGTCGACCATCTGCGGGCCTTGCGCTCCGTGCTCACCGAGTACGGCATCGAAGCCAGACTCGGCTTCCTCACGTCAGTGCTCCACTCCCGGCAGGCGTTCGACGAGCTCGCCGACATCGGTCCCTTCGTTCTGCGGCTCACCGCTGAATGCTTCACCCGACGCGACCTCCTGCTGAAGGCCAGCAAGACCGTACTGACGACCACCTCGATGCCGGAAGTGCTGAGGCGGGCGGTCGCCGCCGGCCACGGTACGTCGTTCACGTACATCGCGGGACTGGATGACCTCGACGCGATGCGCACCGGTGTCGAGGCCCTCGCGCCGTATGTGACCGAGTTCCCCAACTTCCAGGTCTACCAGGCCCACAACCGTGTCATGGCCGGCCTGCGCGCGCCTGGGGCACAGGAGCTTGAGTACTACCTCCGCGCCCGCGTCGAGATAGAGAGGATCATGAAGTCCTCCGGCCTGCGACCCGCGGCATGGGAGTGCTACCGCCCTCTGTGGTACTTCACCTTCGCCGACGAGACCCTGGTCGGCGCGTGATGGAGGGCAATGCCGTTCTGGCCGACGCCCTGTGGAGAGCCATCTGCTACGCCTCGGTGTGCCAACTCCACCTACAGGACAACGTCCTGCTCAGCCAGCCGCTCACGGCCGAACACGTGAAGCCGCGCCCCTCGGGACACTGGGGAACCGTGCCGGGTACTGCCTGGGCCTTGTCCCACCTCGCTCTCGCCGCCGGGATCCTTGAAGAAGAAGTCGGCCTCGTGCCGCTGCTCGGTGCCGGGCACGCCGGGGTCGTCCAGCTCTCCGCCTCCTGGGTCACGGGCGAGCTTGGCGGACTGCGCCCCGATTACGGCCCGGACGCGGAAGGTCTGCGACGGCTCTCCAAAGCATTCCCCGATCTGGATGGGCTGGGAGCCGAGGTCTCCCCGGCGCTTCCCGCGGGCGCCTTCCTCGGCGGACGCCTCGGCGGATGCCTGCCCTTCGCCCAGGGAGCCGCTCTGGACGCTCCCGGCCGGATCGTCGTCCCGGTGATCGGCGATGGCGAGTGCGAAACCCCGACCACCGCGGCCGCCTGGCTGGCCCACCGAGACCTCGCCGGCACCGCCGTCCTTCCCATAGTGCACGTGAACGGCTTCCGCATGGGCGGTCCGTCTCTGCTCGGACGGTTGAACGACAACCGCCTTCGCGCGTACTTCGCCGGCCTCGGATGGGAAGCCGAGACCGTTCACGTCACCACAGGATCGCAGGCCGAGCACGCCGCCTTTCACGCCGCCCTGTGGGACGCCGTGGAGTCCACTCGGCAGGACCGTTCCACGGTTCTCGTCCTGCGCTGCGTCAAGGGATGGACCGGCCCCGTTGCCCTCGGCAGCCGGACGCTCCTCGGCACTCCCGCCCTGCACAAGACACCCCTTGCGAATCCGAGGGCGAGCATGGAACAACTGGCGCAGCTCGACGACTGGCTGGCCTCCTACCGGCCTTCGCAGCTCTTCGACGCGTACGGACGCAGCCGAGGGACCCTCGCGGAAGCCGTCGCTCGGATTCGCTGGTGCACCCTTCCTCCCACACAGCTGACAACCCCTACGGCCCGGCGTGAGGTCAGTGCTGTGTCATTCGCGAGCGGGGTCACCGGGGTCGTCCGGCAGCATGCCGAACGAGGGGACTTCCTGCTTCTCAGTCCGGACGAACTGGACTCCAACCGTCTTTCCGATCTCACGGGTGAGCGATGGGCTCACGAGTTGTTGGCGGAGGAGGTGCTGCTGGAGTGGCTCGCCGGCTGGACCGCCAGTGGGCGACGGGGCCTGCTCGTGTCGTACGAGGGCTTCGCCCCTCTGCTCACGAGCGGCCTGGTGGGGCACATCAAGCAGCGCCGCCTCGACGGCGCGCGGGGCCTGCCCAGCCTCAACATCCTTCTGACCTCCTACGGCTGGCACAACGTGCTTACGCACGGCGACCCGTCCCTCGCCACCGCCCTGCTGGGACTTGGCGCGCCCGGTATACGGGTGCTGACGCCGGCGGACCCGGCGCGGACGGTGGCGGTCCTGGACGAGGCGCTCGACTCGGTGGACCGCGTCAACCTGATCATCACCGGCAAGCACAACCGCACTCACCATCCGGAGGGTTACCTGGCCGAGGAACAGAACCGTGGGCTCGCGGTGTGGTCGCACCTCAGCGACGATGACGAACCCGACCTGACGATCGTGACAGCGGGGGACATCCCCGCAGCCGTGGCCACGGAAGCCGTCGACCGCATTCGCGTACGTCACCGGTGCCGGATCCGAATCGTCAGCCTGCTGGACGTCACGGTTCTCGGTGCTCCAAGCGTGTGGCCACGGGGTCTGAACGGTCGTGAGACCGAGCACTACCTCGGTGCCCACGCCCCCGTTCTCATCCTCACGTTGGGGCACCCGGCGGCCTTGTGGGGCCTGCTGGCGGGAAGGCTCCACCGCCCCGTCGACGTAATCGGCTGGCAGGAGCCCGCCGGCCCGATGCCGCAGCGGGATCTCGCTCGCACCATGGGCATGGACGTGGCGGGAGTCGAGCGGGCTGCCGACCTCCTTCTGGCCTCCCGGGAGGTGGTTCGATGAGCTCGTGGACCGTCCAGGACCTCCACGCGGTGCAGACGAGGCAGCCCGTGGCCACCGGAGACGACACCTTCTTCGTCGTGGCCCGCGCCGGGGAGGAGGCGGGCTGGTACGGCCCGGTCGGGGAACGCGTGGCACGCTACGTGAACGACGTACTCGCCCCTGAGACGAAGGGCGCGCTGGTCACCGACCACACTCGCCTGCTCGACGACCTGCGGGCCGCGACTCGCGGGCAGCCGTCCGAGGTGGCCTCATGGGCCGTCGGCACAGTGGACTGCGCCGTCTGGGACCTCCACGGCCGACTCGCCGAGTGCGCCGTGGCCGGACTGCTCACCACCGCGGCACCGCAGACGCTCGTCCCGGCGTACGCCTCCTGGCTCACCCAGGACCTCAGCAGCGTCAACAGCCCGAACGTGCTGACCGGAGTCATGGCCGACGGCTGGAGCTTCACCAAGTGGGGGCTTCGCCGGGATCCGACCGACCCCTCGGGCGAAGCAGCAGCCCGCATGGCTCAAGCGGTCGAGCGCTGCTCTCGCGCTCTCGGCGCGCCGCTGGCCGTCGACGCGGTCGGCACCTGGACACCGGCAGTGGCCCTGGCCTTCGCGCAGGCCGTTGATCCCGCCTGTCTTCGTTGGCTGGAGGACCCGCTCCCGCGTCACGACGCTGACACGTACGAACTCCTTGCGGCGAGTCCACTGCCGCTGGCAGTCGGCGAACGCGCGCACTGCGACGAGGATCCCGCCGGATTGATCCAGTACATACGCCCCAGCGCCCTCACCCTCGACGTCGTCGGATGCGGCGGTCTGACTCGAGCGGCACAGATCGTCCCAGTCGCTGAGACCCACGGCGTCCCCGTGTACCCACACGGCCGCTCGCTCCTGCCCGCCCTTCACCTCGCCGCCGCCTACCCCGATGCCGTCCCGGCCGTCGAATACCGGCTGCGATGGGAGCCCGGTCGGCAACGCCTCTACGAGGTGCCGCTCCGCCCTGAAAGTGGCCGTCTCCGCTTGCCCGACACCCCAGGTCTCGGCACCACGCCAAGGAGCACAGCATGCCCAGCGCCCCACTGAACGTTCCCGTCGAGGGCACGGTCGCCCACAGCCCGGAAGGGCCCCTGCTCCGCCTGTCGCGACGGCTCGAGGGCCACGACACCTTCCTCACCGGAAGCCTCGACATTGCGGACCGGTGCGTCCCCGTGCGCATCCTGACCCTGGACGACGTCACCGTCCTGCGGCCCACGAGCGGGTTCCGTACGCCGGCCGACGGCGAGCACTGGCACGGCCGGCTGCACCTGCCGCACGGATTGCGTCCCCGCAGCGTTCCACCCGATCTCAACTCCGCCGCCGATCAGGAAGGACGATCACTGGACGCGCTCGACGGAGCGGAGCTGCGGTACGTCCTGACGTTCCTCTCGGAAGCCACCACCCCGGACATACGGCAGGCCCGTATCGAAGCCGTCGTCTCCGCCCTTCCGGTCGCCGCAGGGAGGAATCAGTGACGTCACGACCTGAACTGCTGGTCTCCGTGGACGTCGGGGGCACTCTGGGCATGGCCGACGGTCCCGGCCTGACGATGCGGCTGGTCGAGGCGTCACCGCTTCCTCCCGCCCGTACCCGCGAGATCCTTCGGTCCAGCCTCCACATCCGCCCGGCCTTGACCGACTCCGTGGTGCACGAGATCTGCGAAGCCATCCAGGTGCCAGCGGAGACGTTCCCACACGATGTACTGCCAGCCCCGTTCAGCCTCTACCCCGGCACGACCGGGGCCCTCCGCCGTATCAGCGCAGTAGCGACCGTCGTCACCCTCTCGAATGTAACCTGCATCGATGCCGACACCGAGGGAATGCGCGGGCTCCTCTCCCCATGGGTGAGTGACTTCTTCCCGTCCTGCCGCATCGGTCTCACCAAGCCCGACCGCCGAGCCTTCCACGCCGTGACGGACCACTTCCGCACGGATCCAAGTGGCCTGATCCACGTCGGTGACGACTGGACGTGCGACATCGTGGGTGCCATCGAGGCAGGGGCGCGTGCCGTGTGGATCTCGCGCGGGAGGCAGGTTCCCGACGAGTCCCTGCTCGTTGACCACGGTGTGCTCGTCGCCGACGACTTGGCGGCAGCCGCCTCCCACATCCAGCACCTCGCACCACGGAGCGCCACATGAGCCTGTTCACCGGAACCGCCAGCTACTACCGCCAGTTCCGCCCCGGTATCCCGGAGGACGTCGCCGAGTGCCTGGACCAGGCCACTCCGAGCCGGGCCGGCGGCCGACGATGCCTGCTGGACATCGGCACCGGCACCGGACTGGTCGCCGAGGCACTGCTCGGCCGGTTCGACGACATCATCGCCATCGACAACGACGCCGACATGCTCGCCGCGGCAGAGTCGGCGCTGCGCCCGAAACTGCCCGAAAGTACACGCCTGTCGCTCGTCGAGAGCACCGCCGAGGACTTCGTGCCGCCCGCCGACTGGAAGGCCGACCTGGTCACGATCTGCCGCGCGTTCCACTGGCTCGACCAGGCCGCCGTACTGGTCCGCCTGGAAGACCAGGTCGCCCCCGACGGTGTCGTGGCCATCTTCGGCGACAGCAGCTTCTGGACCGCGACCAGCCCCTGGAAGGAGGCCGTCCGGGACGTCATCAAGTCGTTCCTCGGCGAGGAACGCCGCGCCGGCTCCGGCACCTTCCAGCACCACAACCGTCCCTACAGCGAGATCATGGAGGAGTCGCCCTTCGACCAGGTCGAGGAGGCACGGATCCCCGTGTACCGCACCTGGACCACCGAGGACATCCTCGGCTACCTCTACTCCACCTCCTTCGCCGCACCCCACCTCTTCGGCGACCGGCTGCCGGAATTCGAGACCGCGGTCAAGGAGCGGCTCACGGACTTCAGCGAGGACGACACCTTCCCGGAGGAGAACGAGTTCCTGATCCGCTTCGGGCGACGGAGCAGGAGGTGACGACCAGCGGCACCAGGCGGGCGTTCGCCGTGCTCAGCGCCCGTCGTGCGGCGGCCGAGCTCGGCGAGCGGTCCGTCCTCTGCCTGCCACTCGGGTCAGTCGAGCAGCACGGCCCACACCTGCCCCTGGACACCGACACCGTCATCGCCGAGTGCTTCGCCCACCGCCTGGCCGCACACGTGGCGGGCCGACACGACCTCTGGGTAGGTCCAGCCGTTCCCTACGGCCTCTCGCCCGAACACGCTCGCACGCCGGGGACCATCACCCTGGACCTCCACCTGTACGCGACGCTGATCATCACGCTCGTCACCGAGTACATCCGTTCCACACGCGTCCAGTCCGTGCTCCTCATCAATGGTCACGGCGGCAATCGCGGCGTCCTGGAAGCGGTCGTCCACCAGCTCCGCCACTCCCACGGCGTCACCAGTCGCGTCCTCCACCCGGCCGCACTGGCCGCTAGCCGCGTTCCGACCGAGAGCGAGTTGCCCGAGGTGCACGCCGGCGTGCTGGAGACCGCCCTCATGCTCGCCGTCGCCCCGGACCGGGTCCGGCTCGACCTCCTGCCGAGCGAGCCACTGCCGGACCCCGGCCGACGCCGGGCGATCGGCCACCTCGTACTCGATCGCGGCGTCACCTGGCCCTGGACCTCCGACGACCCCGCTCTCTCCACCGACGGTGTCATCGGCGGCGACCCGCGCAAAGCCACCCCGGAAGCCGGTCAGAAGCTCCTCACCGCAGCGCTCGACGCCGGCACACACGTACTCGACCGCATCGACACGGCCACGCCCCACGAGCCGTCGCAGACCTTACGGAGGCCCTATGCCCCTCACACTTGAGGAGAAGGACACGTTCAAACGCGACGGAGTCCTCATACGCCGCGCCCTGGTAGCCCCCGCACTCGTCCAACGCGCCACCTCCCTCGTCGGGACCTGGTACTGCGACCTGAAACCCGGCGACATCACGGCCTACAGTCGGCGCACCTTCGCCCCCGAACTCGGCAGCCACCCCGACATCCTCGCCCTGTACGGGGAGACGAGCGCGGCCGAACTCGCCACCGACCTGCTCGGGAACACCCTCCCCGTCACCACCGCCCAGATCCAGATCCGCGTACCCGAGTCCGAGTTCCCCAACGCGCAGCCCGAGAAGGCGATGCACGTGGACGGAGTCTCCTGCCCTCACCTCGATCCGCGAGAACTGCGCACCTTCTCGCTCCTCGTCGGGGTCGTCCTGTCCGACGTGAGCAGCGCGCGGGACGGAGCACTGCACTACCAGCCGGGCGGTCACCACACCATGGCGGACTGGTTCCGGACCCAGTGGTCGCTCGGTATGACGGAGCAGGTGCCCCCTGAAATCGACCAGGCGAGCGGTGTCCCTCTGCTCGGTGCTCCCGGCGACGTCCTGCTCATGCACCACCTCGTCCCGCATTCGGTGGGACGGAACCTCACGCCGTTCCCCAGGGTGATGGCCTACTTCCGCGTCTCCCACCCGGCCCACCCGCGCCGCCGCCTCGAAGCCCTGCGCGACCCGTCGCTCGACTATCCGCCTCTCACCGCGGTTCCTCAGCCCGCAGCCGACAAGGAGTAACTCATGCGTGTCATCGGTCCCGAGGACCTCGAAGTCGCAGCACAGGCGATCGAAGACGGTGGTCTCGTCGTCGTCCCCACCCGCCGCTGGTACATGGTCTGCGCCGACGCGAGCAACGCGCGGGCCTGCGACGACATCATCACGGGCAAGCGCCGCCCGAGCGGCAAGCCCCTCGCCTACGTAGCCACCTCCACCGCCTCCTGCGAGGAACGCTTCATCCTCAGTCCGGAGGCCGGGCGCCTCGCGGCGGCCTTCTGGCCCGGCGATCTCGCACTGCTGCTGCCGTGGAAGAACCCGGAAGACACCGCCCAGTTCGCGGCAGTCGGATCACCCGCCCTGGTCACCATTGCCCCGGGCATCCTCGGGGACCTCGCGTCGACGGTGAAAGTACCGCTCGCGGCCACGACAGCGAACATCTCCGGGGACGCCGGCCCGAACGACCCCGGGCCGGCCATCACCCTCGACCAGGTCCACGCCTTCCTGGCAGTCTCCGGGCTGGAACCCGACTTCATCGTCGACGGTGGAGTGTGCCCGGCGGTGAACCACTTGACCATCGTCGACTGCTTCACCCCGGAGGCCCGGCTGGTGCGAACAGGCCTTATCCACCAGCGGGCCATCTCGGCGGCGCTCGGCACCGAGATCCGGACCGCCTGACGACCTCGCCTCCCCCTACTGAGCAGACAGGAGCGGGCTACCGGAGCCAAACCACGTCCTGGAAACGCTGGTGGCGCTACCGCGCACCTCGTCCGCACGCCTGCTTCGCCGACGACGCCAACTACCTCGCACACGTCCTGTCGTTCGCCAACCGCCACAGTGAAGTGGCGGAGGTCTTCGACGCGATCGGACCAGGACGGCGACGGCGCGGGACGATCGCTGTCCTGCGGCAGGGGCCGGTGGGCGTGCCCGTGGACATGGAGGCGGCTTTCGAGCGGTTGCGTAGCGACGGTTTCACGAGCCGACTCGTACTGGAAGAGGCGGAACGGGCCTGAGCCTCGGTCCACCCGTCCGGTCTGCGTTCTTTCAGGCTGCACCCCATTGAGCTTGGGCATCCATGCTTCTGAGCGTCTTAATACGATAGGACAACTGCTGGGCAGCAGCAGTACCTCCTTGATCCGCACGCCGAATGAAAGACCCGAGTGTGTGAAGGTCTCGGATTTCACAGAGAACCGAAAGGCCAGACCACTGCCGTAGGTCGTAGCCGTACCGTTCGCTGAAATCATCCAGTTCTCCGGCGGTTCGCCCGAAGCGGACTCCTTGGAACGTATTAGCCAAGTCGATCTCTCGCGGGCCGAATGCTGCCTCGTCCCAGTCGCCGAGTCTGACGCCCTCGCCGTCCCAGAGCGTGTTGCCCGGATAGGCGTCGCCGTGGATGTGCCCGTGCCCCAAAGGAAATTCCAGCTGTTCGTATGCCTGGAGGAGTTCCTGCCTGCGCTCCATGAGCCACGCCCGGTCGTTCGGCGCCAGATAACTACTTGCTTCCACGGTGGTCTTCAGTGAGGCAAGCGGTTGGTACTGCGGCAGTGACACCGGAGGGGACGGTAGGGAATGCAGAGTCCTCAGCAGACCGCCCAACCGCCCAGGCGGAGGCGCCCCGTGTTCAGGTTGCGGGCAGTGCCGCCAGAAAGTGACGACATATGGCGTGTATGTCACCGGTTGGGGCACATCCACTGGCTCTGTCGCCGGGAAGTGGTTCGCAACGAGCCAGCGCGTGAGGGAGACGGCGGTCGCGAGACGCTGCTGCTGCGAGGCTGGACTGACGCGCACTACGACGCCTTCCGCGGCAAGAAGGAAGACAGACGTGGCGTGGTGGTGAAGCGGGACGAGGGAGTGGTCTGTCAGACCTGACGCCCGGCAGCCCATGCGGGCGGCGGACTCGGGAGAGACCGTCATTGTCATGAGGTGAGGGCCTTCGCTCTCGTGTCGATCACCTGATAGCCGCGAGTGGCGTCGGCGAGCTCGCGAGCGACCCGGCTCCGGGCGAACCGTGGTTCTTCAAGCAGCGTAGCTACTTCCTGCACGGCGTCGCCGAGCTGTCGGATACGACGGTCGACCGGCAGTTCCAGTATGGGCTGGAACTGCTCGCCGGCTCCCTCGATCTCCCCTGAGGCGATGCGTGCTGTGACGATGTCGAGGCGGGCCAGGGCTTCGTCGCCGTACGATCGCTGCTCCTTCGGGCCCATCTCGTACAGATCGATCGCGGCGGCCGCGTGCTGCTCGGCCCTTTCGTGTTCGCCTAGGAGGGCGTACGTTCCGCCGATGTAGTACTCCTGCTTGGCTTCCGGGAAAGTGAGTAACCCTCCGAACCTGGTGAGTCCGTTGGGATGCGTGTGCTGCTCGCGGGCATGCTCAAGTTCCTTGAGCGCTGCCAGTGCCGTGTTCCGGTCTCCGACGCGTGCCGCAGCCCTGGCCCCGATCGCCGCGGTTCTGACCCGGGTCTCGCCGACGGGGGCAAACCGGATCGCCTGTTGCGTGTACTCGAGGGCTGTGTGCCGATGAGTCGACCACTCTGCGATCAGTGCGGCTGTGCCCTTGACCCATGCCCGGAGATCGTCGTGGTCGGCATGCTCGGCGAGCGTCCCAGCCGTCTGGAGTTGGGCGATCGCGGAGTCCTGGTCACCGAGATTCTGTGACGCGTGCGCGAGGAGCAGGCAGCTCGTGCCGGCGAGGAGGTACAGCTCGCGGGTCTGGCCCGGGGGTTGGTGGCCACTCAGCAGCGAGAAGAGTCTGTCTCTTGTCGACAGCAGGTCGTGGAAGAGCGGGTACAGCGGAGCGTGGACGTAGTCCGTCGCGATCCGGGTGATGGCGGACTCCAGCCCCTCAAGCTCGACTTCGCTCACGTTGCTCTTCGTGGCCGCTTCCGCGAACTGCAGCGACTGGGCCGCAGCTTGTGTCGCGAGCTCATAGAGGTCCGCTGCCTGCTCGCCGGTCGCGAACTGGAGATCGACGGCGGGTGGTCCTGTGCGCGGCAACGGCAGCGACGGGAGGGTCGCGTGATGCTCATGGAACGGTGCTGGGAGCAAGAAGTTGGGTGCTTCGATGCCGTTGAGGAATCTCGCGACCTTGTCGAGGTTCGTCAGCCGGCGGGTTCCTGCTTCGAGCATGGACAGGAAACCCTGGCTGAGCCCCGTCATGTGGGCCATGTCGTCCTGGCGGAGCTTCGCCCGCTCGCGGATGAGACGGCTCGCCCGCCCGAAGTCCCATACAGCGATGGCGGACTGGACTTCCGGGTGCTGCCAGACGGTGTCCGGAACGCGGCGTTGAAGGCGGGTGTCGAGCCGCCTTTCGCGTGCGCACGCGGAACACCGGTCCTCATCGTTGTACTGGCTTAAGCGGCATCCGCAGTCAGCGCATACGCGAGAGTGCCTTGGCATCGCACCCCCGTTCCTCGTCTGCGCCCGACAGCGTAGGAGGGGTAAGCGCGTGCCGGTATCACTCACGTAATACAGGCAGTTGAGACACCAGACGAGCAGCCGCCATCAGGCGCGGCCGAGGGTCGTCTTGAGGATCGCGTCCAGGAGCCGTGGGACGTCTTCGAGACTGTCGAGGACCACGTCGGCTCCGGCCGTGGAGAGTTCGGCGGCGGTGGTCTTGCCGGATGCGACTCCGATCACAGGAGCGCCGCCTTCAAGCCCGGTACGGACGTCTTCGAGGGAATCTCCGACGATGACCGTGTTGGAGCGGCTGAAGGCGGTGGTTCCGTACTTGGCCTGAGCTCGCTCCTGTGCGACGGCGACGAGAGCCGGGCGGTGGTCGTCGTCCGAGGAGTATCCGCCGATCTCCGTGTCAAGGAACCCGTCGAGGTGGAACGCTTCGAGCTTCAGCAGTGCGTTGGGCTTGAGGTTTCCCGTGACGACGGTAGGAACGCAGCCCGGTTGTGCGTGCACGGCCTTGAGCGCGTCCACGGCGCCAGGCAGGAGCACGCCTCGCTCACGAAGGTCGTCGACGTGCGCGGCGAGACGCCGCGGCAGGAGTTCCACCATGCGTGGCACCAGGCCGGGGACGTCTGCCTCGGGGACGCCGTTGTCCAGGAGCAGGGACCGAATCGCGAGGGGCATGGTGACGCCGGTGCCGCGGGCTGGAAGGTGTTCCACGGGACGTCCGACGATCTTCGTGAAGGTCTCCCGGTACACCTGCCGGTCGATGTCACCGACGTACAGCAGGGTGCGGTCGATGTCCCACAGCACGAGAATCTGCCTGGCGTCGGTCAAGTTCGGCTCCCTGCTGCTGCCATGGCGGCGCGTCGCTCCAGTACGTCTTGAGCGTACGGGCTGTGGGCGACGGGGCGGAGTTGTTGGATCATGCTCGTGACGTGACTGTCGAACCGTGCCGACTGAAGATTCTCGGCGAGGTCGAGGACCTCGTGCGCCGTGGTGCAGCCGGCTTCGAGGTCGCCCTGCTCGATGTGGGCGGTTGCGGCTCGGGAGAGGAACAGACCCCTGGTGCGGTGGTCCGCCGGGTTGAGTGCCTTACGGGCCTTCGTGAAGCTGGCGACGGCGCTGCGGGCGTCGCCGAGGTCTAGGTAGCAGCTGCCAGCCTGTCCGTGGATCTCGCCCTCGTTGATCCAGTACAACCACTCTGGGTCGTGCTGTGAGCGCCCCTGAGCGCAGAGTTCAGCTGCCCGTCCCAGCGCGGTAAGCGCCGCTTGCCGCTCGCCGAGTTTCGCGTGTCCGCGGGCCTGTCGGGTCAACAGCATGGCTTCGAGGGCGGGCGTGCCGAGCTGCTTGACTCTTTCGCGGGCTCGTCGTGCTGCGGTGACAGCGTTGTGCGGTGCCCCGGTGGAGTAGCCGTGGATGGCCATGTAGGACAGTGCGCCGGCGCCGAGCCGGATGTCTCCTGAGGCCTTGGCTGCACGGAGCGCGGCATACAGGTATCCGAGTGTTCGGTCGCGCTCGCCGGAGTCGAAGACGAACCATCCTGTTTGTATGGCGGTGTCGGCGATGATCGCGGCGAGCCGTCTGCCTGTCGCCTCGTCGTACGAGGTCTGTTTCAGGAGGCCCTTAAGTAACTGTAGGTGCGCGTCGCCCAGTTCCGTGAGGGTGCCGCTGCCGTCGCTCGCGTCCATGGTCCGCAGGCTGTCGGTGGTGCGCTGGAGGCCATCGAGCAGTTCGTGGGAGAGGCGGCTTCCGCCTGCCGCGCGGTGGAGGGGTTCGGTTTCGGCGATGTCCCATTGGTTCACGAAGGCGGTGAGTGCTATGCCGCTTGCGGTGAGGAAACGTCGACGGTCCATGGCGCTACCTCCTACCGCGGTGTCCAGTGCTGCCACCATACGGGCGGTGGTCCAAGGCAAGGCCGGATCGGCGTCGCCGGCGAACTGGTCCGGCTTCTGCTGCGCCTCTTTGACGGTGGTCCGAGGGAGGGGAAGCGGGACGAGTTCGGCAGGCACACCGAGGCCTGCCAGGAACTGGACGATCTTGTCGATGTTGGTGAGTCGGCGGCTGCCGGATTCCAGCATGGACAGAAATGCCTGGCTCAGGCCGGTGAGTTGTGCCATGTCGTCCTGCCGAAGGGTGCCGCGTAGTCGGATCAGGCGGCTGGCTCGGCCGAAGTCCCATGCCGTGAGTGCCTTGCGGACGTCTGGATCGAGCCATACGTGTTCCCGCACGATAGGTGTGTGCTCTTCCAGGACCCTGGAGCGGGTGCATGCGAAGCACAGGGTTTCGGTGTTGTAGTTGCTTAGTTGGTCACCGCACCGGTCGCAGCTTCGCAGCGACTGCTGATGCACCTTATGCCTCCCCGTGAGTGAGCGCGCGCAACCTCAATTACTCCTGGTGGAGCGGTAATCACACAAGTGATATCACCCTGGGAATGTGTGCGCGGGATGTTTTGCCGCCAGTGTTGGGGGAGTCCCGCAGTACGACATGGAGACGAACTGGCCGAGAGCATGGTCATTCGGCCGAGCTGGAGCTTGTCGTGTTGCAGGGAACGCGAAGCTGTTGCTGATCTCTTCCAACGGAGTCCACGTTGTCTTCCGCCACACGAGCGGGGTCGGCCCGGAGCCCGCTCCTGTCGCTCCGCCGCCCGCATGATGCAACCCACCCATCAGGAGTGCACTGTTGCTGGACGGTGTGCGGTGGCCATTAGTATCTCCGCCGTCGTGCTCCTGGGCATTCTCGTTTTCGTCTTCGTCAGGAAGAGTGGCCTGAATGCGGCGCACGCAATTGTGTGCAGCCTCTTCGGGTTCTTCTTGGCGAGCACCTCGATGGCTCCGAGCATCAGCCGGTTCGTCAACGGTGTTGCGGACATGATCGGCCAGATTCGCTTTTAAGGTCATACATCCTATGGGCGAGGTGTTTGTCGTTCGCCCCGAACCAGTTCGTGCCATCCATTCTGTGGCTCATTCACCCCCCATCCTTCTGAGGCCCCCCGATGACATACGCGATCAATTTGAGAAGCCCGTCGCATCGCACCGTCCGTGTTCCTCAGGCGGGCAGTCCTGTTCCTGCTTCGGAGCGTCGTCGTTCCCGGTTCGAGGGGCGGTGATGCGTCTCGTGTATCACCCGGCCGGCCATGACGACGAACTCCGTGTCGCCTTGGTCGAACTGCAGGCGGGACGTTGGAAGACGGCGCGGGAACTGCTGTTGGACACGGGCACGCACTGGACATTGCGAACGTCACGTACCCAGCTCTTGGCGGTGGCAGCAGCCCGATCGGATGTGGTCGGCGTGTGGCTCGCCGAAGAGCCCGGCAGTTACGACGCGCAACTGATGGGGGTTCGCGTGGCCGTCGAGCGGGCCTTGCGTGCGCACCGTCAAGAACATCCACAGACTTTGGAGTTCGAGATGAGGGCGCGGCGTGAGGCCCTGCTGGCGGCTCGTCGTGCGCCGCACGATCCCGTGCCGTGGGTGTGCCTTGTCGCGTTGGCGCAGATCGATACGCGGCAGCTGCGCCATGAGCATCGCCTGAGGCCCGCCGAGCCGATGCTGCCAGCGGGGCCGTGGGGGCTGCTCTACGAGGTCAACCAGCGTGATCCGTACAACCGTGAGGCCTATCACCGCGTCCTGCAGTTCCTGCTCGCCCTTGAGGGGCCGCGCGCGGCTTCCTTGGCCGCGATCTTTGACTTCGGGCGGTGGATCGCGTCGCAGCGGCCCGTCGGATCGCCACTGTTGCTTCTGCCCGCGTACGCGCAGATCGAGCAGCGACGGCGATCGCGGGCCGATCCGCTGTGGCGGCGCCAGTGGGCGCAGGAGGCGACGCTCGACTGCACGTTGAACGCCTTTTACGACTGGTTTCAAAAAACGACGGTCAGCCAGTGTTCGGTGGCTGATCTGAACCTTCTCGCCTATGCGTTGTGGGCCGGCCACCAGTATCTGGAAGCAGCCGAGGTCTTCGAGGCGATGGGCCCATATGCAGCCCGTGAGCCGTGGACTTCGGTCCATGACGGGGCCGCGGGACCGGACCCCGGCGAGACGCTGCTTCTTCGAGCACGCACGGAGTCTCTTTCCTTCGCCCGTACCCACAGGCCGCGCACCGGGCGGCACCCGTGATCAGTATCGGCCGCCAACCGTCCGCGCATTGGCATGAACCTGCCCAGTATCCCACCTTCTCTGAACCTAGGAGCTGTCCATGTCTCGTGTGAGTCCCACCCACCGTGCGGTGCCTCGCAAGCCGGACGATACGTATCTGCGGGAGCTCGGCTACGAGCCCGTGCTGACCCGGCGCATGGGGCCGTTCGGGAACTTCGCGATCTCCTTCTCCGTCATCAGTGTCCTGTCCGGATGTATGACGCTGTACGGATTCGGCCTGAACACCGGCGGTCCCGCCGTGATGCTGTGGGGCTGGGTGCTCGTCGGTGCCATGGTGATGTTCATCGGTGCCTCGCTGGCCGAGGTGACCTCCGCCTATCCCACCTCTGGAGCCCTGTACTACCAGGCGGAGCAACTCGGCGGCCGCAAGTGGGGCTGGTACACGGGCTGGCTGAATCTGCTCGGGTTGCTCGGCGCAATCGCCGGCATCGACTACGGGGCCGCCCTGTTCACCGGCGCCCTACTGAACCTGCAGTGGGGCTTCGAGCCGACGCCGGGCAAGATCATGATGATCTACGTGTGCATCCTGGCCCCGCACGCCACCTTGAACCTGTTCGGCGTCCGGCTGGTCAGCATTCTCAACAACATCAGCGTCTGGTGGCACCTGGGCGGCGTCATAGCGATCGTCGGCGCACTGGTGATCGTGCCCTCCCACCACCAGTCCGTCGACTTCATGTTCGGCGAGTTCGTCAACAACACCGGCTGGTCCAGCCCCCTGTATGTGGCGGTGCTCGGTCTGCTGCTGGCCCAGTACACGTTCTGCGGCTACGACGCCTCCGCGCACCTGTCGGAAGAGACCACGGACGCTCAGGTGTCCGCACCCCGCGGGATCATCCATTCGATCGGATGGTCGTGGCTGGCCGGATTCGTTCTGCTGGCCGGGCTCACGTTCGCCATCCAGGACTACGCGGGCACCGTGGGGACAGCCACGGGCGTCCCGCCGGCACAGATCTTCCTGGACGCCCTGGGCCTGGCCGGGGCGAAGGCACTGCTCCTGGTCGTGATCATCGCCCAGTTGTGCTGTGGCAATGCCGAGACCGCTGCCGCCTCTCGGATGGTGTTCGCGTTCTCCCGCGACGGGGCGCTTCCGGGCTCGCACCTGTGGCGGCAGGTCGACCGCCGCACCGGTACCCCGCGCAAAGCCGTGTTGCTGTCCGTCGTGTGCGCTGCCCTGCTCGCCCTGCCGAGCCTGTACAGCCCGGTCGCGTACGCGGCGATCACCAGCATCAACGTGGTCGGCATCACGCCGGCGTACGCCCTCCCGATCTACCTGCGCATCAGGAACCGGGACCGGTTCCAGCCCGGTCCGTGGAACCTCGGCCGCTGGGGCGTGACGGTCGGCACGATCGCCGTCATCTGGGTGGTGTTCGTGACCGTGCTGTTCTGCCTGCCACAGACCCGCCCCGGCGGCGCCCTGGTGTCCGTCGAGACCTTCAACTACGCGCCGGTCGCTTTGCTCGTCGTCCTTGCGCTGGCTTGGGGATGGTGGCGCAAGCAGGGCAGCTCGTACGAAGTCCCGGCGCAGAACTTCGACCGCTCCGCGAGCACGTACGAAGACGAGGTCGTGTGATGACGGGGGCCGCGACGAGCAACGGCGCTCTGGCGCGCCTCAGCGCGGCAGCCGCTCCTGCTTTGGACGGGCGCTCGGAGAAGGCCTTCTCGCTGACTGACCTGCGGAACCTCGTCAAGGCGGGCGCGATCGACACCGTGCTGCTGGCCGTGCCCGATCTGCAGGGCAGGCTGAAGGGGAAGCGGTACGACGCGAACCACTTCCTCAGGCGCGTCGCACATCAAGGCGCTGAGGTATGCGCCTACATCCTGGCCACCGATCCCGAGATGAGCCCGGCGGACGGCTTCTCTCTGACCTCGTGGGAGACCGGATACCAGGACTTGTCCGTGCAACCGGCTCTGGCGACCCTGCGCGTCGTGCCGTGGCTGCCGCGCACCGTCGTCGTGCTCGGCGACGCCGTGCACGACGACGGAACACCCATCGAGATCGCGCCTCGCCAGATCTTCCACCAGCAGATGACCCGGCTGTCCCGGCACGGTCTGCACCCCAGGGCAGGGATCGAAACCGAGTTCGTTCTTTACAAGGGCACGTACGCGGACGCGGACCAGGCCGGCTATCAGGGCCTGCGGCCGTTGACGACGGGGAACCTGGACTACGCCCTCGACCACGACCCTGTGTCCGACCAGTTCTTCCGACGTCTTCAGCGGGCGCTGGCAGGCGCCGGGATGCCCGTCGAAGCCATCAAGACCGAGGCCGGCCCCGGACAGGTCGAGGTGACCTTCCCGTACGGCGGCGCACTCACCGCCTGCGACCGGCACCTGCTCTTCAAGCACGCAGTGCGCACCCTGGGCTCGCGCGCCGGTCTGGCACCCACGTTCATGGCGGCCCCGGAAACCGGCCGAGCCAATGGCCTGCACCTGCATGTGTCGCTGTGGTCGAAGGCCATCAGCCAACTCAACGAGCCCGGCAGCGAACACGAACTGTCCCGGACCGGTCAGCATGCCATTGCGGGTCTGCTCGACGGCTTGCCCGAGCTGGCCCTGTTCTACGCGCCCAGCGTCAACTCCTACAAGCGGTTCACGCCCGGCTCGTTCGCACCGACCACCTTCACCTGGGGCCACGACAACCGCACCTGCGCGGTCCGCGTCGTCGGCCGCGGCGAAGGCCTGCACCTGGAGATCCGTGTGCCAGGTGCGGATGCCAACCCGTACCTGGCCCTGTCCGCGGTCCTGGCGGCCATCGACCATGGTCTCGAGCGGAGGCTCGCCCTTGGTCCCGAAGAGACCGGTAACGCCTTCCGCGCAGGCGGTCCCCCCGTTCCATCCACTCTCGGCCAGGCTCTGACCGCCTTCCAGAACAGCGCCCTCGCGCAGGAAGCCTTCGGCGCCGAGGCGGTTGAGCACTATGCCCGGCTCGCCCGACTGGAACTCGACCATGACCAGCGCCTGGTCACCGATGCCGAGCGGCAGCGGTGGCTGGCCCGGGCCTGACACTCCCTCTCCCCAGAAAGGATCTACACCCGTGAGTGCCCGACCGGCTCGCCCTCCCACGACGCTGCTTGATCTCACACCGGCACAGCTTCGGATCGCCAACAAGATCGCGCAGGGCCAGAGCACCGAAACGATCGCCTCCGACCTCACGATCACCGCCGGGACCATCAACGTGCAGATGAAGCACTGCGGTCAGAAGCTCGGCGTGCGCGGTCGTGCGGCCGTCGTCCATGCCTGCTTCGTCACCTGGCAGATACAGCGCCCCGAGAAAGCCGCCTTGCCGGATGCCTTCTCGGACGAGGAGATCAAGACGTGGCAGATGGTCGCCGCCGGTGCGACGTCGAAGGACTACGCGGAGAACGCCGGTATCAGCCGCAACGAAGCTCTGCGGAGGTTCAGGGCGCTGCGAGAGCACGTAAAGGCGGACAACGGCCCGCATCTCGTGTCGCTCGGCTGGAGGTACGGCGTGCTCGACGAGTCCCTCGTCGAGATGGTCTCAGGCACAGTCCTTCCCGTCCTGGCGTGCAGATGGCCAGGTCAGACCGCAATGTCAGTGGCTCTTGCCAAGCTACCCACCTGCATGCGAACACTGAGTGCATCCACGCAATCACGCCTTGTGGTACAGCGGGATGCTCGACAGACGGAAGGGCGCACCGACGTGACCGATATGCCCGGCGCACTCCATCAGTTGGTGGAATCGGCAACCAACGCGTACACGTCGGTTGCCGAACACCCTCGGCCTGGAGGTATCCGGCCGTCCGGGTGGGAGAGCAACGGCCCAGGCGGCGAGCGGTGGTTCGCCAAGCAGCACGCCGGCCCAACCGCGCTCGACGGCATCCCGGCCGGGCACCGCGTGTCGGCGGAGGGCTGGAGCCGATGACCACCATCCCGAAACCCGCTGCCACAACCGTGCCGACCCGCGAAGCGGAGGTGTCGGACGAGGTGCTGAAGTTCGTCATCCCCGGCGACCGCCGCATCGAGGCGGCCAACGCGATCACAACCCGCTCGATGGCCCGGCGTCTGCCCCAACTGATCCGCCGATCCCTGGCACTGGGCTGGCAGGTCGACCGCGCCGCGGTCATCGCCTTGCTCGGCATCCAGCTCCTCTCGGGGGTCTTGGAAGCGTTCGGGCTGATGGCGACCACCGGTGTGATCAAGCCGCTGATCGCCTCCCAGCACATCAGCAGCGACCAGATCCGCTCCGCCGTACCTTCTCTTGTCGTCCTGTCGGGGGCTATCGGTCTGCGTGCCCTGCTGGGCATCGCGTCCACCGCGCTGTCCGCCCGGCTGGCCCCGCGTATTGCCCGGGAGGCCGAACTCAAGCTCCTCGACGCCGCGACCAAGGCGGAACTGGCCGCGTACGACAACCCCGGATACAACGACCGTTGGGACGCCGCCGACAGAGGCGTGGAGGTCTCCAGGGACCTTCTCACCGAAGCCCAGTACATCCTTGCCGCATCAGCATCGCTGGTCGCCTCGGCGTGCGTCCTGACCGCCGTGCACCCGATCCTGCTGCCACTCCTCCTCCTGGCGGCCCTGCCGAAGGGGGTGGCCAGCGTACGGGCGGCGCGCATCAGCTACATCGCCTCGCTCGCCACCACGAAGGACCGGCGGCTACTGGGCATGCTGCGCTGGTACACGGTCGACAAGCAGACCGCCGACCAGGTCCGCTCGGGCACCATGGCACCGTTCCTGCTCGACAAGTACCGCACGACCGGGGCACGGATCGACACGACGACCGACCAGGCCACCTGGCGCTCCGCCAGGATCTCCCTGGTGGGCGGGGCTGCGGGAGGTCTCGCCCACGCCGTGGTGTGGGTGGCCCTGGCGCTGTTGGTGTCCGCCGGGCAGATCTCGGTCGCCGCCCTCGGCACCGCGTTCCTCGCTCTGGGCCGCGTCAGCGCAGGACTGGACGGGATCGTCGGCTACGGAGCCCAACTCTTCCGTACCGGCATGTACTTGGACGACTGGGTGGACTTCATCGACGAAGCCGGCGGACACCGCATCGACCGCGGTCCTCGGGCGCCGGTCGCGCCCACACTCGTACGCGCCGAGAACATCACCTTCCAGTATCCGAGCGCAGAGCGTCCCGCCCTCGACGACATCTCCTTGGAGGTCCGGCGCGGCGAAGTCGTCGCGCTGGTGGGCGAGAACGGTTCCGGCAAGACCACCCTCAGCAAGATCCTGTCGGCTCTGTACCTGCCCGATCAGGGAGCCGTCACCTGGGACGGCACCGACACCAGGGACCTGGACGCGCATGCCACCTGGGCGCGCGTCGCTGTCGTGCCGCAGTCCTACGCGAGCTGGCCCCTGTCGGCGAGGGAGAACATCACTCTCGGCCAGGCCACCGAGGAAGGGGATGCCGCCGTGCTCGCCGCAGCGCATGCCGCGGGTGCCGACGAGGTCATCGACGATCTGCGGAGCGGCCTGAACACCCTGCTGGCCAAGGAATGGTGGGGCGGGCAGGAACTGTCCGGCGGGCAGTGGCAGAGGATCGCGCTCGCCCGCGCCTTCCACCGCCCAGCCGGACTGCTCGTCCTGGACGAACCGACTGCGGCCCTCGATCCACGAGCCGAGCACCGCATCTTCACCGGGCTGCGCCGCCTCGCCGCCGACCGGGCGGTCGTCCTGGTCACCCACCGGCTCACCAACGTGACGATCGCAGACCGCATCGTCGTCCTGGACAAGGGCCGCATCATCCAGCACGGAACTCCCGAGGAACTGCTGGCCCAGCAGGACGGTTTGTTCCGTGAGCTGTGGGATCTACAGAACGAGCGCACCGGCCGCGTTCCCTCCCACCTAGGGTCCGCGGATCGATGCGCAATGTCGGCTGAGGATGCGCAATGAATGCGCAAATCCGGGGCTCGATGCGCATTCACTACGGTCCGTGGCCGCCGTCTTCGATCTCTTGTGGTCTTTCTGGTCGGGATATGCGGAGGCTCCGTACCGTCCAGAGCATGACAGCACGGAGCTTGGGCAGCGCGGGTCGTACGCGCAAGGTTCCAGCGACATCAATCCGGTACGAGGACATGCAGGCACGTGAAGTGCCGGTTCGGCAGTTGCGGGTGGCGGACTTCGCCGAGTCGAAGCCGTGGGGGCTGTCCGGTCGCTCTGGCTACGCGGAGGCCCAGCAGCGAAGCAAAGAGGATGTTGACGGCTGAGTGGGGTGTTCCGCCCTGCTTGTCGGCCCAGACCCTTCACGCTCTGGTTGACGCCGTTTGGTGATCTCCACCGGGGTCAATAAGTGCACTAGCAGGGCAGTCGAGGGAAGGCGGCACATGCAGAAGCCCAGCGACGTGGTCATTGATCTGGACATCTTCGCACCGGTCGACGACGACTCGGCGGCCGTGATCGCCTCCGCACTCGCTGCGTCGGGTGTCGAGGCGACAAGAGTCGGCTCCCTAGGCAGCGCACCGCTCGGCGAAGTTCTCATCGCCGCCTCCGTCACACTGCCCGCTCTGGCCCACGCGGTCAACTCCCTGCGCAATTCCTTTCGTAAGGGAGTCGTGATCGACGCTTACGAGCAGCAACTCGTGATCCGCCAGGCACCCGAATTGCCGCGCGGCCACGTGCTGGTACGAGGTTCGAACGGTGATGTCACCGTGCAGGACAGCGCCGTACTGTCATCCGTCGTGGAGGCTGCCGCCGCACCGGGACAAACGCCACTGGAGGTTCCCCCGGTGAGTGACGCCCAGTGAGTGCAGAACCACTGCGCAGCACCCTCTTCGAAAAGGTTCAGAACCTCGAGTTGGCGGGAGAAGCACTGCGGCAGTGCCGGACAGAAGCAGACCCGGTCTATCTGCGCTGGGTGACCGGGATCGATGACCGCAGTGAGGCGCTCAAGGTGCACGCCGAGACAAACCTGATGGTGCGGCGCTTCCTCGATGGGCTCCTAGCCTCGCGGTCCATCACATGGGAAGGGGCACCCCCCGAAAACCCCTGGCTTCTGGGGCTCTTCGGCCCAAAGCGGGCAGAGCGTACTTTCGAGTTGGCCCGACAGGTGGAGCCATTCGTCCTGCCGTCGTTCGCATCCGAGTCCCGGACTATCGAGAATCCGAGACGGATTACGGGCTATCTCATCGGACTGTCACCACTCGTGGCCGAGCTCTCCACTGAAATCGCCTATCTCGTCTCCATGGCTTACCCCATGCACGAAAGTCCGCCGGGAGATACCTTGGAAGCCTCTGCTCGTCGAGATCTCGACGAATCCGTCGTGTCGTATCTCCGCTGCGCCGACTCGAGCGGAACCGCTCAACGCCCCCCGACCCCCCTCTCATTCTCTTTCCGCTCAGCCGAAGCCATCACGGACGAAACTCCGATGCCGCTGGGCGGCGGGCCCAACGAGATCTGGGAAGCGTGCACGCTGTTCTCTCTCGCCCATGAACTGGCCCACATCGAAGCGGAGCATTTCGCAGAAATACTTCCGCACGAGCCCATGTCGCAGTTCGCGCCCCTCGACCCTCAACTGCGCCGCGAAGTAGAGGCCGACGCCGCAGCGTACATGGCCCATGTGAGTTTCCGTACATTCGAGAATCACTACTTGGAACTACGGTCGCCTCAGAAGGGTTTCCGGGCTCGAAGGAAGCAGATGAAGCGCGAACGCCAGACGATGTTCTGGGCAGACCGACAAGCCATCGAGGCTGTAGAGTCCTTCTACACGACTATGAGGATTCTGTCCGCTCATGCGCGCGCCAAGGGCGACGCGGCCAAATCGGAGCGGCTGCGTACGGTTGCCGAGCGCCAGCCACACTACGGGAATACATCGACTCCGCCAGGAAGCAGCTGTTGGGTTTCCTGGGATTCCGGTGGTCTTTCCTGGATGAGTGGCTTTCCCTCTACCGCCGGAGCCACGAGCGGTTCACCGACCACTTCTGCACCGACGTGCTGCCACGGCTGAGCGCCGAAGTCTGACGCGAGCGTGCCCCGTCGAGTCGCACCTCACTCAGCGTGACGCCCATAGATGTCAGACAGATGCCGATTGCTCACAACGAACCGACACGATCAGTGCTCACGAAGCCCGGATTTCGGCGTTTCCACAGGATCCAGTGCGAACGAGGTCGTGGACCCTACATCCCAGGCCAACTCCGACGAGAGTAAGCCGAGCACACCGTGACCGCCTCTGCCATCGGACGAACCGGGACGCGTACTGGGCCATTCCGGCTGTTCCGCGGCCAGATGGCCGACCAGGCAGTCACCGCCCATCACCTCACCGGCAAGCTGCGGCGCTACGGGCTCCCGGCCCTCTGCCCTCGGAAGTCCGCGCTGACCACCCTGGCTACCGTCTCCGAAGAGATCAGCATTCTTGGAGGCCGGCCACGTGCGGGGCCTGCGCCTCCACACGGAACGGCGTTAACACGCACGGCTCCGCGACACTTTTCGGTGCCGCGGTCGACGAGCAGCTTGTACGGCACTGGCTGTGTGAGGCGACGGCAGATGTCGTACCCCTGACGCCCCTGCCGTTCACTACCACCTGTTTCGTGCAGAGTGGGCCTCAGGTCGAGCACATCCCATGCCGGAATTCCCCGCCGACCTCATGACGAGGTCAGGACGGGAAGTGAGGCCAGTCCGCGCACAAGGCGGGTGCGCCGCCAGTCCAGTTGATCAGGCGATACGGCAAGCCGGATCCCAGGGAAACGGGGCAGGATCGCGCGCAGGGCGATGTCGGCTTCGGCTCTGGCGAGGGGAGCGCCGACGCAGCGATGGATGCCGTGGCCGAAGCTGAGGTGGCCGGCGGCTTCCCGGTCCAGATTGAACTGGTCCGGCAAGGGGAATCGCTCCGGGTCTCGGTTGGCGGCTCCAAGAGCGACCATTACCGGGACACCGGCGGGGATCTCGGTGCCGCCGAGCGTGACGGCTTCCGTGGTGAATCGGAAAGTGGCCGTGCTGACGGGCGAGTCGAAGCGAAGCAACTCGTCCAGCGAGGCAGGGATGTCCTTCGGGTTGCTGCGCAGGCGCTCCAGCTCGGCCGGGTGCTGGAGGAGCGCCAGGGCGGCGTTGCCGAGGAAGTTGGTCGTGGTCTCATGTCCGGCGACGAGCAGCAGCACGCTCAGGGAGACCAGCTCCTCCTCGCTGAGGCGGTCGTTGCCATCGCGCGCTGAAATGAGGCGGTCGAGGAGAGAGTCACCGGGTCGCAGGCGCTTGGCGGCGATCAGGCCGGTCATGTAGTCGGCCACGGCGTGCGAGGCCGCGTCGATGAGGTCGGGCTTCCCGGCGGCGAACAACTCGGCGGACCAACGCTGGACCTCGGGCCGGTCGACCTCCGGGACCCCCAGGAGTTCGCAGATCACGATGACCGGTAGGGGCACCGCCAGGCTGGCGACGAGGTCGACCTGCTCGCCGACGGACCACTCGTCCAGCAGCGCGTCGGTCACCTGGGCGATGAATGGCCGCAGCTCGGCGACAGCGCCCGTCGTGAAGGCGTTGGTCACCAGCTTACGCAGGCGGGTGTGCTGGGGTGGGTCGCTGGCCAGCATGTTGTGCGCGACCGCAGGGTGCAGACGGCGCCGCGACCCCTTGTCGGCGAAGAAGGCGGCCGTGTTCTTCGAGAGCCGCGGGTCGCTGAGGGCTTGTCGGGCCTCCGCGTATCCGGTGACCAGGTAGCTGCCGTGCCCGCTTGAGCCGGTGGGAACGGCCTGCACGGGGCACGCGGAGCGCATGGCCGCGTAGGTGGGATAAGGGTCGCGCAGGAAGCGAGGGTCTTGGGTCGGGTTGTCCATGCTGTCAGGCTCCAACTGGTTCCGGGTGGCCGTCGTCGGCGACACGCACCGGGACGCGGTGCACGTAGGCATCGGTGACCTGTAGAAGCCACTGCGTGTCCGCGCGGAGGTCCTTCCGCGAAGCGGCGTCCACCGTCGACGGCGCAGCGACTTCGTCGACGAGGTGGCCGCCCTGCAGCGCGGCCAGCGCTGCCTTGACGACAGCGGCCTCGATGATCGCGGCACCCTTATCCGTTCCGGCGTCGACAGTTCGCTGGGCGGCCTCCTGGACGAGCTGGGAGCGGTAGGGCCGAAGGGCGAGGATGCCGTCGCTGATCTCGATGACACGCCGTTGAAGGCGGAAGTCGGAGTCGCTCGCCGCCTCCTCGTCGAGGCCCCCTGATGGCAGAACGATTTCCGGCATTGCGGCCGAGAGGTCCTGCCAGAGAGGGCCGAGCGCGTTGAAGGAGCGCACCTCCCAGCGGTGGAGGCGGGTCTGACTGATCGGATACACCACGGCGGGCAGTGTGAGGCCGAGGCAGATCAGCAGCACGGCGAGCGCGGGGGAGGTCACGCTGAAGACGCAGGGCGAGGTGACCAGCGAGGAGCACTGCGCGTGGTCGGGTATGAGGTGAAGGCCCAAGCCCAGGGAGAAGAGGACCGTGAGCTTGTACGCGGCGTAGACCAGGGCGAACGCGCAGCCCGCCGCCGCCATCCGGAGACCGATCCGAACGCTGCTTCTGCGGGTCGACTTCGACTGCCGCACGGCCTGCCACAGAAAGTCGACGATGGCGAAGCCCAGGTACGAGATGAAGAGAAGCAGATAGAGCGCGTACACCTGCGGGGAACGGTGCGTCATCTGCTCGTACACGAACAACACCGTCATGCCGAAGACCGAGGCGGCGAGGAGGACGAGGCGTAGGCGGATGCGGCGCCGCGCTTCCGCAGGTTGCAGATTGACCTGGAAAGAGACAGCGAGGACCGAGGTGGCAGCCGACAGAGAGGCGGAGTTGCTCAGGAGCCGAGCCACGTGCGGTACGACTGCCTCAACCGCGTTCTCGAACAGCGGCGCGTATGAGGCGAAGGCCAGGGCGAACGAGGCGAGGAGAGCGCCCATGGCCCACGTTCCGGCGGGGCGAGGTGTGCCCCGACCGAGGACCCAGTAGCCGGCAGCTGCTGTGAGTAGGCAGGCCATGCCAAGAAAGAGGGCATTCATCGTGAGCGGAATCGACCTTTCTTGATGGGTTGGGCGAAGAGTGCATCCCAGCTATCCGATCCTTTTTCGGGTTGGCGGGAAGGGGATTCGCGTTCGCGGTAGATGCGCTGGCGAATGATGGTCGCCATCATCTCCGCTTCGCGTTCGTCAGCCGTCGAGTAGCTCGTGCGCCCCGACATGCGCATCACCAGTGTGGGATTCACTCCGAGGGAATGTGTCGTTTCGGCGTCGACCGCTAGGCTCCCTGGATGGTCGCAGTACACGTGGCACAGCTCATGCGTGAGAATGTGCCGCTGGTGATGCACGGAAGTCCCCTCCTCGTAATAGAGAAGATCGGCTTCCGGCATCTCTAGACGTATACCGCACGGTGCGTCGATCGAGCCGAGCGTGCTCAGAGGTTTCAGGACTATTGGCTTCCCACGAAGTGCGGCTACCGTCTCGCGAAATTCGCGTGTGCTGAAGCGATGCGGCAGGCGCAACCGGTCGACCTTCTCTTCACACGATTCACGCAGTCGACTCTCGTCGATTTCTGGCCAGGGCATGGCAATCTCCCCTCAGCCTGGGCTGAGCAACAACTTGCTCGTGAGTGATGGCTGGAGGATGCCAAAAGGAGGGGGGAAGTCACGCTTCCCGGAAGTGGTAGTTCCGGTTACGGATGGTGACCTTCTCGGAGTGTGGGGTGGGAAGGTCTGGCTCGCATGCTTCCTCGATCCTGGGTGTGCGCTTGCTGCTTCCCGGCGATCGCAAGGTGTTGCGGTTCTCGCCAAATTTGCTTGAATGGTCGACTATCCGTTACGTCTGACTACGCTGAATGACTGTTTCATGATCACTTGATGGCCGGTTAGGGCGTGTTGTGGGCCATCTCATGTGATCTAGTGATCCAGTCTCACGTCATGGAATCCCGGGGCCGGCAGGGCGACAGTGGCGAGCCCGAAGGTGAATCCCTGTCTGAGCTGCTGCGTTCGTGGCGCGGCCGGTCGGATCCTCGTGCGTTCCCGGGCCTGGCGGTGCCAGGCCGGCGGAGTGTCGGCCTGTCGCAGCGTGAGGTGGCTCGCCTGACGGGCGTGAGTGAGCGCTGGTACAGCTCCTTGGAGCGGGGCAACGAAGCCAACTACTCGGCAGACTTCCTCGACCGCTTGTCATCCGTCCTGCAACTGAGCCGCGCTGAACGTCGCGCCCTGTACTTGAGGGCCGTCGGGCGACCGCCGGCCCTTGCCGCCGTACCGGAGGCGGGTTCAGTTGCCGAAATAGACGAGGTGCTTCAGCAATTCCTCGATAACCAGTCGCCTAATCCGGCCTACGTATCGGACCTGGCGTGGAATGTGATCGGACACAATGAGCCGTTGCGAGAATGGTTCCCCTGGGCTGCCCATCAGGCCAATCTCGTACGATGGGCATTTCTCAACCGGGAAGCCCGCGAGCAGCTTGTCAACTGGCGGGAAGACTGGGCGCGGCCCTACTTGGGGCAGATTCGCTACGCGAGAGCCCATTATCCGGAAAGTGAAGCCCTGCTGCGTCTGGAGCGCGACATCCTCGCGGGATCGCCGGACGCGCAGGAAATGTGGGGTCGCCGCGAGGTCTACGAACACCCTGATGGTGACCTGCGCAAGCTCAGGTTGCCGTACCACCGAGGCCAGGAAGTTCCTGTCCGCATCATCGCTTTGCGGCCTATGCGCAGTGACCGGATTCGCGTGATCGTGCTGATGGAAGCCGCCGAAGATATCATGAGCGGCTAATCGGCCTATGTGTGTCGGGTTGACCCCGTGCCGCGGTTCATGCCGAGGCGGGGATCATTCGTCGTCGAGCAGTCCGGAGTCGTCCGAGTCGTCAGACATTCCCTCTAGTCGCCGGGCTTGGTCGATCACGGTGTTCAGCATTTGCAGGCTCGACGTGCTGAGTCCGTTGGCGCGCAGGGCGACCCTGCGCACCTCCTGGTCGCGCATCGCTGCGACCAAGTGGATCTCCGCGCGCTGTCTCTCGGCCTCCTCTTCGTCGAAGAAGTAGCCCGGGTTCACTCCGAAGAAGCCGGCCAGCGCCCGGATGGTCTGCATCTTCGGGTTGCTGTTGGTCCCTGTGCGGAGCTGCTGGATGGCGCTTGCCGAGATGGCCACGCCGGAGGTGTCCCGGATGCCCTGCGACACCTCCGCGTACGTGTACGGGCCCCGGCCCTTCGGGTGTACCTCCTTGAAGAGGTAGTCGAGCAGCTCCGCGAAGGTGCGCTCGTTCTTCTCGGTCATCTCCAGCCCTTCGTCATGGCCGCGATCCTATCCACTCCAGTGGTGATCACGCCTCCTATCGCTCTAGGCGCCGACACCGCAGTTGACGCAATGGCGCAACCGCGGTGTACGTTGATCTCCGATCTTATCCAGTGCAGTGTTCCATGCCTGGTGAGAGTGGGTGCGAAGAGGCTGGACTTGTGCCAGGGGTCGCCATACGGTTCTGGTCCCCGCCCAAGCGAATCACTGGCGGCCAGGAAGGGAGGGGCGATGCACGCACTGGGGCCATGACACCCACGGGGTCGAACGAGACCGGCGCCTGGGAGCTACCAACTCCCAAGCGCCGGGCGGGCACCCCGAAGGACACCGATTCACATCTCGCGGGCAGCGGGGCTTTTACACGAGAACCGCCGCACCGCACTCCTACGAACAACGGAGTATCCCATGCTCGCCATGCCGAGCGGAACCCTGGCATGCCCGGACACGGCACGCCAGCATCGACTCGCGGCCCAGCTCACCGGCATGATCTCCGGGGCGGCCACCATCCGCGTCAGCCTCACCGACCCGAAGCACGCCTGGCCCCACCCGCACGCCATCGCCAAGGATGCGGCCGGGGAGGCGATCGAGCTGAACCGGACGACCGCCAGGGTTGTGGCCCGGTGGGTCCTGCGGGTCTGGCCGGACGCGGACTGGAGTCGGCCCCACATCTTCGACCTCGCCGCCGCATCCCTTACCCGCAGCGACCTCGTCGCTGCCGGCCGAGGTCGCTGACATGGCGCGGATTCGAACAATCAAGCCGGAGGCATTCTTCTCCGAGTCGCTCGCCGAAGTGAGCGTCGAGGCCGAGCGGACCTTCTTCGGCCTCCTCACCCAGGCCGACGACCACGGCCGTCACCGTGACAATGCCGCGATCATCGCGGGGCTGCTCTGGCCCCTGCGGGCCGAGCACACCTCGGTCCATGTCGAGGACGACCTTCAGCAGCTCGCCAACGCGGGCCTGATCTGCCGGTACACCGGCTGCGACGCCCGCCGCTACCTCCACGTCGTGACCTGGTCCGAGCATCAGAAGATCGACAAACCCAGCCAGTCCCGACTGCCCTCCTGCTCGCAGCACCAGGCGGCGGCCCGGTGCGGGCCCTGTAAGGGGACCTGCACCAAGCGCACCGAGGCGTCGCCCACCCCTACCCGAGGGCTTGTCGAGACTTCGCCGAACACTCCCCGAGCCCTCGATCTGCCTGCGAAGCCCGCTGCGACGCCTCCCGCCCCCCGAAGCGAGGCCCCGACCGCCCAACAGGACGCCCTCACCGGCCCCGTCGGCACCCCTGACCCCACCGGTAAGAAAACCGGAGGTCAGGCGGCATTGCCCGAGGGCTCTCCGAAGCCTCCCCGAAACCTCGAAGAGGGCTCGGCGCCTGGATCTAGGATCTTGGATCCTGGATCTTCATTCCCTACGGGGCGCACAGCGCCCGTCGCCACAGTCTCCGCAAACCAGCTCGTCGGCGAGTACATCGCCGCCTGCGACGAGCGTCCGCCCGGCGACGTGATCGGTCACCTCGGGCGGATCGCCAAGAAGCTCCTGGCCGAGGGGATCGCTCCGGAGCATATCCGGGCCGGGTTGCAGAACTTCGCCACCAACCCCAAGCACCCGAGCGTGCTGACCAGCATGGTCAACGAGGCCATGAACTCACGCTCCGCCGGTTTGGCGCGGACGGGAATCCGACCTACCGTGCCCGCTCACCAGGCGTGGACAAACCCGGTCAACGCTGCAGCCGCCTACGCCGAGGAGCTGTGATGCGCACCCACACCCGCGACCCGCAGACCCTCGGCGGCGCGGGCACCCTGGACCGGATGGCCCGGATCCTGGCCGCCCGCAACATCGACCCGGCAGCCGTCGCCGCCCTGGCCGACGAGCCCGAGTCCTTCTCCCCGCTGGACGCCCTGTTGGCCGGGATGCCCCCGCGTTACCAGGGCGCGGTGGCCGACCATCCGCAGGTCCTGGCCTGGGCCCGCGACGTCGCCCAGCAGGCCGTGGCTCCCAGCCTCGGAGCCCGGCGGCAGGTGACCAGTGGCCCGAGCCTGCTAATGGCTGGGGCGGTCGGCGTGGGCAAGACCCACCAGGCGTACGGCGCGGTCCGACGACTGGTGCAGAGCGGCGTCGGCGTGCGCTGGCGCGCGACCACCGCCGCTGACCTGTACGCCGACCTTCGCCCCCGGGCCGGAGTGGACAGCGAGCGGGAGCTGGCAGCCGTCGGTCGCTGCCCGCTGCTGATCATCGACGACCTCGGCGCGGCGAAGGCCAGCGAGTGGGTCGAGGAAGTGACGTACCGGCTGATCAACCGCCGGTACAACCACATGCTCCCGACGCTGATCACCACCAACCTGGCAATCAAGGACCTCCGGGCATACCTCGGCGACCGCGTCACCTCCCGGCTCGCGCAGATGACCACCCGGGTCGAGTTCGAGCCCGTCGACCGCAGACGCCACCGCACCGCCGTCTGACCTGACCAAGGAACCCGGACCGGGCCGCGCCCACGAGTGTCGGCCTGTGTACCTCCCGACCCAGCGCACCCCTCCGCCGACGCCCCTGCGCGCGGAGAGCGATCGGAGCAACCCGCATGACCATCACGACGATCAGCCCTGCCCACCACCGGTCGCTCGGCGACCACACGTGGCAGGACCAGGCTGTCTGCCAGAGCACCGAGTACAACCCGGTGGACCCCGACATCTTCTTCCCCGGGCCCGACGAGACCGAGAAGATCGCTGCTGCCAAGTCGCTGTGCGGACAGTGCCCTGTCCGTGCTATCTGCCTGGACGCCGCCCTCGAAAACGGTGACCGCGACGGCATCCGGGGTGGCATGACCGAAGAGGAACGCGACCTCCTGCACCGCAAGTTCCAAAGCCGCTTTGACTACGCCCGCGTGAACGCCGCGTTGGCCGGCCGCGACATCCACCTCACGCATGCGGAGCGCGACGCCGTCGTCCGGGCCGCCTACCAGGCCGAGATGCCGGCCGAGCGGCTCGCCTGGCTGCTCAAGGTCACCGAGGAGCACGCCGAGAAGCTCTACCGCCGCACGCGCCGGGAGATCCGCAACCGGGCCGTCGACCAGCAGAAGAAGGCGAACAAGGGGAAAGAGAAGCCCAAGAGCTGTACCAAGGCGTTCAAGGCATTCGCAGCGGAGACACCCACACGCAACGATCTCGGGACGGCCGCGTGAGCCACAGCGCGCCCATACCGGCGCGGATCACCGGCTGGGACCGAGCCGCGATCGTCACCCTCGGTGGCGCAGGCTGCGCTCTCTCGTACGACGCTCTGCAGCAGATGGCCACCGCCATCCACGTTCGAGGCCCCCTCACCTTCGTCTTCCCTCTGGTGATCGACGGCTTCATCGCTTACGGGGTACGCGCTCTCCTGGTCCTGCGCGCCGCCTCCTTCGCCGCCCGCCTGTACGTGTGGATGCTTTTCGGTACGGCGACCGCCGCCAGCATCTGGGCCAACGCCCTGCACGCCGTACGCCTCAACCAGCAGCGTTCCGAAGGCGGCGGACTGCGGCTCGGCGACGTCACCGTCGGCGCGCTGTCCACCCTCGCCCCGCTCGCCCTGGCCGGAGCCGTCCACCTCTACATCCTCATCGCCCGGCGGGTCACCGAAGCCGGTCACCACGGACACCCGTCCACCTTCGGTGTCCGGACCGACCGGATCACCGCTGACCGACCGGAGACCCCGCTCGCGGCGGACGGACACCGGCCGGTCCCGGTCACCTCCGGACACTCGGCTGCCCTCTCCGGGCCGGAGGTCGGCCGTCCGGCGGTCACCTCCGGCTCGGACGTACCGCGAGTGGCTGACCGGGAGAAGCCGTCCGGACACCCGGAGAGCGTCCCGGAGCCGGCGGACGGCGGAGACGCCGCTGACCTGGGCGGACAGCCGGTCAGTAGACCTGCCCCGGTCAGCCGCCTGCGGCTGGCCTCCCCGTCGGTCACTGAGCCGGAGACTGGTCCGGACACCTCGGACAACGGCGGTCCGGACACCGCCCCGTCGGCGGACACCCTCCTGCCGATCGCCCGCCAGGCGGTCGCCGAAGCGGGCAAGGTCACCCGCGAGGTCGTCGCGGACGCCATCCGCGGACAGGGCAAAACCCTGGCCAACGACCGGCTGACCGCACTGATGCGCCAGCTCCGCGCCGAGACCGGTCAGGACTCGGCCACCAAGACCGGCTGACCGAACGGCCCGGACGGACGGGCGGCCAACGGCAACAGCCGGGCCGCCCGTCTCATACCCCATCAACTCCCGTCCACCGGAGACACATGATGCGCACCACCCCGGTCACCCCTGCCGAAGCCGACGCCTGGATCACCGTGCTCCGTAAGTACGGACACCTCCACCGCGCCGAACCCGGCCCGGACTGCACCTGGACCGTACAGCGCACCCACGCCAGCACTCCCCGCACACTGCACCACCCGGTCCTCGCCCTCGACTTCGTCGCCGAGGTGCTCCACGACGTGCGCCGTACGAAGACCCCGACGCCCCGATGACACGCTCCGAGTCGTCCGAAACAACCTCTGACCTGCAGCGAGACGACTGCCTGGCACGAAGCCGAGCAAGCTGTAGCTTCCGAAACTCCTCCGCTGCCACGGGCTGCGGAGGAGTTTCGGAAGCGCATGCCCCCACCCCAGAAGGGGTGGGGGAGGACCGGCACCAGGGGGTGCCGGGCTCGGAGGTTGCGACCGAGGGTGGATCGCAGCCAGGAGAAGAAGCCGAGCCGAACGCCGCGACGCGTACGCGCCCTCGCCTGCGCCAGAGCGTCCACCGCGACCAAGTCCGCAGCGTCCGTCTGACCCGAGACGAACTCGACACCGTGAAGCGCGCCGCGGAAGCCGTCGGTCTGAAGACCGCCGGGTTCCTCGCCGACGCCGCGGTTGCGGTCGCCCAGGCGCAAGGCGGTCCGAAGACATGGCTGTTGGACCAGCGCGGCCGAGTGGAGGAACTGATGGCGGCCAGCGCCCAGCTCGCCCGCGCCGGCAACAACCTCAACCAGGTCGCCCGCGTCCTGAACTCCGGTGGTCAGGCCAACTACGCCGACGAGTCGGTCGCCCGCGTCCTCCGCGCTGCTGCCCGCATCGAAGCCGCCGCCATAGAGATGGCGCGGCGCTGACGGTGGTCCCCGACATCTCCACCGGCAGCCGTACGTACGGACTGCTCAAATATCTCTACGGGCCCGGCCGTCGGGACGAACACACCGACCCGCACCTCGTCGCGTCCTGGATGCCGGGGCTCGCCCCCGACCCCGGACGTGACCTGTCCGCCATGATCAAGCAACTCACCGACCGACTCGACCTGCCCGTGCTCGCCCTCCCGAAGAACCGCCGCCCGGCCCGGCACGTGTGGCACTGCCCTGTCCGTACGGCGCCCGGCGACCGTCACCTCACCGACACCGAATGGGCCGAGGTCGCCCGTCGCATCGTCCACGCCACCGGCATCGCCGAAGGAGGCGACGACAAGGCCTGCCGATGGATCGCCGTACGCCACGCCGACGACCACATCCATCTCGTTGCCACCCTCGTCCGCGAAGACGGCCGCCGCCCCCGCCGCCACCAGGACGGCATCCGCGCCCAGGCCGAATGCCGGGAGATCGAGAAGGAGTTCGGCCTGCAGATCCTCAACGGCGGCGACCGCACCGCCGCCCAGCGCCCCACCAGCGCCGAACACTCCAAGGCCGAGCGATTCGGCCGGACCGAGACACCCCGCGAGACGCTGAGGGAAATCGTCCGCCACGCCCTGGCCGGAGCCGCCAGCGAGGAGGAGTTCTTCCACCGCCTCGCCGAAGCCGGCCTTCGGGTCGAACAGCGCATCGCCCCATCCGGCGACACCCTCGGCTACAAGGTCGCCCTCCCCGGCGACCGCAACCGCGACGGCCAACCCGTCTGGTTCTCCGGCTCGAAACTCGCCCCGGACCTCTCCCTCCCCAGGATCCGCCAGCGCCTCGACTCCGGACGGCCCGACGACGAGCCCGTCACCGACCATTTCGATGAACGAGTACCTCGCCCGGACCTCGCCCGGCGCCAGGCAGCCCCGGTTGCCGAACGGGCGGTGTCGATCCTCGACGGGGACGACGACGAAGACTCCGCAGCCCAACTCGCCGGCGTCGGCGAACTCCTCGACGCACTCGCCCAGACCGCCCCGGCCTCAACCCGCAGGGAACTCGCCGAGGCCGCTCGCGCCTTCGAACGCGCCACCCGCTCCCACATCCGCGCCGAGCGCGCCGACAACCGAGCCATCCGCTCCGCTGCCCGCGGCATCATCCGCGCTGGCAACGCCCTCGGCAAGGGCGAAGACGGCGGCGCCACCGCGATGCTCCTGTCCACGACGATCCTCGTCGCCATGGCCGCGGTGCGCTGGCACTCCGCCCGGGGGCACGCCCAGCAGGCGGCCGCCGCCCAAAGAGCCGCTCAGCACCTGCGCAGCGCCTACCGATCGGCTTCGGCCGTTCCCATGAACGCGATGCGCGAGCACGGCCAGCGTCTCCCCGAACCTGTACGAGAGCGGTACGCCGGCACCCTCAAGGCCGTCCTGCCTGATCAGGCCGACCACGTCCGCCGCGAACTTGGCTGGGACGCCCTCGTCGCCACCCTCGACCAGGCCGAGCGAGCAGGACACGCCCCCGACGTCCTCCTCCAGCAGGCCATCGAATGGCGCGAGTTGGACACCGCGGACAGTGTCACCGAAGTGCTCGTCTGGCGACTGCTCCGGATCGGCAAACTGCCCGCCACCACGGCTGCGCCCCGCGCGCGTACGAACGGGCGGACAGCGCAATCGCTCACTCACCCGTCTCCGTCCCAGGTGCCCGAGATGGCAGTGGGGCCACACCGCGTCGATGGTCGCTCTCGGGGGCCGAGGCGCTGAGCAGCGCAAAGAGCTGGACACCGACGGCTGGCGCCTGTTAGGGCTGGTAGATATGGAGAAGGAGACGATGCGGATGTTCAACGAAGGCCTCCAGTCCCAGAGAGCGATTCTGTCCGAAATGGCCTTCGGTGAGGATCCTCTGCTGCGACTCCAGCAGGAGGACCAGCTCGGCGACGGCCACGTCGGTCTCCGCGCTACGACCCACCCGGAGGAAGTCGTCATCACCGGGCTCCCCGTGATGTGCCCGTAGTGCGGTGCTCGGCGCGACTGGATGGTCATCTGCGACGGGAACGAAATCAGCCTCCGCTGCCGCTGCACACACCAGTGGATCGAGCGTGAACTGACTCGCGCGGACTACGAGGCGATGATCGACATCGGTGGGCAGGACTATCCAAGCTTCGAAGCCGCGACCAGGGCCGTGGGGTACGACGGCACGTGGGCCGGCACCTACCTGGCTGAGCCCAGGCCCGCATAGCAACTACG
>NZ_JBVHLK010000032.1:0-55528 GCF_055559015.1 Streptomyces sp. NPDC024698 | reverse complement strand
TACTCACCCTCTCGGGCTTTCCTCCGGGCGCTTCCCTTCGGTCTTGCGTTTCCGACTCTATCAGACTCTTTCGGGCCTGACTCCCAGTCAGCGGGGTTTGTCTTCCCGGCTGTTGGGCCGTTCCGACGTCTCAAACTTTAGCGGATCTTCCCGGCAGTTCCTAATCGGGCCGCCAGGCCCCAATCGAATTGAATTCGGACACGCCGAATTCATCCCGGCTGGGAGATCGTGCTGATGGTTTGATTGCCGCTACAGCGGCGGAGGTGCCACCGCAGAACCGTTCCGGTCCCGCGACAACTCGGAGAACTTTACGGATCCGCCAGGGCAGTGTCAACCCGCTCCTGTCAAGATCTTTTACGGGAGCGGTGAGCGGCGGCGCGGCCCGTCGAGGTGAGCGGGGCGCGCCGCCGGGCGGGAGCGGTGCCGGCCCTCAGACCGCGACCGACAGACCCTCAAGGCCGCGGATCACGAAGTTCGGCTTACGGACGGGTTCCGCGGCGAGAGCCAGGCCCGGGGCCTTCGTCAGCAGGGCCGTCATCGACGCGGCCAGTTCGAGCCGGGCCAGCGGAGCGCCGATGCAGTAGTGGATACCGGCGCTGAAGGAGATGTGCGGATTCTCCGTCCGGGACAGGTCCAGCGTCTCCGGGTTCGCGAACGCCTCGGCGTCATGGTTCGCGGAACCGAAGAGCATCGCTATCTCGGCGCCCCGCGGAATCGTCGTACCGTCGATCTCGATGTCGTCCAGGACCCAGCGCTCGAAGAGCTGGAGCGGGGTGTCGTAGCGCATCAGCTCCTCCACCGCCGTGGGGATCAGCGCGTGGTCCGCCCGCAGGGCCGCCAGCTGCGCGGGATGGCGGAACAGGGTCCACCAGCCGTTCACGGTGGCGTTGACCGTGGCCTCGTGCCCCGCGTTCAGCAGCAGCACACAGGTGGAGATCATCTCCTGCTCGGTGAGCCGGTCGCCCTCGTCGTGCGCCGCGATGAGCCCCGAGATCAGATCGTCCGCCGGCTCCTTGCGGCGGGCCTCGATGAGCCCGCGCAGATATTCGGTGAACTCCTCCGACGCCCGCACGGCCCTGCGTGCCGTGTCCTCGGTCGGATTCAGTTCGTACATTCCGCAGATGTCCGCCGACCAGGGCCGCAGAGGTGCCCGTTCGGAGTCCGGGACACCCAGCATCTCGGCGATCACGGACACCGGCAGCGGTTCCGCCACGTCGGTCAGCAGGTCCCCACCTCCTGCCTCCACCAGCCGGTCGACCAGTTCGCCCGCCAGGCCCTCCACGTACGGCTTCAGTCGTTCCACCGTGCGGGGGGTGAACGCCTTCGACACCAGCCGCCGGATCCGGGTGTGGTCCGGGGGTTCCAGATCGAGCATCCCGTGGTCGTTGAGCACATGGAAGGGCTCGTGCTCCGGCGGCGGCGCCGTCCGCCCGAAGTCCTCGTGCGTGAACCGGTGCTGATACGTCCGGCCCAGCCGGCGGTCCCGCAGCAGTGCCGACACCTCCGCGTGGTGCGGCACCAGCCACTGGTTCGTCGGCTCGTAGTAGTGCACCCGGCCTCGCGCACGCAGTTCCTCGTACGCCGGATACGGGTCCGCCAGGAAGGCCGGATCCCACGGGTCGAAGGCCCGCGAACTCTCCAAAGCTGCCATGAACGGACGCTAGCCCGGCCCACCCCCCGCTGACCAGGGCCGACCTCCACTGCGAGCGCCGGACGCCGTCAGCGGGGAGTGACCAGCCGCGCCTCGTACGCGAACACCGCCGCCTGGGTCCGGTCCCGGAGCCCCAGCTTCACCAGGATGCGGCTCACATGGGTCTTGATCGTCGACTCCGCGACGACGAGCCGCTCGGCGATCTCCGCGTTCGACAGCCCCTGCGCGATCAGCACCAGCACCTCCGTCTCCCGGTCGGTCAGGTCCCCGTACGCCCCGTGCGCCGCCGACAGCCGGGGTTCCTCCGCGAGCTTGGAGAACTCCGTGATCAGCCGCTTGGTGACCGAGGGGGCGAGCAGCGCCTCCCCGGCCGACACGACCCTCACCCCGTCGGCGAGCTGGCGGGCCGAGGCGTCCTTGAGCAGGAAGCCGGAGGCCCCCGCGCGCAGCGCCTGGTACACGTACTCGTCGAGGTCGAACGTCGTCAGCACCAGCACCTTCGCGGCGCCGTCCGCGGCGACGATCTCCCGGGTCGCGTCGATGCCGTTCATCTCCGGCATGCGGATGTCCATCAGGACGACGTCCGGTTGCAGTTCGCGGACCCGGTCGACGGCCTCCCGGCCGTCGACCGCCTCGCCGACCACCTCGATGTCGGGCATCGCGCCGAGCAGCACGGAGAAGCCCTCGCGGACCATCATCTGGTCGTCGGCGATCAGCACACGGATCGCGCGACGCGTGTCGCCCGTCATCCGTTCTCCTCCCCCGAGGGCACCGGCAGGAACACCGCCACCTCGTACCCTCCGTCGTCCATGGGGCCCGTCGTCATCTCGCCGTCCAGCATCGTGACCCGCTCGCGCATGCCCGTGATGCCGTGTCCCGCTCCGTGCGTCGACTTCTCCAGGGTCGTCACCGGCGCGGGGCCGTTGACTATGCGCAGGCCGAGTCCGCCGAGAACGTAGCCGATCTCCACGCGGGCCGACGCTCCCGGCGCGTGCCGCAAGGCGTTGCTGAGCGCCTCCTGCACGATGCGGTACGCCGAGAGTTCGACGCCCTGCGGAAGGTCGCGCACCGCGCCGGTGACCACCTTCTCCACGGTCAGACCCGCGTCCCGCACATTGGCGAGGAGCCGGTCCAGATCGGCGAGGGTGGGCTGCGGGGCGTCCGGCGCCTCGTAGTCCTCCGCCCTGACCACGCCCAGCACCCGGCGCAGTTCGGTCAGCGCCGCGACCGCGTTCTCCCGGATCGTGACAAAGGCCTGTTCCAGCTCAGGGGGTGGGTTCTCCACCCGGTAGGGCGCGGCCTCCGCCTGGATGGCGACCACCGACATGTGGTGGGCGACCACGTCGTGCAGTTCGCGGGCAATCGTCGTGCGCTCTTCGAGCAGGGTGCGCCGTGAACGTTCCTGGGCCGTCTCCGACTGGTGGGCCGTGACCTCCTGTGCGGCCTCCTTGCGGATGTTCCGGACGGTGACGATCAGAAGGGCGAGCGCGGAGACGAAGAGGAGCGGGAAGGAGTTGGCGTTGTAGTAGCCCCCGCCGAAGACGGTCTCGGCCGTCAGGCTGTACGCCGCGGTCAGCAGCCACATCCAGGCCGCGACGCGGGGACGCGACCGCAGGGCGACGACCGTCAGTACGGTGACGTGCGCCACGAAGCTGCCGGGCGCCCACGGCCAGTCGCCCCACGCGCCGTCGAACACGGAGACGACCGGGACCGCCGCGATCGAGAACCAGAAGGCGCCGATCGGGCGGACGAGGGTCGCCAGGACCGGGAGCAGGGCGAGGAGCCCGCACAGCAGGGACGCGAACGATCCACCGCCGGGGCCGCCGGCGGCGGAGGAGCCGGCGGCCATGGCCAGCAGGCCCGCCGCGGCCACCGTCGCGTGCGGGGTCCAGGCGGCGTACCTGCGCAGGCCCGCGGACAGGCGCCGGGTGATGGGGCCGTCCGTGCGCATGCGCCGGAGCGGGCGGTAGGCGAAGGCGTCGTGGAACATGTCCTCCCGCAGGCCGCGGACGGCGCCCGCCGCGAGGCGGTACTCCGGGCTGCGGGGTTTGGCCCCGGCACCGCCGGGGGGCGGGGACATCGTCTGCGTCTGGGTCGTCTCGGTCACGTTCAGAACGGTAGGCCGGACGGGGGGCGCAGTCGTCACCTGCGAGGAGGGTCCTCGGGGATCCGTCTCAGGTACTACGGGGAGGGGTCCGCCGAACGCGGACCACGCGGGACCGGCGCCCGGCGGGGTGGCGGGGTCCCCGCTCGTGGACGCCGAAGGCGAGCCGGCACAGGGTGAGGGCGCAGCCGAAGACGGGCAGCCAGGCGGCTCGCGCGGCCACCCAGACCAGGGAGTCGGGGACGGTGTGCAGGCCGGGGAGCCGGCCCACGAACAGGCCGAGCGCGGTCACCGCCATCAGGGACGTCTGGTGCCAGAGGAATATCGTCATCGCGGAGAGGTTGGCGAAGGCGATGCCGGCCCAGAGCACGGGGCGCCGCATCCCCCGGCGCAGCGGCTCGCGCAGCAGCAGGGCGAGTCCGCACTGGGCGAGACCGAAGGTCACCGCGGCCAGCGTCGGCGGGTCCAGGTTGGAGACCGCGGCCCCCGGTACGCCGACCATGGACGCCGGATAGCCGGCCCACGCCACGAGGGCGGCCGTGGCCACCGCGCCGCCGCCGAACAGCACCCAGCCCGCGCGCCGCCGCTCCAGCTCGCCGCGGGTCCAGGCGGCGCCCAGGGTGTACGGCACCAGCCAGCCCGCCGCGACGTTCACCCAGCCGATCCAGGCCGGGCCGCCGAGGCCGAAGCGGACGACGTCCACATGGAGGACGACGGCCAGCGGCCACAGCGGGTTCAGCCGGGTCAGCAGTGGTGTCGCCGCGGTCAGTCCGGCGAAGACCACCAGGAACCAGAGCGGGGACAGCGCCAGTTTCACCAGGGTGTGCACCGTGCGGAAGCCCGCGCCGGACACGAGCAGGCCGGCGGTCGCCACCGTCCAGAAGGTGAGCACCGCCGCCACCGGCCGCAGCAGCCGGCCCATGCGGGCGCGCAGCCACTGCCCGTACGTCGTGCCGCGGGCCCGCGCCGACGCGTAGCTCCTGGTCGCCACATGGCCGCCCACGAGGAAGAACACGGCGAGCGTCTGGAAGGTCCAGGACACCGGGGTCAGCCAGGGCATGTACCGCAGCGGGCTCGCCGTACGCAGCGCGCCGCCGTCCGTGACGAGCGCGGTCACCAGCCAGTGGCCCAGGACCACGCCGAGGATCGCGAGGGCGCGCAGGGCGTCCACGGCGCGGTCCCGGTCGCCGGGGGTGGCCCGGTCGACGCGGTGGACCGCGGTCCGTAAGCCGGTCAGGGCTGTGGTGCCGGTCGCGCCCTTCCGCGCGGTCGTGCCCTTCCGTTCGGTCGTGCCGGTCCGGTCACGCACGGGGTACCTCCGGGGTGTCGCCGAGGACGATGCGGGTGAGGTTGGCCAGGGATACGGAACCCGGCGCGAAGTAGTCGCTGTGACCGGCGGCGCCCGCCTCGAAGACCCGGGCGCCGAAGGAGGGGGACACCGGGTCGGTGCCGAAGCCGACGGTCGTGCCGAAGAGGTCGGCGCTCGTGTGCGGGACGTGCGCGACCCAGTCGGCGGAGCCGCGGGCGGCCCAGACGCGGGCGGAGGTGTGCAGAGCGGCGGCCGAGGGGGCGCCGGTGCCCGGACTGCCCATGACGACGAGGTCGCTCACGTCCAGCCCCGGGGCGGCCCGGCCGCAGACCACCGAGCCGTACGAGTGGCAGAGCAGGGAGATGCGCGCCGACGGGCCGACGACTCCGCGCAGCCGGTGCAGGAACGCCTTCAGCAGGGGAGCCGCCTGCTCGGCGCGGTCGGTCGTCAGGACCGTCGTGCTCACGGTGCCGGGTGTCTCGTATCCGAGCCAGGCGAGGACGGCACCGCGCGGGCCGAGGCGCCGGTGCAGGGCGAGGGCGCCCGCGCGGAACCGGCCGTACGTCTCCAGCGTGGTGTCCGAGCCGGGGACCAGGACGGCCACGCGGTCGGCGTGGGCGAGGTCGCCGAAGACCTCGACGGCACGGCCGGGACCGCGGCCGTCGTAGAAAAGGAGACGGCGGGAGGGCGCGGCCATGGCCCGGTCGGCGGCGGCCCGGGTGCGGTCACCGTGGGCGGCCGCCATCCGGGCCGCCTCCGCGGCGTCCGCCCGGTTGGCCTCGTACGCCCGGTCCAGGTTCGAGGCCGTCGGCGCCGGGAGGACCGCGGGTGGCGGTGCGGGGATCCGGGGGCGCGCCGCGGCCGACACCGGGACGACGACCGCGGCGGTGACGAGGGCGGCGAGCAGCGTGCGCCGCAGCCGGCGGACGAGTCCCGTCCGGCGCGGCCGGCCGGTGAGCGGTGTCCCGCGCGGCCTTCGGGTGAGCCGTGTCCCGCGCGGCCGGCCGGTGAGCGGTGTCCGCCGCGTCCGGTGGGTCGTCCGGTCTTCGGTCCGGGGGTGCGGGGCCGCGGGTGTGTGTTCTCTCCGCCCGGTGGCCGGTGTGGAGCGGTGATCCATGCTGTCCGTCCCTCCCCGTCCGCCCGGTCGTCGGGCGTCACTGGAAAGGGAAATTACGGATCGTCGTCTGTCGTCCGCGTCCCGCTGCGGACCCCATTCGAGACGTACCTCTCAGGTACTACGGGTATGACGGGGTCCGGTACTACCAGGCGAGTTGGGCGATCTCCTCCGCGACCACGGCGCAGGCGTCGGCGGCCGGGTCGATCAGGGGGAAGTGGCCGACGTCCTCCAGCAGCGTCAGCCCCACCACCTCGCCGGCCCTGGCCGCCGCGTCCGCGTACGACTCGGCGACCGCCTGCGGGACGACGAGGTCGGTGCGGCCCTGGACGATCGTGGTGGCGATGCCGGTGGGCAGCAGCCGCACCGGGTCGGCGTACGGCAGACGTTCCGCGAACGTGGCTTCTCCGCCGAGGAGTTGACGGGAGGCACCGCCGCAGACGGCGAGCTTCTCCGCGACCTCGAAGTCGGCGATCGGCGCGAGGGCGACGACGCCGCGCAGGGGTGCGGGGCGGTCCGTGCGCCAGGGCGCGTCCTCGGGCAGCAGGTGCCGGGCCGCGGCCCAGAGCGCCAGGTGACCTCCCGCCGAGTGCCCGGTGATCACGATGCGCCCGGGGTCGGCCTGCGGGAGTGCCCGGCGGACCAGTGCGGGCAGCGCGTCGAGTGCGGCCGCCGCGTCGTCGAAGGTGTCGGGCCAGCGGCCGGCGACCGGAGCCGCCGGGGCGGTGGCGTCGGACCCGGACGAGGCCGCGCCGTCCCGTCCGGGGTCCGCGGGGCCGCTCTGCGCCGGGATCACGGACCCGCCGGGAGCGGGGGCCGGCGCCTCTCCGCGGCGGTACTCGACGTTCGCCACGGCGAAACCGCGCCGGGTCAGGAAGTCGGCGAACGGGGTGATGTGGCGCCGGTCGTACGGGGCACGCCAGGCGCCGCCGTGCAGCACGGCCACGACAGGAGCGGGGACCGCCGGATCGGGGTCGCGCGGGGCATAGAAGTCGATCACCTGGTCGGGGTGGTCGCCGTACGCCAGGGTGACGTCCGGGTCCACGGCCGGGTGCGAGAAGGCGGACGCCTCCTCGGCGGCGTCGCGCGCGACGGCGTCGGTGTCGCCGCCTCCGCCGCCGTCGGCGTCCCGGGATGCGGCGTCGTCCTGCATGCTCCAACCTCTCAGCGGTGAAACGGAATTGGCCGACGAGGGAACAATTCGGCCGTTTGCGGGGACGGTATCAGGCCGGTGACATGGGCCGAGCTGTTCGGGTATCCGGCGTACGGGTAGGGGCGGAGGGGATTTCGCCCCCTCCGCCCCTACCCTTCCCGTACCTGGGGCTCCGCCCCCGGACCCCCGCTCCTCAAACGCCGGAGGGGGTGAAACCTTCTCAGCCGAGCGTCTCCGACAGGATCCGCGCCGCGCGTTCCGCGTCCGCGAAGCCCACGTACAAGGGAGTGAAGCCGAAGCGGAGGATGTCCGGATGGCGGAAGTCGCCCACGACGCCCCGGTCGATCAGGCGCTTCATGACCGCGCCCGCGTCCGCGCAGCGCAGGGCCACCTGGCTGCCCCGTTCCGCGTGGGCGGAGGGGGTCACCGACTCGACCCTGCCCTCGGGCACGTACGCCGCGACACACTCCAGGAAGAAGTCCGTCAGGGCGAGCGACTTGGCGCGGACGCTCTCGATGGAGACGCCGTCCCACACCTCAAGGGCCGCTTCCAGGGCCAGCATCGACAGGATGTCCGGGGTGCCGACCCGCCCGCGCAGCGCACCCGGCGCCGGCTCGTACGAGGAGCTCATGGCGAAGGGCTCGGCGTGCGAGTTCCAGCCGGGCAGCGGGGAGTCGAAACGGTCCTGGAGTTCCGCGCGGACGTAGAGGTACGCGGGTGAACCCGGGCCGCCGTTCAGGTACTTGTAGGTGCAGCCGACCGCCAGGTCCACCCCGTGCTCGTCGAGACCGACCGGCAGGGCGCCCGCGGTGTGGCACAGGTCCCAGACGGCGAGCGCGCCCGCCGCGTGGATCGCGGCGGTGAGGGCGGGCAGGTCGTAGCACCGGCCGGTGCGGTAGTCGACGTGGTTGAGCAGCACGGCGGCCGTACGGGGGCCGAGGGCCGAGGACAGCTCGTCCGGGTCGACCGGGCGCAGCTCGCAGCCCGTCATCCGGGCGGCCGACGCGGCGATGTACCCGTCCGTCGGGAACGTCGTCGCGTCGACGAGGATCTCGTCGCGCCCCTCGCCCGCCAGCCGTACCGCGCCCACCAGGGCCTTGAAGACGTTCACGCTGGTCGAGTCGCCGACCACGATCTGTCCGGGCGCCGCGCCGACCAGCGGGGCGATCCGGTCGCCGATCCGCTCGGGCGCGGTCCACCAGCCGCTCTCGTCCCAGGAGCGGATGCGCAGCTGGCCCCACTGCCTGCGCACGACGTCCTCGACCCGGCCGGAGACCTCGACCGGCAGCGCGCCGAGCGAGTTCCCGTCCAGGTACACCACGTCGTCGAGCACGAACCGCTTGCGCAGGGCGGCGAGTTCGTCGGCCGCGTCCAGTTCCGCCGCCCGCGCGGTGAGCGCGGGCACCTGGGCTCGCTCAGACATAGGACCTCGCTGTCCACAGCTCGGGGAAGACGTTCTTCTGCGCGCGCTTCTCCAGCCAGGCCACTCCGGCGGAGCCGCCCGTGCCGGTCTTCGAGCCCATCGCCCGCCGCGTCGCGACGAGATGGTCGTTGCGCCAGCGCCACACCAGTTCGGCGACATCGGTCAACGCCTCGCCCAGGCGCGCGAGTTCGTCGCTGTCGTCACCGGCGTACAGGGCCGTCCACACGGCCTGCACCTCGGGGACGGGTTCGTAGCGCAGCGACACGTCACGGTCCAGCACGGCGGCCGGGATCACGTGCCCGCGCCGCGCGAGCAGCCGCAGCACCTCGTCGTAGAGGCTCGGCTCGTGCAGCGCCTTCTCCAGCTCGGCGTACACGCGGGGCGCGCCCCGGTGCGGGACGAGCATCGACGCGGACTTCTCGCCGAGCAGGAACTCCATGCGCCGGTACATCGCCGACTGGAAGCCGGAGCCCTCGCCGAGGGCCGAGCGGTAGGAGTTGAACTGCGCGGGGGTGAGCTGTCCGAGCGGACGCCAGGACGCGTTGAGCGCCTCCAGCTCACGCACGGACCGCTTCAGCGCGGCCACCGCGACGGGGATGTCGTCCGCGCGCAGCGCCTTGGCCGCGGTCTCCCACTCGTGCACGATGACGGTGAACCACAGCTCCATGACCTGGGTCGTCACCAGGAAGACCATCTCTCCGGGGTCGTCGGAGAGGGTGTGCTGGAGGTGGGTGAGCACGTCCGCCTGTACGTAGTCCTCGTACGGGGTCGTGCCCTGGAAGTCGAGATGCGGGGTCTCGGGCTCCTGAGCCTGCGCGGGCTGAGCCTGGTGGGACATCGCTGTCTCCCTGAATCGTGCTCCGGGTAGCGGTCCGCCCCTGCCGTTACCGACACGGGGGCCCCGGTCCCCACCGGGCATCCTCCACAATCGTCCCCCGAAACCGCAAGGTCCGCCTGGTCACACCAGACGGACCCGCTTGGGAGGCCTCACAGGGAGGCCCCGCACCGAGGAGCGCGACCTAGCCCAGGGTCTGGGCCGCCGTCTCCGAGGAGTCCTTCAGGAACTGCGAGCAGCGCTCGTACTCCTCCTGCTCGCCGATCGCCTGCGCGGCGCGGGCGAGGCCGTGCAGGGCGCGCAGGAAGCCGCGGTTGGGCTCGTGCTCCCAGGGCACCGGGCCGTGGCCCTTCCAGCCGTTGCGCCGCAGGGCGTCAAGACCGCGGTGGTAGCCCGTACGCGCGTAGGCGTACGACTCGACGACGCTGCCCCGCTCGAACGCGTCGTCGGCGAGCTGCGCCCAGGCGATCGAGGAGGTCGGGTACTTCGCGGCGACATCGGCGGGGGCCGTGCCGTTCGCGAGGAGCTCGCGCGGCTCCGGGTCGTCGGGCAGACGGGTCGGGGGCGGTCCCCCGAGGAGGTTCTCGTGAATCGTCATGGGTTCCAGTCTGCTGCATCGGCCGTGATCGGTAACGCTTGCCCGCGGCAGCCGGGGAACGATCCGTTCCGGAGCGGGACCGCGACCGGCACCATTCGGACGTGGTCACGCCGACCGGGGAATCGCCCTGCGGACACCGATCGCCGACCCCTGATCGCTGATCGCTGATCGCTGATCGCCTGCCGGATCGACAGCTTCGGCACGGTCACGAAGCCGGACCCGCGCCGGAAGGCGGGGCCCCGGGGGAGCCGCGGCCCCCGAGGACGCCCCGGGAGTGTTCCGGTTCCAGTGGGGGTGTCGTCAGCGAGCCGTGCCTGCGGCACTCGGGGCGCAGGCAGCCGGGCGGCGGACGGCGGACGGTCGTGAAGGCCAGCACCGCCCCGACCACGAGCACCCCCGCGCACAGCGGCATGGCCCGGCGGAAGGCCGCGTCGAAGGCGTCGGCCGAGCGGTAGGCCTCCGGCCCCATCCCGGTGAGCAGCGGAAGCGCGGCCACGGCGACGAGCCCGGCCGCGCGGGCCGCCGCGTTGTTGATCCCGCTGGCCAGACCCGCCCGCCCGGTGTCCACGGAGGCCAGGACGGTCGCGGTCAGCGGCGCGACCAGGGTGACCATGCCCAGGCCCATCACCAGCAGCGCCGGCAGCACGTCGGCGACGTACGAAGCGTCCTTGCCCACCCGCAGCATCAGCAGCATGCCCGCCGCGCACAGCAGCGGCCCGACGGTCAGCGGGATACGCGGTCCGATGCGCTGGGAGAGTTCACCGGAGCGGGCGGAGAAGAGCAGCATCAGGACGGTGGTCGGCAGCAGGGCCGTGCCGGCCTGGAGCGCCGAGTAGCCCGCCACGACCTGGAGCTGGAGCGCGGTCAGGAAGAAGAAGCCGCCGAAGGCCGCGTAGACGCACAGGGTCACCAGGTTGACGGCCGTGAACTGGCGCGAGGAGAAGATGTCCAGGGGCATCATCGGGTCGGGCCGCCGCCGCTCGACCTGGACGAAGGCCACCCCCGCCGCCACGCCCGCGACCGCCGCCACCCAGACGAGCGGGGAACCGCCCGTGGCCTCGATCAGGGCGTACGTCACCAGGGCGAGCGAGAGCGCGCCGAGGACCGCGCCGAGGACGTCGAAGCCGCGACGGGCCCTGCCCTCCGCCTCGGTCCCGGCCCCCCTCGCGGCCTCACTCGCGGCCCCGCCCGCGTGGAAGGTGGCCCCGGTGGACTCCGGGACATGGCGCAGGGCGACCGGGAGGCACACCAGCGCGACCGGGATGTTCAGCAGGAACACCCAGCGCCAGCCGGGGCCGTCCACCAGCCAGCCGCCCAGGAACGGCCCGACCGCGGCTCCGACGCCCCCGAAGCCCGACCACAGGCCGATGGCACGGGACCGGTCGTCCGGATGGAAGGAGGCCTGGATGATCGCCAGCGAACCGGGGGTGAGCAGCGCCCCGCCGACCCCCTGGAGGACCCGGGCCGCGATCAGCACGCCCACGTCCGGGGCGAGCCCGCACAGCAGCGAGGCGGCGGCGAACCACACCACCCCGAGGACGAAGATCTTCCGGCGCCCGAAGCGGTCACCGAGCGAACCGCCCAGCAGGATCAGCCCGGCCAGCGACAGCATGTAGCCGTTCACGGTCCACTGGAGGGCGGCGAGGCTCGCGTCGAGGTCACGGCCGATGGTGGGCAGGGCGACGTTGACGACGGTCGAGTCCAGCAGAGCCATGCTGGAGCCGAGGACGGTGGCCAGCAGGATCCACTTCCCCGTGGGGGAGGCGATCCGTACCGCAGGTCTGCCGTCCGCAGGTCCGCCGTCCCCGGATCTGCCGTCCGATGCGTCCCGCTCGGGCACAGCCATACCTCGGAGCATACGGAAGGGCCCGGCACCATGGCAGGTGCCGGGCCCTTCCCGGGGGACGGCCACCGTGCGGTCGTACGACACCGGAGGGTCCCCGGTCGACTACTTGAGGCGGGTGCCCGTGGAACGCAGGGCGGCGCAGGCCTCGGTCACACGCTGGGCCATGCCCGCCTCGGCGAGCTTGCCCCAGGTGCGCGGGTCGTACTTCGACTTGGTGCCGACCTCGCCGTCGACCTTCAGGACAGCGTCGTAGTTGCGGAACATGTGGTCCACGACCGGACGGGTGAAGGCGTACTGGGTGTCGGTGTCGAGGTTCATCTTCACGACGCCGTTCTCCAGCGCGGTGGCGATCTCCTCGGCGGTGGAGCCGGAGCCGCCGTGGAAGACGAAGTCGAAGGGGCTCGCCTTGCCGTACTTGGCGCCGACACCCTCCTGGAGGTCCTTGAGGAGCTCGGGGCGCAGGACGACGTTGCCCGGCTTGTACACGCCGTGGACGTTGCCGAAGGACGCGGCGAGCAGGTAGCGGCCCTTGTCGCCCAGGCCCAGGGCCTCGGCGGTGCGCAGCGCGTCGTCGACGGTCGTGTACAGCTCGTCGTTGATCTCGTGGCTGACGCCGTCCTCCTCGCCGCCGGTCGGGGTGATCTCGACCTCAAGGATGATCTTCGCGGCGACGGCCTTGGCGAGCAGCTCCTGGCCGATGGCCAGGTTGTCGGCGAGGGTCTCGGCGGAGCCGTCCCACATGTGGGACTGGAACAGCGGGTTCTCGCCCTTGGCGACGCGCGCGGCGGAGACGTCGATCAGCGGACGTACGTAGCCGTCCAGCTTGTCCTTGGGACAGTGGTCCGTGTGCAGTGCGACCGTGATGTCGTACTTCGCGGCGACGATGTGCGCGAACTCGGCGAGGGCGACGGCGCCGGTCACCATGTCCTTGTTGTGCTGGCCGCCCAGGAACTCCGCGCCACCGGTGGAGATCTGGATGATGCCGTCGCTCTCGGCCTCCGCGAAGCCGCGCAGCGCAGCGTGCAGGGTCTGGGACGAGGTCACGTTGATGGCCGGGTAGGCGAACTTGCCTGCCTTCGCCCGGTCGAGCATCTCGTTGTAGACCTCGGGGGTTGCGATGGGCATCTGTCCGCTCCTTGTATGTGCGGGTCTGCGTACTGCTGCTGCGGTACGACGGGACTGGTGCTTATGGCCCTGACCTAGGGGGGCGACATCATCGTCGGCCCCATCTTTCCAGACATCGCCGGATGCTCCAGACCCCCATCCGACATGCGGGACCCGGCCGTCGGCGGGGTCCCGCGGGAGCGTCGTCAGTCGAGCCCCAACTCGCCCTTGGAGTAGGCGAAGAGGTACGGGACACCGGCTCCGGCCTCGATCTTCTCGGCGGCGCCGGTGGCGCGGTCGACGATCGTGGCGACACCGACGACCTCGGCCCCGGCCTCCCGGACGGCCTGGACGGCCTCCAGCGGGGAGCCGCCCGTGGTCGAGGTGTCCTCGACCACGAGGACGCGCCGCCCCTTGATCTCGGGACCCTCGACACGGCGCTGGAGGCCGTGCGCCTTGGCGGCCTTGCGGACGACGAAGGCGTCCAGCCGGCGGCCGTTCGCGGCGGCGGCGTGCAGCATCGCCCCGGCGACCGGGTCGGCGCCCATGGTCAGCCCGCCGACCGCGTCGAACTCCAGGCCGGCGGTGAGGTCGAGGAGGACCTGCCCGACGAGCGGGGCGGCCTCGCCGTCCAGCGTGATCCGGCGCAGGTCCACGTAGTAGTCGGCCTCAAGACCCGAGGAGAGGGTCACCTTGCCGTGCACCACGGCCTTGTCCTTGATCTGCTTCAGCAGCTCGCCGCGTGCGCCTGACGGCGTTCCTGCGTTGACGTCACTCATGGGGGCCAGCTTAGAGGCGCCGCCAGCTCCAGACCGTGGTGGCTTCGAGGGGGTCGATGGGTGTGACCAGCCGGGGGTGGGTGTTGAGCCCGTTCGGCGGACCCGTCTGCGGCTCCACGCACACGGCGGCCTCCTGCTCGTCGTAGACGACGGCCCACTGCTCGCGGCTCGCGACCTTCAGCTCCAGCCGCCCTGGCCAGGTGAGGGTGACGTCGACGCCCTCCGGCATGCCGAAGCAGTCGTCCCAGGGGCCGGGCGCCGGATCGACGCGGCGGCCGGTGGGCAGGTGGTCGTCGCCCCGCTCCTCCTGCCAGGCGGGCCGGAAGTCGACCCGGACGTCCTCGCCGCCGTCCCCGAGGTTCCTGTTGAACCAGGGGTGCCAGCCGATCTGCGCCGGGAACGACTCCCCGTACGTCTCCACCGACATGGTGACCGTCAGGCCGTCCCCGCCGAGGGCGAACGCCTGGGTGACACGGGCGGGATGCGGCCAGGGCTCGACCAGGTCGTACGTGATCACGGCCTCGTCCGCGGTGACGCGCGCGGTCCTCCAGGCGCCGTCGCGGGCGGTGCCGTGGATGGCGTGCGGCGGGGAGTTGAGCGGCATCTGCCGGACGGTGGCGCCGTCGAGGAATCTTCCGTCCCGGATCCGCCCGCACCAGGGGACCATCGGGAAGCACCCGAACTTGGGTCCCTGCCGCAGCAGTTCGGCGCCGCCGACCCGCAGACTGCCGATCCGTCCGCCGTTGCCCGGCGACACGGTCACCTCCGCGTCGTCCGCGGTCAGCGTGATGTCTTCGTTACTCACGGAGTCGACCCTACTGGGGCGGGAGGACCGCGGGGCTTCCCGCCCTCAACGACGTTTGCGCAGCGCCCGGGACAGGGCGATCGCCGAGGCCAGCGCCAGGGCCGCGGCGGGGGCCGCCCAGCGGAGGGTGACACGCGCCGCGGTCGCCTCCGGGGGCGGGACGGGGGCGTAGCGGCCGCGCGGAGGGGCGTGGTCGACCTCTTCGGCGCTGCGTCCGATCATCGTCCGGCGCGCGTGCGCGGCCTCGGCCATCGCGTCCGCCCGCCCCGGCCCCACCGCTTCCGCCACGAAGTCCTCCCTGTCGAACGCGCCGTCCTCGCCCACCGGATCGGGGGAAGGGGACGTCACGTCCTCCTCGAAGCCGGGGGGCGCGTCGGCGTCGGACTCGGACTCGGGCTCGGGTTCGACGTCGGACTCCGGTTCGGGTTCGAGTTCGGCGTCGGAGGCGGGTTCGTCGGCTTCGAGTTCGGCTTCGAGTTCGAGGCCGCGTCCCGGAAGGCCTCCGGGCTCGGGCCGGGACGTGGACGGGGCCCCGGCGTCCGGTTCGGGGGCGCGGCCCGGCCCTGCTTCGGGCTCGGAGGCGGGGCCGGTACCCGGCTCCGGGTGGGGAGTCGTGGGCGCCGCGCCCGGCTCGGCGCCGGACCCGCCCGAGGAGGCGGGGCCGGACACCGAACCCGAGCGCGAGACCGGGCCGGACGGTGACGCGAGGTCGGTGGTCAGGATTTCGGCGAAACGGGTCAGCAGGCGCAGGCCCGTCGAGGACACCGCGTCCCGCGGGAGCTCCGCCACCCGGCCGTCGCCGGAGGCCGTGCCGCCGAACACGAGGGTGGTCCCGCCGTCGGCCGGAAGGAGCCGCAGGGTCAGCGCGAGCTTCACCGCACCGCCGCCGCGCACCTCCGTGGCGTCGCCCTCGACGGCGTACGTGTCGTCGTCCTGCGCGGTGACGCGGAACGCCCCGCGATAGGTGATCGTGTGCCCGGCGACGCGGACCTTCAGCCGCCCGGCGACCCGCGCGGCCCCCTCGCCTCGCCCAGGCCCCTCGCCTCGCCCGGGCCCGGAGACGCCCGGCGAACTCGCGTCCGCGGACCCCGCGCCGCCGGTGGCCGCCGACGCGTCCTGCTGGAGACCCGGGATCGCGCGGGCGACCCGGACGGGATCGGCCAGTGCCTCTCGCAGCCGCCCGGCCGGAAACGGAACGAACACCTCATGCTCCATGTCAGCCGAGCCTACCCAGCACGACCCGGACCGCACCCGCGTATCCCGGATTCCCGGGTCGGGCCCTCAGTCGGTGTACCGCGGATGCACCAGTGTGGAGGCCGGGAGCGGACGGCGGGGGCGGCTGCGGGAGGCCGCGCGCGCGTCCGCCGTCAGGGCCGCCTGGGTGAGGGTGCGCGGGCGCGGGCAGGAGGGGTCGAGGCGCAGGGGCGCGGGTGTACGGGAGGCGAGGACGAAACCCCAGTCGTCCGCGGCCCCGCCCGTGCCCGCGGGACCCGGGGTTCCGCCGACGCGGCGGCCGGTCCCGGCCGCGAGGCCGGAGTCCTGGCGGCCGACGCCGTAGGGCCTGGTGAACAGGCCCGCCGCGCGGATCGTGGCGTCGACCGTCCAGAAGGCCCGGTTCCGGCCGGCGGGCGGACCCGCGTGGACCACGAGCCGGCCGCCGGGGGCGAGCGCGCGCCGGGCGAGGCCGTAGAACTCCTGCGAGTACAGCTTGGTGGCGGCGGTGACGCACGGGTCGGGCAGGTCCGAGATGACGACGTCGTACGTCGACCGGTCCTCGCGCAGCCGGCCGAAGGCGTCCGTCGTCACCTCGTGGACGCGGGGATCGTCGTACACATGGCGGTTGAGTGCGGACAGCGCGGCGTCGTCCCGCGCCAGCCGGACCACGTCCGCGTCGGGTTCGACGATGTCGACGCGGCGCACCCCGGGATGGCGCAGCACCTCGCGGGCGGCGAGTCCGTCGCCGCCGCCGAGGATGAGCACGCGGGCGTGCGGACCGTTCATCGCGGGGTGGACGAGCGCCTCGTGGTAGCGGCGTTCGTCACGGCCGCTGAAGCGCAGCCGGCCGTCGAGGAAGAAGCGGAGCGGACGGCCGTGGCCGCCCCCGCTGAGAACGGCCTCCTGGACACCGGTGCGCGGCGCGACGCGCGCGTCCGCCCCGTACAGGGCGTGCCGCGCGGCCCGCTCGAAGTCGTCGACCAGCGTCGCGGCCGAGGCGAGGAGGCCGAGGACGAGGACGTTGGCGACGACCAGGGTCCAGCGGGCGCGGCGGGTCAGGTCGCCGCGGAACAGTCCGAGCACGAGGGCGCCGCCGGCGGCCACGTTCACCGTTCCGGTCAGCAGCGCGCCCGTCAGCTGGCCGAACTGGGGCAGCAGCAGGAAGGGGAAGGCGAGGCCGCCGAAGAGGGCGCCGACGTAGTCCGCGGCGAACAGGTCCGCGACCGCTCCGCCTGGGTCCTGGCGGCGGATGCGCTGTATCAGCTCCATGAGCAGCGGCACCTCGGCGCCGATGAGCAGGCCGATGGTGAGCGAGAAGACCACGAGCAGACAGCGGGGGCCGTCGGCCCAGGGGCCGCCCCAGCCGCCCGTCCAGGCGAACACCGCGTACAGGGCCATCGCGCTGCACCCGCCGACCAGGGCGAGCACCGCCTCGACGGCGCCGAATCCGGCCGCGGCGCACGGCCGCAGCCGTTTCGCGGCGAGGGAACCGACGCCCATGGCGAAGACCATGACGGAGAGCACGACGGATGCCTGGGTGACGGAGTCGCCGATCAAGTACGAGGCGAGGGCGACGAGTTCGAGTTCGTACACGAGTCCACAGGCCGCGCAGACGAACACTCCCGCGAGGACGAGGAACCTGCCGGTGCCCGGACGGACGGGCAGCCGCGCCCGGCCCTGGACGCCCCAGGGCGGCGGTGCGCCGGGTGGGGCTGGCGCGTGCGGTTCGATCACGCCGTGAACGCTACGTCACGCCACCACTACGTCTCGTCACCCACACGTGTGGAAAGCCTTGCTCTTGCCGGTGTACGGAGTTGACTTGGGCATCTGCCCGGATCGGCGTGCGCGAACCCCCTGCTCGTGCGCGGCCGTTGGACTCACGCCTCGGTGTCCGGCGGCCCGACGTGTCCGTTCCCGCGCGTTCGCGCCGTCAGACGCCGGAGGCGCTGAGGGCTTCCTTCCGTACGCCGACTCGCGTACGCGTCGCGACCAACTGGCCGTCCTGCGGGTACGCGTGCCACGTACGCCAGTGGACCTGGCCCTCATGCCGCTGGGCGAGCATCGCCGTGAACGCGTGCGGGCTGCCGGGGAAGACACCGGCGAGACCCTGGGGATGGTCGGAGACGAGGGCCAGCAACTCCTGGGCGCGGCCCGCGAAGGAGCCGGGCGACAGGATCTCGACGCGGGCCGCGAACTCGTACTCCCAGTCGCCGAACCTCTTCGCGACGCCGAGCGGCAGGGGCGTGCTGCTGCCTGCGATGCACGCGACGGTCTCCGAGCAACTGCCCCGCTCCTCCTCGAGGAGGACCTGGTGGGACGCGCCGAGCAGTCTCAACTGGAGTTTCGCCCCGGCCAGTTCGAGATCGAGGGTGGCGAGGGCCGGCAGCGGTTCGCGGCCCAGGGCCCAGGCGAGATCGGCCGCGCGCGTGTCGGTGTACGAGGTGTTCAGGGTCGTGAGCATGGGTCGGCTCCGCTAGCACGCAAAGGTGAGGTGGGGTTCCTGCGCACCCGGTCAGCACCGGGGGGAACGGCCCGGCCGGCCCGGCCGGAAGGGCATCCGGCGGACACGTCCGATAGGACCATCGGATGGACTTCCGAGGCCTGTCGGCCCAGGGCTGCTCGGTGATGTACCAGGGCCGCTTTGGTGGTTTAGAGGGAATCATGAACTGTGCTGCCGCCACAGCGTTTTTACCCAACTTCGTGGGGTTTCCATCCCCCCGAGGGCTCCACAGCTCAACTGTTCAACCACGACGTGCGCCCGGCGCGCGGACGCGCCCGCCGGCGACCGGCCGACGGGCACCTCCGTGCTCCGGACACGTTTCCCACCGGGAGACCGGCCGCCGGTGTCAGCTGCCTCCGCCGCAGCCGCCCCCGCCGCACGAGGACCCGCCCCCGCAGGACGATCCTCCGCACGACGAGTGCCCCCCACAGGAGTGACCCCCGTGCCCGCTGTGACCCCCGTGTCCCCCGTGGTGCCCACCCGACGCGGCACCGCCCGCGCCACCGGCCCACCAGCTGCTGTCGCCACCGGAGCCGCTGCCCTCGGACCGGCGCCGCCCCCTCCCGGAACCGCCGACAGCCTTCACCACCACAACCAGCACGACGACCCCCAGGATGATGCCGAAGATCATGGCGTCACCCTCCTTCCGTTCCCTGGAAGCGGCCCCCCGTGGACCGTTCTCCTCGAATCCGCAGCTGCGTGACAGGGGGATGCCCTCACCCCCCACGGCCCAAAGCAGAGTTGAGGAACTCCAGAGCTTGGGCGCAGGATGGCCGGCATGACCTCCAGCGTGCGACCCCTTCTGAACCGTCGGCTCGCCGAGTTCGGGACGACGATCTTCGCCGAGATGTCCGCCCTCGCCCTGAGCACCGGCTCGATCAACCTCGGCCAGGGTTTCCCGGACACGGACGGCCCCGAGGAGATCCGGGAGGCGGCCGTCCGCGCGCTGCGGGACGGGCGCGGCAACCAGTACCCGCCGGGTCCGGGCGTCCCCGAGCTGCGCACCGCGATCGCCGGACATCAAAAGCGCCGCTACGGCCTGTCGTACGACCCCGACACCGAGGTCCTGGTCACGGCGGGCGCCACCGAGGCGATCGCCGCCTCGCTGCTCGCGCTCCTGGAGCCCGGCGACGAGGTGATCGCGCTGGAGCCGTACTACGACTCGTACGCGGCCTCGATCGCCATGGCGGGCGGGACGCGCGTCCCCGTGACCCTGCGTCCCGACGAGGCCGCCGACGGGGACGGCCACCGGCGTTTCCGGCTCGACCTCGACGAGCTGCGCGACGCGGTCACCGAACGGACGCGGCTGCTGCTGATCAACACCCCGCACAACCCGACCGGCACCGTCCTCACACGCGAGGAGCTGACGCAGATCGCGCGGATCGCCGTCGAGCGTGACCTGCTCGTGGTGACGGACGAGGTCTACGAACACCTCGTCTTCGACGACGCCGAGCATGTGCCGATGGCGAGCCTGCCGGGGATGCGCGAACGGACGGTCACCATCGGCAGCGCGGGCAAGACGTTCTCGTTCACCGGCTGGAAGGTGGGCTGGGTGACGGCTCCCCCGGCCCTGGTCGGCGCCGTACGGTCGGCGAAGCAGTTCCTGACGTACGTGGCGTCCGGGCCCTTCCAGTACGCCGTCGCCGAGGCGCTCGCGCTGCCGGACGCGTACTTCGAGGGCTTCCGCGCGGACATGCTGCGCAAGCGGGACGTGCTCGCGGCGGGCCTCACCGAGGCGGGCTTCGCGGTCTTCCGGCCGCGGGGGACGTACTTCATCACCACCGACATCCGGCCGCTCGGCGAGAGCGACGGCTTCGCCTTCTGCCGCGCCCTGCCCGAACGCGCGGGCGTCGTGGCCATCCCGAACGCCGTCTTCTACGACCACCGCGAGGCGGGCGCGCCCTTCGTCCGGTTCGCGTTCTGCAAGAAGGACGAGGTGCTGCACGAGGCCGCCGGGCGGCTGCGGCTGCTGTCGTCCTGAACTCGGCAGTGGTCCCGAACTCCCCCCGTCCCAGGGAGACCTGGGACGGGGGAAGGCGCCCCGTGCCTCAGTGGAAGGCCCAGGCCAGGGCCACGGTGACAGCGAGGGCGAGCAGGACGGGCCCGAGCGGGAAGCCACGGCCGCGGCCGGACACGGCTTCGGTGGGCCGCAGTTCCGGATGGTCGCGGAGCGCGGCGACCTCCTCGGTCATGCGGACACAGGAGGGGTGGAGGCCGAAGCGCCGTTCCAGTTTCGGCATTCCGAGGCCGGGCAGCCGCCAGTCGTCGCCCTCCGGCATCCGTATCTCCACGCCCCCTTCCTTGGTGTACCGGGCCGACCGCAGGTGCTCCCACGGCAGGTGCCGCACCTTCCACCAGCCGGACAGCCACAGGCCCGAACGGTCGGCGGTGACACGCCAGTTGAGCAGTTCCGCGGCGCCCGCGAGCCAGGACAGCGTGAAGAGCAGGTAGAAGACGGCTCCCACCTCGAACCCGTCCGTCGCGAGCGTGCGGGCGTTGAAGGCGGCGCTCGCGATCGCGGCCACGGCCAGGGCCGCGCCGGCGGCGCGGGTGAGGTCGCCGGGTCCCCAGCTCAGCGGGCGTCCCGTCGCGATCAGGGTCGCCGGGACCGCGGCGGCGGCACGCCGGGCCGGCGCGCACTCCTCCGTTTCCCAGATGGGCTCCGGTTCCCCGCCGAGGCGCGGCAGCCGGACGGGTCCGCTCGTCCGGACGACGGCCGTCCCGCCGTCGCCGAACGTGGTGACGAGGAGCAGTTCACCGCCGTCGCGGGGGGCGCCGAACATGACGGCCTCGCGCGGGAGCGGGGAAGCCGCGATCAGTCCCTCCCTGTCACCGGGCCGCACCGGTCCTCGCTCGTCCCCGCCGGGCACCTCGGCGACGAAGGGCGCGGTGAGAACGGGACGGCGGGCGGAGGTGTCGTCGCCCGCGTGGATCCACATCAGACCCTCGCGGTCCATGCGGACCAGCACCCGCAGCAGGGGAACCGGCCCCCGCCGCAGCGCGGCGGCACGGCGTCGGGCGAGCAGACCGGTGACGAGCAGCGAGAGCCCGGGGAGACCGGCGGCCAGAAGCCCCAGCTGAGGGCCGATGGCGTCGTACGGCTCGGAGGCCAGGCGCCGCCACGACCCGTCCTGGAGGACGGTCAGCGTGCCGCCGACAGGGTGGTCCTCGGGATAGACCGAGTCGAGTCGCAGCCGCCGCCCGTCGTGGGTACGCACCCGGACCGACTCGTCGTCCCGGCCGACGACCTTCGCCGCGGTGCGGACCGCGCGGTCCGCGTGCTGCCGGTCGTCGTGGACGCCCGCGAGCCCCTCGGCCGCGCAGAACGCGGCGAAGGCCAGGAGCACCAGCCCCGCCCCGATGGGGATCAGGCCGCGCCGCAGCGGGGCGAGGGGTCCGGGAATGGGGTGCCGGACGGTCGCGGAGGCCTCCGCGAGGGAGCGTCGGCGACGGCGGGCGGCGAGCCGTTCCACGGCGGCGGCCCAGCCGAGCACCAGGGCCGCGAGGACGCAGAGGTTCGCAGCGAGGGAGTTAGGTTCCGCGTCCGGCAGTTCCAGCCGGACCACGACCGCCGCCAGGGCGGGGGCCGCGAGCAGCGTCAGCTCCGGCAGCCGGGCGAGCCAGTACAGCAGCCCCACGGCCAGGCCCATCTCCGTCATGCCGAACCAGTCCGCGCCGCAGGGCGCCGCGTCGGTGCACGGCGGTTCCGGCGCCGCCGCGATCGCCCACACCACGGTGATCAGCAGCGCCAGTACGGACCACGGGGGGCGAGCCCAGGGCGCGGTGCGGACGAGCGACCACCGGGCCGCCTCGTCCGAGGACCAGAGGGACGCGTCCGCGGGAACGGACCGGAGCGACGGAGGGACGGGCGGCGGGGCCGGTATCGGGCCCGGGGTCTGTGACACGCGAGGATTATGCGGGATCACCTCTCACCCACCACTGCCCGGGGACGGCAGTGTTCCGGACCCCGCCACTGCCCGAGGACGGCAGCGGTCCAGGCCCCGCCACGGCCCGGGGACGGCAGTCTCCAAGGCCCCACCGCCGCCAGGGAACGGCAGTCCTCCGGGCCCCGGAACTGCCCGGGAACGGCAGCGGTCCAGGCCCCGCCACGGCTCGGGGGACGGCAGTGGTCCAGGGCCCGGAACTGCCCGAGGACGGCGGTCCCGGAGGGGCGGGGAGGGAGGCGTCTAGCATCGTCGGCACCCCGTCCGCGGGCGGCGCGCCGGAGGCTCCGCAACGGAACCCGCACGGACGATCAAAGCTCGCGAAGACCCCGTGCGGAACGCACAGTTCGGGGTGTGACCCACCCGAGTACCCTCGCTCGCCCCGCTCTCCAGGAGCCCCGCGACCGTGCCGTCCACCCGTCCCGCGCCGCACGCAGTCTGCCGTCCGCCGCGATCACGGCGCTCGGACTGTTCGCCGCCGCGCGCCTGGCCGGCCTCCTCGTGCTCGCCGGGACGGCCTGGGCCACCGGCAGACACCCGGTCGCCCTGCTCGCACGGTCCTGGGACTCGGCCTGGTACCTGGGGATCGCCGCGCACGGCTACGGCAGGACGCTCCACTTCCACCCCACGGTCGTCCACAGCGACCTGGCGTTCTTCCCGCTCTACCCGGCCCTCGTCCGGGCCGTCACGAAGCTGACCCCGCTGACCGGGGGCTCGGCGGGCCTGCTGGTCTCCTGGGCCGCGGCGGCGGCCGCCGCGTGCGGGATGTACGCGATCGGCGCCCGGCTGCACGGCCGCGCGGTCGGTACGACGCTGGTGCTGCTGTGGGGGCTGCTGCCGCACTCGGTGGTGCTGTCGATGGCGTACACCGAGCCCGTACTGACGGCGTTCGCCGCCTGGTCCCTGTACGCGGTGCTGGACGGACGGTGGCTGTGGGCCGGCTCGCTCGCCGCGCTCGCGGGGCTGTCCCGGCCGAACGGCTTCGCGGTCGCCGCCGCGGTCCTCGTGGGGGCGGCACAGGAGATCTGGCGCCGGCGCGGAAAAGTTTCCCACAGGGTGTGGACGGGCGCCTTGCTCGCACCCGCCGGCTGGACCGGCTACGTGCTGTGGGTGGGCCGCCGCGAGGGCGACTGGCTCGGCGGCTACTTCCAGGTGCAGCGGCTGTGGGGCTCACGTTTCGACCTGGGCGACGGGTCGCTGCACTTCGTCAAGCACCTGCTGCTCCACGGGGACCGCTTCGTGTTCCCCATGACCATGGTGATCGTCGCCGCGGCCGTCCTGCTGTACGGGCTGCTGATCGCGGACCGGGCGCCCCTGCCGCTGCTGGTCCACAGCGGCGTACTGCTGCTGATCGCGCTGGGCGGCTCGGGGTTCTTCGAGTCGAAGCCGCGCTTCCTGCTCCCGGCGTTCCCGCTGCTGCTGCCGCTGGCCCGCGCCCTGGTGCGAACGGCGAGAGCCCGGCCCTGGCACGCGACCCTGGTGGTCGGTGCCCTGGCCGGGCTCTCGTTCGCCTACGGCGCGTATCTGGTCGTGATCGCGCACACCCCGCTCTAGGGCAGGTCTGCCCCAGGGGCCGGTGCACGCGGGAGGAAGCGCCGCCGCGGGGGACGGGCCGCCGCGGGAGAGGGGACTATTCGTCCTCGTCGTCCTCGGGCTTGTCCGCCTCGTTGATCTCCTGCTCGAGGCCGAGCTGCTCGACGAGCCACTTGTCGAACTCGATGGCGGCGCGCACCCAGCTGACCGTGGAGGACACGAAGTGCTCCAGGCTGACGCCGGTGCCGATCAGCATCTGCGCCTCGCCGATCAGACGGACGGTGCCGTCGTCGTGCGTGTGGCTGTAGACCTTGGGCCACAGCGTGCGGCGGTTCCAGTCGTCGATCGACTCCAGGAGCGCGGGCTTCTCCTCGAGCTGGTGCGGCCGGTCGTAGAACGTCCGCACCGAGAAGACCTGCTGGTCCGCCTCGCCACGGAACATGAAGTACGTACGGAACTCCTCCCACGGCGCCGCGAGGTCACCCTCGTCGTCGACGACGTACTTCAGCTCCATCTGCTCCAGGAGCTGCTTCACGAGGTCCTGATCCGGGACCACGGGACCGGCGGGGCCGCCGGACTGCGGCTCGGGCTGGCCCCCGAAATTCGGAATCGAGGACGGGTCGATGCTCACCGTGTATTTCCCTTCGTACGGATACCGCCATCCTCTCTCATGCGGGGCGGGGAGTGGCAACCTCTGGCGGCGCCTGTCCGCCGGGGGCTGACAAGATCCGGTCACAGGCGGGCCTCGGACCGGCAAAGCGGAGAGCCCGCGGCGGGTGCGCCACGGGCCCTCTCCCCCGGGTTCCGGTGCCGGACCCGCGCCGGAATCCGGTGCGGGACCTCTGCCGGGTCCCGTCACCCGGCCTCTGCCGGGTTCCGGTGCCGGTGTCCGTGCCGGTTACAGCGTCTTGCCCGTGGCCGGTCCCACGATCAGGCCGTCGCCGAAGGCGTCCACCCGGACCGTGTCGCCGTCCTTGACCTCGCCGGCCAGGATCTCCTTGGCCAGCCGGTCGCCGATGGCGGTCTGGACGAGGCGGCGCAGCGGGCGCGCTCCGTACGCCGGATCGTTGCCCTCCTCGGCGAGCCAGGCCAGGGCCGCGTCGGTGACCTCCAGGGTGAGCCGGCGCTCGGCGAGCCGGCGCGCCAGGGAGTCGATCTGGAGCCTGGCGATGCGTTCCAGCTCCTGCTGGTCGAGGGCGGAGAAGACCACGAGGTCGTCCAGCCGGTTCAGGAACTCCGGCTTGAAGGAGGCCCGCACGACCTCCAGGACCTGCCGCTTGCGGTCCTCGTCGGAGGCCGACGGATCGGCGAGGCTCTGCCCGCCCAGGAACTGGCTGCCCAGGTTCGAGGTGAGGATCAGGATGGTGTTGCGGAAGTCGACCGTCCGCCCCTGACCGTCCGTCAGCCGCCCGTCGTCCAGTACCTGGAGCAGGATGTCGAAGACCTCGGGGTGGGCCTTCTCCACCTCGTCGAGCAGGATCACGCTGTACGGACGGCGGCGCACGGCCTCGGTGAGCTGGCCGCCCTCCTCGTAGCCGATGTACCCGGGCGGCGCGCCGACCAGCCGGGCCACGCTGTGCTTCTCGCCGTACTCCGACATGTCGATGCGGACCATCGCCCGCTCGTCGTCGAAGAGGAAGTCGGCCAGCGCCTTGGCCAGTTCGGTCTTGCCGACGCCCGTGGGGCCGAGGAAGAGGAACGAGCCGGTGGGCCGGTCCGGGTCGGCGATCCCGGCGCGGGTGCGCCGCACGGCGTCGGACACCGCTCCCACGGCCTCGGCCTGGCCGATCAGACGGCGGCCCAGCTCCGCCTCCATGCGCAGCAGCTTCTGCGTCTCGCCCTCCAGGAGGCGGCCGGCGGGGATTCCGGTCCAGGCGCCGACGACGTCCGCGATGTCGTCGGGTCCGACCTCCTCCTTCACCATGGTGTCCTTGGTGACCTCCTCCTCGGCCTGCGAGGCTTCCTCCAAGTCCCGCTCCAGCGTGGGGATCTCGCCGTAGAGCAGCTTGGAGGCGGTGTCGAAGTCGCCGTCGCGCTGGGCGCGTTCGGCCTGGCCGCGCAGTTCGTCGAGCTTCTCCTTCAGCTCACCGACGCGGTTGAGGGACTGCTTCTCCTTCTCCCAGCGGGCGTTGAGACCGCGCAGCTCCTCCTCCTTGTCGGCGAGGTCGCGGCGCAGCCTGTCCAGGCGCTCCCTGCTGGCGGGATGGGTCTCCTTGCCGATCGCCAGCTCCTCCATCTTCAGCCGGTCGACGACCCGCTGGAGCTCGTCGATCTCGACCGGGGAGGAGTCGATCTCCATCCGCAGCCGTGAGGCCGCCTCGTCGACGAGGTCGATGGCCTTGTCGGGAAGGAACCGGGAGGTGATGTAGCGGTCGGACAGGCTCGCGGCGGCCACCAGCGCCGAGTCGGCGATCTGGACCTTGTGGTGGGCCTCGTAGCGTCCCTTGAGTCCGCGCAGGATGGCGATGGTGTCCTCGACCGTCGGCTCGGCGACCAGCACCTGCTGGAAGCGCCGCTCCAGCGCCGGGTCCTTCTCGATCCGCTCGCGGTACTCGTCCAGCGTGGTCGCGCCGACCATGCGCAGCTCGCCGCGGGCGAGCATGGGCTTGAGCATGTTGCCGGCGTCCATGGCGGAGTCGCCGCCCGCTCCGGCGCCGACGACGGTGTGCAGCTCGTCGATGAAGGTGATGATCTGCCCGTCGGAGTCCTTGATCTCCGCGAGCACGGTCTTCAGGCGCTCCTCGAACTCGCCCCGGTACTTCGCGCCGGCCACCATCGCGCCCAGGTCGAGCGAGACGAGCCGCTTGTTCTTCAGGGACTCGGGGACGTCGCCCTTCACGATCCGCTGGGCGAGGCCCTCGACGACGGCGGTCTTGCCGACGCCGGGCTCCCCGATGAGCACGGGGTTGTTCTTCGTGCGGCGGGACAGGACCTGCACGACCCGGCGGATCTCGTGGTCCCGGCCGATGACGGGGTCGAGTCTGCCCTCACGCGCGGCGGCGGTGAAATCCGTACCGAACTTCTCGAGCGCCTTGTACTGGCCCTCCGGATCCGCGGTCGTCACCCGGCGCCCTCCCCTGGTCTTCTGGAACGCGTCGAGCAGCTTCTTCGCGCCGGCGCCCTGCTGGGAGAGTACGTCGGCGATCCCCCCGCCCTTCGCGGCGATCCCGATCAGCAGGTGTTCGGTGGAGATGAACTCGTCGCCCAGCTCCTTGGCGCGCTCGGCGGCGTCCGCGATGACGGCGAGCGTCTCGCGGTTCGGCTGCGGGGGCGCGACGGTGGAGCCGGTCACGCTGGGCAGGCCGGCGAGGACACGTTCGGCACCCGCGCGGACCGAGGCCTGGTCGGCGTCGACGACCGCCAGCAGATCGATGATGTTCTCGTTGTCCTGCCCCTCCAGCAGAGCGAGCAGCAGGTGGGCGGGGGTGAGGTCCGGGTGCCCCTCCCGTACGGCGCGGTTGCTGGCCGCGTTGATCGCGTCCCGGCTCCTGTTGGTCAGCTCGGCGTCCACGTTCGCGTTCTCCTCCTCCTGGTGTCCTGACCATTCCCTGACTCATCCAGCGTACACAAAGTTGAGTCTATTCCGCTCAAGGCTGGAAGAGCCGGAAAATGGACAGCCACAGGCGTAGATTCAGGCCTCATGGCTTCCCATGCGGTGGACCCGCGGCGGCCCGACGCCGCCTACCTGAGCTTCTGGCGCGAACGCCGTCTGTGCACGCTGACCACCCTCAGGCCCGACGGCAGCCCCCATGTCGTACCGGTCGGAGTTACATACGATCCCGAGGCCGGTCTCGCTCGGGTGATCACGAACAAGTCCAGCCGGAAGGCCGCCCACGTGCTGGCGGCCGGACCCGACGGGGCGCGCGTGGCGGTGTGCCAGGTGGACGGCGCGCGCTGGGCCACGCTGGAGGGGCGGGCGCGGGTCTCCACGGACCCGGCGCGCGTCGCGGAGGCGGTGCGGCGCTACGCGGAGCGCTACGAGCGCACACCGGCGCCGAACCCGTCACGCGTGGCGATCGAGATCGAGCTCACGGCGGCGATGGGCCGCGGATGAGGCCGCGGACGGAGATCCGGCGGCCGGTCGCGACCCCCGCGGGAACGGGCCGGAACCCGGAGACGTCCCCGGAAACTACAGCGGCGTCACCGTGTTCAGGTCACGGTGACGCCGCTGCGGGGGGAAGTACCTGCGCGATCTACTACGACGGGGGAATCGCGTCAGGCACTGCGGGGGGTGGCTGCGATGGTCTCGACGTCGGGGACGTCGGGTCCGGTGAGCTGGTGGTCGCGCTGGTCGAGGTTCACGAAGATCATGCCGTACCGGATGGCGCACCGGACGGGCTGCGGCGCCCCCCGAGGCCGCCGCAGACACCGGTACGCCCGTACGTCCTCGTCGTCGTCGCGGGTGACGACGACGGGCTCTCCGAAGACGGTCACCATCAGCGAGTCACCGCTGTAGGGGATGGCGGTGACCAGGTCGATGAAGTGCCAGCCGGACCGGTAGGCCGTCGCCATCTCTCGGCGGAAGGAGCGGTCGTCGGGAGGAATGCTCATGCTTCTGCGCTCGCGGAGACGATCGTCCAGCCGCTGTCCGACAGAACCGCGACCTCGGCGCCGTCCCAGCCACTGTCCGCCAGGGTCTGCTTCACGCTGTTCCAGCCACTGTCGCCCGGAAGCGCCGCGGCCTCGATGTCGGTCCAGCCGCTGTCCCCCGGGACCGCCTCGGCAGCGGTCCAGCCGCTGTCCGCCCTGGCCGCCTTCACACTGGTCCAACCGCTGTCCGGAACGGCCCAGGTCCGGGCACCCCCGGCATCAAGACCCGAGGCCCCCAGGGAGCCGGACGCCACAGCGACAGAGAAGACTGCGGCAAGCACTGAACCAAGCAATCTCGCTCGCATAGTCGGCTTCGTCCTCACTTGATGGAATCTTCTCCCCCGTCGTCACAAGACGATGGCTCATTCAGGCACGTCAATGCCACAGCAGCGATGCATCATGTTCCTGCACGTTCAGGACCCTGGGGGGTGGAGATTTGCCCACAAAGTACTCACAACCGACACATCCCCACGCTGTCACCACGTTGTGTGACGAAGGAACACGCCTTTACGCCAGTGCGTTGCACTCCGGCCGCATCACTCGGGTCGAAGTGGAAACGGCCCCTTGCCTCTTGGAGTTCGCGCTGCTTCATCCCGACCCCGACGACGAGAAGTGGCTGCGTCCCGTCCCGCCGTCCGTCGCGCTCGCCCAGCGCCTCCAGCCCCTGGAACGGGAGATCCAGGAGCGCCGGCGGCTGGCGATCGAACTGACCGACTCCTTCGACCCGTTCATCGCGATCAGCACGCAGAGCACCGCGAGCATCCACGCGATCACGGTCCTCGAAGGATTCGACCGGATCAACGCGGCACTCAATTCGGCCACCGCCGAGTGCCAGACGGAGATGCTGACGATCCAGCCGGGCGGCGGGCGGCCGGCCGACGCCCTGATGCAGGCCCTGGAGCGCGACAGACCGCTCACCGACCGGGGCGTACGCATCCGGACGCTGTATCAGCACACCGCCCGGCACAGCCAGGGGACGCTCGCCTACGTGGAGCGCATATCCGGCGGCCGGATCCAGGTGCGCACCCTGGAGGAGCTGATCGAGCGGCTGATCGTCTTCGACCGGACCGTGGCCTTCATACCGGCCAGCGACGACCGGCGGGTGGCCCTCGAACTGCGCCACCCCGGACTGGTGCTGTATCTGAGCAAGGTCTTCGAGCAGCTCTGGCAGCGCGCGGTCCCGCTCACCGAGGACGTCCCGAACGACGTCGGCCCCAACGGCATCACCGGCGTGCAGCGCTCCATCGCCAAGCTGCTCATCGAGGGGCACGTGGACGAGGCCATAGCCCGCCGGCTGGGCATGAACGTCCGCACCTGCCGCGCCCACATAGCCAAGCTGGCCTCCGCCCTCGGCAGCGGGAGCCGGGCTCAACTCGGCTTCCTGATAGCGCAGTCGGGACTCCTGGACCAGCCCGAGGGGGGTGAGTGACCCCGGCTGACGGACACGTACGCGACCCCGCGTCGGCCGAACGCCGAGGCCGCGGCCGGGCACCGACGGACCCGCAAGGACCGCCGCCGTCAACGGCCGGCCGGGGAACCGCGGTCCGGGACGGCGGGGGCCGCGGGCGCGGCCTCGACGACGGTGACGGCCGCCGGGCCCGATCCCGATCCGGGAGAACGCTGCGGTCCGTCGAGACCCGCCTGGGCGATCCGTACGCCCAGCTGCGTCCGGCTCGCCGCGCCCAGCGTCTCCGACAGCCGGGCGATGTGGGCCCGGCAGGTCCGCACGCTGATGCCCAGGCGCTCCGCGACCACCGCGTCCTGATGCCCCTCGGCCAGCAGCGCCGCGATGGACCGCTCCCGGTGGGTGATGCCCTCGATACCCGTCTCGGGCATGGGCGAGGTGAGCGGGATCCCGAGGCGCCACAGCCGCTCGAAGACCGTCACCAGGTAGTCCACCAGCGCGGGGTGGCGCAGCTCCAGCGCGATCGTGCGGTCCGCGTTGGCGGGGATGAAGGCGACCGTGCGGTCGAAGAGAATGAGCCGCTCCACGACCTCGTCGAGGGTACGGGCCTCGGCCGCGTCGCCCATCAACTCCATGTAGTTCAGGAGGCCTTGGCCGTGCCGGGCGACATGGGTGTAGAGATCGCGCATGCGCACCCCGCGCCGGCGCATCTCCATCGCGCGGTGCAGTCCCTCGACGAGTTCGTCCTCGCGCCGGATGCCGCCCGGCTGCACGGTGAGGACCTCGCGGGTGCACTCCTCCGTCGCCTTGTCCATGGCGGCGTGGATCCGCGGGAGTCCGTCGAGGACCCGGATGGCCACGCCCTCGGCCGGCGCCCGGACCCGGCCGCCGAGCCCCGCGTACCACTCGAAGGCCGACACCGCGTCACCCACCCGCGCCTGGCTCGCGCTGACCTCCTCGTACACGCCCCGCAGGAGCCGGGTCATGACCTCCTGCGGCGAGGTCGGCACCAGCCAGCCCATGTCGTCCGGATCGGGGTGCAGCAGCGCCAGTTCCAGCAGACAGGGCACCGGTTCGGCGTCCTCGCGGGGCACCCGGCCCCGTCGCACGGCCCGGGAGTACACCCGGTCGCCCGCGTCGCACAGCCGGTCAGCGCCGTGCGGATGCCTGTCCGTCCCGTGCCCGGCCATCTCCCACCCCTGGCTCCAGCTCCAACCCCTGGCGTGAGCCCCGCGTCAGGGCGTCCTCCGCAGCGCAACTATGCGCGGACGCGTCCGGCATCGCAACAAGGCTTCGTCGCCGCAGGACGTCCGTTCGCCCCCGCTCGTCCCCATAAATCCTGACCTCCGCCGCGCCTCTTGCAACAAGCTGAAGGGTCGCCGTCCGGGCGTCAGGACACCCCGCGGAACACCCTCGACGCACTCCGCCGACGGACGCTCCGCCCTCACTCCGAGAGCACAACTCGGTTCTCTTCCAAGGGACTTGCGGCGACCGTACGGAGCTCGGCCGAGGACGCCGGTCCCGCCTCGGAGCGGCGGGCGAGAGCCGCGCCGGACAGGGCGGTGACGGAAAGTTCACAGGACCCGCAGATCGCGTGAGCGGCATCCGGGGCGAGCGGCGGGAGGCGGGCACCCGAGGGCGGGTACCAGGGGGGCGGCCAGCGGGAGGCCGGCGCCTCCATGTGACCGGGCGGTCGGGCGGTCGGGCGGTCGGTCGGCGAACCTCACCGTGCTCGGCGCGACGGCCGGAAATCGCCGGTGCGCCCGCGCCGCCCCGCTGACGTCGTCCGCGGGGATGTATCCTCCGCGCCCGCCGTTCTCGGGCCTCCGGTGGGGACCCGGCGTTCCGGGACAGCGCGTACGGGCGCCGAGGGGCGCGTGGGGAGCCCTGTGCGCCCGCTACGGGAAAGCCCTCGGGCGCCGGGCCGTCGAGAGGCCCTGTGCGGCCTCTGGGGCCCTTGGGGCTCCTGGGGCGCAGCGACAGCGGAACGGCCCCGGTCGGGGGCGCACGCCGTGGGCGCGCATCCCCGACCGGGGCCGGAACCATGTCTTTCCCGGCCCGCCGTCCCGAAGTGGAACGGGGGCGGAAGGTACTACCTGATGCCGAGCGAGCCGCAGAGCGACTTGTAGGCCGTCGTGCAGATCTTGTTGACGGGGTAGATGCCGTCCTGGACCACCGTGTTCTCGATGTTGTCCTTGGTGAGGGCGACGACCGGCACGAGCTGGGACGGGATGTCCTTGTTCGTGGGGCTGTCGACCTTGTCGCGGGTGAGCGCGTCGAACTCGATCGAGCGGCCCTGGACACGGGCGACCGCCATCTCGGCGGCGGCGTTGGCCTCCTCCGGGTACGACTTGTACACGCTCATGTACTGGTCGCCCTTGATGATCCGCTGCACGGCGACGAGCTCGGAGTCCTGGCCCGTGACCGGCGGGATCTTGGTGACGCCCGCGGCCTTGAAGGTGTCGATGACCGCGCCCGCGATGCCGTCGTTGGCGGCGTAGACACCGGCGATGTTGCTCAGTCCGACGGCCTGGATGGACTTCTCCATGTTGACCTTGGCGTTGGCCGGGTCCCAGTCCTTGGTGTCGTACGAAGCGGCGATGATCACCTTGTCCTTGAGCTCGGACATGGCACCCGACTTGAACTGCGCGGCGTTGGGGTCGGTCACCGAGCCGTTCATCATGACGATCTTCTTCGAGGCCGAGTTGGCGCCCAGCGCGCCGGCCAGGGCCTTGGCCTGGGTCTCGCCGACCAGCTCGTTGTCGAAGGAGATGTAAGCGTCGATCGGACCCTGCGCCAGACGGTCGTAGGCGATGACCGGGATACCGGCCTCCTTCGCCTTGCGCACGCCCTTGGCGATCGTGACGGAGTCCACCGCGTCCACGAGGATGACGTCGACCTTGTCGTCGATCATCTGCTGCATCTGACGAAGCTGCTTCGCCGCGTCCTGCTCGGCGTTCAGGTAGACGACGTCACCCTTCTTCTCGGTGAGCTTCAGAACCTGATCCCTGATGATCGGGTAGTCGAACTTGTCGTAACGGGTGTTCTGCTTCTCCGGAAGGAGCAGCCCGACCTTGATGTCATCACCCTTCGTGGGGCTGGCCGAGGTACCGCTCCCCCCGATGCCCAGGCCGCAGCCGGAGACGGTGACGGCCATGGCGGAGGACGCCACGGCTATGGCGGTACGGCGGAGGCCGGTGTTACGAGTCTTCACATCAGGTGCCTTCCGGGCGAGGTTGCAGCATTGCGACCCAGGTGGCTGAAAGCCAACGCGGCGATCACCTCAGCGTCAAGGAGTAACCACTTAACGAGATGGCAACGGCGTTTCGTGTTCCACAAGTGAACACGACGGGAAAAGACTACGCCCATCCACCGACCGATCCCCTCAGCTTCACCTTCTGTCATTCACAGGTACGACCAACTTCCGTTCACGGGAGTCGTGATCGTCGACGGTTTTTAACTGCCGTTGACGATCAGTCAGACCTGATGGAACGCATGGACAGAGCCACCGGCGCGCGGGGCGCCCTCGCCGCGGCCCTCGCGCCCGCCACAGCGGGCGGCCCGCCCGGCGCGGCCCGCACCAGCGCCTCGGCAGTGACCAAGCGCACATCGCCTCTCCATAAGCGGCAGTTCTCCGCGAACACCGCTTTCCCGGGCACGGCGACGCCCCCAGGAAGAACATCCCGGCCAATGGGTCGAAAGCGGCCTATCGCGCTATTCCAGTGGCAAAGAACGCACAGCGCGCCGATTGCACCAAGAGGACGGGCAAGGCAAACGACCCTTTCGCCGACAAACCCGCCACCCCCCCCTCAGGCATCGGCGAAATCAAGCCGCTTGTCGCCACGGGTTCCCCGGCGCATGCGAAGGGGCCCACCGGTTCGGTCGAACCGGTGGGCCCCTTCGGGCAAGAACTAGTCGGTCGCCCGCTTGGGGCGCCACACCACCAGGGCGCTGGTCTGCTGGACCTCCTGGTACGGGACCAGGTCGCGCCGGTAGGAGGCGTGCACGGCGGCCTCGCGCTGCTGCATGGCGGCAGCGGCGCCGTCCAGGGCCGACTCCAGCTCCGCGACACGGGACTGGAGCGCGGCGACCTGGTTCTCCAGTTCGATGATGCGCTTGATGCCGGCGAGGTTGATGCCCTCGTCCTGCGACAGCTGCTGGACGGTGCGCAGCAGCTCGATGTCGCGGGCCGAGTAGCGCCGGCCCCGGCCGGCGGTGCGGTCGGGAGAGACCAGACCGAGCCGGTCGTACTGACGCAGGGTCTGCGGGTGCAGTCCGGAGAGCTGGGCCGCCACCGAGATGACGTAGACCGGGGTCTCCTCGGTCAGTTCATAGGGGTTGCGTCGACGACCGGTCGTGTCCATGGCTCCGTCATGCTCCCTTCGCGGCCTGGAACAGCTCCGCCCGCGGATCCTCACCCGCGGTCGCCTCTCGGTACGCCTCCAGGGCGTCACGAGCCGTGCCGGACAGATCCTGGGGGACCGTCACCTCGACGGTGACCAGCAGGTCGCCCCGGGTGCCGTCCTTGCGGACCGCGCCCCTGCCCCGGGCGCGCATGGTGCGCCCGTTGGGAGTGCCCGGCGGCAGCTTCAGCGTGACCGGAGGACCGCCCAGCGTCGGCACCTTCACCTCGCCACCGAGCGCCGCCTCCGCGAAGGTGACGGGCACGGTGACGGTGAGGTTGTCGTCCTTGCGGCCGAAGACCGGGTGGGCGTCCACATGGACGGTGACGTACAGGTCACCGCCCGGACCTCCCCGCTCTCCGGGAGCACCCTTGCCGCGCAGCCGGATCCGCTGGTTGTCGCTGACACCCGCGGGGATCCGGACCTGCATCGTGCGGGACGACTTGGCCCGGCCGCTGCCCGCGCACTCCATGCAGGGGTGCTCGGCGATGAGGCCGCGCCCCTTGCAGTCGGGGCAGGGGTCCGTGAGCGAGAATCCGCCGCCCGAACCCCGCGCCACCTGGCCGGTGCCGACACAGGTCGGGCACACACGCGGTGTGCCGTTCTTGTCGCCGGTGCCCGAACAGGCCTTGCAGGCCGCCTGCGAGGTCATGCGCAGCGGAACGGTCGCGCCGTCCACCGCCTCCGTGAAGGAGAGCGTGACCTCGGTGTCGATGTCCTGGCCGCGCCGGGGCTGCGTCCGCGTGCCCGGTCCCGCGCCGCCTCGGTTGAACAGGCCCCCGAAGACGTCACCTATACCGCCGCCGAAGCCGCCGGCCCCTCCAGCTCCCTGTCCCTGGGCACCGCCTCCGAAGAGGTCACCCAGGTCGAAGTTGAAGTTGCCGCCGCCCGCGCCGGGACCCGGACGGAAGCCGCCGTTGCCGAAGAGGGCGCGTGCCTCGTCGTACTCCTTGCGCTTCTTGGGGTCGCCGAGCACGTCGTTCGCCTCGGAGATCTCCTTGAAGCGCTCCTCGGCCTTGGCGTTGCCCTTGTTGGCGTCCGGGTGGAACTCGCGGGCGAGCTTCCGGTACGCCTTCTTGATCTCGGCCTCGGTGGCGTCCTTGGGGACGCCGAGGACCTTGTAGAAGTCCTTCTCGATGAAGTCCTTGGTGCTCATCCCCGACGTCCCTCCTTCCTCGTCCGTTCAAGCTCAGCCCTCGTCCGGGCCACCGCTCTCCTTGTCATCGGCCGCCTCGGCCGAGTCCTCGGCCTTGACCGTCTGCGCCCCGGGCTGCGGCTCGGCGACCGCCACCCGCGCGGGGCGGATGGTGCGCTCGCCGAAGCGATACCCCGGCTGAAGAATCGCCACGCACGTCGTCTCCGTGACGTCCGGCGCGTACGAGTGCATCAGGGCCTCGTGGATCGTCGGGTCGAAGGGCTCGCCCTCCTTGCCGAACTGCTGGAGCCCCATCTTCGCCGCGACGGTCTCCAGCGATTCGGCGACGGACTTGAATCCGCCGACGAGCTCGCCGTGATCCCGCGCGCGGCCGATGTCGTCGAGCACGGGCAGGAGCTCGGTCAGGAGGCTCGCCACGGCGACCTCCCTGACCGCGATCCGGTCGCGCTCGACACGGCGGCGGTAGTTCTGGAACTCGGCCTGGAGCCGCTGGAGGTCCGCGGTGCGCTCGGTCACTGCCATGCGCGCCTGGTCCAACTGGGCCGTCAGGCCGGTCAACTGTGCTGCTGCGTCCCCGTCCGGGGCCGCCGCCCCCTCCGCAGAGGGGGTGGCGGTCTGCGGCTCGGCGTCGTCAGAGGTGGCGCCGGAAGGGACGTCGGGCTGCTCTTCGAAGCCCGGGGTCTCCTCCGTCACGCGGCACCGTCCCGGCGGTCCTCGTCGACGATCTCGGCGTCGACGACATCGTCGTCGGCCTTCGGGGCCTCGGCGCCGTGGGCGTCGCCGCCGGCGGCCTGACCGGCCTGGGCGTCGGCGTACATGGCCTGGCCGAGCTTCTGCGAGACCGCGGCGACCTTCTCCGTGGCGGTGCGGATCTCGGCGCTGTCCTCGCCCTTGAGCGCGGCCTTCAGCTCCTCGACGGAGGCCTCGACCTCGGTCTTGATCTCACCGGGGACCTTGTCCTCGTTGTCCTTGAGGAACTTCTCCGTCTGGTAGACGAGCTGCTCGCCCTGGTTGCGGGTCTCGGCGGCCTCGCGGCGGGCGTGGTCCTCCTCCGCGTACTTCTCGGCCTCCTGGCGCATGCGGTCGACCTCGTCCTTCGGCAGCGAGGAGCCGCCGGTGACGGTCATCTTCTGCTCCTTGCCCGTGCCGAGGTCCTTCGCGGTCACGTGCATGATGCCGTTGGCGTCGATGTCGAAGGCGACCTCGATCTGCGGGACACCGCGCGGGGCCGGCGGCAGGCCGGTCAGCTCGAACATCCCGAGCTTCTTGTTGTACGCCGCGATCTCGCGCTCGCCCTGGTAGACCTGGATCTGCACGGAGGGCTGGTTGTCCTCGGCCGTCGTGAAGATCTCGGACCGCTTGGTCGGGATCGTGGTGTTGCGCTCGATGAGCTTGGTCATGATCCCTCCCTTGGTCTCGATGCCGAGGGACAGCGGGGTCACGTCGAGGAGCAGGACGTCCTTGACCTCACCCTTGAGGACACCGGCCTGGAGGGCCGCGCCGATGGCGACGACCTCGTCCGGGTTCACACCCTTGTTGGCCTCGTTGCCGCCGGTCAGCTCCTTGACGAGCTCGGCGACGGCGGGCATACGGGTGGAGCCGCCGACGAGAACGACGTGGTCGATCTCGGACAGCTGGATGCCGGCGTCCTTGATGACGTTGTGGAACGGCGTCTTGCAGCGCTCCAGGAGGTCGGCCGTCAGCTGCTGGAACTGGGCGCGCGTGACCTTCTCGTCCAGGTGCAGCGGGCCCTCGGCGGACGCCGTGATGTAGGGCAGGTTGATCGAGGTCTCGGTGGACGAGGACAGCTCGATCTTGGCCTTCTCGGCGGCCTCGCGCAGACGCTGGAGCGCCATCTTGTCCTTGGCGAGGTCCACACCGTGACCGGAGCGGAACTGCTGCACCAGGTAGTCGACGACGCGCTGGTCCCAGTCGTCACCACCGAGGTGGTTGTCGCCGTTGGTGGCCTTCACCTCGACGACGCCGTCGCCGATCTCCAGGAGGGACACGTCGAAGGTGCCGCCACCGAGGTCGAAGACGAGGATCGTCTGGTCGTCCTTGTCGAGGCCGTACGCCAGGGCGGCGGCGGTCGGCTCGTTGACGATACGAAGGACGTTGAGGCCGGCGATCTCGCCGGCTTCCTTCGTCGCCTGACGCTCGGAGTCGTTGAAGTACGCCGGGACGGTGATGACCGCGTCGGCCACCTTCTCGCCCAGGTACGCCTCGGCGTCGCGCTTCAGCTTCTGCAGGATGAAGGCGCTCATCTGCTGCGGGTTGAAGCTCTTGCCGTCGAGCTCGATCTTCCAGTCGGTGCCCATGTGACGCTTCACCGAACGGATGGTCCGGTCCACGTTGGTGACCGCCTGGCGCTTGGCGACCTCGCCGACGAGCACTTCGCCGTTCTTCGCGAAGGCGACGACGGACGGCGTGGTCCTGGCGCCTTCGGCGTTGGTGATGACGGTGGGCTCGCCGCCTTCGAGAACGCTGACGACGGAGTTAGTCGTGCCCAGGTCGATGCCGACCGCACGTGCCATTTCGATTCCTCCAGCAATGACTTGAGTGGAACGGACTCAAGTGTGCACGACGTCCGCCCCCTGGTCAACAGACCTGAGTCGATGAGGCTCAACTCTTATCCGCTCCTTACACGCATGGAGCCTCTGAACTGGGGTTTTCTCTCAGAGTCAGTGGACCTTTACCGCGCCAGGTGCCTCCGGACGGGGACGCCCCGGACGTCCGAGCGACCTCGGGACGGGTCCCCCGGGGGCGGGGATGGCATGCGGATGGGCGCGGCGCGGACGGGTCCCGGGACGTACGGCCCCCGCGACGGCGACCGCCACCACGGCGCCCGCCACCCACCAGGCGGCTCCCGCCCCCAGCCATCCGAGGTCGATGCACAGCCCCACGGACGCGGCAGCGAACGCGGCGAGCCCCGTCACGACCAGGACCCCCTGCCGGGTGAGCCCCGCCCGCCGCAGCCGGTGCACCAGATGGTCGGGCGCCGGGCGCAGCAGCGGCCACCCGGCCCGCCCCCGCGACACCAGGACCAGGAGGGCGTCGGCACTGGCCACCGCCGTCAGCGCGAGGGCGGCGCCGAGACCGGGCCCGGCGGGCCGCTCCGCGTGCACCCGCACGACCGCCGAGGCCAGCAGGAAGCCGGCGAACAGCGACCCGCACCGCCCCGGCGCGATCCGCGCGGGGGGCCATCCCTGCATCAGGAAGCCGGTGAGGGCCGCGGCCAGGACGCTGAGCAGCGCCGCGAGCCCGTCCATGAGCTCGGCGGCCGCGCACCCGCTGAGGGCGAAGGCGGTGATGACGCCGACCGTCCCCATCACCCCGTCGGCGTGGTCGAGCGAGCGGAAGGCCTGGGTGACGAGGACGATCCAGGCCACCGCGGCCGCCGCGGCCGGCAGGCCGAGTTCGTCGTAGGGGACGGTCAGCGCGGCGGCGACGGCGACGCCGGCCACGCACACCACCGGGGGCACGGGCAGCAGATCGGCGGCCAGTCCGAGCAGGGCGATCACGATCCCCGCGGCCAGCAGTCGCCCGGTGTCCGCTCCGAGCGGGGCGGCGCCGGTCCAGTTCCCGGCCCAGCCGACGAAGGCCGTCGCGCCCGCCACGGCGACCCCGCCGAGGAGCGGAACGGGGCGCGCCTTCACAGGCGCCCGGGGTTTCGCCCGGCGGACGGGAAGGCCCGTCCCGTCGACCGGGGCGAGGCGCAGGGAGAGTGACCGCAGCAGCGCGGTGAGCGTGGCGGTCAGGAGCAGAGCGGCGGTGGCGGCCGTGATTCCGTACAGCACCTCGCCAATTTAGGGGTAATTGTCACAGTATTGGGTGAATAACACGATCGGGTTTACGTGTCCTGTCGTCACAGGGCGAACCGGACCCCGCGCCTCCCTTCGGCGCGGCCGGTCAGGCTTCCCTCAGCGACGCAGATCACCGCAGCGCTGACTACAGTGCGGCGAAGGAAGTGGGTAGTCTCAGACGGACTGCATAAGTTACCGCTTAGTAATCACCTTCGAGGTCATCTCGAAGAACACCTCGCAGGCCCGAGGAGCCCCCGAATGCAACTCGCCGCGATCATCGTGTCGCTGGTCCTGACCGTGGTCGGCGTCGCGCTGATCGCGCGGGCCGTCGCGCAGATCTACCGGTTCATCAAGCTCGGCCAGCCCGTACCCGCCGGCAGCCGCACCGACGACTGGAAGGCCCGCAGCGTCACGCTGGCCAAGGAATTCGTCGGCCACACCCGGATGAACCGGTGGGGGATCATCGGCGTCGCGCACTGGTTCGTGGCCGTCGGCTTCCTGACCCTGGGCCTGACGATCGTCACGGCCTACGGTCAGCTGTTCAAGGCCGACTGGACGCTCCCGGTGCTCGGCGGCTTCCTTCCGTACGAGCTCTACACCGAGTTCATCGCCCTGTTCACGACGCTCGGCATCCTCGTACTGATCGCCGTCCGCCAGCTGAACCGGCCCTCGAAGCCGGGCCGCAAGTCCCGCTTCGCCGGCTCCAAGACCGGCCAGGCCTACTTCGTCGAGGCCGTGATCCTCGTCATCGGCCTCGCGATCATGACCCTGCGCGGCCTGGAAGGCGCGATCCACGGTGTCGACCACTACGAGGCCGCGTACTGGGCCTCGTACCCCCTGGTCGCCGCCTTCAAGGGCCTGAGCTACGGCACCCTCCAGAACCTGGTCTACCTGACCGCCATGATCAAGCTCGGCGTCACCATGGGCTGGGCGATCACGGTCGGCCTCAACACCAACATGGGTGTCGCCTGGCACCGCTTCCTCGCCTTCCCGAACATCTGGTTCAAGCGCGACGCCAAGGGCGCGACCGCCCTCGGCGAACTGCTCCCGATGACCAGCGGCGGCAAGGCCATCGACTTCACCGACCCCGGTGAGGACGACGTCTTCGGTGTCTCCCAGGTCGAGCAGTTCTCCTGGAAGGGCCTGCTCGACTTCTCCACCTGCACCGAGTGCGGCCGCTGCCAGTCGCAGTGCCCCGCCTGGAACACCGGCAAGCCACTCTCCCCCAAGCTCCTCATCATGTCGCTGCGCGACCACGCGCACGCCAAGGCCCCGTACCTGCTGGCCGGCGGCGGCAAGGACATGGAGGGCAACGAGAAGGCGTCCGAGGAACAGCTCAAGGACGTTCCCGCGGCCGCCCTCGCCGAGGCCGAGCGCCCCCTCATCGGCACCGCCGAGGAGAACGGCGTCATCGACCCGGACGTCCTGTGGTCCTGCACCACCTGCGGCGCCTGCGTCGAGCAGTGCCCGGTCGACATCGAGCACATCGACCACATCGTCGACATGCGCCGCTACCAGGTGATGATCGAGAGCGCGTTCCCGTCCGAGGCGGGCACCATGCTCAAGAACCTGGAGAAGAAGGGCAACCCCTGGGGTCTGGCCAAGAAGCAGCGCCTGGAGTGGACCAAGGAGGTCGACTTCGAGATCCCCGTCGTCGGCCGCGACATCGAGGACCTCAGCGAGGTCGAGTACCTCTACTGGGTCGGCTGCGCCGGCGCCCTGGAGGACCGGGCCAAGAAGACCACTAAGGCCTTCGCGGAACTGCTGCACATGGCGGGCGTCAAGTTCGCGATCATGGGCGGCGACGAGAAGTGCACCGGTGACTCCGCCCGCCGCCTCGGCAACGAGCCCCTGTTCCAGGAGCTCGGCATGGAGAACGTCGCCGCGCTGAACATGGCCTTCGGCGAGGACGACGAGGACGAGTCGACCAGGAAGCCCAAGGCAGCGAAGAAGATCGTCGCCACCTGCCCGCACTGCCTCAACACGATCGGCAACGAGTACCCGCAGCTCGGTGGCGACTACGAGGTCATCCACCACACCCAGCTGCTCCAGCACCTCATCGACGAGGGCAAGCTGCTCCCGGTCACCCCGGTCGAGGGTCTGATCACCTACCACGACCCGTGCTACCTGGGCCGCCACAACAAGGTCTACACGCCCCCGCGCGAGATCATGTCCGCCGTCCCGGGCCTGCGCCAGCAGGAGATGCACCGCCACAAGGAGCGCGGCTTCTGCTGCGGCGCCGGCGGCGCGCGGATGTGGATGGAGGAGCGGATCGGCAAGCGCATCAACAACGAGCGTGTCGACGAGGCGCTGTCGCTCAACCCGGACATCGTCTCCACCGCCTGCCCGTTCTGCCTCGTCATGCTGACCGACTCGGTCAACGGCAAGAAGAACGAGGGCAAGGCCAAGGAGTCCGTCCAGGTCGTCGACGTCGCCCAGCTCCTCCTGGAGTCGGTCAGGACGCCGGTCGAGGAAGAGCCTCCTGCGGGCGCGGCCGAGTCGGAGAGCGAGCCGGAGCCGGAACCGGTGAAGTAACCGGCCCCGTCCGGACGGCGGTCCGTACGACCGCCGTCCGGGGACGACCGCCGGACCCGACCGTGCGACACGACCGCCGGACCCGACCGTCCGACACGACTGTCTGACGCAGCCGCCTGACCGGCCGTAAGACGCCACCGACCGGCCCGGTCCGATCGGTGTACCGACGCCCCCGTGCTCCCGGAGCACGGGGGCGTCGTCGTACTCCCCTGTGGCGCCCAGGGCCGCCCTCGCCCCCACCGTCTGCCACCCGCGACCCGCGACTTGCCACCCGTGACCGGCGACCTGAGAGCGGCAGCCTGCGACCGGCGACCGGCCGAAATAAAACCGAACTCACGTACAACCCTCACCCGGCTCCGGTGGTCTCCTGTTCGCCGATCAGTCAGTGAACTGCCGTACAACTCCCGGCAAATGCAGACGCTCGGCTCCCTATCGACAGGGGATGTGCGCCCAGCGTCCCCGCGTGCCGCAGGAGAATCCCGCATGCACAAGCGTCACCCGCACCATGTGCGACTCGCCCTCGCGACAGCGACGGCCGCAGCGCTGACGGGCGGTCTGCTCACGTTCTCGGCCGCGACCGCGACCGCCGCGGACTCCATGAGGGTCCCGAAGGCCGACTTCAACGGCGACGGCATCGGCGACGTGGCCGTCTCGGCCCACGGCGCCTCCGTCAGCGGCCACGCGGGCGCCGGCCAGATCGTCGCCCTCTACGGCTCGGCCACCGGCGTGTCGTCCGCCAGGCACTCCACGATCAGCCAGAACACCGCCGGTGTCCCCGGCACCGCCGAGGCCGGCGACGCGTTCGGCGCCGAGACGGCTTACGCGGACTTCAACCACGACGGATACGACGACCTCGCCGTCGCCTCCCCCTCGGAGAAGGTCGGCAGCGACACGAACGGCGGCGCCCTCGCCATCCTCTGGGGCTCCGCGAGCGGCCTCACCGGCAAGAGCGTCAACATCCCGGACCCGTCCCCGTCCTCGCACGACTACTGGGGCAAGGACCTGGCCGCGGGCGACTTCGACGGCGACGGGAAGGCCGACCTCGCGGTCGGCAGCTCGGCGAGCACGATCTACGTCTACAAGGGCGGCTTCAGCACCTCCGGAACCCCCGGCGGCCGTACGACGATCAAGCCCCCGATCCAGTCGGGCACCAACGACAACCCCTACGGCCCGCTCAGCCTGACCGCGGGCGATGTGAACGGCGACGGCAGGACCGACCTGATCGTCGACGGCTTCGAGACCCGGACCGGCACCGGCTGGAACACCAACTACTACGTGCCCGGCACGGCGAGCGGACTGAGCGTGGCGTCCGCGAAGGTCCTCAGGACCGGCATCGTCACTGGTGTCGGCGACATCAACGGCGACGGCTACGGCGACATCGTCAGCGGCGCCGGCTGGGACTCCACCCTGGACGACGGCACCCCGATCCCCGACTCCGCCAACGGCGGCAAGGTGAACATCACCTACGGCTCGGCGTCGGGACCGGCCGGTACGACCGGCGTCACCCAGAACAGCGGCAACGTCCCGGGCTCCTCGGAGAAGGGCGACGGCTTCGGCTGGGACCTGGACATGGGCGATGTCAACGGCGACGGCTATCAGGACCTGGTGGTCTCCGCCCCGGACGAGGACCTCGGCGGCGTCACCAACACCGGCATGGTCACCGTCCTGTACGGCTCCGCGGCCGGCATCAACGTCTCCTCCGGCATCCAGGCCTTCGCCCAGAGCACGGCGGGCGTCCCCGGCAACGACGAGAAGAGCGACCTGTTCGGCGCGGACGTCAAGCTCGACGACGTCACCGGAGACGGCAAGGCGGACCTGGTCGTCGGCTCGTACGAGAACTCCGGGGACGGCGCCGTGACCTACCTGCCTTCCAACGGCAGCAAGATCACCACGACCGGCTCCCGCTTCATCTCGCCCAGCGCGTCGGGCGTCTCGACGTCGGGCAGCCCGCAGTTCGGCGCCGTCTTCGCCGACTGAGCCGTCCGGACGGGCCGCCTGTCACCGGGCGGCCCGTCCCCGGCCAGTCCCTCCCCGGACGGGCCCTCCACCAGGGCATTCGATCGAACAGGAACTCCCGTACGGGCCGCTCGCGGTGTCCCTTAGGGGATGTCACAGCTCGGACCCAATGAAGGGCCCGTTGCCCCGGCCCCGGCACGTCACTCTTCGGGACCAGGTACGTTCGATAACGTGGCTGGATTCAGGATCGGACGCGGGGGCCGGGACAACCGTGCCCCGCAAGGGCGACCGCAACAACAACCGTACGGACAGTCCTCCCAGGGGAGCGGGCAGCAGTCCCCCCAGGGAGGCGGGCAGCAGCCCTACGGCTACCCACCCGCGCCCTCGCGGCCGCAGTACGGGAGACAGCAGCCGTACGGCGGGCAGCAGGGCGGCCGGCCCCACCCCGGTGGTCAGCAGGGCGGACAGGGCTACCCCGGCGGGCAGCAGGGCTGGCCCCAGGGCGAGCCGGAGTACTTCGGCGACGGTCACCCGCAGCAGGGCCCGGACCCGTACGCGGCGAACAGCCCCGGCCACACGCAGGCCTTCTCGATCGGCGAGGACCCCTACTCCCAGGGGGACACCTACCGTGCGGGCCAGGCGGCCGCTCCGCCGGTCGGCCCGCGGCTGCACTGGAAGGACCTGCTCAAGGGCATCGTGACGGCCCCGAACCGGACCTTCCTCCAGATGCGTGACTACACGATGTGGGCCCCGGCCCTGATCGTGACGTTCCTCTACGGCCTGCTGGCGGTCTTCGGCTTCGACGGCGCCCGCGAGGACGCGATCAACGCGACCCTCTCCAACGCCGTCCCGATCGTCCTGACGACCGCTGTCGCCCTCGTGCTCAGCACATTCGTCCTGGGCGTGGTCACCCACACGCTGGCCCGCCAGCTCGGCGGCGACGGCGCCTGGCAGCCCACGGTCGGCCTCTCCATGCTGATCATGTCCATCACGGACACCCCGCGGCTGGTCTTCGCCATGTTCCTCGGCGGCGACGCCTCCTTCGTCAAGCTCCTCGGCTGGATCACCTGGGTCGCCGCGGGCGCCCTGCTGACCCTGATGGTCGGCAAGTCCCACGACCTCCCGTGGCCCAAGGCGCTCGCCGCGTCATCCATTCAGCTGATCGCGATCCTGTCGATCATCAAGCTGGGCACGTTCTGACGCCGACGACGGCACACGCGCCCGCCCAGGGCATACGAGAAGGGGCTCCCGGCACGACGCCGGGAGCCCCTTCCCACACCACACGTCGACACGCGCCGACGCCCAGGCCTACGAGTCGAGCACCTGCCCGGCCCGCTTGATCACGGGAGGTTCGACACTCCACGGGAAGTTGATCCACTCGTCGGTGCGCTTCCAGACGTACTCGCACTTCACGAGCGACTGGGTCTTCTCGTAGATCACGGCGCTGCGGACCTCGGCGACCTCGCCGACGCAGAAGTCGTGCACGAGCTTGAGCGTCTTGCCCGTGTCGGCGACGTCGTCGGTGATCAGGACCTTCTTCTCGGAGAAGTCGATCGCGTTGGGGACGGGGGCGAGCATGACCGGCATCTCCAGCGTCGTCCCCACCCCCGTATAGAACTCGACGTTCACGAGGTGGATGTTCTTGCAGTCGAGCGCGTAGGCGAGCCCGCCCGCGACGAAGACGCCGCCCCTGGCGATCGAGAGCACGATGTCGGGCTCGTACCCGTCGTCGGCGATCGTCTGGGCGAGTTCGCGTACGGCGACGCCGAACTTCTCGTAGGTGAGGTTCTCTCGCGCGGCGGACATGGTCATCGCCTCAGACCTGGGTGCGGTGGAAGTTCAGGAAGGACCGCGAGGGGGTCGGCCCGCGCTGGCCCTGGTAGCGGGAGCCGTAGCGGTCGCTGCCGTACGGGAACTCGGCCGGCGAGCTGAGGCGGAACATGCACAGCTGGCCGATCTTCATCCCCGGCCACAGCTTGATCGGCAGGGTGGCGAGGTTCGACAGCTCAAGGGTGACGTGGCCGGAGAACCCGGGGTCGATGAACCCCGCGGTGGAGTGGGTGACCAGGCCCAGCCGTCCCAGGGAGCTCTTGCCCTCCAGCCGCGAGGCGAGGTCGTCGGGCAGCGAGATGACCTCGTACGTACTGGCGAGGACGAACTCTCCGGGGTGGAGGATGAACGGCTCGTCGCCCTCGGGCTCGACGAGCCGCGTGAGGTCCGCCTGCTCGGCCGAGGGGTCGATGTGGGGGTAGCGGTGATTCTCGAACACCCGGAAGTAGCGGTCGAGCCGCACATCGATGCTCGACGGCTGCACCATGGATTCGTCGTAGGGATCGATCCGGACCCGGCCGGCGTCGATCTCGGCCCGGATGTCCTTGTCTGAGAGAAGCACGTCCTGAGGATACGCACGGCGCGCGGAGCCACCACAATCGTGACGGCCCACGCGCCCGCACCACTGCACCCGCTCGGGCGTCCTACTGCTCCGACATGGCCGCCTTCTCCAGGGCGACCGGCACCACGCTGCGGAGCCGGGCGCACCTCGGACACCGGAGCAGCCGGCCGGGGCCGAGTCGCTCGGCCTGCTGCATCGGGAACGAAGCGGTGCTGAACACGTGCCCCTCGGCACAACGGACGACGGTGCGCTCCATCAAGTCCCAGAGTCCCTTCCCCAAGAGCTGCGTCAGGCTGATGTCCTGACAGCGAAAGCCACATTACGGGATGAAAGGGACGGCCCTCCAGGCGGCACTCCGAGCCCGCCCGGGCCCACTTCAACACCCCCACCGTACGCCCCAACTCCGTTCCCCCGCAGCCGCGTCCACGCTCCGGAACGCGAACGGGCCCCGCGGCTTCGACGCCCGGGGCAGGGCATGAGGTAGAGTGAGCGAGCATTCGACACCGGCCCAACCGGCGTCTTACGCGGGTGTAGTTTAGTGGTAGAACATCAGCTTCCCAAGCTGAGAGTGCGAGTTCGATTCTCGTCACCCGCTCCATGTGAAACCCCCAGGTCGGAGACCCGGGGGTTCTTTGTTGTCCAGACCAATGGGCGGTGCGCGCACCACATCCGCACCATAAAGCCCGGCTAGCTGCCGGTGGGCTCCTCCTTGTGGTGCGCCGGGCCGTCGTCACGGCGCTTCGCACGCTCGGCGCGCACCATGTTGTCGAGACCGGCCGCCACGTCCCGTTGCCGCTCGGCGTCGGAGTGTTGATAGATCAGCGCCGCCCTCTCGGAGGACTGGCCGGCGCGGACCATCGTGTCCTTGAGGGTGGCCCCCGAACGGGTCGAGAGCGTGTGTCCGGTGTGACGAAGGTCGTAGAAGCGGAAGCCTTCCGGGAGCCCTGCGGCAAGGCGGGCCCGACTCCATTTCCGACCGAACGAGCTACGGCGGAACGGTGCCCCCTTCTCCCCCACGAAAACCAAGCCGTCCGGCCCCTTCTCTGCGAACCAGGCGAGGTGCTGCCTCACCTCCTTGTGCAGGAACGCCGGAAGGACGACAGCGCGGACACCGGCATCGGACTTGGTCTCACCGGGAGCACGCCGACCGTTGGTCCGCTCGGGCTCGGCCACACGGACCCGGATCACCATGTCGTCCAGGTCGACGTCCCGGCGGCGTAGGCCCGCCAGCTCCTCTGGCCGCATCGGGCCGTACGCACCGAGGTAGACCATGAGGCGCCAGCGGATCCCGACCGCACCGGCGAGAGCGTCGACTTGGCCGACAGTGGCGATACGACGTTCAGCCGCGGACTCCTTGCCCGCGCCCTTGATACGGCACGGATTGCGGCCGACCAGGTCGTCATCGACGGCCGTCTCGAAGATCCCTTTGAGCAGCCGATACGACTTGGCCACGGTGGTCTTCGCCTCGGTGGTGCGGAGCCGCTCAGCACGCCACTCACGGACGCGCGGTGCGGTGATCTCGTCGAGGTCGAGGGCACCGAAGGTCGGAAGGATGTGGAGCCGCAAGAGGTGCTTGTACAGATCCTCGGTCCGTACGGCCAACTCCCGCTCCTCGACCCACTTCTCGGCGTAGGTGCGGAAGTTGACCGCCCCGGCGTCGGGAGCCCGCCAATCCCCTCGGCTGAGGTCCGCCTCCACCTGGGACAGCCAGATCTCCGCGTCCTTCTTGGTCTCGAAGGTCACGTCCGCCCGGACGCGTTCACCATCGGGTGCGAGGTAGGACGCGGTCCAACTCCCCGACCGGTACTGCCGCACCGCACCGAAACGGCGACGCCTTCCCTTCTTGTTCGCCATCAGGCAGCCCTCCGCAGGCCGACACGACGAAGCCGGATCGGCTCTACGGTGCGCGCCGCGAGGAACTCGTCCACCGCGCTCTCCGGGATACGTACGTGACGGCCGACCTTCACGTACCGAATGCGGCGCTCCTCGATCAGCCGCCGCGGGAAGCGGACCGAGGTACCGAGCAGCTCGGCCACCTGGTCAACGGAGAGATGGCGCTCGCTCATGCGGGTACTCCCTCGTCTGGATCTGAGGTCTTGGGTCGGGCAGTGGCAAACCAGGACTCGGCGGCGGTCAGTCCGGTGCCGGCGAAGCGCCAGTGCGAGAGGACCAGAACGGTGTCCGGGTCGGGCAGCGGGTGACCGGCTGCGGCGGCCCGTTCGCGGGTGAGCGCTTCGTTGTGGTCGGCGCGCTCCTGGCGGAGGGAGCCGAGGGTGACGGAGTAGGCGCGGGACTTGGTGGAGAAGTGGCCGCGGAAGCCGAGCATGTGGGCCCACTTGCGCAGGCGGAGTTCTTCGAGTTCGGGCATGGCGCCGAGGCGCCAGCAGGTGAGGATCATCTGCCTTGCGTGATCGGTGACTTCGGCGCCGATGAGGTCGGTAACGGGGTTACGGATGGGGCGATCCAGGGTGCCCGCGCTTTCGGCGCCCTTGGTCGCGTACTTGGCGATGTAGGCGGCGACGGCGCGGCTGCTCAAGTTGGTGGGGCCGGTGAAGTCGGCGGACTGGATGGGGCGGACGTCGAGCTGTTCGCCGAAGCGGAAGGTGTACGCGCAGCCGTCCAGGACCGGGCCTGGCGTCTCGGCAAGGGCGGCGGCCGAGCGGATCGCGTCGGTCAGGAGATGGGTAGTAGCCCAGGCCGGCGGGGTGTCCTCGGCTCCGTCCGGGCCGTCGAGGCGGATCACGGCATGGAAGTGGACGGCGCCCCGTCGCTGGTACTCGGCAACCTTGGCGTACGACACCTTGAGGCAGTCGCGCAGTTCCGCACGGCCGATGCCCGCGCGGGACGCGAGCTGCTGGCGCAGGTACGTGACGAAGCGGGCCCACAAGGCACCGGCGTGGGCGTTCCACAGGACGGCGGCGCGGTAGTCGTAGCGGTCCGTGTTCAGCGGGGTGCCGAGTTCGGCGTCTCCGTCAGCGTGCAGGCGCCCGCAACGGCAGCGCCCGCCACCGGGCCGGTTGTGGACGGGGCCGAAGGACGGTGCGGTGAAGGTGGCGAAGACGCGGGGGTGTTCGGCGACCGCCGGACCAACGCCCTTACCGCCGCTCAAGCCGGCGGTGACGAGGTGGAAGGTGTCCTTGCGGTAGACCTCGGCGCAGGCGGCGCAGCGGGTTGCGCGGCGGTTGTTGCAGCGGATGAGGAGCTGTCCGGCAGGAAGGTCGCGATCAACGATCTCTCGGACGATTTCGCCGGTGTCGGCGACGACGTCCAGGCGGTGACCTTCCATCCGTACGGGCCGCTCGCAGCCGCCGAGTCGTTGGATCTGGTGCGCGTAGGTGCTCAGGTCGCCGAGCCGGGCGAGAGACGCCAGTTGGCGGACGGCTCCGGTCGGAGCCTCGGGGCGCATGTGCGGGTTCCTCCTTGAGGGAACGAGTTCGAGACAGCGCCTGGCTTGTCCAGGGGACTAGACACCATGGGCAAGCCAGGGCGCGGACGACGTGACGTCAGCGGCGGTCGCTCTTGAGGATCGAGCGGACGGTGACCGCGCAGACGGCCACGGAGGCGGCCGTGATCGCGACGGCGAGGAGCATGGAGACCAGGACGGCCCCTACAACCAGGACGGCAGCGGCACCGCCCATCACGAGGGTCAGCGTGCTTCCCGGGGTGAGCTGCACGGCAGGACGGTTCGAGGCCACCTCCGTAGGAGCAGGCGCCGCAGCGCGCTGGAGGGCAACCGGGCTGTGGACGATCGAAGGCGGCGCTGCGGGTACTGGGGCGGTGTCCATGGGCGGGTACTTGGGCTTGAACATGGAACGGACTCCCTTCTGTACGGGCGCTACTTGAGGGCGGGGTCGATGGCGGGGGCGAGGAAGCTTCCTGCGGCGAGGTAGCCGCCGAGGAGGAGCACGACGACGAGCCACCACGGCGGGCGGGCGAGCCGGACGCCGAGGGCTCCGACAGCGAGGAGGGCGAGCCAGAGCGGGACGTGCATGTCGGTCGTCTCCTGTCAGGCGCGGCAGCGGTGGAGGCGGGCGGCGAGTTCGGCGGCGGAGCGGCTGTCGTACTCGGCGGAGAAGTCGCAGTGCGGAGCGGTGCAGGCGGCGACGTGTCGGCTTCGACCCCGGGAGAGGTACGAGGCGATCTGTACGGGGCCGATGCGGCGGACGTCGCGGAAGCGCGGGTTCATGGCGGGCGTCTCCCTGGTCAGAGGTGCGCGGCGACGGCCGGCGTCATGGACGCGGGCAGGCCGAGCCGGGTACGGACGGTGTCGGGGTCGGCAGGTTCGCCGGTAGTGGAGCAGAGCTCTCGGGCGACCGCTTGGGCACGGTCGACGAGGGCGGGCGGGAGCTGGGCGGTCGAGGCGAGCACCGGTGCCGGGACCGAGTCGGGCGCGGGCTCCAGGGCCGGGACGGGGTCGGGCTCTGCCGTGCCGCTGACTGTCGGTTCGACGATCGCGGGCGTGGGGGCAAGCGGCATCGACTCCCCCACCTCGGACTCGGCCGACGCACTACGGTCGACGGCATCTGAGGTGCGAGGCGTGTGGGCCAGCAGCGTGCCGCCGAAGAAGGCCACGGCCGGCCAGCCCGCGACGACCACGCGGAGCAGGGCGGGGACGTGGGCCAGGTCGAGGAGCCCGGCGGTGGCGATGTTCGCACCGAGGGACGCCGCGAGGGCGACCAGGAACCACAGCCGCGGCCCACCGGCCGGGAGCCCGGCACGTTGCTGGTCGCGCATTCGCCGCCAGGCAGCGACGAGGAGCAGGTCGACGGAAACGGGGTAGGCCCACGCCTTCCAGCCGCCCTGTCCCGCCGCTTCGGCCAGGTCGTGCAGGTGCGAGAAGGACAGGGCGCCCGCGATGACCGCTTGGATGATCACGGCGTCCACACGGGCCAGGAAGGCACGCATCGGCACGGACTCCTTCCGGTTCGAGGCATGGGAGGGGTAGGGACACGGCGCGAGGCGGTCACGCCAACCACGGGGAAAGAGGTGCCGCTACTCGGTCACCGGACGCGGGGCGGTTGCGGCGGTGGTGGAGGGCGTGGACTTCTCCACGGCCTCCGGAGCGACGGCCGGCTGGAAGGCGGCGAGGCGAGGCAGGTTCGGGACCAGGTCGACGGTGGCGCGACACACGGCCGCAGCGTCGTCCAGGGTGAGGTGTGGCGATCGGGCTCGGGACCAGCCGCCCGAGGAGTCTCCGACCACGGCCACGCCCGGGCGGTCAGCGGGAATGCCAGTCGCGGCGAGCGCTGCCTCGGGGGAGATATCGGCAAGGGCCATGTTGGCCGAGGACTCGTCGTTGACCCGGTGGCAGACGCGGCCGGTGAGCTGGGCCCGCAGCATGGTGGCGCCCTTGCCGAGTTCGGAGCCGAAGCGCTGTCCGCACACCTCCAGGTAGATGCCCGCGGCGCGGCCGAGCTGGGCGATGCGGATCAGCTTGGTGACCATGGCGTCCCGGCGCTTTTCGTCGTCGCGACTCGCGGCGAGGAAGAGTTCCGCCACCTCGTCGACGACGACCACGATCGGCACGGGTCGCACCGCGTCGGGCAGGCCCCACACGTCGGAGGTGAGCACGGCGTCCGGGCCCGCTCCGGAGGTGACACCGATCAGCCGGAACCGCTCCTCCATCTCCTCCAGGAGCACGTCCAGGAGTTCGTTCGCACGGTCCGAGGTATCGGCGAGCGCTGACAACCGGGGTGCGAACGGCGCCAGTTCAACGCCCCATTTGCAGTCGATGCCGACGAGGACGACTCGTTGCCGGGCCAGTCCGCACAGCAGGTTGCGCAGGTAGACGGACTTGCCGGACTGAGTGGCACCGAGGATCAGCTCGTGCGGCACGGTGCGAAAGTCTCGTACGTGCCAACTCCCGTCGTCCCGCAGGGCGAGAGGCAAGGTCAGCGGTCCGCCGGAGAACCGGCGCCGTGCCGGACGCACGTTGGCGAGTACGTCCCAGCCGATGAGCCGCAGTTCGAGGCGTCCAGGCTTGGTGGGGCGGATGTGGACGGCGTGCGCTGCCCAGGCGTGACGCAACCGATCGGCGGAGGCGGCGAAGTCCTCCGGCGCCTGCCCGGTCGCCATGCGCAGTCGCATCACGAGCCCCGAGCCGGTGGGCAGGGGAAGCGACCGGCGCGGCGGCACGGGCGACGCCTCCCGCCCCATCATCCGGGCCGTTGCCCGACGCACAGCCGAAGCAGGGACGGTCAGGCCGCACGCGTCCATGGTGGCGCGGTAGGTGGTGAGCACCCGTAGCGCGACGACGGGATAGCCGATGAGCCACCAGAAGGCGACCGGAAAGCGGTGCCGCAGCACCTGCAAGATCACGGCCAGGGCCACCAGCCCTAAGAACTCCTAACGAAATGACACTTTGGGGTCGGCTCCTCGTCGTGGGGCGCCGTCCGGCAGCATGGGGCGATGGACTTCGATCAGCCGTTGCCTCGCGAGCTGAAAGCCGTCGATTCGGCCTCGTTGCTCGGGCTGGAGGAGCGGGCGTGTGACCTCGTCCTGAGCCAGTGGTTGGACCCGGCTTGGGTGCGAGCAAATGCGGCGCCCGATGGCACCCACTACTTGCGGCCGGCCCTGTGGCACAGCATGTTCCACCGCCCGGACGTCCCGCGTCAGCTGCGGTGCGAGCTGTTGATCACTCTGCGTGCGGGAGACCGCGTGATGAGTCTGCTGGACGTGCTTCCGGATGACTTCGCCCCGCTGCCGAAAGTGACCGCACGCGAAGAAGACATGCAGGTCAGCCAGCTCTTTGACCATGCTCCTTCGGTCCGGGAATGGCTACTGCGGGAGGGCGAGAGCTTGGACTGACTGTGACAGGCGTCGCCAGCAGATGAGTGCGCATCCCAGGGTGAGGAAGGCTTCGTGGATGTCGTCGCGGATCTCCCAGCGGATCCGCAGGCGGCGGAACCAGTGCAGGTGGGCGAAGGCGCGCTCGACAACCCAGCGTTGGGTGCCGAGTCCGGAGCCGTGTTCGGTGCCGCGTCGAGCGATCAGCGGCTTCACGCCGAGCGCGCGGACGAAGCGGCGGTACTTGTCGTGGTCGTAGCCGCGGTCACCGAGCACGACATCGGGGCGGCGCCGAGGTCGCCCGCGTATACCTCGGACGGGCGGCACTGCCTGGAGCAGGGGAATGAGCTGGGTGACGTCGTTGCGGTTGCCGCCGGTCAGGGTGACGGCGAGCGGGATGCCAGTGGCGTCCGTGATCAGACATCCGATGGGGTTAAGCGGTCAAGCTGCGGCAGTGAGTTTGGGTTCGGGACGGGACGGGAAAGCAGTGGTTTCGTCGTAGTGGACTTGCCGGTTGAGGCAGTGGTGCAAGCACCCGATCATGCGGTTGAAGAGATTCCGCAAGGCTGAGATGTGCCGGTCGCCGATGGTGCGTCTGCGGTCGTAATGGGCCCTGGCGCCGGCTGAGGCCGTCAGGGATGCGAACGACCAGACGTAGCCGGCAGCAGCGAGACGCTGGTTCTTGATCCGGCGGGCCTTGACGGAGACGCTCTTGCCCGATGCCCGGGTCACTGGTGCTGCTCCGGCGTAGGACTTGAGGGCTTTGGCATCGGCGAAGCGGGATCGGTCGTCTCCGATCTCGGCGAGCACGCGTGCGCCGGAGAGGGAGCCGAGCCCCGGGAAGCTGGTGATGATTTCGGCGTCCGGGTGTGTCTCGAAGGCTTCCACCGCGGCTTCAGCGAGTTCGTCTGCACTGGTGCAGGCGGCGTCCAGCTTCCGGAGCAGTGTCAGGGCCTGGTGGCCCATTGCGTCCTCGACCAGTGGGAGTTGGCGCATCTGAGGAGCCCGTAGAACCGCTTGCAGGCGTGTGGCCTCTGCCTCGATCCCGCGTTGGCGTCCGGCTCTTTTCAGTGCGGCCCGCAGCTGGGGCTTGGTCAGCCGGGCGGCTCGGGCCGGCGTGGACGCGGCTGCCAGCAGCACGCGGGCGACGGATGAGCACAGGCCGCCGAGGACCGGCTGGACGGCGGCGAGATAGCCGGGGAAGTGTTCGCGCAGGTGGGAGCGTAATTTGTTGGCAGCCTGGGTGCGGTCCCAGACCGCGTCCTGTTGAGCGCGGGCCAAGACAGCAATCGCCTGGGCGAGTTCCGTGTCGGCGGGCAGCGTCCGGTGTGCTGCGGTGTCAGTGCGCAAGATGTTGGCCAGGACCATGGCATCGAAGTGGTCTGACTTCTTGCGTGCAACGGAGTGGCGGTCGCGGTATCGGGACACTGCCATCGGGTTGATCGCGTAGATGGGGCGGCCGGTGGCTCGCAGGCAGGCCACCAGCAGTCCTCGGGACGTCTCGATGGCCGCTGGTATGCGGGTTTCGGGGGTGTCCCCGTGCTCGGCCAGGAGGTCCAGCAGCTGCTGAAGGCCGGCGACGTCGTCCGTGATTCTGGCCTTGGCCACCGGTGTGCCGTCGGCATCGACGAGGGCGATGTCATGGTGGTCGCTGGCCCAGTCGATACCGCAGAAGATCTTCATGGAATTGCCTCGCGTCCTTCCTGTGAGTTGCCCCTCTCACTTGCTGGTCACAGCCATGGAGACACGCGACTCCCTAATGGAAGGGCTCTGCCGGCCCAGCATCCGATTAGCCGTTCGTGACCCCAGCTACTCGCGAGGTCCTCAGTCTTTTCGAGAGCTTGAAGGCTCCCGGTGAGCTGGGAGGTGTTCCTCGCGAACGGCTCAGACCACGAACATCCTCGACCCGGTCGCGTTCACACCGCCACCACGACACGAGACTGGTGAACCCGTCTGATCAAAGAGCTCCAGGCCCGGTGGTGCTTCAGGCTTCACCAGCCTCGTAACTCACCATTAGGTGGTGCTTGCTGCCCGTCCTGCCCCGGTCGACAGGGCTTCGTCCCGTCTTGGGGCCCCTTTTAACGCCCGGATGTGGGAGCCGTCGACCGCCGCTCGGGAGAAGTCCAGGGCGTCCGCGCTCCGGAGCTTGGCCAAGAGTGCTTCATGGAGCCGGGGCCACACGCCGGCCTCGGTCCACTCGGCCAGGCGGCGCCAGCACGTCATACCCGAACTGAAGCCGAGCTCCTGCGGCAGGTGCTCCCAGGCAATCCCGGTGTGCAGCACGAACAAAATGCCCTGAAACACCAGTCGGTCCGGATGCCGCTTCCGCCCCGGATGCCGGACCCGACGCTCAACCTTCGGCAACAGCGGCTCGATCACCGCCCACAGCTCGTCATCGACATCCCACGGCTTCCGCCGAGCCACCCCGCACCCCCAGATCAACGGCCCCGAAGTGATCCAACCACCTTGAAGATCATTTCGTTAGGAGTTCTAATACTCCAGCAGCGTTTTGCTATTCCTGCTGGTCAGGGGCCGGATTTTGAGTGTAGTGGGGTGATGTTCCATCGGGTGCGGGTTCGGTGGATGGGT